>NZ_JBOFIN010000120.1:0-17737 GCF_051650185.1 Scandinavium sp.
AGAAATAAAAAAGCTCATTGAATTTCCCTCATTATTAAAATTAATCAACGTTCAACGGTGGGACATCCCGACCCTGACGTTGGTAAAACTCCGTCACAAAGCTCTCTAATTTACCCTCTTCGATAGCCTTGCGTAAACCCGCCATTAAGCGCTGATAGTAGCGAAGATTATGGATGGTGTTGAGACGCGCGCCCAGAATTTCATTGCAACGGTCAAGATGATGCAAATAAGCGCGTGAATAATGACGACAGGTGTAGCAATCGCACTCAGCGTCGAGTGGGCTGGTGTCGCTCTTATGTTTCGCGTTACGGATTTTTACCACGCCGTCGGTGACAAACAGGTGTCCGTTACGGGCGTTACGCGTTGGCATGACGCAGTCGAACATGTCGATACCGCGACGCACACCTTCCACCAGATCTTCCGGTTTGCCCACTCCCATCAGGTAGCGTGGTTTGTCTGCCGGGATTTGCGGACAAACATGTTCCAGAATGCGATGCATGTCTTCCTTTGGCTCCCCGACAGCCAGACCGCCGACAGCGTAGCCATCAAAGCCAATCTCCACCAGACCTTTGACGGAGATATCGCGTAAATCTTCGTAAACGCTGCCCTGAATAATGCCGAACAGCGCATTTTTGTTTTGCAGGGAGTCAAAACGATCGCGGCTGCGTTTTGCCCAACGCAGGGACATTTCCATCGAGCGCTTAGCGTAATCCCAGTCCGCCGGGTACGGCGTACATTCGTCGAAGATCATCACGATGTCGGAACCGAGATCGTACTGAATCTCCATGGATTTTTCAGGATCGAGGAAAATCGGATCGCCGTTGATCGGGTTGCGGAAATGCACGCCCGCCTCGGTGATTTTGCGGATATCGCCCAGGCTGAAGACCTGGAAGCCGCCGGAATCGGTCAGGATCGGCCCTTTCCACTGCATGAAATCATGCAAATCGCCATGCAGCTTCATGATTTCCTGGCCAGGACGCAGCCACAGGTGGAAAGTGTTGCCGAGAATAATCTGTGCGCCAGTGGCTTCAACTTCTTCCGGCGTCATCCCTTTTACGGTGCCGTAAGTGCCAACGGGCATAAACGCTGGCGTTTCAACTACGCCACGATCAAAGACCAGGCGACCGCGGCGTGCGCGACCGTCTGTGGTATCCAGTTCAAATTTCATTTTTACTCCAGCGTCAGAAAGACAGTCTGACGTATTAACCCAGCGCCGCGGAATCAGTCCCCAACGCGTTCTTGAATAGCGGACGGATTGTACGTGATGTACATGGCATCCCCGTAGCTAAAAAAGCGATATTTTTGTTCTACCGCAGACTTGTAAGCGTTCATGGTGTGCTGATAACCCGCAAAGGCAGACACCAGCATGATCAGCGTCGACTCTGGCAGGTGGAAGTTGGTCACCAGCGCGTCGATGACTTTGTACTGATAGCCTGGGTAGATAAAGATCTGCGTGTCGCCGAAGAAAGGTTCGATCAGGTCAGTTTTCGCTGCCTGCGCCGCGCTTTCCAGTGAACGAACGGAGGTCGTACCTACTGCGACAACTCTGCTTCCGCGCGCTTTTGCCGCCAATACCGCATCAACAACATCCTGCGGCACTTCGGCATATTCAGAGTGCATGATGTGATCTTCGATGCTGTCTACGCGCACCGGCTGGAAGGTTCCCGCGCCCACGTGCAGCGTGACGAACGCCATCTCAATGCCTTTCTCACGCAGTTTCGCCAGCAGCGGCTCATCAAAATGCAGGCCAGCGGTTGGCGCAGCAACAGCGCCAGGTTTTTGGCTGTAGACGGTCTGATACAGCTCGCGGTCAGCGTCTTCATCCGGCCTGTCGATATACGGCGGCAGCGGCATGTGGCCGATGGCGTTGAGGATATCCAGCACCGGGCGTTGGTCATTAAACTCAACTTCAAACAGCGCATCGTGACGCGCCAACATCGTGGCATGAATGCTTTCATCCTCACCCAGCAGCAGCTCCGCACCCGGCTTCGGCGCTTTGGACGCGCGAATATGTGCCAGAATACGTTTATCGTCGAGCATGCGCTCCACCAGCACTTCAATCTTGCCGCCGCTGGCTTTGCGGCCAAACAGACGCGCCGGGATCACCCGGGTATTGTTAAAGACCAGCAGGTCGCCAGGGTTGAGCTTGTCGAGCAGATCGGTGAAAGTACCGTGCGTCAGCGCGCCCGTTGGCCCGTCTAAGGATAACAATCGGCAGCTACTGCGCTCCGGCTGTGGATAGTGGGCAATCAGGGATTCGGGCAGTTCAAAAGAAAAATCAGCGACGCGCATGACGGTAACTCAGACATAATAAAGAGGCGGGTAGTCTAGTGGCAGGCTGCTTTTGCTGCAACCTGTAAGCCTTTAAATAAGGAAAGCCTACAAATGAACTTTCTCGCTCATCTGCATTTAGCGCATCTTGCCGACAGCTCTTTATCGGGCAATTTACTGGCCGATTTCGTGCGCGGCAATCCGGATGAGCTGTATTCCCCGGAGGTCGTGAGCGGGATCTACATGCACCGTCGGATAGACGTGCTGACGGATAATTTGCCGGAAGTGAAAGCCGCCCGTGACTGGTTCCGTCCGGAGACCCGCCGCGTCGCGCCCATTACGCTGGACGTGATGTGGGATCATTTTCTTTCACGCCACTGGTCTCAGCTTTCTCCAGAGCTGTCGCTGCCTGATTTTGTGCACTACGCCCATGCTCAGATTACTGAAATCCTGCCCGAGTCACCTGAGCGTTTCATCAATCTGAACGAGTATCTGTGGTCTGAGCGCTGGCTTGAGCGCTACCGGGAAATGGATTTTATCCAGCGAGTGCTGAACGGGATGGCGAGCCGTCGTCCGCGCCTCGATGCCTTACGCGATTCCTGGCAGGATTTGGACACGAATTACGAACAGTTGGAAGAAACCTTCTGGACGTTTTACCCGCGCATGATGGCGCAGGCACAGGCGCGAGCACTTTAAAACTTGCGCTTCATCACAAAACGATTATGCTGAAACAGTTGGAAATATAACAATTGATAGGTAAAACCTGTCTCAACGATTGCCAACGCCTCTTTGTATCACCTGTTACCTCTCCCTATACTGGCCCGCGTTGCGTTCCATTAACCTTATAAATCTAGAGGAGAACCTCATGGTTCTGGTAACTCGTCCTGCTCCTGACTTTACTGCCGCTGCTGTACTGGGTAACGGCGAAATCGTTGATAACTTCAACTTCAAACAGCACACCGCTGGCAAAGCGACCGTCCTGTTCTTCTGGCCAATGGACTTCACCTTCGTCTGCCCATCTGAGCTGATCGCGTTCGACAAGCGTTACGAAGAATTCCAGAAGCGTGGCGTTGAAGTGGTTGGCGTTTCTTTTGACTCTGAGTTTGTCCATAACGCATGGCGCAACACCCCTGTCGACAAAGGCGGCATCGGTGCAGTGAAATACGCGATGGTTGCGGACATCAAACGTGAAATCCAGCAGGCTTACGGCATCGAACATCCGGACGCGGGCGTTGCTCTGCGTGGTTCTTTCCTGATCGACGCTAACGGCATCGTCCGTCACCAGGTGGTGAACGACCTGCCACTGGGCCGTAACATCGACGAAATGCTGCGTATGGTTGACGCGCTGCAGTTCCACGAAGAGCACGGCGAAGTGTGCCCGGCTCAGTGGGAAAAAGGCAAAGAAGGTATGGCCGCTTCCCCAGCAGGCGTAGCTAAATACCTGACTGAGAACGTCAACGGCCTGTAATCTGCGCTGATTGATGGATGAAAGGCTCGCGAATGCGGGCCTTTTTTGTGGGTTGAGATCGGCACACGCCCCTCTCCCTAACCCTCTCCCGCGGGGAGAGGGAACTGTTCGGCGCTGTTTTCTCCCTCTCCCCGCGGGAGAGGGGCCGGGGAGAGGGGGATCAGACAACTCATTGATCAAAAAGCGAAGCAAGAGCACCCCAGCACGCCCCAAAACGCCTGGTCATCCGACACCGGAATGCCTGACTTCCTTGCGATATCATGGGAATGCCCGTGCACACCGCAGCTGCCGATACACTGGTGCATCTGTACGACTGCGCCCACTTTCCCCATCGCTGGCGGCGCAGACCGATAATGGCCTGGTACTTTCACCACGGGCGACCAGTCTGGCACCACCGGAATGGCTGGCGGCGCAAGCGGCGTGAAATGCCCGGCGGCGTACACTACTTTGCCATCTACGATGGTTAATACCGACTCAATCCCTTTGATTTCCTCTTCCGGCACGCGGAAGTAGTCCTTCGACAGCACCACCAAATCCGCAAGCTGATCGGCAACAATACGGCCTTTTTTGCCCTGTTCGCTGGAGAACCACGCACTGCCTGCTGTCCACAGTTCCAGTGCCACATCACGCGGCAGGCGGTTGTTATCGTCGTACATCGACAGACCGCCGACAGTACGCCCGGACACCAGCCAGTAAAGCGCCGTCCACGGGTTGTAGCTCGCCACGCGGGTCGCATCGGTGCCCAAACCAACCGGCACATCCAGCTCCAGCATTTTCGCCACTGGCGGGGTGTGTTTCACGGCCTCTTTGCCGTATCTGTCGACAAAATATTCGCCCTGGAATGCCATGCGGTGCTGCACCGCAATCCCGCCGCCCAGCGCTTTAACGCGTTCAATATTGCGTTCGGTGATGGTTTCCGCATGGTCAAAGAACCAGTGCAGGCCATTGAACGGAATATCGCGATTCACCTTCTCGAACACATCCAGCATCCGGCTGATGGATTCGTCATAAGTGGCGTGCAGGCGGAACGGCCAGCGGTGTTCCACCAGATGGCGTACCACGCGCTCCAGTTCATCTTCCATACCCTGTGGCAAATCAGGACGCGGCTGAAGGAAATCTTCGAAATCCGCCGCGGAAAAGACCAGCATCTCCCCTGCCCCATTCGCGCGATAAAAATCCGTGCCCTGACCGGGTTTAAGCATGTCGGTCCAGCGCTCGAAATCTTCCAGTTCTTGTTTCGGACGCTGGGTAAACAGGTTGTAGGCGATACGTACGGTCATCTGATCTTTGGCGTGGAGCTGCTCGATGATTTCGTAATCTTCCGGGTAGTTCTGGAAGCCGCCGCCCGCATCGATGGCGCTGGTTAAGCCCAGGCGATTCAACTCGCGCATAAACTGACGCGTGGAGTTCACCTGCATCTCCAGCGGCAGTTTGGGCCCTTTCGCCAGGGTGGAATAGAGGATCATGGCGTTGGGTTTCGCCACCAGCATGCCTGTCGGATTACCGTTGCTGTCACGCACAATTTCACCGCCCGCAGGATCAGGCGTTTCTTTGGTGTACCCCACCGCTTTCAGCGCCGCACGGTTCAGCAGCGCACGGTCATAAAGGTGCAGCACAAACACAGGCGTGTCCGGTGCAGCTTCATTCAGCTCTTCAATCGTCGGCATCCGGCGCTCGGCAAACTGGAATTCACTCCAGCCGCCCACCACGCGTACCCACTGCGGTGACGGCGTGCGATCGGCCTGATCTTTCAGCATTCGCAGCGCATCCGCGAGCGAAGGCACACCTTCCCAGCGCAGTTCAAGGTTGTAATTCAGCCCACCACGAATCAGGTGCAGGTGCGAGTCATTCAGGCCCGGGATCACCGTGTGCCCTTTAAGATCGACAATCTGCGTGCCGTCAGTGGCATAGCTCATGATTTGATCGTGGCTCCCGGTCGCGAGGATTTTGCCGTTGGCAATCGCGACCGCTTGCGCGAGAGGGTTTTCCCGATCCAGGGTATGGATTTCGCCATGGGTCAGGATCAATGTGGCTTGTTGAGACATTTCAGACTCCTCAAACCGGCTCAGGCTTTTTTCAGCCAGCCGGCGAAAATTCGGGTAACGATGGGCATCCACAGCCAGACAACCAGCGCCACCACGCAGGCATCGTTAATCAGATGCAGCAGCAAGGTGCCTTTCAGGCCAGGAAACAGCAGGCCGGTAATAGCCGGCACCAGGTTGGTGCTCGGGAAAATCACCAGCAGCGTGATGAGGAACTGTTTCCAGCGCCTGGGTTGACGCACATGCGGCGCAGGCGGGGTAAACCAGAAAGCCGCCTCAGTTTTGACTTCGGTATGATCGCCTTCGGTCAGCAGCGGCGTGATCTCATCCACCAGCTGCTTGCGGGTTTCAGATTGCGTCCAGGCGTAGAGATGTTCGAGCGTGTCGAAGCGAATGATGATGTTCCACATGCCCTGCCCGTCCGTGGGGCGAATAACGTTGGCGCCAAGATGGCCGGGAAATTCCGCCGCGACCGGCATTATCCTGCACAGCCACGCTTCGTATTCCCCGCTGTCTTCAGGCCGCAAAGCATGGGTGATAACCAGAGTCACATGTTTTTTTTGCGTCATGGCAAAGATCCCCGGCTGTCGCAAACAGGCGGGCGAACGCCCGCCACCGCGTTACGCTTTACGTTCAGGCGCACCGTGAACCAAAGTGTAGGCGTAATCGACGCCCATGCCGTAAGCGCCACTGTGTTCGCGCACCAGATCCATGACTGCGTCGTAGGTACCTTTGCGTGACCAGTCCCGCTGATACTCAAGCAGCACCTGCTGCCAGGTCACAGGCACCGCGCCAGCTTGCACCATGCGGTCGATTGCTCGTTCGTGAGCGTCAACAGACGTGCCACCGGACGTATCGGTCACCACGTAAACTTCAAAGCCTTCGTCCAGCGCCATCAGCGCCGGGAAAGTCAGGCACACTTCAGTCCACAGCGCAGAGATAATGAGTTTTTTTCGCCCGGTCGCTTTGACCGCCTCGACAAACGCCTTGTCTTCCCAGGAGTTCATCGATGTCCGTTCAATCGGTTTGACGTCAGGGTGCACAGCCAGTAATTCCGGCCAGATATAGCCGCTAAAACTTTTGGTTTCGACAGAGGTATAAATCACCGGCACATTGAATATCTTCCCGGCTTTGGCGAGCGCCACAGTATTATTTTTCAGCGTCTGACGGTCAATATTTGCCACACCAAAAGACATTTGCGGCTGGTGGTCGATAAAAATAAGCGCAGAATTCTGCGGGTCGATCAGTTCCCGAATAGACATAACACACCTTCGTAATCAATAAGTTGAAAGGCAACGGTCTAAGACTGTTGTAAACAGTTGGATCCTGACTGATAAGGCAAAGTGAGTATAGGCGGAAATTTCTAACGAGTTATTAAAGAAATTTTTCTGTTTTATGACCAGCTGCTTAGAGAATATATTCTGAAAAATTCATACCCTGTGAAAACTATTATCAGGCTTAGTCAAAAAATTACGCGCCCGCGTTCTAAATTATTCACTGGCATTGAATAAGCGCTTCAGTAAGACTTTACTTATTCTCCGATTACCGACTTTTTCCGCCATGCGCTTAAATCTTGAAGTGTTGCTTATTCTCGATGCCCTCGATAAACACGGCTCTTTTGCCACTGCCGCTGAATCACTGTTTAAAACGCCTGCGGCACTCAGCTACATGATCCAGAAGCTGGAAAGCGATCTGGACATTACCCTGCTGGATCGCTCCGGCCATCGCGCAAAATTTACCGATACTGGCCGAATGATGCTGGAAAAAGGGCGACTGCTGCTGAACGCCGCGAAAGACCTGGAAAAACAGGCAGTACAGGTGCAGTCCGGCTGGGAAAAAGAGCTGTCGATTGCGCTGGATGACTCTTTCCCCTTTGCCGCACTTTTACCGTTGATTGATGAGTTCCATGCCCTGAATAAACAAACGCGGCTGAACTTTACCCATCACACGCTGGCCGGTTCATGGGAAGAATTAACCCACCACGGCGCGGATATGATTTTAGGAGCGATCAACGAGCCGCCAACGTCCGGCGCGTGGTCGTACAAAATGCTCGGCACGCTGGACAATGTGTTTGTGGTTGCCCCTTCTCACCCTTTGGCGCAGACCCAAACGCCTCTTTCCAACGATCAGCTTTGTCTGCATCGGGCCGTGGTCATCAGCGACAGCGCGCGCAGCTGTCAGCCGATCAACAGCAATCTCATGGACGAACAGCCGCAAATCCGTGTCGATGATTTTCACACTAAGCTGACGCTGTTACGCGCGGGAATGGGCTGCGGTTTTCTGCCACGCCACATTGCACGTCCGTGGCTGGAAAATGGCGAGCTGCTGGAAAAAGAAGTGGTGTCATTTCGTGAAAAAGACGTGGCCTATATGGCCTGGCGCAACCACAGTGACGGGCTGGCGCAGCGCTGGTGGCGGGAAGCGTTGTTGAGCGATGGCGTACTGGAGCATTTGTACCATTGAAGATACGCCGGGTGGCGCTGTGCTTTAAACCAGTCAGCTGTTTATGCTGTCTGATGCCCTCTCCCCCGGCCCCTCTCCCACAGGGCGAGGGGGGCAAACCCTAAAAATCCTCTCAAGAGAGGATTTTGCTACTTACCTCGCCGCCGGGCAATTTAATGCCCGAGCCACACCGAAGCAGAAATAGCGGGCAGCGTTAAGACATCATCGGCCAACGTGCCTTTGCCCTCTTTCAGCAGCCACTCTTTGACCACCAGCAGCGGCGAAGCGTCGAGCACCACTTCACACGGCTCACCGCGATTTATCGCCACCAGTACCCGCTGTTGCTTCAACACACGCACAAAGACCACCACGTTATCTTCCGCATAAATCACCTGACAGCCACCGTGGCGCAAGGCCTGAGAGCGTTGACGAAGCTTTGCCATTCGCTGATACAGGGAAAACAGCGTCAGATCCTGTTTTTCTTTCTGCCACGGGAAGGGCTTGCGGCAGAACGGATCGTTGTTGCCATCCAGCCCTACTTCATCGCCGTAGTAGATACACGGCACGCCAGGCCAGGTAAACAACCACACCACCGCCAGCGGCAAACGCGCCACATCTTTGCCAAGTAGCGATTTAAAACGCGCAGTATCGTGGCTATCAAGCTGATTAAACATTCGCAGCTGCTGCTGATGCGACAGGCCAGCGCGGTAGTTGTCCATCCACACCATGCAGGTCTGGGCATCGATCAGTTGCGGATCGTAGGAAATATCGGTGTTCGCCAGAAATCCCCATAGCGGGAAGGTAAACCCGCGATAGTTCATCGCCGCGTCCTCAGCATCAGCCTGCAGCCACTGCCGCGCATCGCCAAAATGTTCACCCAGAATGTAGGCTTCCGGCTGCGTTTCTTTGGCCGCTTTGGTGATCCCTGAGATGTGCTGAAGATTGTTCCGCGCCCCGCCCGCTTCGCCGAGCATATGCACCACGTCGAGCCGCCAGCCGTCCATGCTCCACGGCGTTTTTAGCCAGTGGCGCACGATGCTGTCTTCACCGCGATAGATTTCGTTGATCAGCGTTTCAGAGCTGAAATCGAGCTTCGGCAGGCTGGCATAACCCAGCCAGTCCAGCGCTTTACCTTCCTCAGAGAAGCTGTACCAGTCGCGCCAGTGCGATGAAGGATTGTGGCATGCGCCATCGGTGCCGCGGTTATGTCTGTCAAACCAGCCGTGTGAGTCTCCACTGTGGTTAAACACGCCGTCGAGGATCAGCTTCATGCCCTCACAACGGGTGTTGTGGCGCAACCTTAATAAGGCCTGATCGCCGCCAAACTGCGGATCGACATGGCGGTAATCTTCAGTGTCGTATTTGTGCACGCTCGGCGCGACAAAAACGGGGTTAAGATACAGCGCGGTGACGCCGAGCTTTTTCAGGTACGGCAGCTTTTCGCTGATCCCGTCCAGATCACCGCCGTAAAAGGTGGAGCCGCCCGCTTCGGCAGTCAGCGGTTCGTCCCACTCACGCAGCACGATGTCACGGCCGGCAGCGTGATGATAATAGACGTTGTCCTGCTCCGCTGAACGGGGCTCAGTTCGGGCAAAACGATCGGGGAAGATTTGATAGAACACCTGATCGGCCACCCACTGCGGGCCGATATCCGGCACGTCTACCGCAAACTGTTCAAGGCGTGCTGGCGGGAAACGGCTAAACCCTTGCGGGGTAAACCAGCGCTGGCGATTTTCCCACAGCAGTTTGAAACTGTAACGACGACGCGGCTGTCCATTATTCAACGGGATCTCCGCCCGCCAGGCCGTCACGCCCGGTTGCGGTTCACTGCGCAAGCGGTGCATCGGCAGCGAGATCTCTTCGTTGTCTTCTTCTGCCCGTAACGTCACGCGCAGCGGTGGTGTTTCACCGCTCAGCCAAAGCGTGATGGCCAGCCGGTCCTGCTGCTGTTTAGTGAACGGTGCCACAGGCAGATGCCATGCCTTCAACATCATCTTTCCCCTTTGTCCAAATTGCGTTCACCTTGCCACAGACTGGCTACGTATGACTCATCATTATGCCGCGATTTGGGGGAGGAGCGAGGGGGAGGAGACTCCATCGATAATGACTTTTACTTCTCGACAAACAGTAATGCAATGGCACTTTCAAGCATGCTAAAGACAACCTGCGGATCGGGCTTATCGAGTGCCCCCAACGCCAGGCCACGCTCGAGCGTAACGATAAAGCAGGCTAACGTGGCGGGAGTCATGTGACCAGGCAACTCCCCGACTTTCTGTGCCAGACGGGCTTCTTCTTCCAGCCACTGAACAAACGCCGCGCGTTCATCCCGCAATTGGTTGGCCAATTCCCCTTCGCCGGTCTGAAACGCCAATGCGGAGAAAGTCATCATGCAACCCAAAGGTTTATCGCTACAGCTAAACAAGGTAAATGCTGCTGTCAAAAAAGCGGCAATACGTTGTTGAAAGCTCAACGTTTTATTATCGAGAGTTTGCTGAAGCCCTCGCAACCACGTCTGGCGATAGTAGGCCAGGGCAGCAGCGTACATCCCTTCTTTGTTGCCAAAAGCCAGATACAAAGAGGCGGGTTTCATGCCTGTTGCCTGAGTCAAATCCGCGATGGAGGTCGACGCATAGCCTTGTGAAGCAAAGACCTGAAAAAGTGTCTCGACTAACTTATCTTCCGACATGAGCTTTGGCCGCCCAGTTTTCTTGCCTTTTATCATGACGTTACCTTACGTTCTACTATTTTCGGATAGCGTATTTTACCTTATTTTTGAGTAATCGCTAAAAAAATATTTGCACTCTTGATTCAGTCGGGCTATATATTTTAGCGAACGCTAAAAAACATCACCTAAGGATAACATCATGAAAAAGATCATTATCGCTTCAATCCTGGCAGTCAGCGCAATCCCTGCTTTTGCACAAAACACCACAGAAATTACTCAGGCGCACCAATGTGAACTGTTGCGAGTCGGGAGCATCACCGCCTCTTCCGGCACCCTTGATGAGTTAACGCATCAACTTGCGGCAAAAGCACAGAATGCCGGGGCTGATTATTTTCGGATCACCCATCTGAATACCAATCAGCTCGGTTATGCCACGGCAACGCTTTATAACAATGCCGATGCCAAAGCGTAATTAGGGACAACTCATTTGTTGATAATTAAAAATGAGTGGCCACACAGACCGCAGTACTTTTTACCAGGAAATACATTATGAAAAAGTCACTGAAAATTGCACTTATCGCCTCTCACCTCGCACTGTTTGGTATTGGTTTCGGCGCAGGTATATATATCTTACCGGTCCTGACCGCGGAAAAAAACTCCACCACGGAAGAGATTCAAACCGTTAAAGACAATGCACGCTATAACGGTGTCTTTGATAAGAACCAGAAAGGCAGCAATGCTGTGCACTGGGCAGAAGGCAAGCTGTACGTGAATGATAAAGAGATAGCTTTTGAAGGCAGCGTTGCGCCCGGACCGGATTACAAAATTTACTTAACCAAAACCCAGGCCAACGATCGTGAATCCTTCATGAAAATCAAAGAAGACTCACTTTATATTGGCGACCTTAAAAACTTCGGTAATTTCAAAAAGAGCCTGCCAAATGGTGTCAATATCGATGAGTACACCACCGTACAAATCTGGTGTGAGAAATTTGAACAGTTTATTTCTTCGGCCTCATTTAAATAAACAAGTTCAAAGCGAAATACACTTATCCTGACCATAAGTGGTGGGTGTTCACCTTATTAACACCCGTTCACTCCTTAAGGAGAAATGCGATGAAACTCAATAAGCCTTCTTCTGTTCTGTATCGCCATGAAATGAATCTGGTTAGAGTGACCGTTGTTTTGCTGTTCTTTATTTACGGCAACCTGAAATGGTTTGCGCCTGAAATGCATCTGGTGGATACACTTACCCATGAAACCTGGCTCTCTTTTTTGCCGAGGTGGTTGGGTCAGGATGGCACCAGCTACTTTCTGGCTGTTGTTCAGGCGGCTATCTCCGTCGCGCTGTTGGGGGGAATCGTGTTTCCTGTACTTGGAATAACCGGTGGTCTGGCCGCGATTGCATCGGCGTTGATAACGCTAAATCTGCTTCCCGCAGCAATGAGCGAGAGTGTCATCGGCCTTGCGCTGAAAGAAATATTGCTGGCAAGCGCAGCGGCGGCCATTGTGTATTTCGACTTCCGCGTGTTTTTCCAACAGCGACTGGTGATTATCGAATGACTGCAATTACAAAAAACCCGGCGCGCGGCCGGGTCTGAGGAATTACTGAGCCAACGCTCGCTGCTTATCGCGGCGCACTTTAAACTGCCAGCCAACCAGCAGCAGCGCAATCCACGCAAAGCCGACATACAGCGAAATGCGGGTATCCGGGTGCCAGCCAATCAGCACGATGATAAACACCAGGAACAGCAGGCCCACAATCGTAGTGAAGACCCCGCCAGGCACTTTAAATTTCAATGCGTTGACTTCTTCCGGCGGCAGACGGCGACGGAAGGCAACTTGTGATAACAAAATCATGATCCACACCCATACGGTCGCGAAAGTCGCCAGCGAAGCAATCACCAGGAACACGTTTTCCGGCATGATGTAGTTCAGGTACACCGCCAGCAGCAACGCGACAGTCATGACCGCAACCGTCACCCACGGCACACCGCGACGTGAGGTTTTGGCGAAGATTTTTGGCGCACTGCCCTGCTCGGCCATGCCGTGCAGCATGCGTCCTACGCCAAAGACGTCGGAGTTAATCGCCGAAAGCGAGGCTGTCAGCACCACAAAGTTGAGGATGCTGGCGGCGAAGGTGATGCCCAGATGCTGGAACGTCAGTACGAACGGGCTGCCGTTGGTGCCGACCTGGTTCCACGGGTAAATCGACATGATGACGAACAGCGTGCCCACATAGAACACCAGAATACGCATTGGCACGGAGTTAATCGCACGCGGAATGGATTTCTCCGGGTCTTTTGCTTCCCCGGCGGTGATGCCGATGATTTCAATGCCGCCGTAGGCAAACATCACCATCTGCAACGACATCACCATCCCGAGCCAACCGTTGCTGAAGAAGCCGCCGTTACTCCACAGGTTGTGAATGCCGGTTGGCTGGCCGCCGTTGCCGATACCCCAAATGATGATGCCGAAGCCTGCCGCTATCATCACAATGATGGTGGCGACCTTGAAGAAGGAGAACCAGAACTCCAGTTCACCGAACACTTTGACGCTCATCAGGTTGATCGAGCAAATGATGAGCACCACGCTCAGCACCCATATCCAGTGCGGCACCGCCGGGAACCAGACGCCCATGTAGATACCAAAGGCGGTCACGTCGGCAATCGCCACGATCAGGATTTCAAAGCAGTACGTCCAGCCGGTGATGTAGCCCGCGAGAGGACCTAAGTTATCCTGCGCATAGCGGGAGAAGGAGCTGGCAGACGGGTTGTGCACGGACATTTCACCGAGCGCACGCATGATAATGTAAGCGGCGACACCGCCGATGAGATAGGCCAGCAACACGCTGGGACCGGCCATTTTGATGGCGTCTGCCGAGCCATAAAAAAGACCGGTACCGATGGCCGAGCCGAGCGCCATAAAGCGAATGTGACGGGTACTTAGCCCGCGTTTTAGTTTGTTCTCTGTTTCCATGAATTCCACTGCCTTACCAAAAAACAAAACCACGGAGCCTGTAGCCCCGTGGTTAATTTTACTTCCGGAACGCTAATTAATGCGCGCTTGAAGTCACCTGACGGCCTGCTGCGCGATCCCAGCCAATGGCCAGCACGGTGGCTACGATGGTCGGCATCAGCCAGGCCAGGCCCTGCTCCGCCAAAGGCAGATGCGAGGTCCATGCCGGAAGGATTTCCGCAAATGCAGAGGCTTTAATGCCGTCCAGCAGACCGAACACCAGGCTGATAAACATCGCCGGGGCAATCACGCGGGTCGAATTATGCCACCAACCGCGGGTAAAACTTAATACCACGAGTGCGATACATGGCGGATAAATCGCGGTCAGCACCGGAATGGACACCTGAATCAGGTGGCTCAGACCCAGATTCGACACCACCATCGAGAACAAACCGAGGATAAAGACCAGCGAACGGTAAGAGAGCGGAAG
Organism: Scandinavium sp.; assembly: GCF_051650185.1. Lineage (GTDB taxonomy): Bacteria > Pseudomonadota > Gammaproteobacteria > Enterobacterales > Enterobacteriaceae > Scandinavium. Next base: position 14,336 of record NZ_JBOFIN010000120.1, read on the forward strand.
GTACTGAGAGAAGAACTCGGCACAGGCGGTGGTCAGGCCAACGGCGGTCACCATACAGGCGATGAAGATCAGGGCGGCCAGCAGGAAGCTGCCTGCGCCACCAAAGGTGTGCTGTACATAAGCATGCAGGATGGCTGCACCGTTAGCATTTTGATCCACCAGTGAAGCACTGTCAGAGCCCAAACGGAACAGCGCCAGATACAGCAGCGTCAGGCCAACGCCTGCCATCAGACCCGCCCAAACGGTATAACGGGTCAGCAAACGCGCTTCAGTCACGCCGCGAGAACGCGCGGCGTTAACGATAACGATACCGAAGACCATTGCGCCCAGCGTATCCATAGTCAGATAACCGTTCACAAAACCGTTAGAGAAAGGTGCGGTCTGGTAGGCTTCCAGCGCATGGCTGATAGAACCGGCTGGCCACAAAATAGCGGCAACAGACAGCACAATCAGCGCGAGAATTTTCAGTGGCGCCAGGAAGTTGCCCACGGTATCCAGCAGTTTGCCCGGATAGAGCGACACCAGGATCACCAGCGCGAAATAGATAACGCTGTAAATCAGCAGCGGCAGCGCGCCATCGCCCGTCAGCGGCGCAATGCCCACTTCGAAGGAGACGGTTGCGGTACGCGGCGTCGCGAACAATGGGCCAACGGCCAGATAGCAGACGACTGCCAGCAAAATACCGGCAACTTTACCGATAGGTGTGCTCAGGCTGTCCACGCCGCCGCCCACTTTTGCCAGAGCAATAATGGTCAACACCGGCAGGCCCACTGCGGTTATCAGGAAACCAATAGCCGCCGTCCAGACGTGCTCGCCTGCCTGTAAGCCAACCATTGGAGGGAAGATGATGTTGCCGGCGCCAACGAACAACGCAAAGGTCATAAAGCCCAGGGCGATGATGTCGCGTGATTTTAACTGATGGGTCATAAACTCTTTACTGCCTGTGGATGTGGTGTTGAAAAATGAAAACGTCGCGCTTATCCCTGCGGAACAGAACAACGGCAAGAGCGTAATCGTTAGTGGGATATTCTCCCGATATTCGCGTGGAAAGAATTGTTATTGGGTTTACCACGCGAAAGCAGTCAGACTGCGACTGCAACGTGGGCAATTTAAACGCTTATAACGTTTTAAAGCAACATGGGATCGCAAAACCAGAGGATTATATCAACATGAAAACCCATACCAGCATGAATAACCAGTTATAAGAAAAACCCATGGCTTATCATGCGAACAAAAAAGCATCAGACGTTTGATAATTATCCACCGTTTGGTTAACCGGAAAGCGAAAAAACCGGCTTTCGCCGGTTTGTGTCAATCTTTCCTGCCACTCCTGACATCAGGCGATCTTTTTGGCAATCAAACGTTCCGGCAGCAGGAAGCTAAAGCGTGTCACTTTGCCCGGCTGGCTCTCGATATCGAGCCGGCTTTCGTGGTGATTCACCGCGTGCTTAACGATGGCTAACCCAAGACCGCTGCCGCCCGTCTGACGCGAGCGGGCTTTGTCGACACGGTAGAAGCGCTCAGTGAGACGCGGAATGTGTTCAGGCGCAATGCCCGGACCATTATCTTCCACGCTAAACAACGCACCGTGCGGCGCCCGCTGCCAGCACACCGTAATGGTCGTGCCTTCAGGCGTATGATTCACCGCGTTGTAAACAAGGTTCGACATCGCGCTACGTAACTGTTCTTCACTGCCCAGCACCGTGAGCGAATCATCTATCTCGAAATGCAGCGTGTGCTTTTTCTGACTGAGCGTTTGCGCTTCACGCTCCACCACTCGCAGCATCATTGGCACATCGATACGTTCATTTAACGCCGCCAGCGGTGCCGCTTCGATGCGCGAGAGCGTCAGTAGCTGGCGCACCAGTCCTTCCATTCGCTGCGTTTGCTCGCGCATGGTGTGCAGCGCTTTTTCACGCGGTGCCCCTTCCAGCGTTTGCTCCTGCATCATTTCCAGATACCCCTGCAACACCGTTAGCGGCGTGCGTAGCTCATGGCTGACGTTGGCAAAGAAGTTGCGCCGTGCGCCTTCCAGCTGGTGCATTTGGGTGACATCACGCGCCACCAGTAGCAGCTGTTTATCGGTATACGGCATCACGCGAATTTCCAGATGCCGCCCGGTGTTGAGCACCAGATTAAGCGGTTTGCTGAAGTCGCGGGTTTTGAGATAACGGGAGAATTCGGGGTAGCGCAGCAGGTTGAGGATGTTCTGGCCGTTATCGTCCGGCCAGCGCAGGTTCAGCATTTGCTGCGCCAGGCCATTACACCAGAACATCGCGCCCTCTTCGGTGGTCAATACCACCGCATCGGGTAAGGACTCTGCCCCACTGCGAAAGCGCTTAATCAGGCTGCCCAGCTCGCGACGGCGCTTTTTGTTACGCATCTGCATCTGGTGAAGCCCGTAAAGCAAGGGCTCCCAGCTGCCGCGGCCCGGAGGCGGCGTCATGCTGCGGTCAACCCACAGCCACCATGAGAGGCGCAGCAGGTTCCAGAAATGCCACACCAGCAGCCCGGTTACCGCCGCCAGTAAAAACCAGGGTAAGTAACCGAAAATAGCCCCGAGGATCAGAGCCGGGATACAACAGAGGATCAGCTCGAAAACCAGCCTTTTCCATGACAACCGTTCAAGCACGGGTCACACTCCAGTCAATTGTCAGAAACGGGCAGAGAAACGATAGCCCGTGCCGCGAACGGTTTGTACCATCCGATCGTGACCACTGTGTTCCAGCGCTTTACGCAGGCGGCGAATGTGCACATCGACCGTCCTGTCTTCCACATAAACGTTGGTTCCCCAGACGTTGTTCAACAGCTGTTCGCGGCTATAAACCCGTTCCGGGTGAGTCATAAAGAAGTGCAGCAGTTTAAATTCGGTTGGCCCCATGTCCAGCGGATTCTCGCCGGTCATCACGCGGTGCGAAGACGGATCGAGGCTTAATCCCTGCATCTCGATAACTTCTTCCACGGCCATCGGCGAAATACGACGCATGACCGCTTTAATACGTGCCACCAGCTCTTTCGGTGAGAAAGGCTTAGTGATGTAATCATCCGCACCGGTTTCCAGACCGCGAACCCTGTCTTCTTCTTCGCCACGCGCCGTCAGCATCACGACCGGAATGTCGCGGGTCAGCGCTTCGCGTTTCAGGTGCTTGATAAACTGGATCCCGGAACCGCCCGGCAGCATCCAGTCCAGCAGAACCAGATCGGGCCAGGGCTCATTCATCTGGTTAACGGCACTGTCATAATCTTCGGCTTCTAAAGGCTGGAAGCCATTTTGCTCCAGGACGAAGCACACCATCTCGCGGATCGGCGCTTCATCTTCAACGACCAGAATACGTCTCGCCATTATTTGTCCCGTGTTATTAGTCATATGTATGCAATGCGGCGCTAGTATGCGTCAGTTTT
>NZ_JBOFIN010000121.1:0-12670 GCF_051650185.1 Scandinavium sp.
GTCTCTCGTTGAATCGCGAAACAAAAGTTTTTGGGAGCAAGTGATGCGCAATGTTATCGCTGCCGTCATGGCCTCAACACTGGCGCTAAGTGCGAATAGCCAGGCTGCTGAAGTCGTTACCGGCGTTAACTGGCACCCGAATGATGGGGCGACGCAGAGCACTAGTCAGAGCCATATGTTTGACGGCATAAGTTTAACCGAACATCAGCGCCAACAGATGCGGGATCTTATGCAACAGGCTCGACGCCAGCAGCCTCCTGTTAATGTTAGCGAAATGGAGACAATGCATAAGCTTGTCACCGCAGAAAATTTTGACGAAACCGCTGTCCGCGCTCAGGCAGAAAAAATGGCGCAAGAGCAGGTTGTCCGCCAGGTCGAAATGGCCAGGGTTCGCAACCAGATGTATCGCCTGTTAACACCCGAGCAGCAAGCGGTTTTGAACGAGAAGCACCAGCAGCGAATGGATCAGCTGCGGGAGGTTGCAAGGATGCAGCAAGGCCCAGCGTCATTGTTGTTTAGTAGCAGCAGTACCCGTAGTAACCAGTAACAAACCCTGTTTTCCTTGCCATAGACACCATCCCTGTCTTCCCCCTCATGATGAGGGGGTTTTTTTTGCCTGTTATTCCCGCCACTGACTCCCATCACATTCCGCTATACTACCCGCAAGAGATTGCAGGAGTGTTTATGAATCAAACCTATGGCCGATTAGTCAGCCGTGCGGCACTGGCCGCAACCGTCATGGCGTCGGTGTTACTTTTGATTAAAATTTTTGCGTGGTGGTATACCGGTTCCGTCAGTATTCTGGCGGCGTTGGTCGATTCCCTGGTGGATATTGCCGCGTCGTTAACAAACCTGTTGGTGGTGCGTTATTCGCTGCAACCGGCAGATGAAGAACATACGTTTGGGCATGGCAAAGCGGAATCGCTGGCGGCGCTGGCGCAGAGCATGTTTATTTCCGGCTCGGCGCTGTTCCTGTTTTTAACCGGCATCCAGCACCTGGTGACGCCAGAGCCGATGCGCGATCCGGGCGTGGGGATGGTGGTGACCGTTATCGCGCTGATTAGCACCCTGATCCTCGTTACCTTCCAGCGCTGGGTTGTGCGCAAGACGCAAAGCCAGGCTGTGCGCGCTGATATGCTTCATTATCAGTCTGATGTTATGATGAATGGGGCCATTCTTGTTGCGCTGGCGTTGGCCTGGTACGGCTGGCATCGCGCGGATGCATTGTTTGCATTGGGGATTGGCATCTATATTTTATATAGTGCATTGCGCATGGGGTATGAGGCGGTTCAGTCACTGCTGGACAGAGCGCTGCCCGATGAAGAACGACAAGAAATCATTAACATCGTCAGCGCCTGGCCGGGTGTGAGCGGTGCGCATGACCTTCGAACGCGGCAGTCAGGGCCGACCCGCTTTATTCAGATTCATTTGGAAATGGAAGATAACCTGCCGTTGGTTCAGGCGCACTTAGTGGCTGAACAGGTTGAGCAGGCGCTATTGTTACGCTTTCCGGGTTCGGATGTGATTATTCATCAGGACCCGTGCTCGGTTGTTCCGGCAGGACGGCAGGGCTTTTTGGACTTTCGTAATTCGTTGTAAAAATGTGGGTCGGATCGGCATTTTTTGTCTAAATTACCGCCATTTGGCCTGACCTGAATCAATTCAGCACGAAGCGCCTGATATACTATCTCTCATATAGTCGATCCTCTCCCTGTATGAGGGAGGGCGCTTCGGGCAACAGAATTATTTTTAGCATTCCTAAGTTCAGAGGTAGTCATGATTAAGAAAATCGGTGTGTTGACAAGCGGCGGTGATGCGCCGGGCATGAACGCAGCAATCCGTGGCGTGGTTCGTGCCGCGCTGTCGGAAGGTCTGGAAGTAATGGGTATTTATGATGGCTACCTTGGTCTGTATGAAGACAGAATGGTTCAGCTTGACCGTTACAGCGTGTCCGACATGATCAACCGCGGCGGTACCTTCCTGGGTTCTGCGCGTTTCCCGGAGTTCCGCGAAGAACACATTCGTGCTGTGGCTATCGAGAACATGAAAAAACGCGGTCTCGACGCGCTGGTGGTTATCGGTGGTGACGGTTCCTACATGGGGGCAAAACGCCTGACCGAAATGGGCTTCCCCTGCGTGGGTCTGCCGGGCACCATTGATAACGATATCAAAGGCACCGACTACACCATTGGTTACTTCACCGCGTTGGGCACTGTGGTTGAAGCGATTGACCGTCTGCGCGACACCTCTTCTTCTCACCAGCGTATCTCCATCGTTGAAGTGATGGGCCGTTACTGCGGCGACCTGACCCTGGCGGCAGCCATCGCGGGCGGCTGTGAGTTTGTGGTTGTGCCAGAAGTCGAATTCAGCCGTGAAGACCTGGTGGCGGAAATCAAAGCAGGTATCGCCAAAGGTAAAAAACACGCCATCGTGGCGATCACTGAGCACATGTGCGACGTCGACGAGCTGGCAAAATTCATTGAAACCGAAACCAGGCGTGAAACCCGCGCGACCGTACTGGGCCACATCCAGCGTGGGGGTTCCCCGGTTCCTTATGACCGTATTCTGGCGTCCCGCATGGGCGCTTATGCGATTGAAGTGTTGCTGGCGGGCTTCGGTGGCCGTTGCGTCGGGATCCAGAACGAGAAACTGGTTCACCACGACATTATCGACGCCATTGAGAACATGAAGCGTCCATTCAAGACCGACCTGCTGGATTGCGCGAAAAAGCTGTACTAAGCGCAGCCGGTTAACGGTGATGACAATCCGTAATCCTTCGGGGTTGCGGATTTTTTTGTTTCTGCATCACAGTTACCGCGCACATTCCGCCCTATGCTTTGACGTTGCCTGAGGTTACTCTCAGTGTGTTTTCGACAACAATAATCCGATACTCGTTTGATATAATTTAGGAAACTGACAATGTCACTGTATAGCGAAACCAAAGCGCAGTTTATTCACGGGCTGGTAAGTCTGGATGCCGTTCTGGCGAAGAGTGCCGGGTGGGCAAAAGAGCAGGGCGTTCAGGAAACCGAATTGCTTGAAGCAAAGCTGGCTGACGATATGTTCCCGCTGAAACGCCAGGTGCAGGTTACCTGTGATATGGCGAAGCGCGCGATTGCCCGTCTGGCAGACGTTGAAGCGCCGGTGAATGAAGATAACGAAGCGACATTTGCAGAGTTGCAGGCACGCATTGCCGCTACCGTGGCTTATCTGAAGAGTGTGGATGATGCGAAACTGGAAGGGGATGATGCGCGTCCAATCCTGGTTCAGGCCCGCGAGCATCAACTGCATTTCACCGCCAGCAGCTATGTGTTCCAGTTTGCTGTGCCGAATTTCTATTTCCACAGCACCACCGCTTACGGCATTTTGCGTCAGGCCGGTGTGCCGCTGGGTAAACGCGATTTCCTCGGCAAAATTCAGTAAGACGACGGAAACGAAAAAGCCTTCTCACAGAGAAGGCTTTTTTATGCCGAACACGCCGGGATCACTCGATATCGAGTGCGTCTTCCGAGAGGATGATACCCGTGTTGTCGGCATACAGGTGATCGCCGGAGAAGAACGTCACGCCGCCGAAATTGACGCGTACGTCGCTTTCGCCAATGCCTTCACCCGCAGCACCAACCGGAATAGCTGCCATCGCCTGAATGCCGATATCCAGCTCTTCAAGGTCATCAACCTGACGGACGGCACCATAAACCACAATGCCTTCCCACTCATTTTGCACCGCCAGTTTTGCCAGATCGGCATCAATCAGTGCGCGGCGTACGGAGCCCCCACCATCCACCAGCAGGATGCGGCCACGTCCGTTCTGTTCGAGCATATCGTACAGCAACCCGTTATCCTCGAAACATTTCACCGTGATAATTTGTCCACCAAACGACGACCGTCCCCCAAAGTTGGAGAACAGCGGTTCAACGACATTGACATCTTCCTGGTAGATGTCGCAAAGCTCGGATGTATCGTATTTCATAGGCTTAACGTTCTGAAGCTGTGAGTGCTTTCAGTATATCGTGCGAATCGCATTGTTGGCAAAATCATCAATTGTTAATTGATATTTGTCAGTTAAGCGAACGCGCGGCTCAGGACAATTCCGGCTACAAACAAAAGGTTAGTCAGCAGAGCGCCTTTTACGGTGCGTTCAAGCATGGGGCGCATATCCACCGGGTCGTGATGCGTCAGGACAAATCGCGCTTGTTTGACCAGCAGCGGTGCGGCCAGAATAAACAACCAACCCCACAAACTGTGCAGAGCCAGCAGGTTAAACAGCGCCAGACACAGCAGAGCGCCCATCAGCAGGCAAGTGTGATAGCGACGGGCATTGACCGGCCCAAGGCGCACAGCGAGCGTGTTCTTGCCGTTCTCGCGGTCGCTGTCGATATCACGCAGGTTGTTGATGTTCAGCACCGCCGTCGCCAGCAATCCGCAGGCTGTGGCCGGTAAGAAGGTCACGGCTTCCAGCGTATGGGCCTGCAGATACCAGCTCCCCATCACGCTCAGCCAGCCGAAGAAAATCAGCACAGAGATATCGCCCAGTCCGATGTAACCGTAAGGGCGAGTGCCCACGGTGTAGGTAATGGCCGCAATGATTGAGACCGCACCCAGCACCATAAAGCCGATAAAATCCTGCATCGTCTGATAGGAGGCCATCAGCAGGGCGATACCAGAGACACAAATCAGCAGCACGGTCACGATCAGCGCGCGCTTCATCTGCTCCTGAGTAATCACCCCTTTCTGCATCCCGCGCAGTGGCCCAATACGGTCAGGCTTGTCACTGCCTTTCACGGCATCGCCGTAGTCATTCGCCAGATTGGAGAGAATTTGCAACAGGCCCGCCGTCACCAGCGCCAGCAGCGCCACGAGAGGGTTGAAGTGTCCTTGCCACCAGGAAAGTGCTGTGCCGACGACAATGGCGGCAAAAGCCAAAGGTAACGTTTTCGGGCGCAGGCTTTCCAGCCAGGCCTGGGTACGGCTGAGTTCAGTCATAGTTTTTAGCCAATAAAAATGGGGGCCAATAGCCCCCATCAACAGTGATGAAAATGCAATTACCGGGATTATAGGATAAAACGGCTCAGATCTTCATCTGCCACCAACGCATCGAGATGTTTACTCACATACTCCGCATCAATGGTAAAGGACTCACCCTGACGTTCACTGGCGTCGTAGGAGATGTCTTCCATCAGGCGCTCAAGCACCGTGTGCAGGCGGCGCGCACCGATATTTTCGGTGGATTCGTTCACCTGCCAGGCGGCCTCAGCGATACGCTTAATACCACTTTCGGTGAACTCGATCGTTACCCCTTCAGTCGCCATCAGCGCTTTGTACTGGACGGTCACAGAGGCGTTTGGTTCGGTCAGAATACGTTCAAAGTCCTGCGTGGTGAGCGCTTTCAGCTCAACGCGAATCGGCAGACGACCCTGCAGTTCCGGGATCAGATCTGACGGGCTTGCGACCTGGAAGGCACCCGAAGCGATAAACAGAATGTGGTCGGTTTTGACCATTCCGTGCTTGGTGGAAACGGTGCAGCCTTCCACTAACGGCAGCAGATCGCGCTGAACGCCTTCGCGTGACACGTCCGGGCCGGAGGAGTTACCGCCGCGCTTACAGATTTTGTCGATTTCGTCGATGAACACGATCCCGTGCTGCTCAACTGCGTCGATAGCATCCTGTTTCAGCTCTTCCGGGTTCACCAGTTTTGCCGCTTCTTCTTCAATCAGCAGCTTCATCGCGTCTTTGATTTTCAGCTTACGCGGCTTCTGCTTCTGACCGCCGATGTTCTGGAACATGGACTGCAGCTGGCTGGTCATCTCTTCCATGCCCGGAGGCGCCATGATTTCAACGCCCATCGGTGCCGCAGCGAGGTCGATTTCGATCTCTTTGTCGTCCAGCTGGCCTTCGCGCAGTTTTTTGCGGAATGCCTGACGAGCGGCAGACGGCTCCTGCGGTTGTTCAGCCTGGCCCCAGTTGTTTTTCGCCGGAGGGATCAGCACGTCGAGAATGCGCTCTTCCGCCATCTCTTCCGCGCGATAGCGGTTCTTGTCGATGGACTGCATGCGCACCATTTTCACGGCGGCATCGGTCAGATCACGGATAATGGAATCCACTTCTTTACCGACGTAGCCCACTTCGGTGAACTTGGTGGCTTCCACTTTGATGAACGGCGCGTTGGCGAGTTTGGCCAGACGGCGGGCGATTTCGGTTTTACCGACACCGGTTGGGCCGATCATCAGAATGTTTTTTGGGGTCACCTCGTGACGCAGCTCTTCGTCGAGCTGCATGCGGCGCCAGCGGTTACGCAGGGCGATAGCCACAGAACGCTTGGCAGCGTCCTGGCCGATAATGTGTTTGTCGAGTTCGCTGACAATTTCGCGTGGGGTCATTTCAGACATGGGAGATCCTTACGCTTTAGAAGGTAATTCTTCGATGGTGTGGAAGTGGTTGGTGTAGATGCAGATGTCGCCTGCAATATCCAACGCTTTCTCCGCGATTTCGCGGGCACCGAGGTCACTGTTTTCCAGCAGCGCACGGGCAGCAGCCTGCGCATAAGGGCCACCGGAACCAATGGCAATCAAATCATTTTCGGGCTGCACCACGTCACCGTTACCGGTGATGATGAGGGAGGCATTTTCATCGGCGACGGCCAGCAGCGCTTCGAGTTTGCGCAGCATGCGGTCGGTACGCCAGTCTTTAGCGAGCTCCACTGCGGCTTTCACCAGATGGCCCTGGTGCATTTCAAGCTTACGCTCGAACAGTTCAAACAGCGTGAAGGCATCAGCGGTACCGCCCGCAAACCCGGCGATCACTTTGTCGTTATACAAACGGCGGACTTTTTTCACGTTGCCTTTCATCACGGTGTTGCCAAGCGTAGCCTGGCCATCACCGGCAATAACGACATGACCGTTACGGCGAACACTAACTATTGTTGTCACGAGCGGACCCCCTGGGTGTAAAGCAGAATACAGGCCCCGCACGCTATGCGGGGCAGATTGCAAGTAGAGATGGGGGGGATTTTGGGGGTTTCAACCCCCGGAGGCGAGACGAATGCAGTTTGAGTGGCCAGCAACCTTCAGGCGCGAGATCGTGCCATCGGCATTCTCTTTGCCTTTCACCGGGCCAATGACCACGCGATTCCAGCCATTATTGGTGGTGATGTGGGAATCGAAACCTTCAAAGGCGAGCTGGGCACGTACGGTCTCGGCCTGATCGGCACCTTTAAAGGAGCCGCACTGAATCATCCAGCGACGATCGTCTTTTTTCTCGGCTGTCTGTTTGGCCGGCTCTGGCTCACGCGTGACGGGAGCCGCCTGCTGTGTCTTTGGCTGGCTGGCGGCCGTGTGCGCTGGCGTCTGCAACAGATCCTGATAAGGCTGCTGAGCGCTTTGCTTCGGCGGCGTCTGATGTTGCTGAGCAGGCTGACTCTGTGTGGTACGAGCTTGCTGTGGCGCTTGATAAGGCTGTTCGCTCACACGCGGCTGCGTGCGCGGAGCCTGTACCGGCTGAGACTGCGACCACTGTTGTTGCTGAACCTGCTGCTGAGCTTGCTGTTGCGCCAGACGCTGGCGTTGCAGCGTTTGCTGACGCTGGGCTGGCGTTTGCTCGTTCCACGGTACTTCCGTCAGCTGTGTTGGCTGCTGGCGCATATCGGCCTGCATTTGTGCCAGCAGCTGGCGCTGTTCGTCGGTGAGCTGATTCGCGTTCTGAACTTCCCCGCCCGCAGACGGTTCAGTTGGCGCACGCACGCCCGGCTGACGGCTTTCCAGCTCTTTGATGTAACGCCAGCGTTCTTCAGGCTTCGGCGGCAGGCCATTGCCCGTCACCTGACGGCCCGTGAGTGCCTCAGATTCTTCTTTCTTGTGATGGGTAATAAAGTACAGACCGCCAATAAAGGCGACCAGCACAGCCGCAGCAATAGCGACCATCGCTGGTGAAACAGCAGGAAAGCTACTTTGCTTCTTCCGTGAGTTCCTTGAAGGACCCTTTTTGCGCCGCGAAGGAGCCGGTTGGCTGCGGCGTACATAATCTCGTTGTGCCACTATCGTTTCGCTGTATTTATTCGTTCGTCAGTCCGCCATGTTACTTAAGCGACGGGGCTTTGACCAGAAGCGGGAGTCCGAAAGCCATTTAGTTTAAGGCTTAATTTTAGTAGTACTACCCCGAAGGACCAGTTCACAATCGAGCAGGCGCGAGCCGCTACTGACATTCTGACCACTCAGTTGATCGAGTAACAACAACATCGCCTCACGCCCAATCTCAAAACGGGGCTGAGAAACGGTGGTCAGCGGGGGATCGCAAAATTCAGCTAATGAGATGTTATCAAAGCCAATTATTGATAAATCCTCAGGGATTTTCAGGCCGCGGCGTTTTGCGAGGGACATTGCGCCAAGCGCCATAATATCGCTGTGGCAAAAAATCGCCGTAGGCGGTTGTGGCAGAGCCAGGAGTTGTTCCAGTGCATTTGCCCCGGCTTCGTAAGTAAAGTTGCCGCGCGCAATATAGTGTGGGTCAACGGTGAGCCCGCTGCGGCGCAGCGCCTGGACGTAGCCTTGCAAACGATAGTGGCACAGCGGCATCTCTTCCGGCCCGGCAATACAGCCAATGTGCTGATGGCCCAGCTCATGCAGATAGTTAACGGCGTTGAATGAGGCGGTGAGGTTGTCGATGTGAACCGTCGGCAGTTCGAGTTCTGGCGCGAATTCGTTGGCCATCACCATCGGCGGCAAATTCCGTTGCTCTTCGATGCTGGCGTCAAACGGCAGGCGAGAACCCAGCAGCAGCATGCCGTCGATTTGTTTGGTGATAATGAGGTCGATAAAGGTCTTTTCCTGCTGATTCTGGTGGGCACAATCGCCAATCAGCACCAGATAGCCTTGCTCGGCCGCCGTGATTTCGATGCCACGGATAATCTCACTAAAGAAAGGATCGCAGATGTCCGGCACTATCACCAGAATGGTTCTCGACTCGTTGCGCTTCATGTTGCGCCCCAGAGCCTGAGGAAGATAACCCACTTCCAGCGCCGCCTGTTCCACTTTGTTACGCGTCGCCTGGGAGACTTTATCGGGGTTCATCAATGCCCGGGAAACGGTTGCCGTAGAGACATTCGCTTTCTGAGCCACATCCTTCATGGTTGCCGCAACAACCTCTTTATTGGACTTCACCTGGGTTCTCCTCGCTGACGGGGGCAGAGACTTCCGCTGTCTCTGACAACAACCTCTTTTTTATCAGAGAGTCAGTCCGGGGAGTTACAGAAATTTCATGAAAAGTGTGACCGAAGCTAAATTTTTCGATCTCCCTCGCAGCGCGAGGGTTAGCCTTCAATCGGATCGACATCCAGCACCCATTTCACTTTTCGCGAGGCGGGAAGGGTGTTGATGAGCGCCATGGCGCCGCTAACAATATGCTGTAAACGCAGGCGTGATGGGTGTTGCAGCACAATTTGCCAGCGCCAGCGTCCGCCGCGTTTTGGGGCCAGCGCGGGCACCGGGCCGAGCAGCCAGAGCTTATCGTCCGTCAACGGGCTGGCCTGGATCAGGTTTCGCAACTGCTGCAAAAAGAGCGGTGCGTCCTGATTATTGTGATCTTCCGCGCGAATCAGGACATGGCTGGTCCAGGGCGGCAATTGCAGCGTCTGGCGTTCCGCCAGAGCCTGTTGGGCAAAGGCGTCATAGCCCTGATGAAGCAACGTTTGCAGCAGAGGATGTTCAGGATGGTGCGTCTGCAAAATGACTTCACCCTGCTTACCGGCTCGCCCGGCACGGCCCGACACCTGAGTGTAGAGCTGGGCAAAGCGCTCGGCGGAGCGGAAATCCGCAGAGAACAGCGCCCCGTCCACATCCAGCAACGCCACCAGAGTGACATCCGGGAAATGGTGGCCTTTGGCCAGCATCTGGGTGCCAATCAAAATTCTTGCGCCACCCCGGTGCACTTCGGCCAGATACTGCTCCAGCGCACCTTTGCGGCTGGTGGTATCGCGGTCGATACGTGAAATGGGCACGTCCGGAAACAGCGGCGAAAGCGCTTCTTCGAGCTGTTCTGTGCCTAATCCCACCGGCACCAGATGCGTTGAGCCGCAGGATGGGCACTGGCGTGGAATAGGGCGCTGGCTGTCGCAGTGGTGGCAGCGCAGATGGCGATGTGTTTGATGCAGGGTGTAATAGCTGTCGCAGCGTGGGCATTCGGCAATCCAGCCACATTCATGGCACAGCAGCGCAGGCGCATAGCCGCGACGGTTCAGAAACAGAATGACCTGGTTGTCTGCCTGCAAATGCTGACGCATCCTGCCGATAAGCGCAGGCGACAGGCCTGCCTGAAGCTGCTGGCTTTTTAAGTCCAGCACATGCTGATTGGCCGGACGGGCGTTACCCGCTCGTTTGGTCAATCTGAGCTGATGGTATTTGCCCTGGCGAACGTTATGCAGCGTTTCCAGCGCCGGTGTTGCGGAGCCCAGAATGATGGGGATTTGCTCGTTATGCGCACGCCACACCGCCAGATCGCGGGCATGGTAACGCCAGCCTTCCTGCTGCTTGTAAGAGCTGTCGTGCTCCTCGTCGATAACGATCACGCCGAGATTGTTAAACGGGGTAAATAAGGAGGATCGCGTGCCAATCACAATGGCCGCTTCGCCGTTTTTGGCCTTCAGCCAGACGGCGAGCCGCTCGCTGTCGTTCAGGGCGGAGTGAAGTACTTCGACCGGGGCAGTAAAGCGTTCGCGAAAACGGGCGATAGTCTGCGGCGTCAGGCCGATTTCCGGCACCATCACCAGCGCCTGTTTGCCTTGCGCCAGCACGTTTTCCAGAACGCTCAGATAAACTTCCGTTTTGCCCGAACCGGTCACGCCTGCCAGCAGCCAGGCAGAGAAGCTGCCCGAAGCGCTATGAATCGCGCCCACGGCGGTGGCCTGTTCCGTATTCAGGCGAAGGCGTTCACCCGTCACGGCATAACCGTCTCGCCAGTCGGTAATGAGCGGCGCGGCGCTGGCCAGTTCGCAGTAGCCTTTTTTACGCAGGCCTTGTAGTGCGGCGTCGTTAAATTCAAGCTCAGCAACCTGATGACGCCAGATCTTACCCTGTCGCAGCGCGGCGAGCGCCTGCTGCTGCTTAGCCGATCTCTTCAGGGTGCTGATATCGACAGCCTGGCCTTGCTCAGTGGCAAACCAGTACCACAGCGGCGTCGCGCTGGCGGGTTTTCCCTGACGTAAGAGGATTGGCAAAGCGTGAAACAGCACATCGCCAATGGGATGATGGTAATACTCTGCGGCCCACAGCAGCATGCGCCAGACGGTCGGCGTGTACACCGGCTCATCGTCCAGCGCCTCAATGACGCTTTTCAGTTCATTCAGCGGCAGTTCGCTCACGTCGCTGACGGAGACCACAATGCCGACGCGCTCCTGTTGTTTCCCAAATGGCACACGTACGCGACACCCGGCTTTGGCACTGATGCCTTCGGGCAACAGATAGTCAAACGTGCGGGGAAGCGGAACGGGCAGGGCAACGTGTGCGACGGGCATCAGCTCATCCTGACTTGAAAAAGGGTGGGATAGTATACACATTGTTACTCAGGGAGCGCGGATCAGATTGCAACCCCTGGTTAAATTCTGTATGATTCGCGGCCTTTGATGCGCTTTATGCGGTATCAAAAACTATACTATCAACATCGCGTGGTGTCTGGCGTTAGGGCTGGAAGAGCGACGCGGCCTTAACTGAGGTTCTCCCATGAAAAAAGATATTCACCCGAAATACGAAGAAATTACTGCAAACTGCTCTTGCGGTAATGTGATCAAAATCCGCTCTACCGCGGGTCACGATCTGAACCTGGACGTGTGCGGCAAATGCCACCCGTTCTACACTGGCAAGCAGCGTGATGTTGCTACCGGTGGCCGTGTTGACCGCTTCAACAAGCGTTTCAGCATCCCAGGCGCAAAATAAGTTATCTTGTTGCCAGAAAAAACCGCCTGCGGGCGGTTTTTTTGTGTCTGAAAATCAGTACTCCCACGTATCCGGGTCGATGCCCAGCTCACGCATAATCACTTTCGCCTCTTCCGGAATTTCGTCACTACGCTCTTTACGCAGATCTTCATCGTTCGGCAGCGGCTGGCCGGTGAAGGCATGCAGAAACGCTTCGCACAGCAGTTCGCTGTTGGTGGCGTGACGCAGGTTGTTCACCTGGCGACGGGTACGTTCGTCGGTGAGGATCTTCAGCACCTTCAGGGGAATGGACACCGTAATTTTTTTGACTTGTTCACTCTTCTTACCGTGCTCAGCGTAGGGGCTGATATATTCGCCGCTCCATTCAGCCATGAGATACCTTTCCTCTAATCATTAATAAAAGGTCTGAGCGCTCGCCCGACCATAATCCCGCACAGTTTACCTTAGTGATGTGACCATGACATCAGCAAAGCCTTTTCTAATGTGCGCTAATACGGATGATTTTAACGGCTATTGACCGATTGCTCAATCTATACGCAAAGAAGTTTAGATGTCCAGATGTATTGACGTCTATTGTAGCAGTGGTTACTCTGGGGCCTGACTTTTCATCGCCAAAGCCAGGAACGATTCACCATGACGCGTAAACAAGCCACCATCGCAGTGCGTAGCGGGTTAAATGATGACGAGCAATATGGCTGCGTTGTCCCCCCGATTCACCTCTCCAGTACCTATAACTTCACCGGATTCAATGA
>NZ_JBOFIN010000122.1:0-17128 GCF_051650185.1 Scandinavium sp.
TCAGGAACTCACCGAGATCGTCTCGGGGGCCGCCGCGGTTTAACCAGGTTTACGAATTACGTAGAGGATTCAAGATGGCTACTGGAAAGATTGTCCAGGTAATCGGCGCCGTGGTGGACGTCGAGTTCCCTCAGGACGCTGTACCACGCGTATATGATGCGCTTGAGGTACAAAATGGTAACGAGAGCCTGGTGCTGGAAGTTCAGCAGCAGCTCGGTGGTGGTATCGTGCGTACCATCGCAATGGGTTCTTCCGACGGTCTGCGTCGTGGTCTGGAAGTGAAAGACCTCGCTCACCCGATCGAAGTCCCGGTAGGTAAAGCAACGCTCGGTCGTATCATGAACGTTCTGGGCCAGCCTATCGACATGAAAGGCGACATCGGTGAAGAAGAGCGTTGGGCTATCCACCGCGCGGCACCTTCCTACGAAGAGCTCTCAAGTTCTCAGGAACTGCTGGAAACCGGTATCAAAGTAATGGACCTGATTTGCCCGTTCGCTAAGGGTGGTAAAGTCGGTCTGTTCGGTGGTGCGGGTGTAGGTAAAACCGTAAACATGATGGAGCTGATCCGTAACATCGCGATCGAGCACTCCGGTTACTCCGTGTTTGCGGGCGTAGGTGAGCGTACTCGTGAGGGTAACGACTTCTACCACGAAATGACCGACTCCAACGTTCTGGATAAAGTATCCCTGGTATACGGCCAGATGAACGAGCCACCAGGAAACCGTCTGCGCGTTGCGCTGACCGGTCTGACCATGGCTGAGAAATTCCGTGATGAAGGTCGTGACGTACTGCTGTTCGTCGACAACATCTACCGTTATACCCTGGCCGGTACTGAAGTATCTGCACTGCTGGGTCGTATGCCTTCAGCGGTAGGTTACCAGCCGACCCTGGCGGAAGAGATGGGTGTTCTGCAGGAACGTATCACCTCCACCAAAACCGGTTCTATCACCTCCGTTCAGGCGGTATACGTACCAGCGGATGACTTGACTGACCCATCCCCAGCCACCACCTTTGCTCACCTGGATGCAACCGTGGTACTGAGCCGTCAGATCGCGTCTCTGGGTATCTACCCGGCCGTTGACCCGCTGGATTCCACCAGCCGTCAGCTGGATCCACTGGTTGTGGGTCAGGAGCACTACGACACCGCGCGTGGCGTTCAGTCCATCCTGCAGCGTTACCAGGAACTGAAAGACATCATCGCGATCCTGGGTATGGACGAACTCTCCGAAGAAGACAAACTGGTGGTAGCACGTGCGCGTAAAATTCAGCGCTTCCTGTCCCAGCCATTCTTCGTAGCAGAAGTCTTTACCGGTTCCCCAGGTAAATTCGTATCGCTGAAAGACACCATCCGTGGCTTTAAAGGCATCATGGACGGCGAATACGACCACCTGCCGGAGCAGGCGTTCTATATGGTTGGCACCATCGACGAAGCTGTTGAGAAAGCCAAAAAACTTTAACGCCTTAATCGGAGGGTGATATGGCAATGACTTACCACCTGGATGTCGTCAGCGCAGAGCAACAGATGTTCTCTGGTCTGGTCGAGAAAATTCAGGTAACGGGTAGTGAAGGTGAACTGGGGATTTACCCGGGTCACGCCCCGCTGCTCACCGCCATTAAGCCTGGTATGATTCGCATCGTGAAGCAGCACGGACACGAAGAGTTTATCTACCTGTCCGGCGGCGTTCTTGAAGTGCAGCCAGGTACGGTCACCGTACTGGCTGATACCGCGATTCGCGGTCAGGATCTCGACGAAGCGCGAGCCCTGGAAGCGAAACGTAAAGCGGAAGAGCACATCAAGAGCTCACACGGCGACGTGGATTACGCTCAGGCGTCTGCGGAACTGGCCAAAGCGATCGCCAAACTGCGCGTTATCGAGTTGACCAAAAAAGCGATGTAACACCGGCTTGAAAGCACAAAGGCCAGTCTGGTTTCCAGGCTGGCTTTTTTTATGGAATGTAACCATTAAGTGTGAGTTATGTCACATTGATGTTGATCTGTACGAAAACCCGGCGTAGACTCTTTTTTGTGAGCTAAATCACAAATCAATTGTGCTATGCAGGAATAACAATGAAACGCTTTCATAAAATCATCGCGCTGTTCAGCAACCTGAGCTTCTAAGTCTCTGTATTGCCCAGCAAAAGAATAAGAGAAGGTCGCCGAAAGGCGGCCTTTTTGTTTTCTGGCATCCCTTCAATGGCTTGATTCAGGCTTCGAAAGAACAACGAAAGCAGAGACATAGGGACTAAACTTCGGATTATGGGTCTTTTTTTCGAGACAAAGGGCGCTACGATGACCGAAAATAGTGCAATAAATTCGTGTTTCACTTTCGTATTGACGGTTTTCTCTGCATTCCGTTTCATGATGAAAAATATGTAGAAATTTCAATGCGAAAGGTTTTAACTTCCCACTCAAACTACTGTCAGGATGCGTATGTCAAACAGTGCGATGAGCGTAGTAATCCTTGCCGCTGGCAAAGGTACTCGCATGTATTCCGATCTCCCAAAAGTGCTGCACACGTTGGCAGGCAAGCCGATGGTGCAACATGTTATTGATGCAGCTGATGATTTAGGCGCTTCGCATGTGCACCTGGTTTATGGTCACGGCGGCGATTTACTGAAGCAGACCCTGACAGAAGGCAATCTGAATTGGGTCCTCCAGGCTGAACAGCTCGGTACGGGCCATGCTATGCAGCAGGCCGCTCCATTCTTTGCCGACGATGAAGACATCATGATGCTGTACGGCGACGTACCGCTGATCTCCGTTGAAACGCTCGAACGTCTGCGTGCAGCTAAACCGCAGGGCGGTATCGGTCTGCTGACCGTCAAACTGGATGATCCTACCGGCTATGGCCGCATCACCCGTGAAAACGGCAAAGTGACGGGCATCGTTGAGCATAAAGATGCGACTGACGAACAGCGTCAGATTCAGGAAATCAATACCGGTATCCTTATCGCAGGCGGTGCAGATCTGAAGCGCTGGCTCGGCAAGCTGGACAATAACAACGCGCAGGGCGAATTCTATATTACAGACATCATCGCGATGGCGTACCAGGAAGGGCGTGAAATTGCCGCCGTTCATCCGGATCGTCTGAGTGAAGTTGAAGGCGTAAACAACCGTCTTCAACTCTCCCGTCTGGAGCGTGTGTATCAGAGCGAGCAAGCCGACAAACTGCTGCTGACGGGCGTAATGCTGCGCGATCCGGCTCGTTTTGATCTGCGTGGCAGCCTGACACACGGGCGTGATGTCGAAATTGATACTAACGTTATCGTGGAAGGCAACGTCACGCTTGGCCATCGCGTGAAAATTGGCACTGGCTGTGTGATTAAAAACAGCGTGATTGGCGATGACTGCGAAATCAGCCCGTATTCCGTAGTGGAAGATGCTCATCTCGAAGCAGCCTGTACGATTGGACCGTTTGCACGCCTGCGCCCGGGCGCTGAACTGCTTGAAGGTGCGCACGTCGGTAACTTCGTTGAGATGAAAAAAGCGCGCCTGGGCAAAGGCTCGAAGGCGGGCCATCTGAGCTATCTCGGTGATGCTGAAATTGGCGATAACGTGAATATCGGCGCAGGCACTATCACCTGTAACTACGATGGCGCGAACAAATTCAAAACCATCATCGGCG
Organism: Scandinavium sp.; assembly: GCF_051650185.1. Taxonomy (GTDB): domain Bacteria; phylum Pseudomonadota; class Gammaproteobacteria; order Enterobacterales; family Enterobacteriaceae; genus Scandinavium. Next base: position 3,626 of record NZ_JBOFIN010000122.1, read on the forward strand.
ATGATGTGTTTGTTGGCTCGGATTCACAGCTGGTGGCGCCGGTCACTATCGGCAAAGGCGTTACCATTGCCGCGGGCACGACGGTGACACGCAACGTTGCTGATAATGAACTGGTTTTAAGCCGTGTGCCGCAGGTCCATAAACAGGGCTGGCAGCGTCCGGTGAAGAAGAAGTAAAAAAGTGGCGGGTGGCGCTTCGCTGACCCGCCCTACAGATTTGTAGGCCTGATAAGGCGTAGCCGCCATCAGGCAAACAGGGTGAGGGGATAACATAATCCTCCGCCCGCAAGGCACCACCGATAAAAATAACCCCACTCTCTACAAGGCTCGGGGCTCCGGAAAAAACCGGAAAACACAGGTCAGCGACAACGCATGGCATTATGCCAATTCAGGAAATCTAACTATGTGTGGAATTGTTGGCGCAGTCGCGCAGCGTGATATTGCTGAAATCCTTCTCGAAGGGCTTCGTCGTCTGGAATACCGTGGTTATGACTCTGCCGGTCTGGCAGTGGTCGACAACGAAGGGCACATGACCCGTCTGCGTCGCCTCGGTAAAGTACAAATGCTGTCCGCCGCGGCAGAGGAACAGCCTCTCCACGGCGGCACTGGTATCGCGCACACGCGCTGGGCAACCCATGGCGAGCCGTCAGAAGGCAACGCCCATCCTCATGTTTCTGACCACATTGTTGTGGTGCATAACGGCATCATCGAAAACCACGAACCGCTGCGTGAACTGCTGCAGTCCCGTGGCTACGTGTTCGCCTCCGAAACTGATACCGAAGTGATTGCTCACCTGGTTCACTGGGAGCTGGAGCAGGGCGTAACATTGCGTGAAGCCGTGCTGCGTGCGATCCCGCAGCTGCGTGGCGCTTACGGAACCGTAGTGATGGACGCCCGCCATCCGGATACCCTGCTGGCCGCTCGTTCAGGCAGCCCGCTGGTGATTGGTTTAGGGATGGGTGAGAACTTTATCGCCTCCGATCAGCTGGCTTTGTTGCCTGTCACGCGTCGCTTTATCTTCCTCGAAGAAGGCGATATCGCGGAAGTGACCCGCCGCAGCGTGACCGTGTTTGCCAAATCCGGCGAACAGGTCAAGCGCCCGGACATCGAATCTAATCTTCAGTACGACGCGGGTGACAAAGGCATCTACCGTCACTACATGCAGAAAGAGATCTACGAACAGCCGAATGCGATCAAAAATACCCTGACCGGGCGCATCAGCAACGGCCAGATTGATCTCAGTGAGTTAGGCGCTCAGGCCAACGATCTGCTTTCGAAAGTGGAGCATATTCAGATTGTTGCCTGCGGGACGTCCTACAACTCAGGGATGGTTTCCCGTTACTGGTTCGAATCCCTGGCGGGCGTGCCATGCGATGTCGAAATCGCATCAGAATTCCGCTACCGCAAATCTGCCGTGCGTCGCAACAGCCTGATGATCACCCTTTCACAGTCTGGCGAAACGGCAGATACCCTGGCGGCTCTGCGTCTGTCTAAAGAGCTCGGTTATCTCGGCTCGCTGGCGATTTGCAACGTGCCAGGCTCCTCGCTGGTGCGTGAATCCGATCTGGCTCTGATGACCAAAGCAGGCACTGAAATCGGCGTTGCCTCAACCAAAGCGTTCACCACACAATTAACCGTGTTGCTGATGCTGGTGGCGAAACTGGCCAACCTGAAAGGTCAGGATGCGTCGATTGAGCAGGACATCGTGCATGGCCTGCAGGCCCTGCCAAGCCGTATCGAGCAGATGCTCTCGCAGGATAAACGCATTGAAGCACTGGCAGAAGATTTCTCCGATAAGCATCACGCGCTGTTCCTTGGTCGTGGCGATCAGTACCCGATTGCCCTTGAAGGCGCGCTGAAGCTCAAAGAGATCTCCTATATCCACGCGGAAGCCTATGCCGCAGGTGAGCTCAAGCATGGCCCACTGGCGTTGATTGATGCCGACATGCCGGTGATTGTGGTGGCGCCGAATAACGAGCTGTTAGAAAAGCTGAAATCCAACATTGAAGAAGTCCGCGCCCGTGGCGGCGTGCTGTATGTCTTCGCCGATCAGGATGCCGGTTTTACCAGCAGCGACAACATGCACATCATCGAGATGCCGCACGTTGAGGAAGTTATCGCCCCAATCTTCTACACTGTGCCGCTGCAATTGCTGGCCTATCACGTCGCGCTGATTAAAGGCACTGACGTAGACCAGCCGCGCAACCTGGCAAAATCGGTTACCGTCGAGTAATCCTCATGGGCTCTGCATTGTGCAGAGCCCAGTCTCTTCTTAGATACGGAAGGTAGCGACTGCCAGCCGCAGCTGTTCTGCCTGTTCCTCCAGAGAAGCTGAAGCGGTTGCCGACTGCTCCACCAGCTGGGCGTTTTGCTGCGTCACGCTTTCCATCTGCGTCACCGCAAGGCTAACCTGTTCGATCCCGCGGCTTTGTTCTTCCGACGCCGTCGTAATTTCACCCATGATGTCCGTGACCCGCGAAACGGCGCTGACAATCTCTTTCATGGTTTCACCGGCATCAGACACCTGCTGCGAGCCCGTGCTGACCTGGCTGACGGACGTTTCAATTAATCCTTTAATCTCTTTTGCAGCATGTGCGCTGCGGCTTGCCAGCGTGCGAACTTCACCCGCGACAACTGCAAACCCACGCCCCTGTTCGCCTGCTCGTGCCGCTTCAACGGCGGCATTCAGCGCCAGAATATTGGTCTGGAAGGCAATGCCGTCGATAACGCTGGTGATGTGTGCGATTTGCTGAGAGCTTTCGGCAATTTTCTGCATGGTGCCTACGACGTTATCGACCGCCTGCCCACCAAGCGCGGCTGTTTCTGAAGCATTTCCTGCAAGCTGAGCGGCCTGGCGGGCATTATCTGTGTTTTGCTTCACGGTCGCAGTGAGCTGCTCCATGCTGGCTGCGGTTTGTTCCAGCGAGGCGGCTTGTTCTTCAGTGCGGGACGACAGGTTGTTATTCCCCGAAGCGATTTCGCTGGCACCAATATAGATAGTGTCTGAACCATTACGCACGGTGGTGACCGTTTGGGTGAGCGATTGCTGCATATGATTCAGGTTTTCCACCAGATGAGTAATCTCGAGGCAGCCCTGGGCCGTGTTTTGATGGGAGAGGTCACCGCTGGCGATGATGCGAATGTGTTCCACCACCGCTTTTAATGGTTTAAGCAGCAGATTGCGTAAGCCTGCCCAGACGAAGGCGAGCGTCGCCAGTACGGTCAGGAAAATAGCCGCCAGCGTCCACTGCATCTGGCTAAAGGCTTTGAGGTTCAGCTCCGTGGCGGCATGCAGCAGTGAAGTATTTTCCGTTCGCCAGTGATGGTAGCTCGCTTCAATGGCATCCTGCGCCTGCTGCGCATCCAGATTGCCATAAGCCGCATAGTTGTTTTGCTGCAGATAAGTGATGGAGAGTTTTAACAGGTCTGCCATTTGACGATAGGTTTTTTCCATATCGGCGGCGAGCGGCTGTTTTTGCCCCTCGACCAGCGGCAGGCTTTTGTACCGGCTGAACATGGTCTCGGCTGTCGCCAGAGAAGTGGAGGCGCTTTTGAGTAATTCATCAATGGCGCGCAGGGAATCGGGGTCGCGCTGGTCTTTCAGAAAACGAATGGCGACGCGTGTGACCGTGACCCGGGTTTTAATCAGCGTGCTGACGCTGTCGCTCAGGTTTTCCAGCTGGGAGTTGAGGATGTCAGATTTCTGGAAATTTTGTCTGTCATCATTAACGGCAGAATAGAAAAGGCCGCCTGTGACGAGCTGCAGGGTGCAGAACAGAGTCAGAACAATAACGATCCCAGTCACGACGCGAATGTTTTTTAGCACGAGTTTCTTCCCTTAAATGTTGTGGTTTTACTAACAACATCGGAGGTTTCACCAGAAACTAAAGCCGATTTTTTCGCCATCATAAAGATGACAAACTGTCATTTTCAGCTAACGTTTGCAGTGTCATAAAAAGAAAATTTTACTGAAAACTTAGCGTCATAATGTTTTATAAGATAATGATATTTATTGGTTATTTTGATTTTATTTAACCTAAACTTTCCATGTCATAAAACTGTCATAATTCGTACATTTAACTGTCACCTGTTTGTCCTATTTTGCTCAACGTAGCCACTTAAACAACGATTTACGAAATCCTGCAGGAGACATTATGAAAGTTATGCGTACCACTGTCGCAACTGTTGTCGCCGCGACCTTATCGATGAGCGCTTTCTCTGCATTCGCAGCGGCAAGCCTGACTGGCGCTGGTGCAACCTTCCCGGCGCCGGTGTATGCCAAATGGGCAGATACCTACCAGAAAGAGACCGGTAACAAGGTCAACTATCAGGGTATCGGCTCCTCCGGCGGTGTTAAGCAGATTACCGCTAAAACTGTGGATTTCGGTGCTTCTGATGCCCCGCTGTCTGACGACAAGCTGGTTCAGGAAGGTCTGTTCCAGTTCCCTACCGTGATCGGCGGTGTCGTGCTGGCGGTTAACCTGCCGGGCTTCAAATCCGGTGAGCTGGTGCTGGACGGTAAAACCCTGGGTGATATCTATCTGGGCAAAATCAAGAAGTGGGACGACGAAGCGATTGCTAAGCTGAACCCTGGCAAGAAACTGCCTTCTCAGAACATCGCCGTTGTGCGTCGTGCTGATGGTTCCGGTACTTCCTTCGTATTCACCAGCTACCTTTCTAAAGTCAACGACGAGTGGAAATCCAAAATCGGCGCGGGCTCTACGGTGAACTGGCCGACGGGTCTGGGCGGTAAAGGTAACGACGGCATCGCGGCCTTCGTTCAGCGTCTGCCGGGCTCCATCGGTTATGTTGAATATGCTTACGCTAAGCAGAACAACCTGGCTTACACCAGGCTGGTTTCTGCGGACGGCAAATCTGTTAGCCCAACGGAAGAAAGCTTCGCTAACGCGGCGAAAGGCGCGGACTGGAGCAAATCTTTCGCTCAGGACCTGACTAACCAGAAAGGCGATGACGTATGGCCAATCACGTCCACCACCTTCATCCTGGTACACAAAGAGCAGGCTAAACCTGAGCAGGGTACCGAAGTGCTGAAGTTCTTCGACTGGGCCTATAAAAACGGCGCCAAAGAAGCGAACGCACTGGATTACGCTTCACTGCCAGACAGCGTGGTTGAGCAGGTTCGTGCTGCATGGAAGACCAGCGTGAAAGACAGCAGCGGTAAAGCGTTGTATTGATTTAGCATTCTGACGAAAATGGCGGGTGGCGCAAGCTAACCCGCCCTACGGCAAACACCGTAGGCCCGGTAAGCGTAAGCGCCGCCGGGCAATTTCGTAAACGTCTTAACGGAAAGAGTAATTTATGGCTGCAACCAAGCCTGCATTTAACCCACCGGGTAAAAAGGGTGACCTCATTTTCGGCGCGCTGGTAAAACTGGCTGCGCTGATTGTGCTATTGATGCTGGGTGGCATCATCGTTTCCCTGATTTTCTCCTCCTGGCCGAGCATTCAGAAGTTTGGTTTTTCCTTCCTCTGGACCAAAGAGTGGGATGCGCCGAATGACATCTACGGTGCCCTTGTCCCGATTTATGGCACGCTCGTCACCTCCGTTATTGCCCTGCTGATTGCGGTCCCCGTCAGTTTTGGTATTGCCCTGTTCCTGACGGAGCTGGCGCCGAACTGGCTGAAGCGTCCGCTGGGTATTGCGATTGAACTGCTGGCCGCTATCCCGAGTATCGTGTACGGGATGTGGGGGCTGTTTATTTTCGCGCCGTTATTTGCGACTTACTTCCAGGAACCGGTGGGCAACGTGCTCTCCGCTATTCCGTTTGTCGGAGCCCTTTTCTCCGGCCCGGCGTTTGGTATCGGTCTGCTGGCGGCAGGCGTGATCCTCGCCATCATGATTATTCCTTACATCGCTGCGGTCATGCGCGACGTGTTCGAACAAACCCCGGTGATGATGAAAGAGTCGGCCTACGGCATCGGCTGCACCACCTGGGAAGTTATCTGGCGTATCGTTCTGCCGTTCACCAAAAATGGGGTGATTGGCGGTGTCATGCTGGGCCTGGGTCGTGCGCTGGGTGAAACCATGGCGGTGACCTTTATCATCGGTAACACCTACCAGCTCGATAGCGCTTCTCTGTATATGCCGGGGAACAGTATTACCTCCGCGCTGGCTAACGAATTTGCGGAAGCAGAATCGGGCCTGCACGTAGCCGCGCTGATGGAACTGGGTCTGATCCTGTTTGTGATCACCTTTATCGTTCTGGCTATCTCCAAGCTGATGATTAAACGCCTCGCGAAAAACGAGGGGGCACGCTAATGGCTACGCTTGAAATGCAAACCACTCCTGAGCTGATCGAATCCCGCCGCAAAATGCAGGCACGTCGTCGCACGAAAAACCGCATCGCCCTGACGCTGTCGATGGCGACCATGGCGTTCGGCCTGTTCTGGCTGGTGTGGATTTTGTTCTCGACGATAACTCGCGGCATCGACGGCATGTCGATTGCTCTGTTTACCGAGATGACTCCACCGCCAAATACAGCGGGCGGCGGTCTGGCGAATGCCCTGGCCGGTAGCGGCCTGCTGATCCTCTGGTCGACCGTGATTGGTACACCTCTCGGTATCATGGCGGGGATTTATCTGGCGGAATACGGCCGTAAATCCTGGGTCGCGGAGGTGATTCGTTTCATCAACGATATCCTGCTTTCTGCGCCATCTATCGTGGTTGGCCTGTTTGTTTACACCATTGTTGTTGCTCAGATGCAGCACTTCTCCGGCTGGGCGGGCGTTATTGCGCTGGCGCTGTTGCAGGTACCGATTGTTATCCGTACTACTGAAAACATGCTGAAGCTGGTGCCGGACAACCTGCGCGAAGCGGCATATGCATTGGGTACACCGAAGTGGAAGATGATTTCTGCCATCACGCTGAAAGCGTCCATTTCCGGGATCATGACCGGTGTGCTGCTGGCCGTGGCGCGTATCGCCGGTGAAACGGCTCCGCTGCTGTTTACCGCGCTCTCCAACCAGTTCTGGAGCACCGACATGATGCAGCCGATTGCCAACCTGCCGGTGACCATTTTCAAATTTGCCATGAGCCCGTTTGCCGAATGGCAACAGCTGGCCTGGGCCGGGGTGCTGATCATTACCCTGTGCGTACTGTTGCTGAACATTCTGGCGCGCGTCATTTTCGCGAAGCAGAAACACGGTTAATTTTTTACAGCGTGGCGAAACGCGGCGCTGAATGAGGAAGAGATTGAGATGAGTATGGTTGAGACGACCCCGGGTAAGCTTTCAGTTCGCGATTTGAACTTCTACTACGGCAAGTTCCATGCCCTGAAGAACATCAACCTGGATATCGCTAAGAACCAGGTGACGGCGTTTATCGGTCCGTCGGGTTGTGGAAAATCCACGCTGCTGCGTACGTTCAACAAAATGTTTGAGCTGTACCCGGATCAGCGTGCTGAAGGTGAAATTCTGCTGGATGGCGACAACATTCTGACTAACACCCAGGATATCGCCCTGCTGCGTGCCAAAGTCGGGATGGTGTTCCAGAAGCCGACGCCGTTCCCGATGTCGATTTACGACAACATCGCTTTTGGCGTGCGTCTGTTTGAAAAACTGTCCCGTGCTGATATGGACGAACGCGTGCAGTGGGCGTTGACCAAGGCCGCATTATGGAACGAAACCAAAGATAAGCTGCACCAGAGCGGGTATTCTCTCTCTGGTGGTCAGCAGCAGCGTCTGTGCATCGCGCGCGGGATTGCGATTCGCCCGGAAGTCTTGCTGCTGGATGAGCCCTGTTCAGCGCTGGACCCGATTTCCACGGGCCGTATTGAAGAGCTTATCACTGAGCTTAAACAGGATTACACCGTGGTTATCGTGACCCACAACATGCAGCAGGCGGCGCGTTGCTCCGACCATACCGCGTTTATGTATCTCGGCGAACTGATTGAATTTAGCGATACCGATTCGCTGTTCACCAGGCCTGCGAAGAAACAAACTGAAGACTACATTACTGGCCGCTACGGTTGATCGGAGTTAACCATGGATAATCTTAACCTCAACAAACACATTTCCGGCCAGTTCAACGCAGAGCTGGAGCACATCCGCACTCAGGTGATGACCATGGGCGGCCTGGTGGAGCAGCAGCTTTCTGATGCGATCACCGCCATGCATAACCAGGATCAGGAGCTGGCGAAGCGCGTCATCGACGGCGATAAGCAGGTCAACATGATGGAAGTGGCGATTGATGAAGCCTGCGTGCGCATCATCGCTAAACGTCAGCCGACCGCGAGCGATCTGCGTCTGGTGATGGCTATCATCAAAACCATCGCTGAGCTGGAACGCATTGGTGACGTTGCGGACAAAATCTGCCGCACCGCGCTGGAGAAATTCTCCCAGCAGCACCAGCCGTTACTGGTTAGCCTGGAATCACTGGGCCGCCACACGGTGCAGATGCTGCATGACGTGCTGGATGCATTTGCGCGTATGGATCTTGACGAAGCGGTACGTATTTATCGCGAAGACAAGAAAGTGGACCAGGAGTACGAAGGCATCGTGCGTCAGCTGATGACCTACATGATGGAAGACTCCCGCACCATTCCAAGCGTTCTGACTGCGCTGTTCTGCGCCCGCTCTATCGAGCGCATCGGCGACCGCTGCCAGAACATCTGCGAATACATCTTCTACTTCGTGAAAGGGCAGGATTTCCGTCACGTTGGCGGCGATGAGCTGGATAAGCTGCTGGCGGGTAACGATCCGAAAGAGTAATCATCAACACTCTGATTTTTCATTATTAAGGGCCGCGTCTGCGGCCTTTTTTATTGGATGTCATAACGCAAAGAATTAATAATAAACCTGCTCTTAATAGCGTTGCTAACTATTATTGAGTGAGCGATAAATATCTTTGATAAATATTAACGGGCTAATCAATCTCTTTTTATTTTAATTTGTGAACATTTCCTCGGTTAATCTCCTTTCGTTGCCATTCTTTAATCTTTCATGACCACCCAGGAAAGGTTTCTGGCTGTCTGTTTTTTATACTGCACGGGCGTTGTTCCTCCTGAGTAAACTTTACGATTAAGGATCCACGAAAATGACCCTATCCTCATCAACCGTTGCAGAATCACCTCCCGGCCTCTCCAGAGTGGTTTTTGGAATGCCGGTTAAACTTTTCTGGGGCTATATCGCCATCGCTATTTTTATGACCGGCGACGGTGTCGAATTAGCCTTTCTCTCTAAATACATTATTGATATCGGTTTCGATGTTTCGCAAAGCGCCATGGTATTTACGGTGTATGCCGTCACGGCGGCAATTGCCAGCTGGTTGTCCGGTGGCATCAGTGAAATATACGGTCCGAAAAAAATTATGGCCCTTGGTGTGATTTGGTGGGCGGTATTTCACGTGCTGTTCATTCAGTTTGGGCTGGTGAGCAAAAGCTACCCGCTAATTTTGCTGTTTTATGGGCTGCGCGGCTTTGCCTACCCTCTGTTCTTTTATGCTTTTTACGTGCTGGTGGTCCAGCGCACGCCTTCACACCGTCTGGCGTCCGCAACGGGCTGGATATGGTCGATGTTTACCATTGGCTATGGCATCGTTGCTTCATTCCTCTCCAGCGTCACCATTCCCTGGATTGGCTTTATTGCGACGCTGTGGATGTCGCTGGTCTGGGTGATTGTTGGCGGCCTGGTGGCCCTGTTAACGCTTAAAGAGCGGCCTTCGCAAAATAAGGCGGCCATTCCGATGGTGGAGAAGCTGCTGGAAATCAGCCGCGGCGTGACGCTGATTTTTCAGGACCGAAGCATGTTCCTGGCACTGGTGATCCGTATTTTGTGCAACCTCGCCCTGTTTGGTTTCCCCATCTTTATGCCGCTTCACTACACCTCGGAAGGCGTGGGCTTTACCTCTGAGCAGTGGATACGCATCTGGGGGATATTCTTCCTCGTGCAGCCGGTAACCAACGTGCTGTGGGGCATCATTGGCGACCGCATTGGCTGGTTGTTCCAGATGCGCTGGGTTGGCTTTTTTGGCTGCACCGCGACCACGCTGCTGTTTTATTTTATGCCGCTCTGTTTCCCGGCCAATCTCGGGGTGGCTATCTTCTTTGCCTTGCTGCTGGCTCTCACCCTCACCTCATTTGTGCCGATGGGGGCTATTTTCCCTACTCTGGCCCCGGAGCATAAAGGTGCGGCGATCTCCGTGCAAAACCTGGGCGGCGGCATAGGCAATTTCATTGGCCCGGCGGTTGCCGCCCTGCTATTCAGCGCCTCCTTTGATAGTAAAACCGTGGTGATTTGCTATTCCGCGCTCTACTTCCTCGGCGGCGTGCTGACCTGGTTTATTCGCGATCCTCAACAAAACCTGAAACCCGCTGATCCTGTGCCGGTTTCACTCTCTCTTAAGGACGAAAAATGAACATCAATGAATTTTTTGGCATTAACGGAAAAGTGGTGGTGGTGACCGGCGCGTCGGCAGGAATTGGCCTCGCCATTACCGAACTGATGTGTGAATTTGGCGCAACCGTGGTGATGGTGGATAAAAACCCGCAGGTCGTTGAGCAGGCAAAAACGATGGCGGGGGAAGCGTTTGGAATTTACGCCGATCTCTCGGATATAGATGCCATCCCATCGCTGGTGGCGCAGGTTGTGGAACGATTCGGGGGCATCGATGTGCTGGTAAATAACGCCGGAATTGGCATTCTGGAAGCGGCGTCTGAGGTGAAGAAAGCGAGCTGGGATGCGACGCTGCTGGTCAATCTTACCGCCCCGTACTTCCTGGCACAGGCGGCTGCGCATCACATGATTGCCGGGGGGGGCGGGCGCATCATCAGCATCTCTTCGCAGGCCAGCGTGATTGCCCTGGAAAACCATGCAGCCTACTGCACCAGTAAAGCCGGCCTGGTGATTGCGTCGAAAGTGATGGCTGCGGAATGGGGAAAATACGGCATTACTGTGAATACTATTTCTCCAACCGTAGTGGAAACCGAATTGGGTAAACGCTATTGGCAGGGGGAAAGAGCCACAGAAATGAAAGCTAAAATTCCAACCGGACGTTTTGCCATGCCGGATGAAATTGCGGCGGCAGTGGCTTATCTGGCAAGTGATAAGGCCGCGATGATTACCGGTGAAAACCTGATCATCGACGGTGGGTATACCATCGTGTAAATGACGAAGCCCGGCGGTATGCCGGGCTGTATCTTTACTGCGTGACCTGCCATCCGCGAGCTTTCCACAGCGCTGGCAACTCATCAAGCCGGGTAAACGTCGTCACCTTCGGGTGGTCTATCGGCTGGTTATGCGGATCGGCACAGAAATAGAACACTTCCATTCCCGCAGCCACGCCGGACATTGCCCCGGCGCTGGAATCATCCACCAGCACGCAGTTTACCGGGTCAACGGCCATGGCTTTTGCTGCGTGATACATCAGCGCCGGATCGGGCTTCCAGCGCTGGATATCGTAACCGCTGAACAGCTTTTCCGGGAAATGGTGCAGCATACCGGTTTTACCGAGCGAATGCTGCATCTTACTGACCGGGCCGTTTGAGACCACGCACATCGGTACAGTGACTGAATCGAGCAGAGCATTCGCGCCTGCAATCACTTCCAGTTCGCTATCAAACAAACGAGCCACTTCTGCGCGATAGACAGGTTCAAGCCGGTCTTTAGGCAAATCAACACCGTACTCAGCATTGATGGTGTCGATAATCTCGTACAGCTTCACGCCTTTAAAACGCCTGAAGATCTCCTCAAGCTCAAGGGTGATGCCAAATTCCTGGAACATGTGAACATAGGCCCGGGAACAAATCACTTCACTGTCGACCAGGGTGCCATCGCAGTCGAAAAAAATCGCCTCAATACTGGACATGCCGTTTCCTGTCATAACAAGTTTAACGTTTACGTAATCTATTTTGCCCGACGCAATCGTTGCCGTATAAGCAAAATCAATGAAAAAAAGTGTGTCTTACACCTGCCTATTGTCGCATTTTGGTATAGGATAGCGACGAATTTTCCCCTCCTTTGTTTGGAACCAGAAGATGAGCCAACAACAATCAACCCAGACGTCGGGTCAGGGTCTGCTTGAGCGCGTGTTTAAACTGCGTGAGCATGGAACTTCGGCACGCACCGAGGTTATCGCCGGTTTTACCACCTTCCTGACGATGGTTTACATCGTTTTTGTGAACCCGCAAATTCTGGGCGTTGCTGGCATGGATACCAGCGCCGTCTTCGTCACCACCTGTCTGATCGCCGCTTTTGGCAGCATCATGATGGGTCTGTTTGCTAACCTGCCGGTTGCTCTGGCACCTGCGATGGGCCTCAATGCCTTCTTCGCGTTTGTGGTTGTTCAGGCGATGGGTCTGCCATGGCAAGTGGGCATGGGCGCGATTTTCTGGGGCGCCGTGGGCCTGCTGCTGCTGACCATTTTCCGTGTGCGTTACTGGATGATTGCAAACATTCCGGTCAGCCTGCGCGTCGGCATCACCAGCGGTATTGGTCTGTTCATCGGCATGATGGGCCTGAAGAATGCCGGTGTGATTGTTGCCAACAAAGAGACGCTGGTGGCTATCGGTAACCTGACCTCCCACAGCGTACTGCTGGGTGTGCTGGGCTTCTTTATCATTGCGATTCTGGCTTCCCGTAACATTCATGCTGCGGTGCTGGTCTCTATCGTCGTGACCACGCTGCTGGGCTGGATGCTGGGCGATGTTCACTATGCGGGTATCGTGTCTACGCCGCCGGATGTCACCTCCATCATTGGTCACGTTGATCTCGCTGGCTCCTTCAATCTGGGCCTGGCTGGGGTGATTTTCTCCTTCATGCTGGTCAACCTGTTTGACTCTTCCGGCACCCTGATTGGCGTCACGGATAAAGCAGGTCTGACCGACGAGAAAGGCAAGTTCCCGCGCATGAAGCAGGCGCTGTATGTAGACAGTATCTCTTCCGTCGCCGGTTCTTTCATCGGGACGTCTTCTGTTACCGCGTACATCGAATCCTCTTCCGGCGTGTCCGTTGGCGGTCGCACCGGCCTGACGGCAGTGGTTGTCGGTATTCTGTTCCTGCTGGTGATTTTCCTGTCGCCGCTTGCGGGTATGGTGCCGCCGTATGCCGCCGCTGGCGCGCTGATCTACGTGGGCGTGCTGATGACTTCCAGCCTGTCTCGTGTGAAGTGGGATGATCTGACAGAAGCAGTACCAGCCTTTATCACCGCGGTGATGATGCCGTTCAGCTTCTCTATCACCGAAGGTATCGCGCTGGGCTTCATCTCTTACTGCGTGATGAAAATCGGTACCGGCCGTTTCCGCGATCTCAGCCCTTGTGTGATCGTCGTGGCGCTGCTGTTTGTGCTGAAGATTGTGTTTATTGATGCACACTAAATAAGGTGCGGTTTGTGGTGTCAGGTGGCGCTTCGCTGACCTGACCTTGTATTATCCCCCACGTGCAGAAAGAGCCGGCCAGTTCTTTCTGCCTGCAGTCCGGACGCCGTACCTGACCTTAGATTCTCAAATCTGTGGCGTAGATAATTCGCGCCGGACTGCACTTCTCCACAT
>NZ_JBOFIN010000123.1:0-4595 GCF_051650185.1 Scandinavium sp.
TAACCCGAAACCATCAGTGCCGGACAATGTGGCAGCTGCTGAGAAAAGTTCACCATTTTATGGAAACAGTCAGCCCATTCCCCGGAGGAAAACATGGTCAGGCAAAAGTGTAGCGGTATTAGGCGCAGCTATTTAGTCAGGGAAATGGCTACAGGGAAGTAAAATAACGCTGAGAAGTCAGCTTAAAATAGGATCGCTAAGCGCTGTGTTAAGCGTGAAATAAAGTCTGGATCTCAGCGCCTTTACACTCTCTGCCACTCGTTGACATAACTCGCGATTCTGGTGGCTATACTGGCTGCATAACTCGTTGAAAAATGGATGTAGACGATTTTTACAGGAGGCAGTATGAAGAAGATTGCAGGCGCCGTTCGACGTATTAAACGCTGGGTTACTCAGCCGGAAGACCAGGATTTGCAGGAATGCCGCTCGCTGCGACGCTGGTCGGCCCGCACGGCCTGTTGCCCGAGCAAAAAAGCATGGAAAAGTGTGTTACCGGAGTAATCATCATTTGTTTAGTCTTCATTGAAACAAGTCATGATACTTTGTCTGAAGCAAGCGTCTCAGGCAAGGAAATGCCAGAGAGGCTGACTAACCAAAACACAAATCTATCCATGCAAGCATTTACCGCCACTGAGTTGGCGGTTTTTTTTTGCCTTTTTGTCAGATCGCAGGCAGTAAAAAGCCCCTTGAGCAAAATGCAGCAAGGGGCTGTTAAGGGTGGGGATTGTCACTCTTCATTAGTCATCCCATTTATGGCTGAAATACGCAGCAAGAAAACCCGAAAATAAGATGGTTCCTAAGACTGCGATAAAGACATGCATATTTCCCAGCATGATTAACCTCCGTTAAAGATTCAGACGTACGATAAAAGCCTCACTTACCTTAATTAGCCGCGATGAAGAGAGTATATCGCCTGGAATCTAAACGAATCATTAATTGTGTGAATTAAACTGCCGGTTCGGTAAATTTTTTGCGCCAGGCCAACGGGCTCATGCCTGTTTGCTGTCGGAAATGGTGGCGCAGGGCATTTGCACTGCCAAATCCCGTTTGTTGTGCGATATGGTCGATACTCAGACGCGAGTGGCTGAGCGCCTGTTGCGCACGCTTGAGTCTTTCATTCAGCAACCAGCGGGCTGGCGTGATGCCGGTAGATTCCTGAAAGCGGCGTAATAACGTGCGAGGACTCATGCCCACTCGCTGTGCGAGAGAATCCAGCGTGTGTGGCTGGTCAAGATGCTGATGCAGCCAGTCAAAAAGCTGCCCAAGACGCTGACTTTCGCGGCTCCGTGCGACAGGGCGGGCGACGTGCTGCGTCTGGCTGCCATCGCGGTGGGGCTGAATGACCAGCCGTCGGGCGACATCATTGGCCCGTTCAAGGCCAAAATCCTGCCGCACCACGTCCAGACACAGATCGATACCCGCCGCGCTGCCCGCCGACGTCAGCAGGTGATCGTCGCCCACATACAATACGTCTTCCACCACCTTAATGGCCGGGAACCTACGGGCCAGCTCATCGGTATAGCGCCAGTGCGTGGTGGCCTGTCGGCCATCAAGCAGACCCGTCGCCGCCAGAACAAACACACCTGAACAAATCGACATCAGCCGACAACCACGTTGGTGGGCAGAGCGTAAAGCATCACTGAGCGGTTCCGGCACCGGGGTTTGTACGCCACGCCAGCCAGGCACCACAATCGTATTGGCTTGCTCCAGCAGTTCAGCGCCGCCATCGCTGACAACGCGAATGCCACCGGTCGCACGCAGTTCGCCTTCGTCCACCGCCGCCACGGCAAAACGATACCAGTTGGCCCCAAATTCGGGGCGAGGCAGACCAAAAATCTCGACGGCAACGCCGAATTCAAACGTACAAAGCCCGTCATAGGCAAGAACGACAACGAGAGGGGATTTTTCAGCAACGAGCTCAGTCATGGCAATTTACGCAAAACAGGTAGAGTGCCTAAGAGGTAGCACGACTGGTGCGCTGGCGGCAAGGTTAAGAATTTTTTGTGCGATTGCGGGTTTTATCGCCAACGCGTTCATTAGACGAGGAAAAACGTTCCGACTGGCGCAAATTTTGGTTAAAGTAATCGTTTGCGTACTGAAGGATTTGTGAATAATGAGCCGTAAAACGTTTTTGCAGACGCTGTCTGCGTGCTGTCTGGTCTTACCCGCACTGAGCTTCGCTCAGCAGGCTGAAAAAGGGCCGATCGTCATTCAGGGCGCTATGCCGATTGAGGCTGAGCACTTTGCACAGCGCCTCGATAACCCGAAAGAAGAGCAGATCGGCGGCTGGCGTTTCTGGCGCGGCACGGTGGATGGCTACCCGGTGATTGTCTCTGAGACGCTGAAAGGGATGTCGAACTCCGCCGCTGCAACCGCCATTGCCGCCACACAGTTTCATCCGGTGGCGATCATCAATCAGGGGACTGCGGGCGGGCACGATCCGGCTCTTAAGGTTTATGACATCGTGCTTGGGAAATATTCCGTCAACCTTGGCGCGTTTAAAACGCCTCATAAGCTGAAAGGTGAAGGCAGCGATTCCACCCAGTGGAAACCGATGGATCTTTTAGCCTCCAAGGGTAGCGCTGGCGAAGATAAAAACCCGCACACCATCCGTAAATTCCCGGCAGACTCGCAGTTGCTGGCCGTAGCCGAGAGTGTGAAGAGCACTTACAGCAAAGGCAAAGTGGTGGAAGGCGTGATTGGCTCGGCGGATATCTGGGACAGCGAACTGGACCGCATCAGCCACTTCCACACCAGCTACCAGACGTCTGCCGAAGAGATGGAAACGGCTTCGGCAGCTCAGATTGCCGCCACCTTTAACATTCCTTTCGTCGGCATTCGCGTGCTGTCTAACAACATCACCAATGACGGGAAATACGATCCGCAGACTGGCCTGGCGTGCCAGGATTATGTTTATCAGGTCGTCAAAGCGTATATCGCCAAAATGCCTTCCAGGTAAGCAGCATGCAGGTTCCCGTGAGTGAATGGGAACCTGTTTTTTCTTTATGACTCCGATTGTCACGATCCTGGCGAATTCTGTCAGGAGCAGGTACAGCACGTCGCGGCAATTATTGGTTTGATAAACAAGAGCCAACCCCTTGTTAATCAAACCTGAAAGGAGTCA
This sequence comes from Scandinavium sp., assembly GCF_051650185.1. Classification (GTDB taxonomy): domain Bacteria; phylum Pseudomonadota; class Gammaproteobacteria; order Enterobacterales; family Enterobacteriaceae; genus Scandinavium. The sequence goes on from NZ_JBOFIN010000123.1 coordinate 3,125, forward strand.
TCATGAGCATCGTCTCTGCCATTCCCGCCGCCAGCCCTGAAGAAGCCATCGCCCATTTCCAGCGGCGACTCAGTGTCGAAACCGACTGCGATGATGTCCACAGTGCAATGACAGCAGGTGACGCCGATTTCGTCCTGCTCCATGTTGTTGGCAGCCCTGAAGCCTTCAATCATCGGCATATTCCCGGCGCTCTTCATCTCCCTCATCGCTTCATCACGGCTGAGCGAATGGGCGAGTGGCCGCCTGAAACGTTGTTTGTGGTGTACTGTGCTGGCCCGCACTGCAACGGTGCCGATCGCGCCGCGTTGAAGTTGGCTCAGTTGGGCAGGCCGGTCAAAATCATGATTGGTGGCATCACCGGCTGGCAGGATGAAGGCCTCGCGTTCGCCACAACTTGAATCTTTTTCATCAATGCTGCATTTATTCGCAGCACTGCAATTCAGAGAAGCTATTTATGGATAAACAAAAATATCTTTTTAATAAAATTCAGTTTGATCGTTTTTCAAAATAATATATTAAATACCCTCTTTGTTTTTTCATGGAGGATGTATGGTTCGTTTTTTTAAATATGCTGCTGTTCCGGTTTTAATTTATGCTTCTGCCTGCTCAGCGCAGGTCAATACCACCCACTGGGGTTATCAGAATGAAAATGGCCCGGATCACTGGGGGAGTATCACTCAGGATTTCCAGCTCTGTGCTACGGGCAAAAATCAGTCGCCTATTGATATCAAAAAAGCTTCAAAAACCACATTGAGCCATCTGGATTTAGCCTTCAAAGCTGGACCGCAGACGGTAATTAATAACGGGCACAGCATTCAGGTAAATGTCAGCGAAGGGAATACCCTGACGCTGGATGATGAACTTTATACCCTGAATCAATTCCATTTCCACTCGCCAAGTGAGAACGAAATTAACGGACAACATTTCCCGCTGGAAATGCATCTGGTCTATAAAACTGATTCGGGCAACCTGGCAGTGCTGGCCGTGATGTTCAAAACGGGCAGTGAAAACAAAGCACTGGCAAATCTTTGGCAATATCTTCCCGTGAAAGAAGGAGAAGAGTCAGCGCTAAGCCAACCGGTGCAGGTGAAGGAATTACTCCCCTCAGAGCTGAATCACTATCGCTTTAGTGGCTCGTTGACTACGCCACCGTGTACTGAAGGGGTGGCCTGGATGGTCTTTGAGAAACAGCTACAGGCTTCTGAGCAACAGATCCATAGGTTTAAAACCATCATTCACGACAATAATCGCCCAGTACAACCGATCAATGGTCGAGTGGTTGTTGAAGAATAAATACGGCTGAGTCTCTATCTGGCGGCAGTGAGAGAAAGCGATCGGCTTTGTTGAATAAATCAGATTTCGGGTAAGTCTCCCCGAAGCAGGTTGTGTTTTCAGGCAATACGCACGCTTTCTGGCATACCTGCTTTCGTCATTTTGTTCAGCGCTCGCACCATGGCCATTGCCTCCGCAA
>NZ_JBOFIN010000124.1:0-47155 GCF_051650185.1 Scandinavium sp.
CAATCATGAGGGTCTCACCAACTCGACGAGTCAGAATCAGCATTCTTTGCTCCTTGAAAGATTAAAAGAGTCGGGTCTCTTGTATCCCGGCATTATCCATCATATAACGCCAAAAAGTAAGCGATGACAAACACGTAAACGTGTAAGCAGTCACGGCATTACATTCTGTTAAACGTAAGTTTAGCCGATTTACACAATTTCAACCTGACTTTATCGTTGTCAGTCTTGCTATTGCAAGACGCCAGAATCCAGGGATTTTGGCGTCTGCCGCGTTTATAGTTATTACAGTTTTGCGCTGACCCAGCCTTTCACGCTGGCCAGTGCGGCCGGGAGAGCCGCTGCATCCGTACCGCCGGCTTGCGCCATATCAGGACGACCGCCCCCTTTACCGCCCACCTGCTGGGCGACCATACCAACCAGCTCCCCTGCTTTCACGCGATCTGTGACATCCTTAGACACGCCCGCAATCAGAGAAACCTTATCGTCTGCTACTGTGGCTAATACCACAATCGTGGAACCTAACTGGTTCTTCAGATCGTCAACCATAGTACGCAGCATCTTCGGCTCAACACCCGCCAGTTCACTCACCAGCAGTTTCACGCCATTGATCTCTTCAGCTTTGCTGGAGAGGTTTGCACTCTCCTGCGCCGCAGCTTGTTCTTTCAGTTGCTGGAGCTCTTTTTCCAGCTGACGAGTACGCTCCATCACAGAACGCACTTTGTCGCTCAGGTTGTGACTGTCGCCTTTCAGCAGCTGTGCCACATCACTCAGCACATCGCTCTGCGCATGCAGGCTGGCAATTGCGCCTTCACCGGTTACCGCCTCGATACGGCGAACACCTGCCGCTGTACCGGATTCAGACGTGATGCGGAACAGGCCGATATCACCGGTGCGAGAGGCATGAGTACCGCCGCAAAGCTCAGTGGAGAAATCGCCCATGCTCAGCACGCGAACACGCTCGTCGTATTTCTCGCCGAACAGCGCCATTGCGCCTTTTGCTTTCGCGTCTTCGAGTTCCATGATGTTGGTTTCAATCGGCAGGTTGCGGCGAATCTGGGCATTGACCAGATCTTCCACTGCGCGAATTTCTTCCGGCTTCATGGCTTCGAAATGGGAGAAGTCAAAGCGCAGCGCTTTGTCGTTTACCAGAGAGCCTTTCTGCGCCACATGCGTACCGAGTACCTGGCGAAGTGCTGCATGCATCAGGTGTGTGGCAGAATGGTTCAGCAGAATACGGGCACGGCGCGCTTCATCAACGTCCGCCTGCACTGCGTCACCCACTTTCAGGGAACCGCTGCTCAGCTTGCCGAGATGACCAATAGCCTGGCCGTATTTCTGGGTGTCCTGAACAGCAAAAGCAAAACCTGCGCCTTTCAGTTCACCTTTATCGCCAACCTGGCCGCCGGATTCCGCGTAGAACGGAGTCTGGTCCAGAACAACAACCGCATCCTGACCCGCAGCAATGCTCTCTACCGCTTTACCATCGACAAACAGCGCAGTGACTTTGCCGTTCAGTTCCAGATGGTCATAGCCTTTAAATTCAGAGGCGCTATCAACGCGAATCATCGCATTGTAGTCCGCGCCAAAACCGCTGGATTCGCGCGCACGGCGGCGCTGTTCTTCCATGGCGGCTTCAAAGCCAGCTTCATCGACTTTGAGGTTGCGCTCACGGCAAACGTCCGCCGTCAGGTCAACAGGGAAACCATAGGTGTCATACAGGCGGAAAGCCGTTTCACCATCCAGCGTGTCGCCTTTCAGCTTCGCCAGTTCTTCGTCCAGCAGCGCCAGACCACGCTCAAGCGTGCGGGCAAACTGTTCTTCTTCAGTTTTCAGAACCTGCTCAACCTGCGCTTGCTGACGCTTCAGTTCTTCACCGGCAGAGCCCATGACTTCTACCAATGGGCCAACCAGTTTCCAGAAGAAGCTCTCTTTCGCACCCAGCATGTTTCCGTGGCGAATAGCACGACGGATGATGCGGCGCAGCACGTAGCCACGGTTTTCGTTGGAAGGAATAACGCCATCTGCAATCAGGAATGCGCAAGAACGAATGTGGTCAGCGATAACGCGCAGCGATTTGTTGCTGAGATCGGTTGCACCGGTCTCTTGCGCCACAGCCTGAATAAGGGTGCGGAACAGATCGATTTCATAGTTGGAGTTCACGTGTTGCAGGACGGCAGCGATTCGCTCCAGACCCATGCCGGTGTCCACAGACGGCTTCGGCAGCGGCTCCATGGTACCGTCGGCCTGACGGTTGAACTGCATAAACACGATGTTCCAGATTTCGATGTAGCGATCGCCGTCTTCTTCCGGGCTTCCTGGAGGGCCACCCCAGATATGGTCGCCGTGATCGAAGAAGATTTCGGTGCAAGGACCGCAAGGACCGGTATCACCCATCTGCCAGAAGTTGTCTGAAGCGTACGCGGCACCTTTGTTGTCACCGATGCGGATAATACGTTCGCGAGGAACACCCACTTCGTTAGCCCAGATTTCGTAAGCTTCGTCATCGGTTTCATACACGGTGACCCACAGGCGCTCTTTAGGCAGCGCGAACCAGTTTTCACCGGTCAGCAGTTCCCACGCGTATTGAATCGCATCGTGTTTGAAGTAATCGCCGAAGCTGAAGTTACCCAGCATTTCAAAGAAAGTATGGTGACGCGCGGTGTAACCGACGTTTTCCAGATCATTGTGCTTACCACCGGCACGCACGCAGCGCTGCGAGGTGGTCGCGCGGGAATAATTACGTTTATCGAGACCAAGGAACACGTCCTTGAACTGGTTCATCCCGGCGTTGGTAAACAGCAGAGTTGGATCGTTGTTGGGTACCAGGGAGCTGCTGGCAACTACCTGATGTCCTTTACTATGGAAAAAGTCGAGAAACGCCTGACGGATCTCAGCGGTGCTCTTGCTCATAATTATCCTGGAATCACGCTATCGGATTGTAGCAGGCGGCATCTGAACAGTTTTTACACAATCAGGCAACCTTGCAGAAATAAAGTGGGAATAAGATAAGTTTTCTTTGGAGGGAAGTAAAATACCGAGTGCTTTAGTCCGCAAAATTTCGCCAAATTCCCTGTATATCCTCCATCAGATAGCCGCGGGTGAGCAAAAAGCGCTGAACTTTCACTTTTTCAGCAAAAGCGGTTGGTAAAGGTTCGCCGTATTTACGCTGGGCCTGTTCACGAGCAAGCTGCAACCAGTCAATTTCACACTCAAACATCGCCTGATCAATATCGCTTCGGCTGATGCCTTTCTGATTCAGTTCCTGACGAATACGCGCCGGGCCATAACCTTTGCGGCTTCGACTGGCAATAAACTGTCGGGTAAAACGAGCATCGTCGAGATAGTGGCTTTCCAGACACCAGGCAACAACTTTTTCAACGTCTTCCGGTGGAGCATCAATCGGTTCCGGCCCGTTTTTCGTCAGCACCGGCGCGACAAGTTTACGCCGCAGTTCTTTCTCGCTGTGATCGCGCATGGCAAGAATGCGAATCGCTCTGTCCAGCAGCCGTGAATACGCTGAGCGTCGAGGTGAATTTTCAGACATATCTCGCCTTTTCCTGAGCCGTAAAATGACAAAAGGGCCGCATCAGCAGCCCTTCTTATTATTCAATGATGATCAGAAGTCTTCGTTGGTTTCTTCAACGTCGCCCTGGTCAGGAACAAAAGCAGGTTTGTCATCCTGATTGCTCAGCAGCAGTTCACGAACTTGCTTCTCGATCTCTTTCGCGGCCGCCGGGTTCTCTTTCAGCCAGGAGATAGCATTCGCTTTACCCTGACCAATTTTGTCACCTTTGTAGCTGTACCAGGCGCCCGCTTTCTCGATCAGCTTCTCTTTCACGCCGAGATCAACCAGCTCGCCCAGGAAGTTAATGCCTTCACCGTAGAGGATCTGGAATTCAGCCTGTTTGAACGGCGCGGCGATTTTGTTCTTCACAACCTTCACGCGGGTTTCGCTACCGACGACGTTATCGCCCTCTTTCACCGCGCCGATACGACGGATGTCCAGACGAACAGACGCGTAGAATTTCAGTGCGTTACCGCCGGTGGTGGTTTCCGGGTTACCGAACATCACGCCAATTTTCATACGGATCTGGTTGATGAAGATAAGCAGGGTATTGGACTGCTTCAGGTTACCGGCCAGCTTACGCATTGCCTGGCTCATCATACGTGCCGCGAGGCCCATGTGAGAGTCACCGATTTCACCTTCGATTTCCGCTTTCGGCGTCAGTGCCGCCACGGAATCGACGATGATGACGTCAACCGCACCAGAGCGTGCCAGCGCGTCACAAATTTCCAGCGCTTGTTCGCCGGTGTCCGGCTGGGAACACAGCAGGTTGTCGATATCGACGCCCAGTTTGCGGGCATAGACTGGGTCCAGCGCGTGTTCTGCATCGATAAACGCACAGGTTTTACCTTCGCGCTGTGCCGCCGCAACCACTTGCAGCGTCAGCGTGGTTTTACCGGAAGATTCCGGCCCGTAAATCTCAACAATACGACCCATCGGCAGGCCGCCGGCACCCAATGCGATATCCAGAGAGAGCGAACCGGTGGAGATGGTTTCCACATCCATGGAACGGTCTTCACCCAGGCGCATGATGGAGCCTTTACCGAATTGTTTTTCGATCTGGCCCAGTGCTGCCGCCAACGCTTTCTGTTTGTTTTCGTCGATAGCCATTATTACTCCTGTCCGGGTGTTACCGCGTAAATTCTGTTTTGTTGTCGCAATTATACTGTATGGTCATACAGTATCAAGTGTTTTGTAGAAATTGTTGCCACAGCAGTTGTAAGGCATAAGTCGTAGCCTGACGCCGCACGGCCTCGCGGTCTCCTGCGAAGCATTCTTGCCGGGTAAAGCCTTGTCCATTCGCACAGGCCAGGCCAAACCAGACCGTACCGACGGGCTTTTCTTCACTGCCGCCATCCGGGCCAGCAATGCCGCTGACGGACAGCGCATAGGTCGCGCGAGCGGCCCGTAAAGCGCCAATCGCCATCTCCACCACCACCGGTTCGCTGACGGCGCCGTGGTTAAGCAATGTCTCTTCACGTACGCCAATCATCTGCGATTTCGCTTCATTGCTGTAGGTCACAAAGCCACGTTCAAACCAGGCGGAACTGCCTGAAATGTCGGTGAGGACTTTGGCTATCCAGCCGCCGGTGCAAGATTCTGCGGTAGTGACAGTTGCGCCCTGCGCCTTCAGCGCCAGCCCGACCTGTTCGCTCAGGGTCATCAATTCACGATCGTTCATCGTCATCCTCAAAGCCTGAAAAAGAGGGCCACAGAGTAGCACTTTCAACATCAAAATGGGGACGCGGTGAAGGTTTTACGAGGTGGGTTCAGGAAAATCGACAGCGCCCGACAAAAGCCGGGCGTGTCTCAGAATTACTTCATGCTATTGGCAAGAGATTCGACATTATGACGCAGCATTTTGACGTAGCTGTCAGCCACCCCGCCCGGCTTTGACAGCGCTTCCGGGTAGAGCTCACCGCCAGGTTGTGCGCCCGTCGCAGAAGCAATCTGCTTCACCAGGCGTGGGTCAAGTTGGTTTTCCATAAACCAGGTATGCACACCGTCGGCCTTAATCTGATTAATCAGTTGGCCGACCTGCGCTGCGCTGGCTTCGCTTTCGGAAGACAATCCTTGCGGCGCCATGAAACTCACGCCATAAGCACGGCCGAAGTAACCAAAGGCGTCATGGCTGGTCAGGACTTTACGCTTAGCTTCCGGGATAGCGCTGAACCGGGACTTCGCCCAGCCATCAATTTGCCTGAGCTGCGCAATGTAGGCCTGTCCGCTGGCGTTGAGGGCCGCTTCATCCTGCGGATCGGCTTTCACCAGCCCGGCGAGAATGTTTTGTGCATACAACGCCCCGTTGGCAGCACTGTTCCAGGCATGAGGATCGGTAACGACTTTCCCGTCTTCATCAAGCGTATGCGTCTTCACCCCTTGTGAAGCGACAACCAGCTCGCCTTTAAAGCCCGAAGCCTTCACCAGCCTGTCCAGCCAGCCTTCAAGACCGAGCCCGTTGACCACCACCACATCAGCTTTACTTAAAAGCACGCTGTCTTGTGGCGAAGGCTCAAAGGTATGCGGATCACCATCCGGGCCGACAAGCGTATCCACATGCACGTGTTCTCCCCCTACTTGCTGCGCCATATCACCGAGCACCGAAAAACTGGCGACCACATTGAGCGTTTTTGCCATGACGCCCGGTGATAGCGCCCCTAGCGCCAGCGCTAAAATAAACCCCGTTCTTTTCATCATTATCCCCTTTATCAAAAAAGCGCTCGCAGACTGAAAGCCAGCCGGCTACGCGTGCCAAAAAACAGTGAAATGAGAAACAGCAGGCTGGCGGTGAGTACAATCGCAGGGCCAGCCGGCAGGTTTGCCGACCAGGACAAACTCAATCCGAGCCAGGCACAGAAGGCTCCGCTCACTGCGGCAAGCAGCAAAATCACAGGTAAGGTTCTCGCCCAGCAGCGCGCGGCGATCGCGGGGAGCATCATCACGCCCACGGCCATCAGCGTACCCAGGACCTGAAACCCGGCGACGAGATTGATGACCAACAATGCCAGAAACACCCCGTGCAGCAACGAGGGCAAGCGGCGCGAGTTAACTTCCAGCCAGGCGCTGTCGAATGCTTCACTGACAAAGCCGCGATACAGCAAGGCCATTGCAATGAGCGTAAGGCTGGCAACCGCAGACACAAACAGTGCGGCGTTGCTGTCGACAGCCAGAATGGAGCCAAACAGCAAATGAAGCAGGTCGACGCTTGAGCCACGGAGCGACACCAGTGTGACCCCCAGCGCCAACGATCCCAGGTAAAAACCAGCGAAACTGGCATCTTCTTTCAGCGGCGTGCGACGGCTGACCCAACCGGCAATCAGCGCCACGGCGATCCCGGCGATAAACCCGCCAATCGTCATCGCCAGCAGCGACATACCGCTCAACAGGTACCCCACCGCCACGCCGGGCAATATCGCGTGCGAAAGCGCATCGCCCATCAGGCTCATTCGACGAAGCAGCAGGAATACGCCGAGCATCGTGGTGCTGACTGACAGCGCCAGGCACACCACCAGTGCGCGGCGCATAAAACCAAATTCGATAAAAGGCTGGAAAAAGGTGTGCCAGATCATGCTCGCCTCGCGTGGTCAAAGGCCGGAAGCACTGACGCTGTTTCTCCCCAAAGCGCGTGTTGCGATTCAAGCAGTAGCGTTTCAGGGAAATGACGGGCCACGCGCAGGTTGTCATGCAACACCGCCAGCACCGTTTGCCCGGTGCGATGCATGTCGAGAATGACCTCCATCAACAGCTGACTGGTGGCCTCATCAATACCGGTGAATGGCTCATCCAGCATCACGAGCGGCGCTTGCTGCACCAGGACACGGGCAAAAAGCATGCGCTGAAACTGGCCACCTGAAAGCGCTTCAATGGGCATTTCAGTGAGGGCTGTCAGCCCTACTCTCTCCAGCGCTTGTGCAATACGCCGACGCATTTCGCCGCTCAGACCACGAAACAGCGACACTCGCGGCCACGCGCCCTGGCTCACAACATCCTTCACCGTGACGGGAAACTGAGACTCCAGCGCATGCCGTTGTGCCAGCCAGCCAATCACCGGACGCTGTTTCTGCCAGCGCATTCTTCCGCTTACCGACGGGATAAATCCGGCCAGGGTTTTGAGCAGCGTTGATTTCCCACAGCCATTAACGCCGACAATCGCGGTCAGCGAGCCCTCTTCGATAACGCCACAAAGCGCCGGGGTGATGGCAAGGCGGTCGTAACCCGCGACAAGATGATCCAATTCAATCATGGCAACAGTACCGCCCAATAAGTGGCAGCCCAGAGCAACGCCAGCAGCGCAACGGCGAAGGCCAGGCGCAGCAAACCGGAGGACGTAAACAGGGAAAACGACATGGTCATCGACTCAAATAAATATGTTATAACATAACAATAATAAGTTAATGAGACGTTGTAAATTGATGATGTAACGCGGGGATGTATCGGAATGTTTCGGATATCCCCTCCCGCAGGAGGGGAAAAAGGCTTTACTGCTGTGCGCGAGCCATAGCGACGGCCTGACCAAGCTGCCAGACAGCCATCGCATAATGCGTGCTGTGGTTGTAACGGGTGATGGCGTAGAAGTTCGGCAAACCGTACCAGTATTCGTAGCCGGTACCCACGTCCAGACGCAGCAAACTCGCCTGCTGGTGATCGCCCAGAGATTGCGTGGGAGAGAGGCCCGCCGCCGAAAGCTGCGAAACGCTGTAGTTCGTTTTGAAGCCGTTCTCCAGACCCGGTGCCTGACCCATTGCCGGCACGGCAACCTGGTCGCCCTTCACCCAGCCATGCTGTTTGAAGTAGTTCGCCACGCTGCCGATAGCGTCTTCCGGATCCCACAGGTTGATGTGCCCATCCCCGTTGAAGTCCACCGCATACTGCTTGTAGGAAGACGGCATGAACTGACCGTAGCCCATTGCGCCCGCAAAAGAGCCTTTCAGATCCAGCGGATCGTCCTGCTCGTCTCGCGCCATCAGCAGGAACGTTTCCAGCTCGCCGGAGAAATACTGCGCACGGCGGGGATAGTTGAAGGAAAGCGTCGCCAGGGCGTCGAGGATGCGGGTTTTACCCATCACACGACCCCAGCGGGTTTCCACCCCAATAATGCCAACGATGATTTCCGGCGGCACGCCGTAGACCTGCCACGCGCGAGTCAGCGCATCCTGATACTGATTCCAGAAAGCCACGCCGTTTTGCACGTTATCCGGGGTGATGAACTGTTTGCGATAGCGCAACCATGCGCCATTCGGCCCGGTTGGCACCTGTGCGGTCGGCGCCTGCCTGTCCATCAGGCGCAGCACGTAATCCAGCCGTTTCGCCTGCGAAAGAATTTCATGCAGCTGCTGACGATCAAAGCCATGTTTGCTGACCATCGAATCAATAAACTGCTCCGCCGCCGGGTTATTCGCAAAGTCGCCGCCCATCATCGTGACGTTGTGTTGCGGCTCCAGCAAAAAGCCCCCGGAAGAGGGGGTTGCCGTAGGCGCTTGTGCCGTTTTCGGTTTGCTGCTACAGGCCGCAACCAGCACGCAGAGTGGGAGTAAGGTCAGATAACGACGCTTCAACATGTGACATCCATTTAGCCATTTCATCAAAGGCAATCATGGTAAAGCATCCCGAAGTCCGCAAGGAAGCGCTACCTGCATTAAAAACAAATCTTTCATTTTTACGCCTCAACCTCTCGCTGCTCTCCTCTCGCCACTTCATCACAATCTTTCACAATGATTATTTTATCTTTCATTTTGAGATCTAACTAACACACCAAAACCTTTCAAAGTGATTATTATTGCAGCCAGTTGCACAAGAACACTCACAGGAGAGAACAATGATCGAAACCATTACCCATGGCGCCGAGTGGTTCATCGGGCTGTTTCAGAAGGGCGGGGAAGTGTTTACCGGGATGGTGACCGGGATCCTGCCGCTGCTGATCAGCCTGCTGGTTATCATGAATGCGCTGATCAACTTTATCGGCCCTGCCCGCATTGAAAGATTTGCTCAACGCTGCGCGGGCAACCCCGTTTCTCGTTATCTGGTTTTGCCCTTCATCGGGACTTTTGTGTTTTGTAATCCGATGACGTTGAGCCTTGGGCGCTTTATGCCGGAGCGCTACAAACCCAGCTATTACGCCGCAGCCTCATACAGCTGTCACTCCATGAACGGCCTGTTTCCGCACATCAACCCGGGCGAATTGTTCGTGTATCTCGGCATTGCCAGTGGCTTAACCACGCTGGGCTTGCCGCTGGGCCCGCTGGCCGTGAGCTATCTGCTGGTCGGTCTGGTCACCAACTTCTTCCGCGGCTGGGTCACCGATCTGACTACCGCCATTTTCGAGCGAAAAATGGGGATCCAGCTTGACCAAACCGTTCGCCTTTCAGGAGCAACAGCATGAGCCGCATCCGTATTGAAAAAGGCACCAGCGGCTGGGGTGGCCCACTGGAGCTGGAGGTTATCGAAGGGAAAAAAATCGTCTACATCACCGCAGGCACCCGTCCGGCCATCGTCGACAGACTGGTGGAACTCACCGGCTGGCAGGCAGTAGACGGCTTTAAGGAAGGCGAGCCCGCAGAGGCTGAAATTGGCGTGGCGGTTATCGACTGCGGCGGCACGCTGCGCTGCGGTCTCTATCCCAAACGACGCATTCCTACCATCAACATTCATTCGACCGGAAAATCCGGGCCGATGGCGCAGTACATCGTGGAGGATATTTATGTCTCCGGCGTGAAAGTGGAAAACATTCAGCTGATTGAAAGCTCCGCTACGCCGCAAAACTCTCGTGCCAGCACCGCGCCGCGTGAGTACGACACCAGCAAAAAAATCACGGAACAAAGCGACGGATTGCTGGCGAAAGTGGGCATGGGAATGGGGTCTGCGGTTGCCGTGTTATTCCAGTCCGGCCGCGACACCATCGACACCGTGCTGAAGACAATCCTGCCTTTTATGGCGTTCGTCTCGGCGCTGATCGGCATCATCATGGCGTCAGGCCTTGGCGACTGGATTGCACACGGTCTGGCTCCGCTCGCCAGCCACCCGCTCGGGCTGGTGACGCTGGCACTCATTTGTTCCTTCCCGCTGCTTTCACCTTTCCTCGGCCCTGGCGCGGTGATTGCTCAGGTTATCGGCGTGCTGATTGGGGTACAAATCGGGCTCGGGCATATTCCCCCTCACCTCGCCCTGCCCGCTCTCTTTGCGATTAACGCCCAGGCTGCCTGCGACTTTATTCCCGTTGGGCTTTCGCTAGCCGAAGCCAAACAGGACACCGTTCGCGTTGGCGTGCCTTCCGTGCTGGTCGGCCGTTTTCTCACCGGTGCGCCAACGGTGCTGATCGCCTGGTTTGTCTCTGGCTTTATCTATCAATAAGGAGTGACCCATGTCCGTCATTTATCAGACCACTATCACCCGCATTGGCCAAAGCGCCAGCGAGGCGCTGGGCGACAGCATGCTCATCACCTTTCGCGAAGGCGCTCCGGCCGACATTGAAGAATATTGCTTCATTCACTGTCACGGCACGCTCACCGGTGCCCTGCTGCCAGGCGGCGAGTTACAGCTGGGCGACAAACATTATCCCGTCACCGCCGTCGGCGACGTCGCTGAGCAGAATCTGCGCGAGCTGGGCCACATTACGCTGCGCTTCGATGGACAGCATGAAGCGGAATACCCGGGCACCGTCCACGTAGATGGCCCCGTGCCACAGGCGCTTGCCACCGGCTGCACACTCACATTCGTTGCATAATTTAAGGAGAGAAGTATGAATCAGGTTGCCGTTGTCATTGGTGGAGGACAAACCTTAGGGGAGTTCCTTTGCCGTGGGCTGGCCGCAGAAGGCTATCGCGTTGCGGTGGTCGATATTCAAAGCGAAAAAGCAGCCCGGGTTGCCAGCGCCATTAACCAGGAGTTTGGTGAAGGCGTGGCCTACGGGTTTGGCGCCGATGCCACCAGCGAGCAAAGCGTGATGGCACTGGCGCACGGCGTGGACGAGATTTTTAACCGCATTGATTTGCTGGTCTACAGTGCCGGAATTGCCAAAGCAGGCTTTATTAGCGACGTCGCGCTGGGTGATTTTGACCGCGCGTTGCAGGTGAATCTGGTGGGGTATTTCCTCTGCGCTCGTGAGTTTTCCCGCCTGATGATCCGCGACGGCATTCAGGGACGCATCATTCAGATCAACTCGAAATCCGGCAAAGTGGGCAGCAAGCACAACTCCGGCTACAGCGCAGCGAAATTCGGCGGCGTGGGCCTGACGCAATCTCTGGCGCTCGATTTAGCAGAATACGGAATAACCGTTCACGCGCTGATGCTCGGCAACCTGCTGAAATCGCCGATGTTCCAGTCTCTGCTTCCGCAATATGCCACCAAGCTCGGCATCAAGCCGGAAGAGGTGGAGCAGTATTACATCGACAAAGTGCCGCTTAAACGCGGCTGTGACTATCAGGATGTCCTCAACACGCTGCTGTTCTATGCCAGTGACAAAGCCTCTTATTGCACCGGGCAGTCTATTAATGTGACCGGTGGACAGGTGATGTTCTGATTGTGTTTCCCGGCGGCAGGGCCAGATTTTGTAGGCCCGCCGCCGGGCAATGCGAACGGTTAAAACGACAGGAGAAATTTATGGTCACCGCGCTTATCACCGTTGCCGCCATCGCCTGGATTTGCCAACTGGCACTCGGCGGCTGGCAGATTCATCAGTTCAATCAGGCTTTCGACAAGCTCGCACAGCTTGGTGCCATCGGCGTGGGCCGTTCTGGCGGGCGCTTTAAGCCAAGAGTGGTCATCGCCGTCGCCGTGGATCAACAGGGGATAATTTCCGATTCGCTGATCATGCGAGGCTTAACGGTTTTCGCCCGAACCCAAAAAATTGCCGCACTAAAAGGGCAGCCATGGCAGCAAATCGAGCCTGATGTGATCTTTCCCCATGATCAGAGCTGTCAGAATGCTCTATCATTAGCGCTTAAATTGAAACATAGATAATTTCGTTGTAAACGCTCTAAGCTTGCGAAATTATCATTTCGCAACTTAAGGAACTCAGCGCCCATGAAACCACGGCAGCGCCAGGCGGCCATTATCGAGCATCTGCAAAAGCAGGGAAAATGCTCGGTAGAGGACTTAGCCCTTTACTTTGACACCACCGGCACCACCATCCGCAAAGATTTAGTCGCGCTGGAAAACACCGGCGCGGTGATCCGAACCTACGGTGGCGTGGTGCTCAACAAAGATGAAGCCGATCCGCCAATTGACCACAAAACGCTGATCAACACCTCTCAGAAACAGCTTATCGCGCAAGCCGCCGTGGCCTTTATCCATGACGGCGACTCGATAATCCTCGACGCAGGCAGCACCGTGTTGCAGATGGTGCCGATGCTGAGCCGCTTCAACAACATCACCGTGATGACCAACAGCCTGCATATCGTCAACGCCCTTTCTGAATTCGATAACGAACAAACCATTCTGATGCCAGGCGGCACGTTCCGAAAAAAATCCGCCTCTTTTCACGGGCAGCTGGCGGAAAATGCCTTTGAGCATTTCAGCTTCGACAAGCTGTTTATGGGCACCGACGGCATCGATCTCAACGCGGGCGTCACCACCTTCAACGAAGTGTTCAGCGTCAGTAAAGCCATGTGTAATGCGGCCCGCGAAGTCATTCTGATGGCGGACTCGTCCAAGTTTGGCCGCAAAAGCCCGAACATTGTTTGCAGCCTGGAAAGCGTCGACACCCTGATCACCGATGCAGGCATCGAACCGACCTTTAAACAGGCGCTGGAAGCCAAAGGCATCAACGTCATTATTACCGGAGAACGTCATGAATAACCTGCTGTTGAACGCCGGTCGTCAGACCCTGCAAATCGAGCTGGAAGAAGCGAGCCGCCTGCCGGATCGTCTGGGCGACGACTTTATCCGTGCCGCAAAAGCGCTGCTGGAGTGCAAAGGCAAAGTGATCGTCGCCGGGATTGGCAAATCCGGGCATATCGGTAAAAAGATCGCCGCCACGCTCGCCAGCACCGGAACGCCCGCGTTCTTCGTTCACCCGGCAGAAGCGCTGCACGGTGACTTAGGCATGATTGAAAGCCGCGATGTGATGCTGTTTATCTCCTATTCCGGCACGGCGAAAGAGCTGGATTTCATCGTGCCACGCCTGAAAGAGAAATCGATAACCCTGCTGGCGATGACCGGCAAACCTGGCTCGCCCCTGGGTCTTGCGGCTGCCGCAGTGCTGGATATCGCCGTTGAGCGTGAAGCCTGCCCGATGCATCTGGCCCCCACGTCGAGCACCGTCAATACCCTGATGATGGGCGACGCGCTGGCGATGGCCGTCATGCAGGCGCGCGGCTTTAATGAAGAAGATTTTGCTCGCTCTCATCCTGCTGGCGCTCTGGGCGCGCGCCTGCTGAACAAAGTTCATCACCTGATGCGCACCGACGACCAGATCCCGCAGGTCAGACTGACGACAAGCGTGATGGACGCGATGCTGGAATTAAGCCGCACCGGGCTGGGTCTGGTTGCCGTGTGTGATGACAGCGCGAAGGTCAAAGGCGTGTTTACCGATGGCGATTTGCGTCGCTGGCTGGTCGGTGGCGGCAAGCTGGAAGCGGCAGTGTCAGAAGCGATGACCCAGGGCGGCGTCACGCTCGAAGCCGACAGCCGCGCCGTCGATGCCAAAGACGAGCTAATGAAACGTAAAATTGCTGCCGCGCCAGTGGTCGATAAAGACGGTCACCTTTGCGGCGCAATCAACCTGCAGGATTTCTACCAGGCAGGCATCCTCTAATCCTTCATCCCCAGACGTTTTGCCAGCCGATGCAGGTTGGCAACGTCCAGTGATAGCGCCCGGGCCGCGGCGGCCCAGTTGTGTTGCTGACTTTCCAGCGCCTGCGTAATGGTCTGGCGCTGGAATGCTTCAGTGGCTTCTCGTAAGTTGACGGCTTCAACATGAACCGGGTTACTCTGCACCACCGGTGGTGAAGACGCTTCGAGAGAAAAATGCCCCGGTGTGAGCACCACGCTATCATCCGTTCGGGCTGCACGCGCCAGCACCACAGCCCGATGAATCGCATGTTCCAGTTCCCGCACATTGCCAGGCCAGCCGTAAGTTTTCAGCTGCGCGCGCGCGGCCGGGTTCAGGACCACCTGCGAAAGCCCCATTCGCAGACGGCACTGCTCACAGAAATACCCTGCCAGCAGCACAACATCATCGCCGCGCTCCCGCAGGGATGGAACGGCAAGCGGGAACACGCTCAGGCGATGGAACAGATCCGCGCGAAAGCGCCCGGCCAGCACTTCTTCACGCAGATCCCGGTTCGTTGCTGCCAGCACACGCACGTCCACTCTCAGGCTGCGATCATCCCCGACTCGCTGAATATCGCCATACTGTAAAACACGCAGCAGTTTGGCCTGAAGCGACAACGACAGTTCGCCAATCTCATCAAGGAACAGCGTGCCGCGATCCGCAATCTCAAATTTCCCGCTACGGTGGCTAATGGCTCCGGTGAACGCCCCTTTCACATGCCCAAACAGCTCACTTTCCGCCACGCTTTCCGGCAGCGCCGCGCAGTTGAGGTACACCAACGGATGCGCTGCACGAAGCGAATGCTGATGAATGGCCCTGGCCACCAGCTCTTTCCCGGTGCCCGTTTCGCCGCCAATCAACACATTCAGATCGGACGCTGCAACAATCTCAATCTCTTTTTTCAGCTGCAGCATGGGGGACGAAAGACCAATGATCTCCTGTTCTCCCGTCGCGGCAACGTCCCCCGACTGACCCGGCAGCACGTTCTGACTCTCCAGACGGGCAATCAGCAGCGCGTTGTTTAACGCCCCCGATACCAGGGCTGCAATCAACCTTAATTCCTCATCGCTGTAGCTGTCGAACTGATGCTCATCCATGCCGTCCAGCGTCAACGCGCCGATCAGGTTTTGCCCGGCAAAAAGCGGCAATCCAAGACAGGCGTGAACCTTTAAGCTCTCTTGCCCGGGGATCAGGCCGTCATAGGGATCGGGCAAATCGCTGTCTGCCGGAAAACGCACCACATCCCCGGCGCGGGCAATCGCTTCCAGCCTCGGATGGCCTTCCAGCGAAAACCGCCGCCCCAGCACGTCTTTTGCCAGCCCGTCAATCGCCAGCGGAATAAACTGATGCGCGTCGTAACGCAGCAGCGCTGACGCATCGCACCCCAGCAGCTGGCGCAGGGTCGTTATCAGGCGGGAAAAGCGATCCGGGTGTCCGATATCGCTTTGCAACTCGATGGCGATTTTCGCCAACGCTTCGGTGGAGAAACTCATACCGGCCTCATGGTCATTATGACTCTGCTCATTGTCTTTTTGACAACATAAAGGATAGTCATAATGACAAACATCAGCAACAGGAAATATTTAAAATAATTATAAATCAATAAGATAAAAACTGGCACGTAACTTGTAATAGTCAGACCACTTTTACGAACCAAAAGAGTGACTGAGGACGTTATGGCTATTCACGTTAAAAATAATATTCATTGGGTTGGGCAACGCGACTGGGAAGTTCGTGATTTTCACGGCACCGAATACAAAACCCTGCGCGGCAGCAGCTACAACAGCTATCTGATCCGCGAAGAAAAAAACGTGCTGATTGACACCGTCGATCATAAATTCAGCCGCGACTTCGTGCAGAACCTGCGGGCAGAAATCGACCTTGCCGATATCGACTGCATCATCATTAATCACGCCGAAGAAGATCATGCGGGCGCGCTGACCGAGCTGATGTCCTGCATTCCGGACACGCCCATCTATTGCACTGCCAACGCCATCGACTCCATTAACGGTCATCATCATCATCCTGAGTGGGATTTCCGGGTGGTGAAAACGGGCGATACGCTCGACATTGGCAATGGCAAACAGCTCATTTTTGTGGAAACCCCCATGCTGCACTGGCCGGACAGCATGATGACCTACCTGACAGGCGACGCTGTACTGTTCAGCAACGACGCGTTCGGCCAGCATTATTGCGACGAACGCCTGTTCAACGATGAAGTGGATCAGACTGAACTGTTTGAGCAGTGCCAGCGCTACTATGCCAATATCCTCACGCCGTTCAGCCGTCTGGTGACGCCAAAAATCACCGAGATCCTCGGCTTCAATTTGCCCGTCGATATGATAGCGACCTCTCACGGCGTGGTCTGGCGCGATAACCCGACGCAGATCGTCGAGCTGTACCTGAAATGGGCGGCAGATTATCAGGAAGATCGGATCACGATTTTCTACGACACCATGTCGAACAACACGCGCATGATGGCCGACGCCATTGCCCAGGGCATCAACGAAGTCGATCCCCGGGTGGCCGTAAAAATCTTTAACGTTTCCCGTAGCGATAAGAATGAGGTGTTAACCAACGTCTTCCGCTCTAAAGGCGTGCTGGCGGGTACCTCGACCATGAACAATGTGATGATGCCGAAAATTGCAGGACTGGTGGAGGAGATGACCGGCCTGCGTTTTCGCAATAAGCGCGCCAGCGCCTTTGGTTCACATGGCTGGAGCGGCGGTGCGGTCGATCGGCTTTCCACAAGGCTTCAGGATGCCGGGTTTGAGATGTCATTAAGCCTGAAGGCCAAATGGCGTCCTGACCTCGACGCACTGGACGTTTGCCGTGAACATGGCCGTGAAATCGCCCGTCAGTGGGCGCTGTCACCGCTGCCTGCCGTTTCCTCCGTTGCTGAAGAACAGCCGCAAACAGAAACTGCCGATCTTGGCCCCTGCATGCAGTGCAGCGTCTGCCAGTGGATTTACGATCCCGTCACGGGCGAACCGAACCAGGATGTTGCTCCGGGTACACCGTGGAGCGACGTGCCGGATAACTTCCTGTGTCCGGAATGTTCGCTTGGCAAAGAGGTGTTCGACGTGCTGGCAACGGAGGCAAAATGACGCACGGCATCGTTATCCTCGGCTCAGGATTTGCCGCTCGCCAGCTGGTGAAAAATATCCGCAAACAGGACGCTCAGGTGCCGTTAACGCTGATCGCGGCCGACAGCATCGACGAGTACAACAAGCCGGACCTCAGTCATGTAATCAGTCGCGATCTGCAGGCAGAGGATCTGACATTACAAACGGCGGGCGACTTTGCCGAACAGTACAACCTGCGCCTGTTCCCGAACACCTGGATTACGGAGATCGATCCGCAGGCCCAAAAGGTTAAGAGCGCCGATCAAAGCTGGCGCTATGACAAACTGGTGCTGGCAACCGGGGCCAGAACGGCAATACCGCCGATTGTGGGAAAGGAGTTGCTGCTCACGCTGAACAGTCAGCAGGAATATGCAGCGGCGCGCAGAGCGTTGTGTGAGGCAAAGCGAATACTGATCCTGGGCGGCGGCCTGATTGGCTGCGAGCTGGCGATGGATTTTCTCCGCGCGGGGAAAGCCGTCACCGTGGTCGACAGCTCAGCGAGCCTGCTCGCCTCGCTCATGCCGCCGGAAGTCAGCAGCCGTCTGCAACATTGCCTCACGCAAAACGGTGCGGAGCTGCGGCTTAATCGTCAGGTTCAGGCATTGACCCAACGCAGCACGGGCATTCAGGTGACGCTCAATACAGAGCAACTGTTCGATGTTGATGCCGTCGTCGCCGCAACGGGTTTACGTCCTGAAACCGCCCTTGCGCAGCGTGCGGGAGTCACAGTAAACCGCGGGATTGTGGTCAACGCTCAGTTGCAAACCAGCGATCCGCATATTTACGCCCTGGGCGACTGCGCAGAAATCATGGGCAGGCTTCTTCCCTTCCTGCAGCCCATTCTGCTGAGTTCACTGACGCTTGCGAAAACGCTGTTGGGCGATACCACCGAGCTGAAACTGCCGCCGATGCTGGTGAAAATTAAAACGCCTCTGCTGCCATTACAGTTGGCGGGGGAAACGCAGCGTGATGATCTGGAGTGGACTCTCGCCAGCAGCGCAGAAGGGATGGTGGCGAAAGGAACAGACCGCGACGGAAAATTACGAGGATTTGTGGTGAGTGAAGGCCGAATGAAAGAGGCCTTCACATTGCTGAAATTACTGTAATCGCTTCACGCACAGGGAAGTGCGTCATACCCTCGCCAGCGGTACACCACCAGTGACACAATCCAGCAGGCGACAAACAGGCCGATAACCACAAAACCTGCGTTGCCGAGATTCTCGTTCAGCGCACCCACGACTTTCCATATCCCCCCGCTGAAACCAAACTTGTCCATCAACAGCCCTAACGCTTCCAGCCCGCCGATAAACAGCGCGACCACCACGGAAGTGCCGGTGATCGTCATGTTGTAATAGAGCTTGCGCTGCGGCTTATTGAATGCCCACCCGTAGGCGCCGACCATCAGCACGTTATCCAGCGTGTCGATAAGCGCCATGCCGCTTGCAAACAGCGCCGGGAAAATCATGATGCTCCAGATGGACATCCCGCTGGAAGCGCTGGCAGCGGTGATGCCCAGCACGCCAATTTCTGTCGCGGTGTCGAAGCCCAGCCCGAAGAGAAAGCCCACCAGATACATGTGCCAGCTTTTGCCAATCAGGCGAAAAGTTTTGCCAAACAGCCAGCTCATCATCCCGCCGCTGGCCGCCACGTCCGCCGTAAACGGCTTGCCCTGACGGAAGGCCCGGAAGCTGCGCCACACGCTGCGCAGAATAATCAGGTTTATAAAGGCCATCGCCAGTAAGAAAAGGGACGATACCGCCGTGCCAATCAGGCTGCCGGTATCATGAAACCAGCCCATTTTTTGCTGAAAAGCGGTGGCCGTCGCGGCAATCGCAGCCGATGCCAGCACCACGATGGAAGAGTGCCCGAGGGAGAACCAGGCCCCGACGCCGAACGGGCGTTTGCCCTGCTGCATCATTTTACGCGTGACGCTGTCGATGGCGGCAATGTGGTCGGCATCCACCGCATGGCGCAGGCCGTATCCCCACGCCAGCAGGCTGGCCGCCATCAGCGCCCCGCTGTGACCAAACACCTGCCAGGCCCAGCACCAGGCCAACCCATTCGCCAGCAGCAGCGCGCCTACCAGCAGCGCCGCACGAGGTTGTTGACGTAAAAGCCTAATCAGCATCATCCCTTCCTTTCTTTCTGCCAGCGGGCAGCCGCGATGACCGCCTGCCCAAATGAAATACCGCCGTCGCCTGCCGGCAACCGATGCGGAAATAAAAGTGTAAAACCAGTCAGATAAAACGCCAGCCGCTCACGAAGAAGCTGGTTATGCAGCACGCCACCGCCAAAGACCAGCGTGCGGATTTGGGCCTGCCGGGCAAAATGGCGCAGCATGTCAGCCAGGCCACAAGCCAGCGCGTCATGAAACGCCCAGGCTTTTTCAGCGTTTGCCGCAGGCCAGCCGAGCCATGATTGCCAGAAGGCCGCCATCTCCAGCGCCCCGTTTCGCCACGGCAGCACAATAGGGTGTTTCCCTCCTGCGCTTTGGCGGGCTAACGCTTCAAGCTGGCAGGCCGCTTCCCCTTCATAACTGAGCGGCTCAGTAGTGCAACCAAGGCTACTGGCAACCGCGTCAAACAGCCGTCCACAAGAGGAAACGAGCGGCGCGTTAATGCCTCTTTCCACGGCACGCGCCAGCGCTGCTGCCGGGTGATTATCCAGCGGCAATCGTGATTGCCACTCAGGCACGAACGCCATCCCCTGCGCCAGTAAGTTGCGCCACGGCTGGCGAGCGGCTAAATCACCGCCCGGCAAAGCCACCGCAGGTAAACCCGCAAGCCGTTCAAACTGGCGGTAGTTCACCCGCAGGCACTCCCCGCCCCACAGCTCACCTTTTTCGCCCATTCCAATGCCGTCGAGCGTCAACGCAATAACGTCTCCCCCTTCGAGCGGCCAGCCATGTTCCGCCATACAGGCTGCGGCGTGGGCGTGATGGTGGAACACTTCCTCAAACGGCAGGCCGAGCGCTCTGCCCCACTGCCCGGAGCGATAGCCAGGATGCGCATCCACGACGACTTTTTGGGGCTGAAAATCATAAATCGACTGCATCAGCGTCAGCGCCTTTTGCCACTGCGCTTCCACACCTTGTTCGCTTAAATCACCAAGATGCTGGCTCAACACCGCCTCTTTGCCGCGCACCAGACAGAAGGTGTTTTTCATGTCT
This sequence comes from Scandinavium sp., assembly GCF_051650185.1. Taxonomy (GTDB): domain Bacteria; phylum Pseudomonadota; class Gammaproteobacteria; order Enterobacterales; family Enterobacteriaceae; genus Scandinavium. The sequence continues at coordinate 20,628 of NZ_JBOFIN010000124.1, forward strand.
GCCCCGCAGCAAAGCATGGGCGGGATGTCGTTGAAGCCAGCAGGAAGCGGCATGGCATCCGGCACATAGCCCCGCGCCCGACGCAGCATTTCGCCGCTTTCACGCAGGACGGAGTCATCCATCCGCTGAACGATATCGCGGTTATGCAGCAGAAATCCGTCTGCTATCTGCGCCAGATCCCTGAGCGCATCCTCATTACTGATAGCCGGAGGCCTGCCGTTGAGATTGCCTGAAGTCATCACCAAAGGGCGCTTCAGCGCCTGCATCAACAAGTGCTGAATGGGGTTCGATGGCAGCAGAATGCCAACCTCATCAAGCCCTGGCGTAATCCCTTCACACAGCCCATTGACGACATTTTTCGCGACCAGCACAATCGGCGACGCCGGAGAGGTAAGCAACTTTTGTGCCTGAGAGGAAAAACCTTCTGACTGCGCCACCATCACCGCCAGCGGCTTTGTCGGGCGATGCTTGCGCGCTCTCAGCAGCGCAACGGCAGAAGCATTTCCGGCATCGCAGGCAAGATGAAAACCGCCTAGTCCTTTCACCGCGACTACACCGCCTTGCGCAATCTTCCCCACTGCCGCCATCAGCGCCGCTTCGCCGTACACCATTGCCGTATCGTCTTGCCAGCTCAGCTGCGGGCCGCACCCGACACAGGCCACGGGCTGGGCATGAAAGCGGCGATCCCGCGGATCGCAATACTCTTTCTCGCAAGCCGGACAAAGTGGAAACGCCGCCATCACGGTAAAGGGGCGGTCGTAGGGCATGGCATGAATGATGGTAAAACGCGGGCCGCAGTGAGTGCAGTTGATAAACGGATAACGGTAGCGCCGGTTGCGCGGGTCATTCATTTCAGCAAGACAGGCCGGACACGTCGCTGCATCCGGCACGATTTGGGTGCTCATGGCTCCTGCACCGCTTGCGCGAATGCTGAAATCTTCGGGCAGAGTCTCCCAGTGATACGGCGTGATGTCCATGGAATCGATACGCGCCAGTGCGGGGCAATGGCGCTGCAAATGAGCAACAAAACCGTTATCTGCACCGACAAGGTGCACCAGCACGCCCTCGCCGTCGTTGCTGACGTCACCGCAGCGCGCTAACTGCTGCGCAACCTGCCAGACAAACGGCCGAAACCCTACGCCCTGCACTTTGCCCCGCACGCGAAGGGCAATTCCGTTCATCGTGCTATCACCAGGCCAGCGCAGTGCGGCGGCGTTTTTCTTCATTCAGTTTTTCAAGCGCCATGCGGTCAATACACGTCAGGGCGAACGTTGGGCAGGAAGCAATACAGGCCGGGCCTTCTTTGCGGGTATGGCAGAGGTCGCACTTGTTGGCCTCCGCTTTTTCCATCTTCACCTTCATGCCAAACCCGCTGGTGCGAATGACCGGGCGAACCACGACTTCCATCGCGCCATAAGGACAAGCGACCACGCAGGTTTTGCAGCCAATGCAGCGTTCCTGCATCACATGAACAAACCCGTTTTCACGGGCGATGGCGTTGTTAGGACAAACGTTGGCACAGGGCGCATCTTCACACTGGCGACAGGCTGTCGCGGTGGAAATATTCACACCTTTGATGACATGGATTCGGGGCAAAAAAGTTTGCGGGGTTAACGCCGCGCAGTCCTGATCTTCCTGATGCGCCACGGCGCAAGCCACTTCACAGGTGCGACAGCCAATACATTTGCTCGCTTCCGCGATGATGAAACGGTTCATCCACTCCTCCAGCATTTCGCGTTAAGGCTGGGGCTATGCATTTTCCGCGCCATTATTAAAATGACTATTTATCAATAGATTAACGATTTCGTCTGTGAAGTGTCAGCCTGTCATCGTCACTTATGACGACGACAGGAGAGACGGTCAGGCAAAGGGGCCGGTAGTGACGGAATCACGCATGATAAGCTCGCCGGGGAAGGCGTGCTGGAGATTGAATTCGCCGCCATCCAGCATAAATATCAGGCGGTTGATGGTTTCTTCAATCATGGCGGTGACCGGAATTTTCACGCTGGAGAGCGCCGGAATGGTGTAGGGCGCCAGCGCCACATCATCAAAGCCTATCACAGAGACCTGTTCAGGCACGCGTACGCCTTTGGCATGGAGTTGCTTCATCGCGCCAATCGCCATGTCATCGTTACTGGCGACCAGGGCGCTGAAAGACACGTTGCGTTCAAGCAACGTTTCCACGCCCGCCGCCCCTGTCGCCGGGGTCCATTTCCCTTTGGTAATCAGCTCATCCCGCACGGCGATACCGTGGCTGTTCAGCGCCTCTTTGTAGCCTGCGAGACGCTCAATCCCTGTCGGCGAATCCAGAGAACCGGTGATAAACGCGATATCCCTGTGGCCCTGCTGAATCAACTGTTCCATCGCCATCTGGCTTGAGGCTTTTTGATCTGACCAGACGCAGTGACTGCCGTTTTGCCGCAGGCGACGATTGAGCACCATGATCGGCTGCTCGTGGTTGCGGATGATGTCATCCATCTCATCGGGGGTCAGGAATCGCGGATAAATGATGATCGCATCGCAGCGCAGATCGAGCAGGTACTGAATCGCCGCCCTTTCCTCTTCTGCGCTGTGTTTGCCATCGGCGAGGATCAGCTGGCGGCCCTGATCTTCTGTCAGGCGTGCCGCATGAAACAGCAGTTCGCTGAAGTAGACCCCGTGATACAGCGTGTTGGTGACCACCAGCCCGAGCGTCTGGCTTTTTTTCGTTGCCAGGTTTCGCGCCAGCAGATTGGGGCGATAGCCGCTCTCCGCAATCGCCTTGAACACTCTGTCTTTGGTGTCCTGGCTGACATAACCATTGCCCGACAGCACGCGGGATACGGTGGCTTTCGACACGCCAGCGCGCTTCGCCACTTCCAGCATCGTTGTCATGTTGCTCATCCGTCTGAAAAAAGTGCAGGCAGTGTACTTCAGGATCTGAGGATTTTCAGCAATCGCGATCTTCGGTGATCGCTATCACGAAAATAAAATAGATCGCCTTTCACTCTTGTTTCATCAATGCGATCTCTTCATGATTTTGTGGAACCGGTTTCCTACACAAAGATTAACCACACCAAGATGGATTAACCCGATGTCAAAAAACTATGCCGCGCTGGCTCAGGATGTTCTGTCCGCGCTCGGGGGTGCCGACAATATCGCCGCCGCCACTCACTGCATGACGCGTCTGCGCTTTGTGCTGAATGACCCAACGCTTGCGGAGGTTGCCACGCTGAAAGCCCTGAGCGGCGTGCTCGGCGTGGTGCGCAGCGATAACCAGTGCCAGGTGATTATCGGCAATACCGTTTCACAGGCATACAAAGAGGTGATGGCCCTGCTGCCGGGAAATCTTCAGCCCGCCGTGGAGCAAAATCCGCAAAAATGGACGCTGCGCCGCGTGGGTGCAGGCATCCTTGATGCGCTGATCGGCACCATGTCCCCGCTGATCCCGGCGATCATCGGTGGCTCCATGGTGAAACTGCTAGCGATGGTGCTGGAGATGTCCGGTGTTCTCGCCAAAGGCACGCCGACGCTGACCATTCTGACCGTCATCGGCGATGGCGCGTTTTTCTTCCTGCCGCTGATGGTGGCCGCTTCCGCTGCGGTGAAATTCAAAACCAACATGTCGCTCGCCATTGCGATTGCAGGCGTGCTGGTGCATCCGAGCTTTATTGAGCTGATGGCGAAAGCCGCGCAGGGGGAACACGTTGAGTTCGCCTTTATTCCGGTCACGGCGGTGAAATACACCTACACCGTTATCCCGGCGCTGGTGATGACCTGGTGCCTGTCGTACATTGAACGCTGGGTCGACAAAATCACACCGGCGGTCACGAAAAACTTCTTCAAGCCGATGCTGATTGTGCTGATTGCCGCCCCGCTGGCTATCCTGTTGATTGGCCCGATTGGCATCTGGATTGGTACCGCCATTTCCGCGCTGGTGTACACCGTTCACGACTACCTCGGCTGGCTTTCTGTCGCCATCATGGGCGCACTGTGGCCGCTGCTGGTGATGACCGGGATGCACCGCGTCTTTACACCGACCATCATTCAGACCATTGCCACCACCGGCAAAGAAGGCATGGTGATGCCGTCAGAAATTGGCGCCAACCTGTCGCTCGGCGGCTCGTCGCTTGCCGTCGCGTGGAAAACGAAAAACCCGGAACTGCGTCAGACCGCGCTTGCCGCTGCGGCTTCCGCCATTCTGGCGGGCATCTCCGAACCGGCACTTTACGGCGTGGCGATCCGCCTGAAGCGTCCGCTTATCGCAAGCTTAATCAGCGGTTTTGTTTGTGGCGCCGTCGCCGGTATTGCGGGGCTGGCGAGCCATTCGATGGCTGCACCCGGGCTGTTCACCAGCGTGCAGTTCTTTGATCCTGCCAATCCGATGACCATCGTGTGGGTGTTTGGGGTGATGGCGCTGGCCGTGGTGCTCTCCTTTGTCCTGACATTGCTGTTAGGGTTTGAAGACATTCCGGTCGAAGAAGCGGAAAAAGTACGCCAGGCTCAGGGCGTTTCCGCGACCGTTCAACCGATAGAAGCGAGGTAATTCATGTTTCCGCAAGGATTTTTATGGGGCGGCGCGCTGGCCGCGAACCAGTCTGAAGGCGCTTATCAGGAAGGCGGAAAGGGGCTAACCACCGTCGATATGATCCCGCACGGCGCAAACCGTATGCCGGTCAAACTGGGGCTGGAAAAACGCTTTAGCCTGCGCGAGGACGAGTACTACCCAAGCCATCAGGCCATCGATTTTTATCATCGCTATAAGGAAGATATCGCCCTGATGGCGGAGATGGGCTTCACCGTCTTTCGCACGTCTATCGCCTGGGCTCGTCTGTATCCCAACGGCGATGAGCTGACGCCAAACGAAGAAGGTATCGCGTTTTATCGCGACCTGTTCCTGGAGTGCAAAAAGTACAATATCGAACCGCTGGTCACGCTGTGCCACTTCGACGTGCCGATGCATCTGGTGGTGGAATACGGCTCCTGGCGCAACCGAAAAATGGTGGATTTCTTTGCCCGCTACGCGCGTACCTGTTTTGAAGCCTTCGATGGGCTGGTGAAGTACTGGCTCACCTTCAACGAAATCAACATCATGCTGCACAGCCCCTTCTCCGGGGCGGGGCTGGTGTTTGAAGAAGGTGAAAATCAGGATCAGGTGAAGTATCAGGCCGCGCACCACGAGCTGATTGCCAGCGCGCTGGCGACCAAAATCGCCCATGAGGTGAACCCGCAAAACCAGGTCGGCTGCATGCTGGCGGGTGGCAATTTCTACCCTTACTCCTGCAAGCCGGAAGATGTGTGGATGGCGCTGGAGAAAGACCGCGAGAACCTGTTCTTTATCGACGTGCAGGCGCGCGGGGCTTATCCGGCCTATTCTGCGCGCGTGTTCCGCGAAAAAGGCGTGGTGATTGAGAAGGCACCGGGAGATGATGACATCCTCAAAAACACGGTCGATTTCGTTTCGTTCAGCTATTACGCCTCACGCTGCGCTTCGGCGGACATGAACGCCAATAACACCAACGCGGCAAACATCGTGAAGTCGCTGAAAAACCCGCACATCAAAGCCAGCGAATGGGGCTGGGGCATCGACCCGCTCGGCCTGCGCATCACCATGAACATGATGTACGACCGCTACCAGAAACCGCTGTTCCTGGTGGAAAACGGCCTCGGCGCAAAAGACGTTGTGGAAGCCAACGGCGACATCAACGACGACTACCGCATCAGCTACCTGCGCGAACATATCCAGGCGATGGGCGAAGCCATTGACGATGGTATTCCGGTTATCGGTTACACCACCTGGGGCTGCATTGATTTGGTCGCCGCATCGACCGGGGAGATGAGCAAGCGCTACGGCTTTGTGTACGTTGATCGTGATGACGCAGGCAACGGCACGCTGGCCCGCACCCGTAAGAAATCTTTCTGGTGGTATAAGAAAGTGATTGCGAGTAATGGGACGGATTTGAGCTGATTGTCCCCTCACCCTAACCCTCTCCCCAAAGGGGCGAGGGAACTGAACTGAGCCGGTTTGCTCCCTCTCCCTTTCAGGGAGAGGGCCGGGGTGAGGGTAATAACAGCTACAGTCGCTCAAACCCACCGTCACCTTGCCAGCCTTCCAGCCGCTGATACACCACTTCAACCGCCGCCTTCACTTTCTCCGTCATCGGGTAATAAAAACCAACAATATCCGGCTGAATACCGACAAAAATGACCTCGCCGATATCCTCTTCCAGCTGCTCAATCAGGTAGTTAAGCGGCATGTTGTGGGTGGTCATCAGGAACATTTCGGCAATGTCCTCCGGGTCCACAATGCGGATATCACCGGGTTCGAGCCCCATATCAGTTGCATCAATAATCAACAACCGCTCTGGCTTAAGTTCACGAATTGCCGCCACTTCTCTTTCTGGCGCGCTGCCGCCGTCAAACACTTGCCAGTCGCCTTTCGGCTGTGCGGCACACATTTCAGCCAGTAACGGACCGGCACCGTCGTCACCCATCATACTATTGCCGACACAAAGTAAAACGTTGGTCACCCTTTTCTCCCCTTAAAAATGGCCTGAATGCGCAAACTACCCATCGATATCAACGAATGATCCTTAAGGGGTATCTTATATTGCACGCAGCCCGCAAATACTGATCTCAAATAGGGTTGCTGAGCCCTGGTGGCAATCAGCAATTTCTCCCAACCAGGCTAATACGATGAATGATGTAAAGAAGTTAGGTGGCAAGAAAATAAGAACCATTCCCATTACAAGCAGTGAATGGAATAATCATTTGATCGCCATGATTAATTCCGGCATCGATCCGGAACTGCTGGAATTCTTTCATCAATTAAAAGATGAGCGCGACGAATATCGCATTCTGGTGGACATCACTAACTCGGTGCTGGCCCATCTCGACCGCGAAGGCCTGGTCAGCGCAATTTCCCAGGACATCCATCGCTTCTTTGCCATTCCCTCTGTGGCGATAGCCTTCTTCGACGGCGAGCAGGCCAGCACGTACCCGGTTACGGCCTGCGGCTGGTATGACGATAACCAACACTATTGCCAGCAAAAAACCTACTCGCTTGCGGCTGGAAAAATCAAAAGCGTGCTGGAAAATGGTCAACCGCAGGCGGTCGCATTAACGGAGAATGTGAACGATCCGTTATTAAAGGATTTGTTCTCCGCCGGAATGCGAGCCGTTTTACTGCTGCCGCTAACCTTTAATGCTCACTCGCCAGGCATATTAATTCTTGCGCATACTGATGCAGGCGCTTTTACACCCGCAGTGTGCTCACTGTTGAGCCAAATAGCCTCACGCATCAGTATTGCCGTCGATAACGCCAATGCGTGGAATGAAATCACCCGCCTGAAAGATTCGTTAAAACAAGAAAATATCTGGCTGAATGAACAGCTGCAAAATGCGGAAAGCCTGAACGACATTATCTATCAGAGCGCGGCGATGAAAAATTTACTTCGCCAGGTGGAGATGGTCGCCATGAGCGACAGCACCGTCCTGCTGCTCGGGGAAACAGGCACCGGTAAGGAGCTTATCGCGCGAGCCATTCACAAGCTCAGCCAGCGTTCCGCCAAACCGTTAATGAAAATGAACTGCGCCGCCATCCCCGCGAGTCTGCTGGAAAGCGATCTCTTTGGTCATGAAAAAGGCGCGTTTACCGGGGCCACCAGCACGCACATCGGGCGATTCGAAATGGCTGATAACGGTTCGCTGTTTCTCGATGAAATTGGCGATATGCCGCTGGAGCTCCAGCCCAAATTATTGCGCGTGTTGCAGGAGCGCGAAGTGGAACGGCTTGGCGGCAGCCAGGTGATCCCGGTCAACGTCAGGATGATCGCCGCCACCAACCGCGATCTGCATCAGATGGTGCAGGACAGGGAGTTTCGCAGCGATCTCTTCTATCGCCTGAACGTCTTCCCGATTGTGATCCCGCCGCTGCGTGAACGCCCGGAAGACATCCCACTGCTGGCAACCTGGTTCACCCAAAAGCTGGCCGCGCGGATGAACAAAACCATCGACACCATTCCCGCTGCGGCCTTAAAAGCACTGTGCAATTACCCGTGGCCGGGCAACGTGCGCGAGCTGCAAAACGTGATTGAGCGTGCGGTGATCCTGACCCAGGGGAATACGTTAAATCTTCAGTTAAGCGATCTGAAAATCCCCGCCGCGCCAGCCAGTACGCCCCGCTCACAGCCAGCACCCATCAAGCTGCCGCCGATGTTTAGCCCGCAGGTACCGGAAAATGACGAGAGTGAAAAAGAAAGAATTTTACAGGCACTGCGTGAAACCAACGGCATCGTGGCCGGGCCGAAAGGGGCGGCGAAAAAACTGGGGTTAAAAAGAACGACGCTGCTGTCGAGAATGCAGCGTCTGGGGATTAATACGCGGGATTTATAACCACCGCCCGGCGGCGCTTCGCTTGCACGGGCCTACAAATTCATTATCACACTTTGATTTTGTAGGCCTGATAAGCGAAGCGCCATCAGGCAATCTGCCTTTTCACGATCAGATAGATAGCCGGTTCGCATTCAATTTCTGCCAGCAGCTCAATCAGCCGCAGGCTCCAGCCTTTACAGGGTTCATCCCCTGTTTTACTGAGTGCCGAAAGCGCATTTGCCAGCAGCGACGTATGGGTGGAATCAATCGTGATTTCACCAAAAGTCAGCAGGCCGCGCAGCTTGCGCCGCCCTTCGCCTTCTGGCAGCTGTTTCAGCCATTCTGTGTACCCGTCCAGCGGACATTCCAGCTCCGTTTTCAGGCAGTCAATCATCCCGACGTGGTGCCCAATCGCCAGCGAGTAATACATCACCTGCTGGCTTTCGGCTGGCATATCGTCATCGCTGTCGACAAACTTTTGCCGCAGCGACCAGAACGTCACTTTGCCTTTTTCGCTCACGCCGTCACCTCCCCGGCGACCACCGCCATCAGGTTATGGACTATCTCGCTCAGGCGCGGATCGTTCTCTTTGCGAAGCCAGACTTCAACTTCATGAGCCGCTTGTGTCGGCTGCTTATGCTGGATAAGCGTCAGGAAACGCTGGCAGATATCTCCGCCCTGGCGATAACCCGCCATTCTGCGAGCTTCCCTTTCAACCGCTACCCGCAGCGCCAGCGGCACATCAGGCAGGATCAAAGCTGGTTTTTCGTTTTCGCCCTGAATGTGCTCCACGCCTTTCAGTTTTTGATCGAGCAGGCCCAGTGCCACAGCAAAGCCATGAATGGTCGCAGCAGGCGTTGGCGGGCAACCAGGGATCCACACGTCAATGGGCACAATTGTGTCGCTGCCGCCCCACACGCAATAAAGATCGTGGAAGATGCCACCGCCAACGCCACACGCGCCGTACGAGATGCAGATTTTCGGATCGGGAGCTGACTCATAGGCCCGCAGCGCAGGCACACGCATGGCGCGAGTTACCGCTCCGGTAAACAGTAAAATATCCGCATGACGGGGTGAAGCCACGACCTTGATACCGAAACGCTCCGCATCGAATACCGGCGTAATGGCGGAGAAAATCTCAATCTCACAGCCGTTGCACCCGCCGCAGTCCACGCGATAAACATAGGCTGAGCGCTTGATGTCTTTGAGCAGCATTTGCTTCATGCGGGCCGCATCGTCCGCCAGGGTGACGGGCTGGCTGACGTGATGATTAAACTCGCTCATCGGCTTTCTCCACGACGTTAAAACTGAGCCCTTGTTGGTCGTGACGACCTACGGTTTGCTTGCGTTTGCACGCCGGACAGGTGGTGAACTGAGATTTCATGCTTGCCAGCGCTTCGTCGCTGACGCCGGACTGGCGCAGCAATTCCACAGCATAGTGCGCTGATTTTTCCGGCGTGAAGGGCTGCTGGCAGACTTCGCAATGTTGCAGACGGAACACGGCTTTCACGTAGAGATCGGCCTTGTTGGTCACCGCCAGCTCGAAGTCATTGGTCAGGCGAATAGCTTTGGTCGGGCACACTTCTTCGCAGCGTCCGCAGAAAATACAGCGGCCGATAAACAACTGCCAAAGGCGTTCGTCCTTTTCAGGATGCGTTTCCATGGTCAGCGCATTCGCCGGGCAGGCCATCGTGCAGGCGGCGCAGGCAATACACTGCTCCGGGTTCAGCTCTGGTCTGCCACGAAAATCGGGGCTGATCTCCAGTGGCGCAAACGGGTATTTAACCGTTGGCTCGCCCGCTTTAAGGATGGTTTTAAACAGTTTCAGCATTGTTCAGTCCTTACTTGAGCGGCGAGTGCTTGCGCTCAATGCTATAACGTTCAATCTCTTTGTACGGCACCGTGGTGGACTTGCGCTTACGCACATCCACCAGCGTGACGCGGTCGGTGCAGGAGTAGCAAGGATCGAGACTGCCGATAATCAGCGGCGCGTCAGACACCGTGTTGCCGCGCAGCATGTAGCGCAGCACTGGCCAGTTGGCGTAAGTCGCCGCACGGCAGCGCCAGCGGAACAGCTTCTGGTTGTCGCCGAGCATGCTCCAGTGAACGTCTTCCCCACGCGGGGCTTCGACGTAGCCGAGTGCAAACTTATGTGGCTGATAAGTGAAGCCTTCGGTCAGCAGCGGGCCGTTGCCCATGGTGTCCAGCGCATACTCAATCATCGCCAGCGAATCAAACGTCTCTTTGACGCGCACCATCACGCGTGAGAACACATCGCCGCCGTCATAGGCAAACAGTGTTTTTGGCAGGTTGCCGTAGTCGGAATACGGATGGTCAAAACGCATATCGCGTTTGAACCCGCTGCCGCGGATCAGTGGCCCAACCGGGCTGTAATCACGCGCCACCTGACGGTCAAGAATGCCGACGCCCTGCGTACGCTCGCCAATGTTTGGCGTAGAGAGCAGCATGTCGACCAGTTGAGTCACTTCAGCACGCATCTCACGAACCAGTTGAATGGTCTTAATACGCTGCTCTTTGAGGATGTCGCGACGAATGCCGCCAATCAGATTCAGGCCGTAGGTTTTGCGCGACCCCGTCAGCATTTCCGCCATCATCATCGATTTTTCACGCACGCGGAAAAACTGCATAAAGCCCGTGTCGAAGCCGACAAAGTGGCTCGAAAGCCCAATGTTCAGCAGATGGCTGTGCAGGCGTTCGACTTCCAGCAGGATGGAACGGATGGTGTGTGCACGCTGCGGCACCACAATCCCCAGCGCATTTTCGACTGAGGTGGTGTACGCCACGCTGTGTGCAAACCCGCAGATGCCGCAAACGCGGTCAGAAAGGAAGGTGACTTCGTTATAGCCCATACGAGTTTCAGCAAGCTTTTCCATACCGCGGTGAACATAGAACAGACGGTAATCCGCATCGACAATCGTCTCGCCGTCGACAAACAGGCGGAAGTGGCCCGGTTCGTCCGAGGTGATGTGCATTGGGCCAATCGGCACCACGCGGGCTTTTTTGTCGCCGTCGTTAATGAACGGATAGGTTTCTGTTTCCGTCGTCGGAGCCGGGCGCTGGCGATAATCCATGGCGTCTTTGCGCAGCGGATACATATCGTCCGGCCAGTCGTCCGGCAGCACCAGGCGACGCTCATCCGGCAGACCAATTGGCTTCAGGCCATACATGTCGCGAATTTCGCGCTCGCCCCAAACGGCAGCAGGAACGCGAGGCGTGACGGAAGGAAATTCGAGCGAATGATCCACCAGCGCTTTCACCACCACCCAGCACTTCTCGCCCTCTTCCATCGACAGGGCGTAATACACCGCAAAGTGCCCGTTCAGCGTACGTTCGTCATTGCCGAACAGCACCGGCAGCCAGCCGCCGCAGCCGTAATAGAGAAACTCGACAATCTCTGGCAGCAGGTTAATTTTGACCGTAATGGTCACCTGATCGCCGGTCTGGCGCTCTTCATCCAGAATGGCTCCGGGGAATTTTTCCCGCACCGCCGCCAGATAACCCAACCCACGTACGTCGCCCTGCGCGAGACCGTTCATATATTGTTGATAACTCACTTCGTTTCTCCAGCGCACTCGCGGGTGCTATTACAATGGGAAGTGACCGGGGCAGACGTTCCTGCCCACGGCCACTGAAAGCCTTGCTGCGGGGATGTTTTCATGACAATCGACGCGGCGTTTTCCAGCAGGCGGCTCACCGGCTGCGGAATGTGAGTGCCCATCACCAGCATCAGCACCAGCAGAATGGCCATCGGCAGCGTGGTCAGCAGACCGAGTTCGCCTTTGCTGGTCGCCTCAGGCGCGGTGCCAAACAGCAGGCAGGCCACCATCCGCACTAACCCGCCGAGCACCACGGTCAGCAACAGCAGCAGGCCGATAGTCAGCCAGATATGCCCGGCAGCCAGACCAGCGGTGACGGTCATAAACTCACTCAGAAAAACGTTGAAAGGTGGCATACCGCCAAGCGCGAGCGCCCCGCCAGCCAACAGCACTGCGCTAAAAGGCATCAGCTTCAGCATGCCGCGCACCACGCCTAAATCACGGGTGCCGTACTTCAGCAGCACGTTGCCGGAACCGCAGAACAGCAGCGTTTTCGCCAGGCTGTGGTTGAGGGTGTGGAGCAGTGCCGCCAGCACGCCCAGCGGCCCACCAATCCCCAGCGCCACGGCGATAAGCCCCATGTTCTCGACGCTGGAATAGGCCAGCAGGCGTTTCACATCCTGTTGCACCAGGATGAAGAACGCGGCAACCGCCACCGACAGCAGACCGAAAATCATCAGCAGCATGTTCGGGAACTGAGTGCCAATCGCGCTGGTGATAATGATGTGGAAGCGAATAATGACCAGCAGCGCGCAGTTCAGCAGCACCGCGGAAAGCAGCGCACTCGTTGGGCTTGGCGCTTCACTGTGTGCATCCGGCAGCCAGGCGTGCATCGGGAACAGCCCGGTTTTGGTACCAAAGCCAATCAGCACGAAGACAAAGGCGAGGTGCATTAAGGTCGGATCGAGCTGAGAGGCGTGTTTGAGCACCTCGCTCCAGAAGATCGCGTTATGCGCATCCGGCATAAAGCTTGCCGCGTTGGCATAGACCAGAATGGTGCCGAACAGACCGAACGCCACGCCCACCGTACAGATGATGATGTACTTCCAGGCCGCTTCGAGCGAAGAGCGCTGGCCGTAAATGCCCACCAGAAACGCCGAGCTAAGCGTCGTCGCTTCTATCGCCGCCCACATCACAATCAGGTTGTTGCTGGTGACGACCAGCATCATGGTGAACAGGAACAGGTGGAAGAAGCCGTAGTAGTTGCACAGCGTGGCGACGGAGATTTCCCCTTCGTCCACTTCGTGGCGCATATAGCCCATCGAATAAAGGCCAGTCAGGCAGCCAATAATCCCCAGCAGCGCCAGGAATAAGGCGCTCAGGCTATCAACGTGCAGCCACAGGTTGTCCGAGAACATCTCGCCTTGCTGATAGACCACGCTCACGGCGTAAAGCGTTACGCCCAACAGCGCGGCAATACCTACAGCGTGCAGAAACGTTACCGCCGCACGCGAACCAGAACCCAACAGCTGGCAGGCAAACGCCAGCAGCGACAACAGCAGCGGCGTCAGCAGTAACAGGGTGAAAATAGCAGTATGACTCATTGTGTTATCCCTTCAGCGCCGTCAGTTGATCCACATCGAGCGTGCCGAGCGTGCGCCAGATCTTTCTCACCAGCAGCACCATGACAATCACCGCGAATATCGCGTCGGTGGCGATGCCAATCTCCACCAGCTCCGGCGCTTTATGCGCCAGCAGCGCCAGCACCAGGTGCGAGCCGTTCTCCATCAGGCAGTAGCCAAACACCTGTTTGAGAATGTTGCGCTGGGTGACGATGCACAGCAGCCCGAGCAGGAAATGGCCGAGCGCCACCGACAGCGCAGGTTTTAAATCCTGCAACAGCGGCAATTGCACCGGGCGCACCACATACCAGCACAGCACCACAATCACGGCGGCGGCAATCATCAGCTGCGTCGGGCCAATCAGGCTGACATCCGCTTTTGGATCGGCGAGCTTACGCAGCGCAAAGCCCATGATCAGCTGCACCAGAATCACTTTGGTGAGCAACGCGCTGAAAGACCACATCAGCAGTTGTTCAGAATCGAGCGTCCGGGAGAGCGTGAAGAAAATCAGCACCAGCACCAGCGACTGCAGGGCGTAGAACCAGCAGGAGCTGCGCGGGTGTTTCGCCCCAATCACCAGCAGTGATGTCACCATCATCAGCCCGGCGAGGTTATTAACGAGTAAGGCTCCGGTCATCATCGACTCCCTTAATTAAGCCAGTACGCAGCCATGACGCTGGAAAGCAGCGACATCACTACCAGAACGACTAACACAGCACGCATTGCCAGCGGCAGCGGCGACATCTGTGCCACTTCCGGGCTTGGCTCCCCTGGTACCACTCGCCCGAACCAGTAAATCAGCCAGGCGAAGCTCGCCACGGACTCCACCAGCGCCAGCACCATGACCGGCAGCAGCTGCCAGTGTTCTGCCGAGAGCGTGAACCCGGCGGCAAAAACAGGGAATTTGCTGAAGAAGCCGTTGAACGGAGGCACACCGGCAATCGCCAGCGCGGCAACACAGAAGCCGATCCCCAGCAGTGGGGATTGACTCATCACCCCGCGCAGTTTTGGCAGCAGACGCGTGCCGCAGCTGTAGCTGAAGGCCCCGGCAACGAGGAAGAACAGACTTTTAGCAAACGCGTGGTTGAAGAGGTAGGCAATGCCGCCGTCCAGCGCCTGTTTTGATCCCAGCGCCGCCATCGACAACGCAAGGAACATCCACGCCAGTTGGGTGATGGTCGACCAGGCCAGCAGACGTTTCATGTCCTTCTGCGGCAGGTACATCATGAAGCCGTAAATCATGGTGATGGTCGCCATCACAATGCCGACCCAGCCGATGGCGTGCGGCACGTTGCCACCTTCCAGAATGGCGCGGGCAAAGATGTAGACACCGACCTTGACCATTGACGCGGCGTGTAAGTAAGCACTGACTGGGGTTGGGGCTTCCATCGCATCCGGCAGCCAGGCCTGCATCGGCAACTGCGCGGATTTCCCCCACGCGGCAAACAGGATGCCGCCGTAAACGACGTAGCTGGCGGTGCCGTGCAGCTGGCTTAAGGCGCTAAGGGCAAAAGTGCCGGTGTTGAGGAATAAGGTGGCCGCCGCGAGGTAAAGCCCAAGCGAGGCCACGTGGGTTATCAGCAGCGCTTTCATCGCCGAACGCTGAGATTTTGGCGTCTGGTAGTAGCCAATCAGCGCCCACGAACAGCCACCGGTAATTTCGAAGAACAGGAGTTGCCCCAGCAGCGTGGAAGAAAGAACCAGCCCCGCCATCGCACCAATGAAGATAAGCAGAAAGGCGTAGTAGCGGTTGCCGCCATCATGCGGATGCTCGCGGTTGCCGCTGGTCAGGTAGCCCATGGAGTAAAGGCTCACTAATAACCCCAGGAACACCACCGCAAACACAATCAGCGTGCTGATCCTGTCGACCGTAAAGCCAAACAGCGCCACGCCGTGCACGCTGACGAGCGTGTAAGTCACATCAACTTTTCCGCCCGCAAGAAACTGCCACCCCATAACCACCGTGCCAAGCGTTGCCAGCAGGGCAAACAACGTGCAGATTTTTTTCGCCAGCCGCTGCGGCGCACAGGCCGTCAGCAGCGCACCGACAAACGGCACCAGCAGGGTCGTCAGAGCTATGTTTTCCATCATTTAACGGCGCTCCTTACAGACCGGTAAAATAGAAGACGAAGGCCAGCGCCGAAACGCCAAAGCCAAGCCAGGTCACGCGGTGCGTCAGCAGGAAACGGCCTCGCGCCAGCGAGTTTTCCACCAGCGACGCCAGCACAAACACCACCAGCAGCTTGATGACCATCACCACCAGCGCCAGCAGCAACGCCGATGCCGTCAGGCTTGCTGCTTTGCCGAACGGAATAAACACTGCGAGGAAAAGTTCGGCGACCACCACCTGCTTGAGGCCAATGCCCCACTTCACCAGCGCGAAGTCGGAGCCGGAGTATTCGGTGAGCGGCCCTTCCTGCAACTCCTGCTCGGCTTCGGCGACGTCAAACGGGATTTTGCCCATCTCGATAAACGAGGCGAAACCGCAGGCCAGAAACGCCATGAAAATCGCCAGTGGCGAAGACCAGCCTTCCGCCAGCGTGGCGCTGATGGTGCCGATGTTGGTGGAGCCGACAATCAGCGCCACCACAATCAGGCCGAGGATCAGAATCGGTTCGACCAGAATGCCGAGCGTCAGCTCGCGGCTGGCACCAATTCCGGCAAACGGCGAACTGCTGTCCAGCCCGGAGAGCGAGAAAAAGAAACGAAACAGCGCGAACAGGTACAGCAGGGTGATTAAATCGCCTGCCCCGCCGAACGGTGACGTTTGGGTGAACACGGGCAGAGCCATCGCGACCAGCAGCATGCTGCTGAGCAGCACCCACGGCATCACGCGGAACATCGCCCCGGACTGATCGGGCCCGACGGGCTGGCGTTTGAACAGTTTGCCGAGATCCCGATAATCCTGAAGAATGCCCGGCCCACGGCGTGAGTGCATACGGGCGCGGATCTGACGGGAAATCCCGGTCATTAACGGCGTCAGCGCCAGCAGAATGGCGGCCTGACAAACCGCGAACAGCCCCATGCCCCACTCTGGCGTTTGTTGGATTAACATTTCACTCTCCTCACAGGGCCACGGTCAGTAGCAGCACCACCAGCGCCACCACCACGTACAGGCAATACAGGCGGAAATCACCGCTCTGCATCCGTTGGACGACCGCGCCCACGCGCTGAACGGTACGCACCACAGGCCAGATAATTCGCTCATCCCAGAACGGTTCGACGGCTGCTGCGCCGTCGGTGGCTTTGGTCAGACCGCGGCCAAGTGCGGCTGAAGGATCGAGCTGTTTACGCATCCGATAGAGCGGCGCGAACATCACGCGTAAAGGCTGAGTGAAACTGCCCGCCGAAGCCGACATCGCTTCCTCCCACGCATAGCCACAAGCCCACGGCTCACCGCGACGACGGAAAGCACCGCGCTCACCGCGCAGCACCCACCACACCGCCAGCGGCAGCACAGGCAGAGCAATCAGTAACAGGAAGGAAATCGCAGGAGAAAGCATGGCCTGAGCGCTGTTCCCCGGTTGCAGGACGGCGTTGCCGGCAACAATCACATCGCTGGCATGCGTTAAGGAAGTGGCGACTTTCGTCAGGATCGGCGCGGCGACAGAAGCCCCCACGCCCAGCGCGACACAGAGCAGCGCCATCACAATCATCGCTGCCGTCATTGGCCACGGGACTTCGCGTGCGTGTTCGGCCTGTTCGCTGCGAGCGCCGCCGCAGAAGCTAATGCCGTAGACTTTCACGAAGCACATCGCCGCAAGCGCCCCGGTGATTGCCAGCATCACAATGGCAATCGGCCCCGCCAGACGCATCGCGAAATCACCATCGTGGCTCATGGTGAACAGCGACTGATAGGTAAACCATTCACTGACAAAGCCGTTCAGCGGCGGCAGCGCAGAAATGGACATGCAGCCAATCAGGAACGCGGTGCCGGTCAACGGCATCAGCTTCGCCAGGCCGCCCATTTTTTCCATATCTCGGGTGTGGACTCGGAAAATCACCGCACCAGCGCCAAGGAACAACAGCCCTTTAAACAAGGCGTGGTTGAGCAGATGGAAAAGCGCGCCGAGCAGGCCAATGGTCGCCAGCACCGGGTGATGCGTGGCAATGCCGACCATTCCCACGCCGACGCCCATCAGGATGATGCCGATGTTCTCGACGGTGTGCCACGCCAGCAGGCGTTTGATGTCGTGTTCTGCCAGCGCATACAACACGCCCAGCACGGAAGAGACCGCGCCAAAGGCCAGCACCACAGTCCCCCACCAGCTTTCGGTGGCGCCAAGGAGATCGACCCCGACTTTGAGGATGCCGAATATCCCGATTTTCACCATTACGCCCGACATCAATGCCGAAGCGTGGGAAGGTGCCGCGGGGTGCGCCCGTGGCAGCCAGCTGTGCAGCGGCAGCATCCCCGCTTTCGCACCAAAACCGAGAAATGCGAGGATAAAGACGACCGATGCCACCGCAGGCGAAAGGTGTAACTGGCGGAAGGATTCAAATTCCAGGCTGCCGCTTTCCCGCCACATCAGGAAGAACGCCACCATGATCAGCACCGATCCGGCATGGGCGATGAAGAAGTAAAGCAGCCCCGCTTTGATCGACTCTTCGCTCTGGTCGGCTATCACCAGGAACCAGGAAGCCAGTGACATCATCTCGAACAGAATGATGAACCAGAAGCCGTTATCCATCACCACCAGGCCGACCATCGAGGCGATAAACAGGTTCATAAAGAACCCCATCGAAGCCGCGCCTTTGCCCAAATACTCCTGCATATAAGAGAGCGAGTAGAGCGCGCACAGGGTCACCAGCAGCGAGATAACCATCACCATAAACGCCGCGAGGCTGTCCATTCGCACGCTGAAGGCCGCGAAAGGGAATGGTCCGGCGGCAAGCCAGGTCTGCACTTCGCCGCTCAGCAGAACAGGCACCGCGCTACACAACCCCAGCAGGCCGCCCGCAACGGCGCTGATTCCAGCGAATTTGATGGCCAGCGCTTCATTTTTTTGCAGCAGCAAAGAGACCACGCCCCCGAGGACGTACAGCCCCACCGACCACAACAGTAATTGCAGTGAGTCCATTAGCGTTGCTCCCGGGTGTAGTTGGTCAGCGTATCTGGCATCAGCAGGGCTGTTTGCGCCCGGCGCTGTTTCATCTGCTCCGCCACCGCATCAGGTTCAACCAGATGCAGCGCGTGTGTCGGGCACGAACGCACACAGGCCGGGCCTTCGGGCAGGAAGTGGCACAGGTCGCATTTCACAGCGACGGTGCGTACCCCCGCGTTCCAGCTCAGGAAAGGATTCATGCTGTCATTGCTGACCGGCACATCGCTCAGCAGTGAGGCGGGCACGTAATGTTCGTACTGCGTCGGCACGTCCAGCGGCGTACTGCCCGCAGGCGTTATCGCGCCGAACGGGCAAACCAGGCCACACAGCTTGCAGCCAATGCACAGGCTTTCGTTGATCTGCACGCTGTCCCCTTCCAGGGCGATGGCGTTGACCGGACAAACGCGTTTGCAGGGCGCATCTTCACAATGACGACACAGCACCGGGGCCGTGTGGTCATCAGTTCGCGCCATCGTTAGCCTCGGATGTTGCACAAGCCCCTCAGTTTTGTGGACATCGGAGCAAGCTGCCAGGCAGGTATTGCACCCGATGCACCACTGAGGGTCCGCAATCACAAAGCGGTTCATGGTGATTCCTCGTGAACGGAAGAAAAAGATTGCGCTGGTCCAGCAAATTACATGCCACATTGAAATGACAATAAAAATCAAACAGATAAATAAACAGCGCTCACCGCAACCCCTGTCATCGACAGCATGACGACGTTTGTGTCGATGGCTTTTGACGGTTCCGATTCGCCGCCGTCACTTGTGGCGAATTCACGTCAGAAATGTCATTACCGACGTGTCGATTTGCACTTAAAGGCTAAAAATCAAAGAGATAAAAAGTGGCCTGCATCTTGCTTTAACGCGAGGAAGCATTCAGTCCGGAGTCGTTATGCACGAGATAACCCTCTGCCAGCGGGCAGTAGAGATCATTGAACAACAGGCGCAGGTCAACGGCGCTCGCCGCGTCAGCGCCGTGTGGCTGAAAGTGGGGGCGTTTTCCTGCGTTGAGCCTTCGGCGCTGAATTTTTGTTTTGAACTGGTGTGCCGCGGCACGCTGGCGGAAGGCTGCGAGCTGCACTTAGAGGAGCAGACCGCCGAGTGCTGGTGCCCCGACTGTCAGGTCTATGTGCAGCTGGTGTCGCAGCACGTTCGCCGCTGCCCGCAGTGCAATAGCGACAAGCTGCAAATCGTCGCGGACGACGGTTTGCACATTCAGCGCATCGAAGTGATAGAGGAATAAGACATGTGTACAACCTGTGGCTGCGCGGATGGCAACCGTTACATCGAAGGCGATGAGCATAATCCCCATTCCGCTTTTCGCAGTGCCCCTTTCGCCCCGGCATCACGCCCGGCAATGACGATAACGGGCCTCAAACAAGACTTTAGCCCACAGCAATCCACCGACGGTGATTTGCATTACGGTCACGGCGAAGCAGGCACGCACGCGCCGGGCATGAGCCAGCGCAAAATGCTGGAAGTGGAAATCGACGTGCTGGAGAAAAATAACCAGCTTGCCGCACGCAATCGCGCCCGTTTTGCCGCCAGCCAGTTGCTGGTGTTGAATCTGGTTTCAAGCCCAGGTTCCGGCAAAACGACGCTGCTGACGGAGACGTTGTTAAGGCTGAAAGGGAAAGTCCCTTGTGCGGTTATCGAAGGCGATCAGCAAACCGTTAACGACGCCGAGCGTATTCGCGCCACAGGCACTCCCGCGATTCAGGTGAATACGGGTAAAGGCTGCCATCTGGATGCGCAAATGATTGCTGATGCCGCACCGCGCCTGCCGCTGGAAGAGAACGGCATTCTGTTTATCGAGAACGTGGGCAACCTGGTGTGCCCTGCAAGCTTCGACCTGGGCGAGCGCCACAAAGTCGCGGTACTTTCGGTCACGGAAGGTGAAGACAAGCCGCTGAAATACCCGCAAATGTTTGCCGCCGCTTCACTGCTGTTGCTGAACAAAATCGACCTGCTGCCGTACCTCAATTTTGATGTGGAGAAATGCCTTGCCTACGCGCGGCAGGTGAATCCTGATATTGAAGCCATACTGATTTCAGCCACCAGCGGCGAAGGGATGGATCAGTGGCTGAACTGGCTGGAGGCACAACGATGTGCATAGGCGTTCCGGGGCAAATCTGCGCCATTAACGGCAATCAGGCCAAAGTGGACGTCTGCGGCGTGCAGCGAGATGTCGACCTGACGCTGGTCGGTGCGCAGGATGAACAAGGCCAGTCACGCATGGGCCAGTGGGTATTGGTGCACGTCGGTTTCGCCATGAGCGTGATTGATGAGCATGAAGCCCGTGACACCCTCGCTGCGCTCCAGAACATGTTCGACGTTGAGCCGGATGTGGGAGCGTTAATGTGGGGCGAGGATCGATAATGCGTTTCGTCGATGAATACCGTGCGCCCGAACAGGTGATGCAGCTTATTGAGCATCTGAAAAAGCGGGCATCGCTGCTGCCTTGCTCCGCAGAACGCCCGTTGCGAATAATGGAAGTGTGCGGCGGGCACACTCACGCCATTTTCCGTTTCGGCCTCGACCAGCTTCTGCCCGACAACATCGAGTTTATTCACGGGCCAGGCTGCCCGGTTTGCGTCCTGCCGATGGGCCGGATTGATAGCTGCATTGATATCGCCACAATGCCGGAAGTTATCTTCTGTACCTTTGGCGATGCGATGCGCGTGCCGGGTAAAAACGGTTCGCTGATGCAGGCCAAAGCGCGCGGGGCGGATATCCGCATCGTTTATTCCCCGATGGATGCCCTGCGAATGGCGGCGGAATACCCGCAGCGCAAAGTGGTGTTCTTCGGCCTCGGTTTTGAAACCACGATGCCCGCCACCGCCATCACGCTGCAACAGGCGCGGGCGCAGGATCTTGAGAACTTCTTCTTTTTCTGCCAGCACATTACGCTCATCCCCACGCTTCGCAGTTTGCTTGAGCAACCCGATAACAGCATCGACGCCTTCCTCGCCCCAGGCCATGTCAGCATGGTGATTGGCACCGAAAGCTATGGCTTTATCGCCGCTGATTTTCAGCGCCCGCTGGTGGTTGCCGGGTTTGAGCCCCTGGATCTTCTGCAAGGCGTTTGCATGCTGGTCGAACAGAAAATTGCAGGACATTCACAGGTTGAAAACCAGTATCGCCGCGTGGTTCCCGATGCCGGCAATGCGCTGGCGCAAAAAGCCATTGCAGAAGTTTTTGCGGTGAAGGGCGAGAGCGAATGGCGGGGCCTTGGCGTGATTGCCGAATCCGGCGTGCAGTTAACAGAAAACTATCAACGCTTTGATGCCGAAGCGCATTTTCAGCCGCCAAAGCGTGAAGTCAGCGACGATCCATTGGCTCGCTGCGGCGAAGTGCTGACCGGGCGCTGCAAGCCGCATCAATGCCCGCTGTTTGGCAAAACCTGCAATCCCCAAAGCGCCTTTGGCGCGCTGATGGTGTCTTCAGAAGGCGCGTGCGCGGCCTGGTATCAGTATCGCAGTCAGGAAGGTCAACAATGAAAACCGTACAACTCGCTCACGGTAGCGGCGGCCAGGCCATGCAGCAACTAATCAACTCGCTGTTTATGCAGGCTTTTGCAAACCCCTGGCTCGCGGAACAGGAAGACCAGGCGCGTATCGATTTATCAACGCTCACCGCCAGCGGCGACCGCCTGGCCTTCTCCACAGACAGCTATGTTATCGATCCGCTGTTTTTCCCGGGGGGCGATATCGGCAAGCTGGCTATTTGCGGCACGGCCAATGACGTTGCCGTCAGCGGTGCCCTCCCCCGCTATCTTTCCTGCGGGTTTATTCTGGAAGAAGGCCTGGAGATGGCCGTGCTGGAACAGATTGTGACAAGCATGGCGCAGACGGCAAAAGCGGCGGATATCGCAATAGTCACCGGCGACACTAAAGTGGTGCCGAGAAGCGCGGCCGACAAGCTGTTTATCAACACCGCAGGCATCGGCGCAATTCCGCAAAACATTAACTGGGGCGCTTCACAATTGGTTCCAGGCGATGTGCTGCTGGTAAGCGGCACGCTGGGCGACCATGGCGCGGCCATCCTCAATCTGCGCGAAAACCTTGGGCTTGATGGCGACCTGCAAAGCGACTGCGCAGTCTTAACCCCGCTGATTCAGCCCCTGCGAGATATCCCCGGCGTAAAAGCGTTGCGTGATGCCACGCGCGGCGGCGTGAATGCTGTCGCCCATGAGTTTGCGGCCGCTTGCGGCTGCGGCATCTTGCTTAACGAAGCCCAATTGCCCGTCAAACCCGCCGTGCGTGGCGTTTGCGAACTGCTGGGGCTGGACGCGCTAAATTTCGCCAATGAAGGCAAGCTGGTGATTGGCGTAGCCGCTGAAGCCGCCGAACGCGTGCTTAGCCAGCTACGAGCGCATCCTCTTGGCCGGGATGCCGCCCTCATTGGCGAAGTGACTACGCAAAGAGGCGTCCATCTGCAAGGGCTCTACGGCGTGAAGCGCACGCTCGATTTACCGCATGCCGAACCGCTGCCGCGGATTTGCTAAGCACTGACTTCGTGCCAGGACAACATCATGCCAACGACACCGATAAGCGATCTCAGCCAGCAGGGCCTGTTTGAACTGACCCGTACTTTGCTGCAACAGACAGATTTAACCGCCGTCAGCGAGACAATCACGCACCTGATCAGGCAGGCAGGGCTTGCCGACCGCGTCGCCTTACTGTTTTGGCAGCAAGGCTTCCAGACGCTGAATGTCTACAGCAGCACGCTCGCGAGCGGCGATAAGCTTCCGCTGGAACAAGGGCCGATGCGGCGTCTGCTCTCCCGGCCGGATACGCTGAATTGCGATTACGCGGCATTTTGTGAAACCTGGCCCGAGCTTCGTCAGCATCCTCATTACGCGAAATTTGCCCGCTACGGATTACTGCCACTGGCAACCGAGGGGCGTATTTTTGGCGGCTTCGAGGTGCTGCGTGGCGAAAATCGCCCCTGGAGCAGTAAAGAGCTTCAGCGTTTGCAAACGCTGGCTCAGCTGCTCGCCGTCGTTACGGAACAATTCCAGACGCGGCAACGTTCCAGCAGCGATTACCAGCAGCTGTGTCAGGAACGCGATAACTTCCGCATTCTGGTGGATATCACCAACGCTGTCCTCTCGCGGCTGGATATCGACGAACTGGTGAGCGAAGTCGCAAAAGAGATCCACCACTACTTTCGCATTGATGCCATCAGCGTGGTGCTGCGCGGCAATGAGGAAGGCAAGCTTAACGTCTTCACCAGCCACTATCTTGATGGCGAAACCCCGCTTCACAGCCTGAGTGAAGTGGATGAGAACGGCACGCTCAGTGAGCAGGTTTTCAAAAGCAGAGAGATGCTGCTTTTGCCAAACCCCACGTTAAGCCTGCTGGCACAGGGCGACCGCAATCTGTTCGCGATGTGGGGCAACGAACTGAAAAGCCTGTGCTTGCTGCCGCTGATGTCAGGCTCGACGCTGCTGGGCGTGCTGAAACTGGCGCAGTGCAGTGAAGAAGTGTTCAGCGCCAGCACTCTTCGCTTATTGCGGCAGGTTGCCGGGCGTGTCGCCATCGCCGTCGATAACGCGCTGGCCTATCAGGAAATCCGCAGGCTGAAGGAGCGGCTGACAGATGAAAACAAAGTCCTGACGGAACAGCTGAACAGTCTCGATAACGACTTTGGCGAAATTATTGGTCGCAGCGATGCCATGCTCAGCGTGCTTAAACAGGTCGAGATGGTCGCGCAAAGCGACAGCACCGTGCTGATTCTGGGTGAAACCGGCACAGGAAAAGAGCTGATTGCGCGGGCCATTCATCATCTTAGCCACCGTCGCGAGCGGCGAATGATCAAGATGAACTGTGCCGCAATGCCTTCCGGGCTGCTGGAAAGCGATCTGTTTGGACACGCCAAAGGCGCCTTTACGGGGGCCAGTGCACCCCGAACCGGGCGCTTCGAACTGGCCGATAAGAGCTCGCTGTTTCTGGATGAAGTGGGCGATATGCCGCTGGAACTGCAGCCTAAACTGTTGCGCGTACTCCAGGAGCAGGAATTTGAACGGCTGGGCAGCCATAAGCTGATCCAGACGGATGTCAGACTGATCGCCGCCACCAACCGCGATCTGCGCCAGATGGTGGAGGATCGTGAGTTTCGCAGTGACCTGTTCTACCGCCTGAACGTCTTCCCCATCGAGCTCCCGCCACTGCGTGAAAGAGCAGAAGATATTCCCCTGCTGGCAAAAGCGTTCACCAGCAAAATTGCCCGACGCCTTGGCCGCAAAATAGACAGCATTCCAGCGGAAACTTTGCGTGTGCTGAGCCAGATGCCGTGGCCGGGCAACGTGCGCGAGCTGGAAAATGTCATTGAGCGTGCAGTGCTGCTGAGCCCGGGAAACATGTTGCAGCTTTCGCTACAGGACCCTTTTTTGACTCAAGTGACAACAACCATAAACCCTGTTGAGCCGCCGCTCGAAGGCGAGGATGACTATCAGCAAATCGTCCGTGTATTGCGGGAAACCAATGGCGTTGTTGCCGGGCCAAAAGGTGCCGCACAGCGTCTGGGCTTAAAGCGCACCACGTTGCTTTCACGAATGAAACGGCTGGGGATCGAGAAAGAGACGCTGGTATAAGCACTCACCTGCAGCCCGAACGGCCTCTTTAAAAACGCCGTGCTCTCGCGGCGTTTTGCTTATTTCTTAGGGCGATACTTTTCCGGCAGTTCCGGAACGGCACGACGATCGTCAATCAGATGCAATACCGTTAAAATCGGGTGTCGCCACAGCATTCTCGGCCCTGCCCAGCGCATAATTTGCTTCATCTCTTCGCGTTTCGCTGGCTGATAACAGTGCACGGGGCACTGCTTACAGGCAGGCTTCTCTTCGCCAAAGACGCATTTATCCAGCCTTTTGTCAGCATACGCATTCAACGCGGCATAATGTCCGGGTTGCTGATTCGCTTGCGGGCAGCGTTGTTGGTATAACGCGATCATCCTGTTAATCGTCAATTTTTCTCTGCGAATGCGGCTTCCCATGATCCCAAACCTTCAACCAATAAGTTGCATCAATAATACTCCTTAACGCTATCCGGCACCATCCGCGGAGTCAGAGTCCAAAAAGAGACGAGTTTTATGTTGGCTGAAAAATGAACAATGGTTATTATTTGCGCACTTTCCGGGAGGAGTCCGGTCACTTTCTCGTAAGGATGTTTTCGCTCTTTTTTGTAGAACTTCTCATTTATGCTCTTAAAGAAACTTTTTCCTGCAATGGTGCTGTGCGCCTCCACGCTCATTGCCGGCCACGCTTGCGCTTTTAATCTGCCTTCGAATTTTACGTCGCTTAATGACCGCAGTCTGACCCGCCAGGTTTCTCATCCTCAGAACGAAACCGTAAAAGCAAAAATTCTCGCTGAATATTCGCAATGGAAAGGCACCCGCTACCATTTCGGGGGGCATTCACATCGCGGTATCGACTGCTCCGCGCTGATGCAGGAAATCTTTCAAGGCTCAATGAGCATGGACCTGCCTCGTACCACGGGCGAGCAGATGCACAACGGCCATCGCATCAGCAAAGGGGAGTTAATTCCTGGCGATTTGGTGTTCTTTAAAACGTCCCGCACGACTCGCCATGTCGGCGTCTACGTGGGAAATAATGAGTTCATTCACGCTTCGAAGAAGAAAGGCGTCACCGTCTCCAGCCTTGATAATGAATACTGGCTGGCTCACTACGAAACAGCCCGCAGGCTGGATGCTGACGCGTAAGACTGGTCCTCAAAACCTCTCGTCATGAGTAATGCCGATCAGTTAAGGATCAGTTGACCGATCCAGTGGCTGTGTAAGAATCCGGAAACGCTCACTCGTTTCCGGATTTTTTTATGCTCATTGGACAGGCACTTGATTTGGTATCCCGTTACGATTCTCTGCGTA
>NZ_JBOFIN010000125.1:0-120333 GCF_051650185.1 Scandinavium sp.
AGTTTTAGCTATGTAAGTGCCCACGGGCGAAGAAAACACTCTAAGGAATTTTGCAAATGGCAAAGATTAAAGGTCAAGTTAAGTGGTTCAACGAGTCTAAAGGTTTTGGTTTCATTACTCCTGCTGACGGCAGCAAAGACGTGTTCGTACACTTCTCTGCAATCCAGGGTAACGGCTTCAAAACTCTGGCTGAAGGCCAGAACGTTGAGTTCGAAATTCAGGACGGCCAGAAAGGCCCAGCAGCTGTTAACGTAACGGCTATCTGATTACGAATCCACTGATCTCTATTTGACATCAGCCATAAAGCCTCGCTCTTAGCGGGGCTTTTTACTGTCCGTTGCAAACTATGTCTGTATTCCCCCGCTGTCGCGCTTTGTTGCAAATCCACATCATTATTAGCATTGTTTAGCGGTTATCCTGGCCTCTTTTCACGTTAAATCATTGGGTTGTAAATTATAACCCGGGAGCCGGAGTGCAGAACCATCGCCGTCATTTTACCCCTGTCCGTTTTGGGCTGGTGTGTGTGGGAATTTTATGTTGTCTTGGACTGTTGCTGGCGCGCGTTGGCTGGTTGCAAATCATTTCTCCGGATAATCTCGTCAAACAAGAAGATATGCGCTCACTGCGTGAAGAGCCCATTGATGTTCCGCGCGGTATGATTGTCGATCGTGAAGGCAGGCCATTGGCAGTCAGCGTGCCAGTGAGTGCCATTTGGGCCGATCCGCAAACGCTCATAGAAAAGGGCGGCATCGGCTACAACGCCCGCTGGCAGGCACTCGCGAATGCATTACATCTTTCACTTAACGACCTGACAGCGCGCATTACCCAGCATCCTCACTCTCGTTTTCTTTATCTGGCTCGCCAGGTTGATCCCCAACAGGCGAACTGGATTGAAAAACTGCATCTGCCGGGCATCAATCTGCGTGATGAGTCTCGTCGTTTTTACCCTGCGGGGCATGTGGCGGCAAATCTGATTGGTTTCACCAATATCGACGACCAGGGTATTGAGGGCGTTGAAAAAAGCTTCAATACCCAACTGCAGGGAAAACCTGGGTTACGTCTGGTGCGTAAAGATCGCCATGGTCAGGTCATTGAAAATCTGACCGAGCAAACGCCGGTGCCAGCGCATAATTTGCAACTCAGTATTGATGAGCGTCTGCAAACCGTCACCGAAGATGCTCTGGACAATGCTGTTCGCTGGAATAAGGCGGAATCTGGCGCGTCGGTTTTAATTAAAATCAATACCGGTGAAATTCTCTCAATGGCGAGCTTCCCGGATTTTAATCCTAATAATCGCGACAAGGCGACACTCGACGATTTCCGCAACCGTGCCATCAGCGATACCTTCGAGCCCGGCTCTACGGTAAAACCTCTGGTTATCATGACCGCGCTGCAACAGGGCATTGTCCAGCCAGACAGCGTAGTGGATACGCATCCCTATGTTGTGGACGGGCACAGGATCCGCGATGTGGGCTACTATCCTGAACTGACACTCACCGGCATTTTGCAAAAATCGAGCGACACAGGCGTTTCGCATTTGTCACTGGCGATGCCCATTCAGCGACTGCTCGATACCTATAAAGCCTTTGGTTTTGGGCAATCGACGGGATTAGGGTTAACCGGTGAAAGTCAGGGACTCATGCGGCAACGCCGCTTTTGGGGACAGCTTGACCGCGCGACGTTTGCCTTTGGCTATGGCCTGATGGTGACCCCGCTTCAGCTTGCCCATGTGTATGCCACGATAGGGGGTTTTGGCATGGAGCGCCCACTCTCTATTACGCGTATCGATCCGCCGGTTATGGGTCACCAGGTGATGTCGCCGGAGATTGTGCATCAGGTCGAACATATGATGGAGAGCGTGGCTCTGCCCGGCGGGGGAGGGATTAAGGCAGCGGTGCATGACTACCGCGTGGCCGTGAAAACCGGTACGGCGAAAAAGATTGGGCCGGATGGTAAGTACATCGACAAATATATCGCTTATACCGCAGGTGTCGCGCCAGCCAGCAATCCTCAGTATGCGCTGGTGGTGGTCATCAACGATCCACAAAATGGAGATTACTACGGCGGGGCGGTCTCTGCGCCAGTCTTCAGCCAGATTATGGGCGATGTGCTGCGTCTGGAAAATGTCATGCCGGACGGCATTGCGCCGGGTTCCGATAATCTCATCGTGATGCACCATGACAACAGCGAGACTCCGGCGCTGTAATCCATTCACCTGAAGGGCGAATAGCGGTACACTTTCGCCCTTTCTACTGTGACCGGAGTCATCATGTCCTGGAGTTGTCCTCTCTGTAACGCACCGCTTGAGCGCCATAACAACAGCTATTTCTGCCCGCAGCGCCATCAGTTTGATCTGGCGAAAGAGGGTTATCTGAACCTGTTGCCGGTGCAGTTCAAGCGTTCGCGCGATCCGGGTGACAGCGCGGAGATGATGCAGGCGCGTCGGGCGTTTCTGGATGCCGGGCATTATCAGCCTCTGCGAGACACCATCAGTGGGATGCTTAAGCAGGTTAATGCTGCCAATATTCTCGATATCGGTTGTGGCGAGGGGTATTACACTCACGTCTTTGCTGAACATGCTGAGCACACCTGGGGGCTGGATGTGTCAAAAGTCGCCGTGCGTTATGGCGCTAAGCGGTATCCGCAGGTGGATTTTTGTGTGGCTTCAAGCCAGCGTTTACCTTTTAGCGACGCCTGCATGGATGCTGTCGTTCGCATCTACGCGCCCTGTAATCCGCAAGAGCTGAAACGAGTGGTGAAAGAGGGCGGAGTGGTGATTACAGCTACGCCGGGGCCGCGCCACCTGATGGAGCTCAAAGGGTTAATCTACGATGAAATTCGACTGCATGAAGCCAACAGCGAAGTGCTTCCAGGTTTCCGCCTGAGTGAAACGCAGCAGCTTGCCTATCCTATGAAGCTGAAGGGCAGTGAAGCGGTCGCTTTATTGCAGATGACGCCGTTCGCATGGCGGGCAAAACCTGAAGTATGGGAAAAACTGGCGGGGCTCGAAACATTTGACTGCCAGACCGACTTTTTGATTCAGGTCTGGCAGCGCGAAGATTAACCGGCGAAGTGGCTCCAGAGGATCTGGACGCCAATGCCAATCAGCACAATACCGCCGAGGATCTCGGCTCGCTTGCCCAACAGCGGGCCGATGAAACGTCCGACCATCATGCCAATGGTGGTCATCACCAGCGTGGCGCAGCCAATAGCCAGCGCGGTGAACACAATATTCACCTGCAGGAAGGCAAGGCCGACACCGACCGCCATGGCGTCCAGACTGGTGGCAATCGCGGTGGTGACCAGCAGCCAGAAACCGTGACGGCTTGGGGCTTTCTCTTCTTCATCTTCATTTCCACGCCAGCCTTCAATCAGCATTCGACCGCCGAGGAAGACCAGCAGGACAAAAGCAATCCAGTGATTCCATTCCAGCACGAACTGGCTGGCAAGCATGCCGAGGCCCCAGCCGATCAGCGGGGTGATGGCTTCAACACAGCCAAAAATAAGGCCAGTGCGTAAAGCTTCAGAGAATTTCGGTTTATGAAGTGAAGCGCCTTTACTTATCGATACCGCAAACGCGTCCATCGACATACCAAAAGCTAGGAGGATAGTGGCTGAGAGATTCATCGCTTGTCCTGACCGGGGAAATATCCATATGACACACCACTGCCCCCAGTAAACCCATGCCCGAATAATCCGGCCATGATGCAGGTGGTATGTCTATGGTCTCGCCTGATCATCTTGCTGATGAACCGTACGTGCCACGTTTTGCAACGAGTATGTTGACACGTACATTTCCGGGAAAGGAAATCGGCTACTCCCCAACGACGGGCGCAACCTTAACATAATTTGAGAAAATAAAACAATAACAAAAAGACGTTATTTAAATGACTTATTGATAACGATTTTCATTTGGCTTTACAGGTAAGTGAATCGTTAATAAATATGAGGGAATAAAAAGAGGGAATATAGCCATGGCTATACAATTACCTGCACAATATAGCAGCGTATATAGCCATGGCTATAAATATAACTTACTGAGAATTAACAAGAAGTTTGTAAATGCGTTCAAGGTCGTCGATATTTTTAACCCTGATGAGCAGGCGCCGTTGTTCTAATTGCATAACCAGAACACCATCTTCAGATAAATTCATTTCTTTGATTCGGGAATAAGCAATCCACACGTTGCTGAAGAAAAAGCCATCTTGTTTAAAAATAATTTTTGGCGTGCGGATCCAGAACAGATATAACCCCATTAAGGCCAGAGCACATAATAACCATGTGGTGATTAACTGACCGTGGGCATTGATGTTTTGGTAAATCAGAATAGCGACCAGACCGACGAAAATCAGGCCATCAACGCGTCCACGGCGGAGCAGGGGAATGGCAAGCCGCGTGGCACCGTGGCGGCCCGGCATGATGAACTGATCGTAAAGGGCGTACGCGAGCAGGGCCACAATAAACAGCACCAGCACCCAATCCGTGATTGTCATTGAACCTCCAGAAATAAAAAACCGGGGCACGATGGCCCCGGCTGAACAACGCGTTATTACAGACCCAGCAGGCCGACCGCGTAGCCCGCGATACCGATGACGAAGAAGCCAACGATGATCCACAGCGGGTTCACTTTCTTACGCAGCAGCCACATACAGGCGAAGGTCAGCAGCAGCGGTACCAGGCCCGGCATCAGCTGGTCAAGGATAGTCTGCACGGTGGTCACACGAGTTTGGCCATCCTGACCGGTGATGGTCGACACCACCAGCGGGATATTCACGTGCGTCCACTTGTTAACCAATGCCCCCATGACAAACAGGCCGAGGATTGACGCCCCCTCAGTCAGTTTCTGCAGGAAGCCGCCGCCCATATCTTTAACGATGTCCACACCTTTACGGTAGCCGTAAGCCACGCCGTAGTAACGGGTTGCCAGACGCACGGCGTTGAACAGGATGAAGAACAGCAGTGGGCCGAGCAGGCTGCCGCTCATCGCGATACCGGCACCCAGTGCCGCAAATACCGGACGGACGGTACCCCAGAAGATTGGGTCACCCACGCCTGCCAGCGGACCCATCAGACCGACTTTGATACCGTTGATGGCACCATCGTCAATCTCTGCGCCGTTTGCACGCTGTTCTTCCATCGCCAGCGTCACGCCCAGTACCGGAGCGGCAACGTAAGGATGGGTGTTGAAGAATTCCAGGTGACGCTTAATCGCCTGACGACGCGCTTCGTTATTTTCCGGATACAGGCGTTTGATAGCCGGCACCATGGAGAAGCAGAAGCCCAGCGCTTGCATACGTTCGAAGTTCCATGAACCCTGGAACAGGTTAGAACGAAGGAACACGCCACGAATGTCACTCTGAGTGAGTTTTTTCTCAGTGGTAGTTTTAGTGATATCAACCATTTCGCTCACCTGTTAGTCCAGTTGGTTATCGAGATCGTTGTTAGCAGCCTGTACCGGGCCACCCGCAACGCGATTGTATTTAGGGCTCAGCTGGATATACAGAATTGCCATGACGGCACCAATCACACCCAGAGCAACCAGGTTGAAGTTGGTGAATGCTGCGGTAACGAAGCCGAGGTAGAAGAACGGCATCAGGTAGCCAGCACGCATCATGTTGATGACCATTGCGTAACCCACAACCACGATCATGCCACCGGCGATGTTCAGGCCGCCTGTCACCACTTCAGGGATCGCATTCAGCATGCTCTGTACTTCGCTGGTTCCTACGGAGATAGCCACGATAACCGCCGGAATAGCGATACGCATTGCCTGCAGGAACAGGGAAGAGACGTGGATCCAGGACAGCGCCGTCAGGTTGCCATTCTCTGCCGCCTTATCTGCCGCGTGCTGGAAGGCTACGGTGATAGTACGAACGATGATGGTCAGAACCTGGCCTGCTGCTGCCAGTGGGATAGCCAGTGCAATACCTGCACCGATGCTTTGATGTCCTGCGATAACCAGAACGGTTGAAATGATGGACGCCAGTGCGGCATCAGGGGCAACCGCCGCACCGATGTTCATCCAGCCCAGGGCGATCATTTCCAGGGTACCACCGATGATAATACCGGTTTTCATGTCACCAAGAACGGCGCCAATCAGGGTACAGGCGACCAGCGGACGGTGGAACTGAAATTCATCGAGTACCGATTCCATACCCGCAATACACGCGACGATGAACACCAGCACAATCTGAAGAGTGGTAATCTCCATTGTACTTCTCCTATAACGTAAGTCTTAAGGTTGAAAATTCAGTGAACAGACAGTGCCGGACTTATTTGCCAACCTTGCCTATCAAATCCATCATTTTCAGTCGCTGATCGGTGGAAACTTTACGCGCTTCCAGTTCGATACCGCGCGCATTCAGTTTGTTGAAGGCTTCGATATCTTTCTCATCAACAGAAATGGCGTTGTTGACCTGAGTTTTACCCTGACGGAAAGCCATACCCCCGATGTTCACGGTGGTGATTTTCACGCCTTGTTCAACGATACGTTCAACGTCGGTCGGGTTAGTAAACAGCAGCATGACGCGCTCGCCTGCATACTGCGGGTTGTTGTAGACGCGGATCATTTTCGCCACATCAACAACGTGCGCGGTCACACCCGGAGGCGCAACCTGAGTCAGCAGCGTTTTACGAACGGTATCTGCCGCCACTTCGTCGCTGACGACGATAATGCGGGTGACGTTGGTTTCTTTAGTCCAGCGGGTTGCAACCTGGCCGTGGATAAGACGGTCATCGATACGCGCCAGGCCGATAACCATATAGTCATTCGGGCCCATTGGTTTCTCGGATGCCGCAGCTTTCTGGGCAACAGGCGCTGCCGCCGGTGCTGCTTTCACTGCCGGTTTTGCTTTCAGCGCTTTCACGCCTTCGCGACCGGTTTCCACCGCCAGTGCGACCAGCTCGTCAAACGTTGGGTTGTCGTCACGCGCCATCAGCGTTTCAACCAGCATAGGGATGTTTACGCCCGCGATAACTTCGTGATGCTCTTTATCGACGACAATGCGGCTTGCAGCGTTAAACGGGCTGCCGCCCCATGTATCAACGAGAAACAGCACACCTTTACTGGTGTCGAGTTTTTCGAGCTGTGCGTTGTACTTCTCGATAAGCGTTTCTGCATTCTCGCCAGGCACGAAATCGATCCAACCCACGTTTTCCTGCTCACCCAACAGCATTTCTGCCGTTTTCAGCAGTTGTTCTGCAGCCCAACCATGTGTGCCTATTACAATAGCAATCGTCACTTGCTACCTCCTTTATTATCGTTGCGTCTAAAGTTCGGACGCTTGATGAACCGTTGGTGGTGACCGAATCGATTCAGATAGGGGTTAGAGTAAAAATGTTTATTACTTCCGTGAATTATTTTAGATAGTGAAAAAATAATTAATGTGATGAAGATCCGTAATTTACTCATCCAGCGGGAATAATTTTGGAGCGCAAAAAATCACCGACAAAACCCATCGGACGAATGCAAAAAGACGTAAATTTTTTTCCGGTTATGCATTCTGTCTGATATGTTTACTTTCCGTTTAAATACACAGGAGTATAGGGCATAGCCCGAAGTATGGACCGTCACCGACGTCAGTTCACCACCTGGCACGAAGCTGCCACACCCCGTTCCCCATCCAGTCGCACCGAGATAGTCACGTCTGTTGTTGACAAGGCGATGACAACTATTGCCGTTAGCAGGAGCTATTCATGGAACTTTTAATGGATCCTTCAATCTGGGCAGGCCTGCTGACGCTGGTCGTCCTGGAGATTGTTCTTGGTATCGATAACCTGGTGTTTATTGCCATCCTGGCCGACAAGCTGCCACCCAAACAGCGTGATAAAGCGCGTTTAATCGGTCTGTCGTTGGCGCTGTTCATGCGTCTTGGCCTGCTGTCGGTCATTTCGTGGATGGTTACCCTGACCCAACCGCTGTTCAGCGTCATGGATTATTCGTTCTCGGGACGAGATCTGATCATGCTGTTCGGGGGTATTTTCCTGTTGTTCAAAGCCACGACTGAGCTGCATGAGCGACTGGAAAACCGTCAACATGACGAAGGGCACGGCAAGGGTTATGCCAGCTTCTGGGTGGTTGTCGCGCAGATTGTGGTGCTGGACGCCGTGTTCTCCCTTGATGCGGTGATCACCGCCGTGGGCATGGTGAACCATCTGCCGGTGATGATGGCGGCCGTGGTGATTGCGATGATTGTGATGCTGGTGGCGTCAAAGCCGCTGACTAACTTCGTCAACCAGCACCCGACGGTGGTCGTACTGTGTCTGAGCTTCCTGCTGATGATTGGCCTGAGCCTCGTCGCAGAAGGGTTTGGTTTCCATATTCCGAAAGGCTACCTGTACGCCGCGATTGGCTTCTCGATAATCATCGAACTGTTTAACCAGATTGCCCGTCGTAACTTCATCAAGCACCAGTCAAACGTGCCGCTGCGCGCCCGTACCGCTGATGCGATCCTCCGTCTGATGGGCGGCCGCAAGCAAAACGTGGTGCAGCACGATGCCGAGAACCCGGTGGCTGTGCCTGTGCCGGAAGGGGCATTTGCTGATGAAGAACGCTACATGATCAACGGCGTGCTGACGCTGGCTTCGCGTTCAGTGCGCAGCATCATGACACCGCGCGGCGAAATCAGCTGGGTCGATGCCAACCTGAGCATGGATGAAATCCGCCAGCAGCTGTTGTCTTCGCCGCACAGCCTGTTCCCGGTGTGTCGCGGTGAGCTGGACGAAATCGTCGGGGTAGTGCGTGCCAAAGAGATGCTGGTGGCGCTGGAAGCAGGCGAAGATGTCGCCGCGATGGCTTCTGCTTCACCGGCGATAGTGGTGCCAGAAACGCTGGATCCGATTAATTTGTTAGGCGTTCTGCGCCGCGCCCGCGGCAGCTTTGTTATCGTGACCGACGAGTTCGGTATGGTGCAGGGTCTGGTGACACCGCTGGACGTGCTGGAAGCCATCGCGGGTGAATTCCCGGATGCTGACGAAACGCCAGAAATCGTCGCCGACGGCGACGGGTGGCTGGTGAAAGGTGGCACAGACCTGCACGCCTTACAGCAGGTTCTGGGACTGGATCATCTGCGTAATGACGACGATGATATCGCCACCGTGGCAGGCCTGGCGATTGCTGTGAACGGTCATATTCCACAGGCCGGTGATGTGCTGAGCGTCCCGCCGCTGGAGATAACCATCGTTGAAGCGAATAACTATCGAGTCGACCTGGTTCGCGTGGTGAAACAACCCTCGCTTCACGACGAAGAAGAAGAGTAAACCTCACAATATAACGGGCAGCACATGCCCGTTATGCTCCTTCGGTGGGGAAGAACCGCCTTCGAGCCAGCGAGGAAAATCCGCGACGGGCATCGGCTTAGCATAAAGATAGCCCTGCAAAAAATGAACGCCATGGCGACGCAGATAATGCGCCTGCTGTGGCGTTTCTACCCCTTCAGCCACCAGTTCAATATTCAGCCTCTGACCCAAAGCAATAATGATATCCGTCACCGTTGAGTTCACCGCGTCGGTACCAATCGCATTGGTGAAGGATTTATCAATTTTGAGAATATCCGGCCGAAGCTGTTCCAGCCAGGAAAGCGCGCTGCTGCCCGTACCAAAATCATCAATCGCCAGGCGCACGCCTTTGCGATGCAGTTCCCGCACCAGCCTGTAATCCACGCCCTGAAGGTTGTCACGCTCTGTAATCTCAAGCACAAGCTGTTGCTGAGGGCGCGCGTTAAACCAGTATTGGTTCACATCCCGCAGTAAAGCACCCTGCAGAAAGTGGCTTGAGGAAACGTTAATGCTGATATCAAAACGCGGGTCTGCCGGGAAATAGCCAATCTGGCGAATGGTTTCACTGATCACATAGCGCGTCAGCGGCGCGATAAGGTTTTCTCGCTCTGCCACAGGAATAAAAACTTCAGGGGATATCCAGCCCAGGCGAGGGTTGTTCCAGCGCAGCAAAATTTCCACGCCGTTGCACCGTTGAGTGCGGGTATCCAGCTGTGGCTGGCAATAAAGTTCGAATTCGCGTCTCGCCATGCCAACCGTGATTTCACGCGTGAAACTCATCCTTCCGGCTGTCGCAAACCACGAAATGCCCGCCAGCAACAGGCTAAGAATAAGCGCCAACGGAGCCTGTGACGGGAGATCATCCAGCGCCAGCGCTGTTGCTCCAGGCGTGGTCACGCTGATACTGAACGGAAAAAGCTCGGACTGGCGAGTGACAACCTTTTCGTCGTCAGTCAGCTGTAGCTGATCGCTTATCCCCTGTGATTCGCTGTAGTACCGGTTACCCACCGAGACAATTACTCGCTGGATCATGGGTTGTTGAGGCTCCAGTAAAAGGGAGCTCACGAGATGAATATTTATCGTCAGCATGACCCCATCCTCGCCGTCAGCGGAGGACGGGTACCACTGAATCAGAATGGGCGAGCCTTTAATCAGAGACTGGTCAATCGACAGCAGCAATCTGGATTGCGCAGAAGGCAGTTCGGGCTGATTTTCCCGCAGGGCGACATCACGATCGCCGAAGACGCTGGAGCAGTAAATCACGCCAGATTTAACCAACGCGATAGAACGCAAGGTTTGCAATGCGGCGGCTTGTTTGCGCATCGGCAGGTGAACCGCTTCACAGCTTTGCCCGACCAGATTCACCAGTTCATGACGTTTCCCGGCAACTGGCATCAATACTTTGTCGAGAGTTTCCACAGCATGGCGGGCATAGGCGTCGATCCGTTGCTGATTTACGCTGCGCTGCGAAATAAATCGCAGGCCAAAGGTCAGGAATAAAGCCAACAGCGCAACCAGCAAGCAAATCACAATTCGCTTGCGGCGATACCCCATGATCAGGTTTTGAGCTGTTTGCATGACGCGCATCCACTCCGCTGAACGCCGACCAGAATGTCAGTGTTAACAGAGCAAGTGTAGTGCTCTATGGCTAAAAAAAGGGGAGAGGTATAAAAAATCGCCCATCTGTGGGAGATGGGCGAGGGGGGTTTTAGTCACATTGCACTTTGATGGCCAGACCGCCGCGCGAGGTTTCGCGGTATTTGGCGTTCATGTCTTTGCCGGTCTCGTACATGGTTTCAATGACTTTATCGAGTGAAACACGCGGTTCGCTGGTGCGGCGCATAGCCATACGAGCGGAGTTGATGGCCTTCACGGAGGCAATCGCATTACGCTCAATACATGGCACTTGCACCTGTCCGGCGACCGGGTCGCAGGTGAGGCCGAGGTTGTGTTCCATGCCAATCTCTGCGGCCACACAAACCTGTTCAGGGCTTGCGCCCAGCAGTTCTGCAAGGCCAGCGGCGGCCATCGAACAGGCCACACCCACTTCACCCTGACAGCCGACTTCTGCGCCAGAAATAGAGGCGTTCATTTTGTACAGCGCGCCAATTGCACCGGACGCGAGGAAATAGCGAATGTAGCTTTCCGGGCTAACCGGCTCGATAAAGTGGTTGTAGTACGCCAGCACCGCCGGAACGATACCGCATGCGCCATTGGTTGGCGCGGTGACCACACGGCCACCCGCAGCGTTTTCTTCGTTAACGGCGAGCGCAAACATGTTGACCCAGTCAACGACGGTCATCGGATCGCTGTTGGTTTTGTCCTGGCTGACCAGCATACGACGAAGTGCTGCGGCACGACGTGGAACACGCAATGGCCCAGGCAACACGCCTTCGGTATTTAAACCGCGATCGATACAGGCCTGCATGGTCTGCCAGACGTTAGCAAAATAGTCTTCAATTTCTTTTTTGCTGTGCAGCGCCAGTTCGTTCTGCATCACCATGCCGGAAAGTGACAGGCCGGTTTCTTTGCAGTAGTCCAGCATCTCTTTGGCAGACTTAAACGGATACGGCACCTTCACATCACCGCTGACGTCCTGCCCAAAATGCTCTTCATCGACGATGAAACCACCGCCGATAGAGTAATAGGTCTTGCTGTAAATGACTTTCTCGCCCGCGAAAGCATGAATCGACATGCCGTTTTCATGCAGGGAGAGGTTGTCACTGCGAAAACGCATGCCGTCATCCTGCGGGAAATCCACTTCGCGACGGCCCTGGGCCAGCAGCAGACGCCCGCGGGATTCTACATCACGGATAAACGCCGGGATGGCGTCGATATCGACGGTATCGGGCATGTTGCCTGCCAGACCCATAATAATGGCGATATCGGTATGGTGGCCTTTGCCGGTCAATGACAGTGAACCATAAACGTCAACCGCCACGCGGGTAACGTCATCGATCATTCCCTTTTCGACCAGGTCATCGACGAACTGTTTACCGGCCTTCATCGGGCCTACAGTGTGGGAAGATGAGGGGCCAATCCCCACCTTGAACATGTCGAATATACTAATCACGCTAACACTCCTGACAGGGTTACCGGAAAGCTCCGATAACGATGTAATAACTGCGCATAGTGTAAGAGGGAACCGGTAACGCAGCTTAACTATTCACATGAATTAAACTAATGCTTCACCTTGAATTTACTAATAGCGTAAGGCGGATCACATCAGCGCTATTCCACAGTATAGCTAAGGTTTAAGACCGACTTGCAGCGCCAGCTCACGAATAATGCCTGCGGTCATTCCCCAGACAAAATAATGCTGATACCACGAGAGCCATACGCGGTGTGAATTGCCGCGACGATGGATATCCAGCGGGTGATAGCGCCCAAGACGCAGTGCTTCGGCGAGCGGCATTTCGAACACCGCAGCCACTTCATCTTCGCTGGCATGATAATGAAGGTCGGGCGGGATGATGCCCACGACAGGCGTGACCTGAAAACCTGTGACGCTATCCACGGGTGGGAGCACGCCCAAAATTTCAACCGAAGAGGGGGGGATCGCGACTTCTTCCTGCGCTTCACGCAGTGCGGCCGCAATCAGCGACGCATCACTGCTGTCGACTGCACCACCGGGAAAAGCGACTTGCCCGGCATGTTTACGCAGTTGCGAAGAGCGTTTGGTCAACAGCAGGCCCGGTTCTTCCCGGCGCACGATGGGGATCAGCACCGCCGCTTGTCTTTGATTCAGTGACGCCCTGGTTGGCTGCGGGCGCAAAAGCTGAAAGCGGGAAATAAACTCATCAAGTTTAAGGTCCGGGTGCTGCATGCGTTAAGACTCCAGTTGTCGCAGGATACGGTTGACTTTATCAAAAGTTTCCTGATATTCCGCTTGCTCTTCGCTGTCGGCGACGATACCGCCACCTGCGGAGCAAGAGAGCTTACCCTGAGTGGCCGTCAGAGTACGGATAGTAATGCTGGTATCCATTGTGCCGCAAAAGCTGAGATAGCCAATGCTGCCACACCACGCATTGCGGCGATGCGGCTCCAGTTCATCAATGATTTCCATCGCTCTGACTTTCGGCGCGCCGGTTATCGAACCGCCAGGAAACGCTGCGCGCAGGAGATCGGTGGCGTGCAGATGACCGGGCAATTCAGCCGTTATCGTACTCACCAGATGATGCACCGCCGGGAAAGGTTCAACGACAAACAGTTCGGGGACGCGAACGCTGCCGGGCACGGCAACGCGGCCAATATCATTGCGCATCAAGTCCACAATCATCAGATTCTCCGCCCGATCTTTTGGCGAAAGCCGGAGCTTTTCTGCCTGTTGCGCATCGGCGACCGGGTCGGACAGCCGCGGCAGAGTGCCTTTAATGGGGCGCGTCTGGATATGTCCTGCCTCAAGGTGAATAAAACGCTCAGGCGAAAGACTCAAAATAGCGCTTTGAGGCAGGCGCAGAAACGCGCTGAAAGGCGCACGGTTTGAGGCGTTCAGATGCTTAAAGGCCTGCCACTCGTCGCCGCGATACTCGGCCTGAAAGCGCTGGGCAAGATTGACCTGATAACAGTCGCCGCTTTGCAGATACGCCTGCACCTGGCGAAACTTTTCGCCGTATGTTTCGCGAGTCATGTTGGATTGCCAGGCGGAAGTCAGCGCGAAATCGACGGGCTTCGCGTTTGAACAGCTTTCAAGCCAGGCGAGGCGAAGGTTCGGGTCGTCATAGCTCAATAAAGACACCACTTCGCGGTGATGGTCGACAATCAACGCCCAGCGATAAATCCCGACGGCCATATCTGGCGTATCAAGATCTGCCCCGGCTTGTTCCGGCAGGGATTCGAAACGGCGGCCAAGATCATAACCGAACAAACCCAGTGCGCCGCCCTGGAAAGGATAATCCGCATTTATAGTCGGGTTAATCTGATGCTTTATGAGGGCCTGTTTCAGTAACAACAACGGATCATCGGCAGATTCACAACTATGCCCGTCTTCTTCAATGCGCGTGATCTTTCCGCAGGTTTGCAGCGTCGCAACAGGATCGGCGACCACGATATCAAAACGGTTGTGAGCATGGTCTGCGT
Source organism: Scandinavium sp. (assembly GCF_051650185.1). Classification (GTDB taxonomy): domain Bacteria; phylum Pseudomonadota; class Gammaproteobacteria; order Enterobacterales; family Enterobacteriaceae; genus Scandinavium. Next base: position 14,356 of record NZ_JBOFIN010000125.1, read on the forward strand.
GCCCGGAGTGCAGCAGCATTGCCCAGGGCCGGGATGAAAGCGGGGAAAAATAGTGTTCAGCGGCATCAGCGCGCCAGGGAAGCGTAATGACAGCAGGGGACAACATCGACCTCAATCCATCTGCGCCGCCTGCTGGCTATGTGGCAGGTGGCATGAAATAATAAGCGTCCACAATGTAGCAGGAGTTCACCATGTTTGCAGGTTTACCTTCACTGAGTCATGAGCAGCAGCAACAAGCCGTCGAGCGCATTCAGGAATTAATGACACAGGGAATGAGTAGCGGGGAAGCAATTCAACTGGTGGCTCAGGAGCTACGCGCGAATCATACCGGCGAGCAGATCGTCGCGCGCTTCGAGGATGAAGACGAGGACGAAGACGAAGACGAGTAATTCTGGCTGGCTGACTGGCTGGCGGCGCTAAGCTTGCACAGGCCTACTCACTGCCATTTTGCGGCTTTTGTAGGCCGGGTTAGCTTAGCGCCACCCGGCAAAGGGCAAAATCAGACAGCCGCGATGATTTTAATCTCAACCTTATACTGAGGTTTCATCAGCCCGGCCTGCACGGTGCAACGCACCGGCGCATGACCGGCCACCACCCACGCATCCCACGCTTTATTCATCGCAGCAAAATCTGCCTTATCAGCGAGAAAAATGGTCGCGTCGAGAATGCGAGATTTATCGCTACCCTGTTTTTCCAGGATTTTATCAATCTGCGCCAGGGTATTGGCGGTTTGTTCAAATGCATCCGCATCCAGGTTTTCCGGTACGCCGGTGTAGTAGATAGTCTGGTTGTGAATGACAACATCAGACCAGCGGGCTTCTGCATCAATACGAACAATCGTCATTTCAGTGTCCTCTTAGGCTTCCATTTAAACGCGGCAAGAGTGCCACAATGTGGCGGCTGCGTCACCCATTTGGCTGGCACAACGCCCCCTGCACTGACATAATCACTGTCCAGATTTACAGGGGGCAGTGTGACGGACGATTTTGCAACAGACGGGCAGCTCGCGAAAGCGATCCCCGGATTTAAACCCCGCGAACCGCAGCGGCAGATGGCTGAGGCGGTTACGCACGCCATCAATGAAACGCGTCCGCTGGTGGTTGAAGCGGGCACCGGCACAGGCAAAACCTACGCTTACCTTGCCCCTGCGCTGCGCGCCAATAAAAAAGTCATTATTTCTACGGGCTCTAAAGCTTTGCAGGATCAGCTTTACAGTCGCGATTTACCGACGGTGGCCAAAGCCCTGGAATTTAAGGGCAAGGTCGCGTTGTTGAAAGGGCGCTCAAACTATCTTTGTCTGGAGCGCCTTGAACAGCAGGCGTTAGCCGGTGGCGATTTGCCAGTTCAGACGCTGAGCGATGTCATTCTTCTGCGTAGTTGGTCAAATCAGACTGTGGATGGCGATATCAGCACCTGCGTTAGCGTGGCGGAAGACTCACAGGCCTGGCCGCTGGTTACCAGTACCAATGACAACTGTCTGGGCAGTGACTGCCCGCTGTACAAAGACTGTTTTGTGGTGAAAGCGCGTAAAAAAGCGATGGATGCCGACGTGGTGGTCGTGAACCATCACCTGTTCCTTGCTGATATGGTGGTGAAAGAGAGCGGCTTTGCGGAGCTGATCCCCGAGGCTGAAGTGATGATTTTCGATGAAGCTCATCAGCTTCCGGATATCGCCAGCCAGTATTTCGGTCAGTCGCTTTCCAGCCGCCAGCTTTTGGATATGGCAAAAGACATCACCATTGCCTACCGCACTGAGCTCAGAGACACCCAGCAGTTGCAAAAGTGCTCCGACCGTCTGGCCCAAGCGACGCAGGATTTTCGCCTGCAGCTGGGTGAGCCAGGCTATCGCGGCAATTTGCGCGAGCTTCTGGCTGACAGCGGCATTCAGCGAGCGCTGCTGCTGCTCGATGATGCGCTCGAACTCTGTTATGACGTGGCGAAACTTTCTCTAGGCCGCTCCGCCTTGCTGGATGCGGCATTTGAACGCGCCACGCTTTATCGCGCACGGCTCAAACGTTTAAAAGAGATCAACCAGCCTGGCTTCAGCTACTGGTATGAATGTACTTCCCGGCATTTCACGCTGGCGTTAACGCCGCTGACGGTCGCCGACAAATTTAAAGAAGTGATGGCACAAAAAGAGGGGAGCTGGATTTTCACCTCCGCGACGCTATCGGTAAATGACGATTTGCATCACTTTACCGCTCGCCTTGGCATTGATGATGCGCAATCGCTACTGCTGCCAAGCCCCTTCGATTATGCGACCCAGGCCTTGCTGTGCGTGCCGCGAAACTTACCGTCACCGAATCAGCCCGGTGGCGCCAAGCAACTGGCGACCATGCTGCGCCCGATGATTGAAGCGAACAACGGCCGCTGTTTTATGCTTTGCACTTCGCACGCCATGATGCGCGAGCTGGCGGAGCATTTCCGTGCCATGCTGGATTTGCCGGTCTTATTGCAGGGCGAAACCAGCAAAGGCCAGTTGCTTCAACAGTTCGTGAGTGCGGGTAACGCGCTACTGGTTGCGACCAGCAGCTTCTGGGAAGGTGTGGATGTGCGCGGCGATACGCTTTCGTTAGTGATTATCGATAAGCTGCCATTCACCTCACCGGAAGATCCGCTGCTGAAAGCACGCATGGAAGATTGCCGCTTACGCGGCGGCGATCCTTTCGATGAAGTGCAGTTACCAGATGCGGTGATTACCCTGAAGCAGGGTGTCGGGCGTTTAATTCGTGATGTGGACGACCGTGGCGTGCTGGTGATTTGCGATAACCGTCTGGTGATGCGTCCTTACGGGGCTGTGTTCCTGTCGAGCTTACCGCCCACGCCACGAACCCGTGATATCAGCCGCGCCGTGCGCTTTCTTGCCGGGTTGTCACTAACGTAATTTGTGACGAACTGTGTTAAGATGCGCGCCTTTTTTATTGAACGCTACCTGCGAGAGCGCAACGTCCTATGCGAATTCTGGCTATTGATACCGCCACTGAGGCCTGTTCCGCGGCCCTGTGGAACGACGGTGCCATCAGTGCTCATTTCGAGCTTTGTCCACGCGAACACACCCAACGCATTCTGCCTTTAGTGCAGGATACTCTGACTGAAACCGGCGTCATGCTCACCGAGCTTGATGCGCTGGCGTTTGGCCGTGGCCCGGGCAGTTTTACCGGGGTGCGCATCGGGATTGGCATTGCACAAGGTCTGGCGCTGGGGGCGAATCTGCCGATGATCGGCGTCTCAACGCTTGCCACCATGGCGCAGGGTGCGTTTCGCAAGACTGGCGCGACCCGCGTGCTGGCCGCGATTGACGCTCGCATGGGGGAAGTGTATTGGGCTGAATATCAGCGTGATGAGCAGGGCATCTGGCAGGGCGAAGCGACTGAAGCTGTGCTCAAACCAGAGGCCGTTAACGCCCGGTTGAAGCAACTTAGCGGCGAGTGGGCTACTGTTGGAACAGGCTGGGCTGCATGGCCGGATATGGCCGCTGACAGCGCGGTAACGTTGATTGATGGCGACGTTTTATTACCTGCGGCACAAGACATGTTGCCACTGGCTGTACACCAGCTTTCTCTGGGCCACACTGTTGCGGTCGAGCATGCCGAACCGGTTTATTTACGCAATGAAGTGGCGTGGAAGAAACTTCCTGGCCGGGAATGAATCTCAGTATATATCGCTGAGAATAAAGGAGTCGCACCATGGCGAGTCAAAAACGGGTAGTGCGTGGATTACTGACAGGGTTGGTTATGGCTGCATTGAGTGGCTGCGTTTCCGTTCCCGATGAAATCAAAGGCACCAGCCCAACACCGCAACAGGATCTGACCCGAGTAATGGCGGCCCCGCAGCTGTATGTCGGTCAGGAAGCGCGTTTTGGCGGGAAAGTCGTTAACGTGCTGAACCAGCAGGGCAAAACCCGGCTTGAAATTGCTACCGTCCCGCTGGATGAAGGGGCTCGACCTGCACTTGGTGCGCCTTCCCGCGGACGTATTTACGCCGATGTGAATGGCTTCCTCGACCCTGTTGATTTCCGTAATCAGCTGGTCACCGTGGTGGGGCCGATTACCGGCACCCAAAAAGGGAAAATTGGCTCGGCGGAATATACCTACATGGTTATGCAGGCCGCTGGCTTCAAACGCTGGCGCATCACGCAGCAGGTGGTGATGCCGCCACAGCCGATTGATCCGTACTGGGGTGGCGGCTGCTACCGCCATCGCTGTGGTTATCCTGGTTACGGCGGGTGGGGCTGGTACAATCCAGGCCCGGCGCAGGTGCAGACTATCGTAACTGAATAATAGCTTGTTTTTATTAGCTTAAGTGACAGCGGCTGGTCCGCTGTTTCTTTTTGGCGGGATGGACTCCCGGACATAAGAAAAATAAATAGTGACGCGCTTCGCAACCTTAAATCCGTTTAATTAATAAACTGGTACGATTAGTTAATATGTTGTTAATGACTTGTTTATTAACAGGGGTTGTGATGACGACGAATTCTCATTTCAGAGGTGATGCATTGAAAAAGGTTTGGCTTAACCGTTACCCCGCTGATGTGCCGGCGGAGATCGATCCTGACCGTTATCAATCCCTGGTAGATCTGTTCGAACAGGCGACAACCCGTTTTGCCGACCAGCCCGCGTTTACCAACATGGGCGAGGTGATGACATTCCGTAAGCTCGAAGAGCGCAGCCGTGCGTTTGCCGCCTGGCTGCAAGAAGGGCTTGGCCTGCAAAAAGGCGACCGTGTGGCGCTGATGATGCCGAACCTGCTGCAATATCCGGTGGCGCTGTTTGGCATTCTGCGGGCTGGCATGATTGTCGTGAACGTGAATCCACTCTACACTCCGCGTGAGCTTGAACATCAGCTCAATGACAGCGGTGCCAGCGCGATTGTGATTGTCTCCAACTTTGCCCACACGCTGGAAAAAGTTGTCGAGAAAACGCAGGTTCGCCACGTGATCCTGACGCGCATGGGCGATCAGCTTTCAACGGCCAAAGGCACGCTGGTTAACTTCGTCGTCAAATACATCAAGCGTCTGGTGCCGAAATACCATCTGCCGGATGCCATCTCCTTCCGTCGCGCTCTGCAACAGGGCTACCGGATGCAGTACGTCAAACCTGAAGTGGTCTCTGAAGATCTGGCGTTCCTGCAATATACCGGCGGGACAACCGGCGTTGCCAAAGGCGCAATGCTGACGCACCGCAATATGCTGGCAAACCTCGCGCAGGTTCACGCGACCTACGGGCCGCTGTTCCATCCTGGTAAAGAGCTGGTGGTGACTGCGCTACCGCTGTATCACATCTTTGCGCTGACCATGAACTGCCTGCTGTTTATTGAGCTGGGCGGCCAAAACCTGCTGATCACCAATCCGCGTGACATTCCGGGTCTGGTAAAAGAGCTGGCAAAATACCCGTTCACTGCCATTACGGGGGTGAACACGCTGTTCAATGCGCTGCTGAATAACAAAGAGTTCCAGCAGCTCGATTTCTCCACCATGCGCCTTTCTGCGGGTGGGGGCATGCCGGTTCAGCAAGTCGTGGCTGAACGTTGGGTTAAGCTGACCGGGCGCTATCTGCTGGAAGGCTATGGCCTGACGGAGTGCGCGCCGCTGGTGAGCGTGAACCCGCACGATATCGACTATCACAGCGGCAGCATCGGCCTGCCGGTGCCTTCTACGGAAGTGAAGCTGGTGGACGATGACAATAACGAAGTCGCGCCGGGCGAACCGGGTGAACTGTGCGTCAAAGGCCCGCAGGTGATGCTGGGCTACTGGCAGCGTCCGGATGCCACCGATGAAATTATCAAGAACGGCTGGCTGCATACCGGTGATATCGCGGTGATGGACGAAGAGGGCTTTATGCGCATCGTTGATCGCAAAAAAGACATGATTCTGGTATCGGGCTTCAACGTCTATCCAAACGAAATTGAAGACGTGGTGATGCAGCACTCAGGCGTGCAGGAAGTGGCCGCTGTCGGCGTTCCTTCTGGCAGCAGTGGAGAAGCCGTGAAGATCTTCGTGGTTAAGAAAGACGCCTCGCTGACCGAAGAAGCGCTGATCACATTCTGTCGCCGTCAGCTGACCGGATACAAAGTGCCGAAGCTGGTTGAGTTCCGCGATGAGCTGCCGAAATCTAACGTCGGAAAGATTTTGCGACGAGAACTTCGTGACGAAGCCCGCGCTAAAGTGGACAATAAAGCCTGAGCTATACGTCAGTCGCCAACAGACGCCGGTTAAGCCGGCGTTTTTTATGGGCGCAAACCCTAGAGAACGCAAATTGAATTATCAGATGATCACCGAGGATGCTGCGCTGCAGGCCGCTTGTGAAGCGGCGCGCGACGTCCCTGCTATTGCGCTGGACACCGAATTTGTCCGCACCCGTACCTATTATCCGCAACTGGGCCTGATTCAGATGTTTGATGGCAATCAGGTGGTGTTGATTGATCCGCTGACCATCCACGACTGGCGTCCTTTTAAAGCGCTCATGCAGGATAAAAATGTCACCAAATATTTGCATGCGGGCAGCGAAGACCTTGAGGTCTTCCTGAATGAGTTTGGTGAATTGCCCGATCCGCTGATCGACACACAGGTTCTGGCTGCCTTCTGCGGCCGTCCGATGTCGTGGGGCTTTGCCGCGATGGTGGAAGAGTACACCGGCATTGCGCTGGACAAGAGCGAATCCCGTACCGACTGGCTGGCGCGTCCGCTGACAGAGCGCCAGTGCGATTACGCGGCGGCAGACGTCTGGTATTTATTGCCGATTGCTCAAAAACTGATGGATGAAACAGGTACCAGCGGTTGGCTGCCTGCGGCGCTTGATGAGTGCCGCCTGATGATGCAGCGTCGTCAGGAAGTGGTCGACCCGGCTGAGGCGTGGCGTGACATCACCAATGCTTCTCAGCTGCGCACGCGCCAGCTGGCCTGCCTCAAGCTGTTGGCTGACTGGCGTTTACGCAAAGCGCGTGAGCGTAATCTGGCCGTGAATTTCGTGGTTCGCGAAGAACATTTATGGAGTGTGGCGCGCTACATGCCGGGGTCGCTCGGCGAACTCGACAGTCTGGGCCTCTCAGGCAGCGAAATTCGTTTCCATGGCAAAACGCTGTTAAGCCTTGTCGAAAAAGCACAAGCTTTGCCGGAAGAGGCGCTGCCTGAACCGCTGCTCAACCTGATGGATATGCCGAGCTACCGCAAAGTGTTTAAAGCGATTAAAGCTTTGATGCAGGAAGTCAGTACCGAGAAGGGCGTAAGCGTTGAGCTGATGGCCTCGCGTCGACAGATTAATCAGTTGCTGAACTGGCACTGGAAGCTGAAACCGCAGAGTTCGCTGCCAGAACTGGTGTCAGGCTGGCGCGGCGAATTGATGGCCGATCGCCTGAATGCGTTGTTGGCTGAATATCCAGGGTAAAAAATGCCGGGCGGCACTGCGTTTGCCCGGCCTACTTTGTAGCCCCGGTAAGCGTAGCGCCACCGGGGAGTCGCAATAAAAAACCCCGGATTTCCGGGGTTTTTTCATATCAGGATTTCGACTCTTCCGCTTCGGGGAGCGTAACGTTAAGTTCGAGAATCGAGATATCGCCATCTTTCTGCTCTAGCTGCACGGTGACCATTTCCGGGTCAATCTGCACGTATTTGCAAATCACCTCAAGAATGTCTTTCCTGAGCTGCGGCAGATAATGCGGCTCGGCGTCACTGCGGCGGCGTTCCGCGACGATAATCTGTAAACGTTCTTTCGCGATGTTGGCGGTGTTCTTTTTTCGTGAGAGAAAAAAGTCGAGTAATGCCATAACTTATCCTCCGAACAGGCGTTTGAGGAAACCTTTCTTCTCTTCTTCGATGAAGCGGAAAGGACGTTCTTCTCCCAGCAGACGATCTACCGTGTCGGCGTAGGCTTTGCCTGCGTCCGCTTCGGTATCCAGAATAACCGGCTCACCCTGGTTAGAGGCACGAAGGACTGACTGATCTTCCGGGATCACGCCAACCAGTTTAATGCGCAGAATTTCCAGCACATCTTCCATGCTCAGCATGTCGCCTTTGCTTACGCGTCCCGGGTTGTAACGGGTCAGCAGGAGATGTTCTTTAATCGGATCTTCGCCTTTTTCTGCACGACGGGATTTGGACGCCAGGATGCCGAGGATACGGTCGGAGTCACGCACAGAAGAGACTTCCGGGTTGGTGGTGATCACCGCTTCGTCGGCGAAATAGAGCGCCATCAGCGCACCGGTTTCGATACCGGCCGGGGAATCACAGACGATGAAGTCAAACTCCATCTTCTTCAGCTCTTCCAGCACTTTTTCAACGCCTTCGTAGGTCAGCGCGTCTTTATCGCGAGTCTGAGAAGCCGGGAGAATGTAGAGATTTTCGGTACGCTTATCTTTAATCAGCGCCTGATTCAGCGTCGCATCACCCTGAATGACGTTAACGAAGTCATACACGACGCGACGTTCGCAACCCATGATGAGATCCAGGTTACGCAGACCGATATCAAAATCGATAACGACAGTTTTCTTTCCCTTCTGGGCCAAACCAGTAGCGATGGCCGCGCTGGAGGTGGTCTTGCCGACGCCCCCTTTACCCGAAGTCACAACAATAATGCGTGCCATAGAAATTCCTTGTTAAAAAGGGATTAGTTTAACGGTTCAATTGTCAGAGCGGCGGCGTCCAGACGCAGACGGACCGCTTTGCCATAATAATCGGCCGGGATATTGTCACTCAGCCAGTAAACCCCTGCGATGGACATCAGTTCTGCCGCAAGGTGGGTACAAAATATTTGTGCTTCTTTGTCGCCACTGGCACCGGCCAGTGCGCGTCCCCGCATCATGCCATAGATGTGAATATTTCCGTCGGCGATCAGTTCTGCGCCTGCGCTGACGTGACTTGTCACAATCAGATCACAGTTTGGTGCATAAATGCGCTGACCGGAACGAACCGGCGTATCAATCAATCTCGTTTTTGTGACAGGGGTAACAATTGGTGCTGGCGCTGGGGCTTCAATCGGCGCTGCACGGGGGATTTTTTCTTTCCCTTCAGTCAGTAAGGGAATGCCCGCGCGGTCGATTTCTGCTTTTAATTCCGGATTTTTGCACCCGCTGACGCCCATGATCCGCAAACCGGTGGCGGTAATGGCCTGCTGAAGCGGTTGCCATTTCGTGACATCAACAAGGCTGCTGATATTCACCACAACAGGGGCGTGGCGCAGAAAAGCGGGAGCCTGAGCGATTTTGTCTTCTAACGCCTGACGAATAACCTCGGGTTTTGCCTCGTGCAAATGAACCACGGATAACGTGAAGCTACTGCCTTTAAGTTCGATGGGCGTATTTGACATCCTGGCCTTACTCAATTTTCAATTTATCGCCCGCACCACTGCGGCGATATTCCGAAGACTACAGGGCATGTTATAGTCACAAATATAGAGAGGCAAGTAACCGCAGTCTAAATCAGAGTAAAAGTAATGTTTTGTGTGATCTACAGAAGTCCTAAACGCGACCAGACCTACTTATATGTCGAAAAAAAAGACGATTTTTCCCGTGTGCCGGAAGAATTGATGGCGGGATTTGGTCAACCGCAGTTAGCCATGGTTTTGCCCCTGGACGGGCGTAAAAAATTGGTCAATGCCGATCTGGAAAAGGTCAAAACGGCCCTGACAGAACAGGGTTATTATCTGCAACTTCCGCCACCGCCGGAAAATTTACTTAAGCTTCATCTCCAGGCTAGCGGAAAACAATAACGCAACGACAGGAGCAGGCATGTATCAACATCATAACTGGCAGGGCGCGCTACTGGATTACCCGGTCAGTAAAGTGGTTTGTGTGGGCAGTAATTACGCGAAGCATATTCAGGAAATGGGCAGCGCCACGCCGGAAGAGCCGGTGCTGTTTATTAAGCCTGAAACGGCGCTGTGTGATATCCGTCAGCCGTTAGTGCTGCCGGAAGGTCTGGGCTCTGTGCATCACGAAGTCGAACTGGCGATTCTGATAGGCGGGACGTTACGCCAGGCGACAGAAGAGCACGTGATGAAGGCCATCGCCGGTTACGGTGTCGCGCTGGATCTCACCCTGCGTGATATTCAGGGCAAAATGAAGAAAGCCGGTCAGCCGTGGGAGAAAGCGAAAGGCTTCGATTACTCCTGCCCGATTTCGGGCTTTATTCCTGCGAGTGAGTTTAAAGGCGATCCGCAAAACACCCCGCTCGGGCTGAAAATTAACGGCGAAGTTCGCCAGCAGGGCAGCACGGCCGACATGATCCACAAGATTGTGCCGCTGATTGCCTACATGAGCCGCTTCTTCACCCTGAAAAGCGGCGATGTGATCCTGACCGGAACACCGGAAGGGGTCGGTCCGCTGAACAGCGGCGATGAACTTGAAGTGACATTTAACGGCAACTCGTTAACCACCCGAGTGCTGTAACGCTCCCTTGCCGCCCATCAGGGGCGGCAAAACTTGCATCCGCATGCCAGACTGGTTATAAGGTGCACCCTGGTTTTCAATGGCGGACATTCCTATGAGCAACATCCCTTTCTGGCAAAGCAAAACGCTGGAACAAATGACCGACGCAGAGTGGGAATCTTTGTGTGACGGCTGCGGCCAGTGCTGCCTGCACAAGCTGATGGATGAAGAGAGCGATGAAATCTATTTTACCAACGTCGCCTGCCGCCAGTTGAACATCAAGACCTGCCAGTGTCGGAACTATGAGCGTCGCTTTGAATATGAGCCGGACTGCATCAAGCTGACGCGCGATAACCTGCCGACGTTTGAATGGCTGCCGCAAACCTGCGCGTATCGCCTGCTGGCGGAAGGAAAACCTCTCCCAACCTGGCACCCTTTGCTGACGGGTTCAAAAGCGGCGATGCACGGAGAACGTATTTCTGTGCGCAACATTGCGGTGAAGGAATCGGATGTGGTGGACTGGGAAGATCACATCATGAATCACCCCGGGCGGGGCTAAGTCGCCCGCTCGCAGAAAATGCCACCCGCAGCCGCCGGTGGCATTTTTGTTTCAGGCGCAGAAATCAGAACAACACGGAGTAGTTCAGACCAAAGGTGCGTCCACGGCCTTTATAGGTATACAAGCCCGGAGCGCCATACGTTGGGCTGTAAAGACCCGGCGCGCGTTGGCCCCAGACCGTGGTGTAGTCTTCATCCAGCAGGTTTTCCACGCTAAAGCTGACTTTGCCCACGGGCAGGGTGTAGCTGCCGAGGAAATCCACCGTGTTATAGCCATCGATTTTGTTGCCGTCGGCGTCAGAGACGTCGAAGGTTTGCGTGCTTTGCAGACGTAAACCCCAGTCGCCCGGTGCCCAGTTCACCCACGCGCTGAGTTTAGACGGGCTGGCGCTGTCAACCGTCAGCTTCTGCCATTTGCCGTTTTCACGGGTTTCGGACTTAATGGCGTTGAAGTTCGACCCCAGGCTCCAGTCGCTTTCAGTAAAGAAATAATCGACCTGACCTTCGACACCGTAGATACGACGTTTGTCGTCCTCAAGGGTGATGGTCATATCCGTTTTATTGATGTTGATGGTTTTATCCGACAACGAATAATAAGCCGCAATCTGCGTGCGCAGGTTGTCACCCGTCAGACGCCAGCCAAGCTCATACGCATTGACCTTAATCCCGTCCAGGGTGGAGTCATTCACGTTGACGCTGTTGTTCAACTGATAATGGCCATTCACCAGGCTGTAGTTGCCCGAACCGTAGTACTTGGCGAGATCAGGAATTTCGAAACCTTGTGAGAAGTTAAACCAAAGCTGCTGGCGCTCAGTGAGATGCCCAAGGATACCGGCGTTAAAGAGGAAGTTGTTGTAGTCGGTTTTCCCGCCAGGCACAGCATCAGCCGACGTCGCTTTGCCCGTGGCAATGGCCTGCTGCTGCGCGTAGCCGACAAAATCATCAACTTTGTTTTCGGTGTACTGGTAGCGCACGCCGCCGGAAAGGGTGATGGCATCAATGTCATAGCTCGCCTGCAGGAATGGCCCCAGGTTGGTGATGCTGTAACCTGGATAACGGCCGACGTTATACGCATTGTCCAGCGTCATGCCGCCGCTGGCTGCCGCTGTGGATAAATCGAAGAATTGCTGGTTGGCGTTGAAGGATTCATGATCGACATCCACACCCCACGTCAGCATTAAATCATCAACCGGTTTGCTGTTGAGCGTGAGCTTGCCGCCGTAAAAATCCGTCTTCTGCTGCGAAGCGCCAATGCTGGTGACTTTCCCTTTGCTCAGGGTAGGGAAGGGGTAATAAGTCAGGCTTTCGTCGCGGTAATAAATCTGCGCCACCAGTTCCTGACCCCACACGTCGGTATTGGAGTACTGAAGGTTGATCAGATGGCGTTCGGTTCCCGGCAGACGGTCAGAATCGAGGTTGTCTTTGTTGTAGGCCTGAGCATCACCGGTCACTGCTGAAAAGTTGTCGCCCAGGAACAGGCCGTGTTTGCCGTCTGACTGACTTTTGAAATATTGCGTCGTGAGCTGAAGTTGCTGGTGGTCATCAATATTGATCGTACCGGTGCCCATCACATCCAGGCGGTCGGAATACTGCAAGCCGGTTTGGGTATTGTCGATGATGACTTCATCGCCGTTGCCGTCGTACCAGCCACCGTAACGCTGGTATGCGACTGACAAGCGACCGGAGGCATTGTCGTTGCCACCGCTGATGGCCGCAGCCACGTTCTCGTCATGATCGTTATGGCTGTTGAAACCGCTCTTAGCGCCAGTCTGGAATTCCACTTCTCTGTCGGGCTGGCCCTTTTTCGTCACGATGTTGATAAGCCCGCCGGTGCTGCCGCCACCGTACAGCGAAGTGGCTCCGGAAATGACTTCAATGTGTGCGATGTTAAACGGATCGATAGAATCAAGCTGGCGGCTGTCGCTGCGTGAGGAGTTCAGGCGCACGCCGTCAACCATCACCATCATTGAGCGTCCGCGCAGGTTCATGCCGTAGTTGGTGCGCCCCTGGCTGCTGACGTCCATGCCCGGGATTAACTGAGCCAGCACATCTTTCAGCTCTTTACCGCCCTGAACCTGCTGTTCAATTTCAGCCTGTTCAATAACCCAGGTGGTTTGTGCCATCTCGGCGACGGTGTGGTTGGCACGGCTGGCAGAGACGACCAGCGTATCGTCTTTGTTATCTTCCGCCATGGCTGAGGCGGAAAGCATGGCAAGCAGGCAAGGGTTTAACACCCAAAGGCAGGAGCGCTTCATCGTTATGGATCCCCAAAGGTATGACAAGGTGTGTTTAAATATTGATAATAATTATCGTTATGATATTCATTATTGATAACTTAACAACCCGTTTTGTCATATCTGGTTTCATTATCTCCATGATTTACCCACACTTTGTGGCAGTATTGGTTTGATGAAGGCATAAAAAAACGCGCCCGGAGGCGCGTTTCGATGGGACAGACTGGCTTTTATTTAGCGTCCGAACAGGTCACGTTTCTTTGGCTTGAAAGGCTGAGCAATCAGCACCAGCAACGCAACAATCAGGAATGCTGCAAAGATACCAACCAGCCATTGCGGCATTTCAAGACTCAGAAATTCCCACTGGCGTACGGAGCAGTCACCGCTGGCCACGAATACCTGAGGCAGCCATTTATCCAAAGGCAGCCATGTCGGGAAGCGGGCAGCAAAGTCGCAGGTCTGGAACGGAGAAGGGTGAAGCTGAATCATGGTGTGTTCCCATGCCAGCTGGAGCCCGCGAATTGCGCTGTAAATCCAGATTGCAATGGCGGCTAAACGTAACGGCGATTTTGGCGTAATGGCACCCACAATACCTGCACCCATCACACCGAACAGCGCGCAACGCTCGTAGATGCAAAGAACACAAGGTTTCAGCAGCATCACGTGCTGGAACCACAGCGCCACCATCTCCAGCGCAAAAGCGGTCAACGCTAATAACAACCATGCTCCGCGACCGCGTGAGCACTGGTTTAAAAATCGCAACATAATCATTTCCCTGGAACGTGCTAAGACACCGCAGTGTAAACGAAAACATTTACCGCGCCACTATGCCGACCGAAATTATTGCGTAAAAGGGTGTGAAACGCCCGGGAAAATGCCTGGGCGTCAATCAGAACAGGCTTAATGTAGCGGTAGCGGGGTGCTGCTGATTAAGCCTTTAGCCGTCAGCCATTCGGTGTAAGGGATGAGTGTCAGCTCCACACACAGTAACCCGACCAGCGTCAGAACGAGGGTATAAGGCAATGCCATCCACACCATTCTGCCGTAGGAAAGGCGAATGAGTGGCGCCAGCGCTGACGTGAGCAGGAACAGGAATGCGGCCTGACCGTTCGGCGTCGCAACCGAAGGCAGGTTGGTTCCGGTATTAATGGCAACGGCCAACATCTCGAACTGCGGCAGGGTAATTGCACCCTGTTCGAGCGCGGTTTTGGCTTCATTGATGTAAACCGTCCCCACAAACACGTTATCGGAAATGGATGAGAGTAACCCGTTGAACAAATAGAACAGCGACAGCTGAGCGTGCGGGGAGGCTTGCAGCACAAACTCGATAATCGGGGCAAACAGGCGCTGATCGATAATGACCGCGACCACTGCGAAAAACACCGTCAGCAGAGCGGTAAAAGGCAACGCTTCGGTGAAGGCCTTACCAATAGCATGTTCATCCGTCACTCCGGTCAGAGACGTCGCCAAAATGATCACCGTCAGGCCAATTAAGCCGACTTCTGCAAGATGCAGCGCAAGCGCCACCACCAACCAGACGCCGATAATGCCCTGAACAACCAGCTTCAGTGTTTCCTGGCGCGTACGCTGTTCACGGCTGCGGGTATCATAATCTTTCAGAACCTCACGGACGCTCTCCGGCAACTGCTCGCCATAGCCAAACCACCTGAATTTCTCGACCAGCAGGCAGGTGAGCAAGCCACAGACGAAGACGGGCAGGGAAACAGGCAGCATACGCAGGAAGAACTCACCAAAATGCCAGCCCGCCGTTTTGGCAATGATCAGATTCTGAGGTTCGCCCACCATGGTCATCACGCCGCCAAGTGCGGTACCGACACCCGCGTGCATCATCAGACTGCGCAAGAAACCCCGGAATTGCTCCAGAACCTCGCGATTGTGGATCTCAATATGGCTGTCATCGAGCATGTCATTGTCGTTAGGCCGAGAGGAGGCGACACGATGATAAATGCCATAGAAGCCCACGGCGACGCTGATAATCACCGCCACAACGGTCAAAGCATCAAGGAAAGCGGACAAAAACGCGGCGGCGAGACAAAAAGCGAGCGAAAGCACCTGTTTGCTGCGAATGGATAACAGCAGGCGCGTGAAGATGAACAGCAGAAGCTGCTTCATGAAATAGATGCCCGCGACCATAAACACCAGCAGCAGGAGGACTTCGAGATTCCCGGCAATTTCTTCGCGCACGTGTTCGGCGGTGGTCATGCCAATCGCTACGCCTTCAATCGCCAGCAGGCCGCCAGGCAGTAGGGGATAGCATTTCAGGGCCATCGCGAGCGTAAAGATAAACTCTGCCACCAGTAGCCACCCGGCTACAAACGGCTCGATAAAGAAGACAATCGGGTTGATGACCAGGAAGATGAGAAGCGTTAGCTTGTACCAGTCAGGTGACTGACCCAGAAAATTGCGCCACAGCGCACGAGAGGTTGATATTTCCACGACAGAGTTCCGATCCCGTCAAAAGAATTCAGTTTCCTGAAAGAGAGGAGGAAGTATCGTGCCTGAGCGCGCGGGGATCAAGCGAAGCGGGTGTTACAATTTTGAGAAAATGAAACGGCGATCCCGTTTAATTGCAGCACTGTGCTATCTGCCCCCTCCCGGCTCTGGTATGATGAGTGCCATATTTGCAACGCTGTGTAATGGAAATCTCACTATGGTCATTAAGGCGCAGAGCCCGGCGGGTTTCGCGGAAGAGTACATCATTGAAAGTATCTGGAATAACCGCTTCCCCCCTGGAACCATCCTGCCAGCAGAGCGTGAACTTTCTGAACTGATCGGCGTAACACGCACAACGTTACGCGAAGTGTTGCAACGACTGGCCCGTGACGGCTGGTTGACCATTCAGCATGGCAAACCGACGAAGGTCAATAATTTCTGGGAAACGTCAGGCTTAAACATTCTCGAAACGTTGGCTCGTCTGGATCACGATCGCGTCCCACAGCTGATTGATAACTTGCTCTCTGTGCGCACCAACATCGCGACCATCTTTATTCGTACCGCTTTCCGCCAGCATCCTGAAGATGCTCTGGCCGTGCTGGCGACGGCGCGTGAAGTGGAAGATCATGCCGATGCGTTCGCTGAACTCGATTACAGCATTTTCCGCGGCCTGGCGTTTGCTTCCGGTAACCCGATTTACGGTCTGATCCTGAACGGCATGAAAGGCCTGTATACCCGCATCGGTCGTCACTATTTTGCCAGCCCTGAAGCACGCAGCCTGGCGCTGGGCTTCTACCATCAGCTGGCAAAAGTGTGCGAGCAAGGTCTGCACGATCAGGTCTATGAAACCGTGCGTCGCTATGGTCATGAGTCCGGGCTTATCTGGCACAAAATGCAGAAGACGATGCCGGGCGATTTGGCTCTTCACGGGCGTTAATCATACGAAAATGCCCGGTGGCGGCTTCGCCTTACCGGGCCTGGAAGCTGATGGCTCTGATTTTGCAGGCCGGGCAAGCGCATGCGCCGCCCGGCTTTTTAATGTCTAAAGCAAATTCTGCCTCGGCGGGCAACGTTCCAGCAATTCCACGCTGCCATCGGCATTCTGCTGCTCAAGCAACACGTCAAATCCCCACAGACGGTGCACATGTTTCAACACTTCCCGACGCCCCATATCCAGCGGTGCGCGGTTATGAGGCACGTAGCGCAACGTCAGCGAACGATCTCCGCGTAAATCCACATTCCAGACCTGAATATTCGGCTCCAGGTTACTCAGGTTGTACTGGGAGGAGAGGCGATTACGAATTTCACGGTAGCCTTCCTCGTTGTGGATCGCCGAAATTTCGAGGTAGTTGTTGTGATCGTCATCAAGCACGGTGAACAGGCGGAAATCTCGCATCACTTTTGGTGACAGGAACTGGCTGATAAAGCTTTCATCTTTGAAATCCCGCATCGCGAAATGCAGCGTTTCGAGCCAGTCGGAGCCCGCAATATCCGGGAACCAGTACTTATCTTCTTCGGTAGGCGACTGACAAATTCGCTTGATGTCCTGGAACATCGCAAAGCCCAGCGCGTAAGGGTTAATACCGCTATACCAGGGGCTGTTGTACGGAGGCTGGAACACCACGTTAGTATGGCTGTGCAGGAACTCCAGCATAAAGCGCTCGGTCACTTTCCCTTCGTCATACAGGTGATTCAGAATGGTGTAGTGCCAGAACGTCGCCCAGCCTTCGTTCATCACCTGAGTCTGCTTCTGCGGATAGAAATACTGGCTTACCTTGCGCACGATACGCAGGATCTCACGCTGCCAGGACTCCAGCAGCGGCGCGTTTTTCTCCATAAAATAGAGAATGTTTTCCTGCGGTTCGGAAGGATAACGCCGCGCTTCGGCGACAATTTTCTCTTCCTCTTTCTTCGGCAGCGTACGCCACAGGGTATTCACCTGGCTTTGCAGATACTCTTCCCGGCTTTTCTGCCGGGCTTTCTCCTCCTGCAAGGAGATTTTCTGCGGACGTTTATAGCGGTCAACGCCGTAGTTCATCAGCGCATGACAGGAGTCGAGCAGCTTCTCGACCTCATCCACGCCATAGCGCTCTTCGCACTCGGTAATGTATTTGCGGGCGAAAATCAGGTAATCGACAATCGAGCTGGCGTCAGTCCAGCTGCGGAACAGGTAGTTATTCTTGAAGAAAGAGTTATGCCCGTAGCAGGCGTGCGCCATCACCAGTGCCTGCATGGTCATGGTGTTCTCTTCCATCAAATAGGCGATACACGGGTTGGAGTTAATGACGATTTCATAGGCCAGCCCCTGCTGCCCATGCTTATACAGCCGCTCGGTTTCGATGAACTTCTTGCCGAACGACCAGTGGGTATAGTTGATGGGCATCCCGACGCTGGAGTAGGCATCCATCATCTGTTCGGAGGTAATGACTTCGATTTGGTGAGGATAGGTGTCAAGACGGTACAGTTTCGCCACCCGATCGATTTCCGCCAGATAGGTATCCAGCAGCTCGAAGGTCCAGTCGGGTCCATCGCTCAGACGTGTGGTGTCCTTATTCATGGAGTCAATCGTAGCCATTAGCGCGCCCTCGTTGTTGATGGCCCTCTCTGTCTGGAGAGCCTCATATCAAGAATAGAACACTCAAAACGTAATGCGCGATCGGCAAAATATTTTCTTCGCGATTTCCCTGCGTCAACGGCGATGTATTGGCTTATTTGCAGGATTTTGTGCTGACGAATTCCGGGCGGGAGCAAAAGATCGCAAATCCTTGCATACCTTTATCGCGCGGCCGGTTGTGAGGTAAGTCACCATAAATAAAGCGTATGTTGAATAATATTTTCAACTGGGTTATCAATTTGTAATCAGAAGATTGTTCTTTTACGAATCTGGAGTCGCTATGCGAATCGTCATCCTGGGAAGTGGGGTTGTGGGCGTGGCCAGCGCCTGGTATTTGCGCCAGGCCGGGCATGAAGTCACGGTGATCGACAGGGAACCGGGCCCAGCGCTGGAAACCAGTGCGGCGAATGCCGGGCAGATCTCACCGGGCTATGCCGCACCCTGGGCTGCACCGGGTGTGCCACTGAAAGCCATCAAATGGATGTTCCAGCGCCACGCACCGCTGGCAATCAGCCTGGACGGCACCCAGTTCCAGTTAAAATGGATGTGGCAGATGCTTCGCAACTGCGACACCCGCCACTACATGGAAAACAAAGGTCGCATGGTCCGCCTGGCGGAATACAGCCGCGACTGCCTGAAAGCCCTGCGTGATACCACGGGCATCGAATACGAAGGTCGTCAGGGCGGCACCCTGCAGCTGTTCCGTACGGAACAACAGTATGAGAACGCCACTCGCGACATCGCCGTATTACAGGATGCTGGCGTCCCTTATCAGCTGCTTGAAGCCAGCCGCCTGGCGGAAGTTGAACCCGCGCTGGCAGAGGTTGCGCACAAGCTCACGGGCGGCCTGCGTCTGCCAAACGATGAAACCGGCGACTGTCAGCTGTTCACGCAGCGCCTGGCGAAAATGGCGGAAGAAGCAGGGGTGACGTTTCGCTTTACTACGCCAGTGGATCGTCTACTGTCTGAGGGCGACCAGATCTACGGCGTGAAATGCGGCGATGAAATTATCAAAGCGGATGCTTATGTGATGGCGTTCGGCTCTTATTCCACCGCGATGCTCAAAGGTATTCTCGATATTCCTGTCTACCCGCTGAAAGGGTACTCGCTGACCATTCCGGTGAAAGAAGACAATGGCGCGCCGGTTTCAACTATCCTTGATGAAACTTACAAGATTGCGATCACGCGTTTCGATAATCGTATCCGCGTGGGCGGGATGGCAGAAATTGTCGGCTTTAACACCGAGCTGTTACAGCCACGTCGAGAAACGCTGGAGATGGTGGTGCGCGATCTGTTCCCGCGCGGTGGTCACGTTGAGCAGGCCACGTTCTGGACAGGTTTGCGCCCGATGACACCAGATGGCACGCCGGTTGTGGGCCGCACGCCATTTAAGAATCTCTGGACGAACACCGGGCATGGCACGCTCGGCTGGACCATGGCTTGTGGCTCCGGAAAGCTGTTGAGTGACCTGATCTCAGGCCGCACGCCTGCCATTCCTTACGATGATTTGAGCGCCGCCCGCTATCAATCTGGCTTTACGCCGTCGCGCCCACAGCATTTGCACGGCGCACACAACTAAGGAGCAGTTATGTCTCGTCCTGTTCTCGCCAGCCTTGATTTACAGGCGCTACGGCAGAACCTCTCCGTTGTTCGCCGCGCGGCACCGGATTCTCGCGTCTGGTCAGTGGTGAAGGCCAATGCCTACGGTCACGGTCTGGAACGTATCTGGGGAGCATTGAACGATACCGATGGCTTCGCGTTGCTCAATCTGGAAGAGGCCATCCTGCTGCGTGAGCGCGGCTGGAAAGGCCCGATCCTGATGCTGGAAGGCTTTTTCCACGCCGAAGATTTACCGCTCTATGACCAGTACCGGCTGACCACGACAGTACACAGCAACTGGCAGCTCAAAGCGCTGCAAAATGCACGCCTGCAGGCACCGCTGGATGTCTACGTGAAGGTGAACAGCGGCATGAACCGCCTGGGGTTCACGCCGGACAAAATTCATACCGTCTGGCAACAGCTGCGTGGGATGAGTAACGTCAGCGACATGACGCTGATGTCGCATTTTGCCGACGCGGAAAATCCGGACGGTATTGTTGAGGCAATGGCGCAGATTGAGCAGGCGGCGGAGGGGCTCAACTGCTCACGCTCGCTGTCGAACTCCGCCGCCACGCTCTGGCATCCTGAAGCGCATTTCGACTGGGTTCGTCCGGGGATTGTGCTCTACGGCGCATCTCCGTCCGGAAAATGGCAGGATATCGCCAACAGCGGACTGAAACCGGTGATGACGCTCAGCAGTGAAATTATCGGCGTGCAAAATCTGAAACCGGGGGACACCGTCGGCTATGGTCGCTGCTACACCGCAACGCAGGAGCAGCGCATCGGGATTGTCGCCTGCGGGTATGCTGATGGTTATCCGCGTATTGCACCAGACGGCACGCCGGTGCTGGTGGACGGCATCCGCACAGGAACCGTAGGACGCGTCTCAATGGATATGCTGGCGGTGGATTTAACACCCTGTCCGCAAGCAGGCATCGGCACGCCGGTGGAGCTGTGGGGGAAAGAGATTAAAATCGATGATGTGGCAAACTGCTGCGGCACGGTAGGGTATGAGCTGATGTGCGCTTTGGCACCGAGAGTGCCTGTTATTGCAGGGTAGCCAGAAAAATTGCCCGGCGGCGCTGGCGCTTGCACGGGCCTGCATACGAGGTAGGCCGGGTAAGGCGAAGCCGCCCCCGGCAACTCACAAGAGCTAAACAGCTTCCTCTTCCGCGACGCGAACGCCGACCTTCAGCACTTCATTGTCTTCTTTCTCTGCCACTGTCCACACCATGCCAGCAAACTCAACCTGGTCGCCGACAACCGGGGCGGCCCCGAGCATGTGTTGCACGATGTCGCCCAGCGACTGTTGGTTATCACGGAATTCTTCCCCGCCATCAAGACCATATATCAGCGCCACGTCAGCAAATTTGGCACTGGCTTCCAGAATAAAGTCACCGAAGAAGCGCTGGTCCAGCGCCACTGGCGGCGACTGGCTGAACAGCTTGCCGAGCAGAGGTAAATCGCGCTCACGACCGATAACGCACAGCACATCGCCTTCCTGTAACCGCGTGCTGCCCGTTGGATGCAGCAGAACGTTATCGCGGAATAGCGCGGCGATGCGAGTATCTCGCGGCATGTGCAGGTCGCGCAGGGCAGCGCCCACGCACCATTTGTCGGCGCTCAGCTGGTATACGAACTGTTCCCACGGGTTTTCCGGGTGAATGTCCAGCCCCACGCGCGAAACCGGCCAGCCCACGGGCGGAACGACAACTTTGGCTTTTTTCGCCGCCCACGACAGCGACGTGCCCTGTAGCAGCAGGGAAATCAGCACCACGAAGAAGGCGACGTTAAAGAACAGGCGCGCGTTCTCAAGCCCGGCCATCATCGGGAAAACGGCGAGGATGATGGGCACAGCGCCACGTAATCCAACCCAACTGATAAACACGCGCTCGCGCAGATTAAAGCCACGGAAAGGCAGCAGGCCGATAAACACCGAAAGCGGACGAGCGAAGAAGATCATCCCTGCCGAAAGCAACAGCGCCGGAATGGCAATCGGCAACAGGTCAGAAGGCGTGACCAGCAGGCCGAGCACAAGGAACATGCCGATCTGCGCCAGCCACGCCAGGCCATCGAAGTTTTGCAAAATCGCGTAACGGTTACGAATAGGGCGGTTGCCCAGCAGAAAACCGCACAAATAGACCGCCAGGATCCCGCTGCCATCGAGCGTTGTCGTGACGCCGAAAATCATGATCCCACCGCTCAGCGCCAGCAGAGGGTATAGCCCCGCAGGCAGCGAAATGCGGTTGATCATCTGCAACAGCAGGTAGCCGCCGCCGAGGCCAATCAGGATACCCAGACCAAATTGCTGAATGATATGCACGGCAAACATCCAGTTCAGCCCGGCCTGATGCTGCTGGATCATCTCAATCAGGGTGATGGTCAGAAATACCGCCATCGGATCGTTACTGCCGGATTCAATTTCAAGCGTGGAGCCGACACGTTCGTTCAGCCCTTTGCCGCCAAGCAGTGAAAATACCGCTGCGGCATCGGTCGACCCGACAATTGCGCCAATCAGAAGCCCCTCAATCAAATTCAGCTTGAACAGCCAGGCGGCCATCATGCCGGTCAACCCGGAGGTGATCAGCACGCCAACGGTCGCCAGTGACAGCGCGGGCCCAAGCGCTACGCGAAACGAACTTGCCTGGGTACGCATCCCGCCATCCAGCAGGATAACCGCCAGCGCGAGGTTGCTTATCATGTAGGCGAAAGGGTAGTTATCAAACGGAATGCCGCCAATGCCGTCAATACCGGCGAGCATGCCTATGGCGAGGAAAATGACCAGAATCGGGATGCCGAGTCGGGAGGAGAATGAGCTCAATAAAATGCTAAGGGTGACCAGCACCGAACCCAAAATAAACAGACTGATTATTGCTCCAGCATCCAACGTTCACGTACTCCCGGCTATCGCGCGATTTGAAGAGCTAAAACGTTACCATATTCGTACGCGAAACGATGGATTTATCAGAGGTATGAATGGTTTTTTTATTCTGCGATAACCGGATGTCCGCTCAGGGAGAGCGTGGTGGTGACACTGTTATGCACTAAACGGCCTTTTGCACCCAACGGCAGCGTAACGGTGCGCTGCTCATGGCCAAAATCCAGCCCGCCGATCACCGGGATAGCCAGTCGCGATTGAAGATAGTCGACCATCACGGGAATATCGTAGCCGTCGTCATAATCATTCGGCTCCGCGCCGCTAAAGCTGCCCAGAACAATGGCGTTCTGGCGCGAAAGAATGCCGGCATGGAAAAGCTGCAACAGCATGCGTTCAACGCGGAACGGATGTTCGTTGATGTCTTCGACCACCAGAATGCCGTTTTCGATCGTGGGCATCCACGGCGTACCGATAAGCGACACCAACAACGCCAGGTTTCCGCCCCAGACGGTGCCTTCAGTTACGCAGTCTGGCCCGTTTCCTTGCCATTCGACAGTGAACTCAGGATTGCGCAGGGCGCGCCAGAAGTGATCGACGGTGAACTCGTTAAGCGTTTCTGCGCCGAAATTTCCGGCAAGCATTGGGCCGCTGAAAGTGACCACGCCTTCGCAAAGTAAAGCCATCTGAATGGCGGTGAAATCGCTGTGACCGCAAATCAGCAAAGGATCTTGCTGTTGGCGAGCGGCAAGCGCAGGCCAGTCAATCTTATCGAGTAAGCGACTGACCCCGTAACCGCCCCGCACGGGCATCACTATGGTGTTGTTTCCGGCAAGGGCTGCCAGGGCGTTGATATCCTCTGCTCGCTCGGCCTCTGTGCCGGCAAATCGCTGCTGGCGACGGGTGACAACCTGCTGATTCAGCACCTGATGACCTTGCGCTTCAAGACGCTGAATACCGAGAGCCGCGGCCTTCTGGTTAATGCAATAGCCCGATGGCGCGATCAGATGAAACAGATTCATGGCAATTCCTTGCAGAGAATGAAACGGTTATCATGCCGCCTGAATAACGCGTTGTCATTATGCGCGGCACATTTCCATCAGAAGGATAGATGCGTGAAATTAAGATGGTTTGCCATTCTGGCTGTTCTGCTTGCGGGCTGTAGCTCAAAACCGAAATACGATTATACCCAACCTCCTTACAACCCCACGGTGCCTGTTCAACGGGCAATGCAATGGATGCCAATCAGCCAAAAAGCCGGTGCGGCCTGGGGGCTTGATCCGAAATTCATCACCGCCATTATCGCCGTGGAATCTGGCGGTAATCCGAATGTCATCAGTAAATCCGGTGCGGTTGGTCTGATGCAGCTCAAACCGTCTACGGCCGGGCGCGAAGTTTATCGCTACATGGGCTGGAGCGGGGATCCTTCTGTCAGCGATTTAAAGAACCCTGAGCGTAATATTTCGATGGGATCGGCTTACTTCAGCATTCTTGAACACGGCGTGCTGGCGGGCATTAAAGATCCGGAAGTAATGCAATATGCGTTAGTGACGTCTTACGTGAACGGCGCTGGGGCATTGCTGAGAACTTTCTCCTCCGATCGTAAGAAAGCGATTTCCGAGATTAACGGTATGGACAAAGAGGAGTTCTTCGAGCACATCGTGAGGAACCATCCGTCGCCGCAGGCCCCTCGCTATATCTGGAAAGTGCAAAAGGCCATGGACGCGATCGATTAACGGACTTTATTGGCGCGTTCTCGCGCTTCACGCTCCAGGGAGAAAATAATGCGCTGGAGCGTGCGCTCGATGGCGGGGTTGACGTTAAGAAAGCGGAAACTCAGGCGCGGCGTGCTGATAGTCTCATTTTTGCTGTCCACCACCTTCCGTTCGCTCAGCGAAATCAGCTGAGCATCAAAATGAAATTTTCCCCACTCGCCCATATCCAGCTCCAGCTGCGGGATCATCAGACCATCTTTCAGCAGCGCAGGCGGCGCTTCATCCATTAACGCCCCCATGCCGCCGAGTGATAAATCACACAGTCGGAAACGAATTTCGCTTTTATCCGGCAGCTTCGCTTTGCAGTAATAAACCGGGTGAAGCGGGGCGGCAATACGGAAAAATTCCCGGCGCTGAACAAACCACAGTGAAGGCGGCACCGGCATGGTGAACGCCGGTAGATCGAGAAACTGGCCGCTGTTGACCTTTGGCACTGTGAATTCGACTTTTGCTCCCTGAGTCTCGGCGGACAGGGTGATGTTTTCTGCACGGACGACGGCCCGGTTTTCATATTCCTGACTGCCGTAGTCAATGATCAGCGCCTGCGAAGAGATATCGAGAATGCGGCTGATGAACTGGTTCGTGCCCCACGACACACGCAACGGAATACGGTCGCGATGGAGATCGCGCAACACGTTCAACACTGCCAGCGGACTTTGCTTAAGGAATTGCTCATTGTAATGACTCACGCCTGATAGCTCCTGGATGACAGACCATTGGTAAACTATCGGCAGCGCGTTTGAGAACTTAATACAAACAGAATAAAAAAATTCCGCGATAAATAGTTGAAGAGTTCACCCGCGTTTTAGGAATGTTTACCTATACTTAAGGGAACCGGAGCGCACAATACACACGTTTTTTCTATGGCTATTGTTTATTTGGAGGATGGTTAAAATGGGTATCATTGCCTGGATTGTGTTTGGACTGATTGCCGGTGTGATTGCGAAACTGATTATGCCGGGTCGTGACGGCGGCGGCTTCATCCTTACCTGTATTTTAGGGATTGTGGGTGCGGTAGTCGGTGGCTGGCTGGCAACCATGTTTGGTATGGGCAGTGTTTCAGGATTCAATTTGCACAGCTTCCTGGTCGCGGTGGTCGGTGCGATTGTCGTGCTGGTCGTGTTCAGATTGTTGCGTCGAAACTAAGTCGATATTTTTGTTGAGAAGGGCAGCCTGCGGGCTGCCCTTTTTTATCCTGTTGTAGGCCAGTGCAAACGAAGTGCCGCCCGGCAAGTGTCAGCATTGCGATTAAAAATCATACCCGACCGTCGCAATCACCGAGCGTTCCGCGCCCCAGTAGCAGTTGTTGGTGCCATAACAGCCTGAAAGGTATTCACGATCCGTCAGGTTGTTGGCGTTAACCTGCAGCCACGCGCCTTTCAGGGCTGAAGTCCATGCCCCTAAATCCGCACGCACCATGGCGTCAACCAGGGTGACAGAAGGCAGGCGTTCAGTGTTGGCATCATCTGCCCACTGCTTGCCGATATAACGGACGCCGGCGCCAGCGCTGATGCCGAAATCAAACTGATAATGCGCCCACAGTGAAGCCATCTGATCCGGAGTCAGCTGCGGCGTATTGTCGTCGGTGCCATCTTTGGTATCGGCAAAACGCAGGCGGTTCCAGCTGTAACCCGCAATCGTGCTCAGGCGCGGAGTGATCTGATTGCGCGCTTCGAGTTCAACGCCTTGTGAATGGACTTTTCCGGCTGGCAGGAACGTGGCCGTGCCGATGTTGGTATCACGGGTCGCCACGTCTTTTTGGGTCAAATCATACAGCGCGAAGCTGTACATATCGCTGGTGCCGGGTGGCTGGAACTTAAGCCCTGCTTCATATTGTTCGGCCGTAGTCGGTTTCAGCAGGTTGCCGTCCGGGCCGACCAGCATCGCTGGCGTGATCGCCTGGCTGTAGCTCAGGTAGGGCGACAGGCCATTTTCGAAGGCATACAGCAATGAGCCGCGAGTGCTGATGTGATCGTCTGAACGGCGCGTGGAAGTGCCAAAGGTGTCACTCACCTGCTGCGAAACGATACGGTCATAGCGCGCAGACAAATCCGCATGCCAGCGATTCCAGACCATTTCATCCTGCAAATATACGCCTGCCTGATAATAGCGACGGTTATTGTCATCGCTGTAGGTCACGGTATGCCCGGTCTGCGGGGTGTAATAAGTCCATGGATCAAGAGGAGAAGCTGTACCCGCGCCGGTCCATAAATCGTTACGGAAGCGATGGTACTCGCCACCCAGCACGACGGTGTGCGCCACTTCGCCAGTCGTAAAATCAGCCTTAATACGGTTATCCGTAGACCAGCCATCAAGGGAGCCCTTCGAGCCGCTATAGCCACGGGCCAGCATGTCGCTGTCATCAATCCAGCCCACCTGATAAACCTGATTCAGGTTCACATCCGAATGGGTATAGCTGCCGCTTGAGTGAACAGACCAGATGTCGTTGAACTGGTGATCGAACTCATAGCTGTAAATCTGCTCGCGGCGCTGATAGCCATCGCCCGCGTCACCTTCGTTGGTGTGATTGCTGAGCTTGCGCCCGTTGTGCTCATAGCGGGTACCGTCGAGCGGCAAAGAACCGTGATAGCCGCCGGAAGGATCTTTTTGCAGATAAGCGCGAAGCAGCAGGCTGGTGTCTGAATCCGGCTGCCAGAGCAGGGAAGGGGAAATGGCGTACCGCTCTTCGCGGGTATTGTCGAACTGCGTATCGGTATTGCGGGTAATGCCAATAATGCGGTAAGCCCACTGGTCGTTAATGGCATCCGTGTAATCAAAGGCCGCGCCTTTAGTGTTCTGCGTGCCGCCAAACGCCTGAATATGTCCTTCAGATTTAAACTGAGGGCGTTTTGAGGTGAGATTGACCAGACCGCCCGGCACGCTCTGGCCGTAAAGCGCGGAGGACGGGCCCTTAATCACATCGATTCGGTCGATAAACCACGGGTCGATTTGCAGCACGTTGTGGCTGCCGCCGTCGCTCATCAGGCGCATTCCGTCGAGGAAAATATTATCGACGTCGCCGCCGTGGAAGCCGCGCAGGGAAATCGCGTCAAACCTTGTCGCCGCGCCGCCAAAGGTGCTGTAAACGCCAGGTGTGTAGCTCAGCGCCTGGCTGACGTTGGTGGCTCCCTGATCTTCCATCTGCTGGCGGGTGACCACCGAAACAGACTGTGCCGTAGTGATCAACGGCTGATCGGTTTTGGTCGCGCCGGTGGAGGTTTTTGCCGTATAGCCCTGGGTTGGCGCAGTGGCAGAATCCGCAGGCTGCGCGGTCACCACCACGGTTTCTTCGGCGAAGGTGGCGCAGGGGAAAGCCAGCGCGAGGGCGCACAGCGCCGACGAGCGTTTAAGAAGCAGAACAGTATTCATCGCATAATCCTGAAAAACATGGCCTGGCACTCCTGTGCGCCACCATGTCAAAGCGTGCGAAAATGTCAGTTTTCGTTAAAAATAATGCGAATTATTATCGTTTACGTGGGTTGAATCAAGCGAAGAAGGGTGTAGAAGGAGGCGGCTACCAATATTGGTAGCGGGGGAGGTGTGCCGAACAAAGAATTGCCCGGCGGCGGTAAGCTTGCCGGGCCTACAAACCGGAGCTGTAGGTCCGGCAAGCCAGCGCCGCCGGGCAGTGAGCAATGTTACTGCGTTTTCACCGTCGCTGGTGCAGCCGCGGGCCGCGTTTTCGGCACGTCGTCGCAGGGCTTCTCTTTCGGGCAGATCAGATCCAGCATTTTCAGCGTCACGCCGTTACTCCAGCCGAAGCCGTCCTGTAACGGATATTCGCCGCCGCCTCCGCCCGTGCCGGTTGACGTAATGTCATACTTCTCGACCAGCTTTTTCTCACGATCGTAGGTGTGCTGCACGTTGGTCAGGAACCGCCAGCTGACTTCCATGGCGATGTCGTCCTTACCGTAGTTTTGCAGCCCTTCGGTGGCCACCCATTGCAGCGGGGCCCAGCCGTTTGGCGAATCCCACTGCTGACCGCTGTTGACCGTCGTGGTCGCAATACCGCCAGCTTTCAGCAGGCGAGATTCCGTTGCCGCCGCCATTCGTGACGCCCGATCGTTGGAAGCCGCATTAACATAAAGCGGGAACAGGGCAGCGGCCGTCAGCTGATTGCGCACTTTGTGGGATTTCAGGTCGTAATCGGCGTACCAGCCTTCTTTATCGTTCCACAAATAGTGTTCCATCGCTTTCTGGCGTGTGCTCGCCATTGCGTCGTAGCCTGATGACTTCCCGTCATCGCCTGCCGCTTTACTGGCGCGAGCGATGATTTTTTCCATCTTGTACATCAAAGCATTGAGGTCGACCGGCACGATGCTGGTAGTGCGGATAGTGCTGAGCTTCTGTGGATCATCCATCCAGCGCGAGCTGAAATCCCAGCCGGAAGCGGCAGCGGAACGCAGGTCGCGGTAAATCTCTGTCGCCGGGCGATTAGGGTTACTTTTGGCGGTATTCACATCATCCAGCCAGGATTCCGGGCGCGGTGTGTCTTTGTCATCCCAGTAGCGGTTTAGCACCGTGCCATCGGCGAGTTTCACCACGCGCTTATTCGCTTGCCCTGCCTGGAGAGCATCTTGCCCGTCCATCCAGTAAGCGTGCTCTTTCTCCATTTGCGGAAGGTATTTCTTCAGCGCCGCATCGCCATCATGGGTGGCGAGCAGTTCGACCATCAGCGAGAAGAACGGGGGCTGAGAGCGGCTCAGGTAATAGCTGCGGTTGCCGTTGGGAATGTGGCCCCAGGTGTCAATTTCATAAGCGAAGTTATCCACCATATCTTCGATTTTGTCCCAGTGCCCGCTCTCGGCAAGCCCCAGCATGGTGAAGTAGCTGTCCCAATAATAGACTTCGCGAAAACGCCCGCCCGGCACCACGTACGGCCTGGGCAACGGCAGCAGGGAATCCCATTTGGCGGCGGTATCCGTGGTGCGCGTCAACACCGGCCACAGACCATCAATATGTGCTCGCAGGCTCTCGCCTTCCGGTGGAACATATTTATCTTTCTCTTCCGGCAGCGTGAAATTCACGTCAACGAAATGGCGAAGATCAAAGCTGCGCTGGTTTCGCTGCATGCGGTAATCCGCAAGGATCATCAGCGGGTCGCCTTTGGGGATCGCATCAGCAAAGGTTTTCTGATCCGGGAACAGTTTAGCGCTCTGCACATCATTAAAGAGTGGCCCGAGCAGCACGTCCGGGGACTGCGGCGGTGCGGAAGGCGCATCGTCGGCCTGCGCGGAGGCAAGAGTCAGTGAGAGAAGCATGCCGCCAAGGGCGAGTTGCAAAGCAGCGTAAAGGGGAGAGGTGCGGCGCAAAACGGGTTTTCTCATCGGTTATTCTCCTTGTAAGAAGCGCTAATTCCGCAGCTTCAACCATAGACGAATATCCACTGGCGCGCGTGTCGCGGTTAACGTTTTACACTTTTCCAGACAAATTACCGGGACATTCGCCTGTGACCGGGAAAACAAAAAATAGAGCCAGATTCAGCCTCAAACCCTTACAGATCACATAAAGCAAAAAACATAAGAAATTAGCAAAAAAACATAATGGATCTGTTTTCCACGCCTGTGCGAAGAATAACGCCTCAAACTGGAACCGGTTGCAGTTCACTATCCTTAAAGGGGAAAATATCGTGGCTGGAGAAAAATTATCTGTCAGAGAAAAAGTCGGCTATAGCCTGGGTGATGCCGCAAGTCATATTGTATTTGATTCCTCAGTCGCTATTCTTGCCTGGTATTATACCGACATTTATGGCCTGCCTCCGGCGGTGATGGGCACCATGTTTTTACTGGTTCGAATATTAGATGCCATTACTGACCCTATTATGGGCGCGATTGCAGATGCGACCGCAACACGCTGGGGCCGCTTCCGTCCCTGGCTGATTGCCATCTGCATACCGTTCGCCGTCAGCTGTGTGCTGGTCTATTCCATCCCGAGTTTTTCAGACAGTGGCAAAGTGGTATACGCCGTCGCGGCATATATATTTATGACCCTGATGTACACCGCTATTAATATTCCTTATTGTTCATTGGGTGCGGCATTAACCACGGATCCACAGGAAAGTTTGTCATTGCAATCCTGGCGTTTTGCCATTACGCCAATTGGTGGTGCATTAGGCACCGCATTTATTTTACCGCTGGCTGATTTGTTGTTTCCGGGGGACCGGGCGACGGGTGTTCAGGCCGCAATGGCGATATTTGGGGTGATGGGTTGCCTGATGTTTATCGTCTGCTTCTTTACCACCAAAGAACGCGTACAGCCAATTAAAGAAGAAAACCTCAATATTGCGCGGGATATTAAAATTCTGTTCCGCAACGATCAGTGGCGCATATTGTCCATCTACAACTTTACGATGCTGGTGGCGGTGGTTATCCGTGGCGGCGCGGTGGTCTATTACGTCAACAGCGTGCTGAGCAAAGGCGCGGATATTATCAGCTGGTTTATGCTCGGCGGGATGTTTGCCTCGATGTTCGGTTCGGTGCTGGCGAAACCGTTCGGTACGCGTTTTTGTAAGGTCAAACTGTCGTTCTGGATAAACATGATTAACGCCGCCCTCGGTGCGGTGTGTTTCCTGCTCCCCATTCAGTACTGGGTGATCCCGCTGTTTGCTCACATGCTGATTCAGCTGGTGCAGGGCGGAAACGCCGCCATCCAGTGGTCGATGATCACCGACGCTAACAACTATGGCGAATGGAAAACGCAGCGCCGCATTACCGGCATGAACGTCGCCGCCAACATCTTTGTGATTAAGTTAGGCGTGGCGGTCGGCGGGGCGATTCTGGGCTGGGTGCTGGCGTTTTATGGCTATGCTTCCAGCAGCAGCGTGCAGTCGGCTGAAGCCATCGGCGGTATCGTGCTGCTGTTCTCCATCATTCCTTCAGTGTTCTATGTGCTGACGGCCATCGCTATTCGCTTCTATGGCCTGAACGAAGCCCGAATGAACACGATCGTGGGCGACCTTAACCGTGGGGAATATGCCAGCGCCGCGCCAGAGCTGGGCGGCCCGGTGACGGCTGAGAAGTAACCTCCTGCCTCTTCCTGCGTCAGAGATAGCACTCTGGCGCAGGCCTTTCTTTATTTCCGTTGGCCGTCATCTTCATCTGTTTATCGTTTTTCTGTCATTAAAGCGTCACGCGCAGCGTTGTTAATAACCCACGACGAATTCAGGCTACGTGGAACCGATATGAACAACGCACGCGCACTCTTTTCCCTGAACGATTATCCGACCTTGCCGCAAATCACGGGCGTCCAGCAGCGTAAAGTGCTGAGCGTGAAAAATTTGTACAAATCGTACAACGCCAGCCAGCCGGTGCTGAATGATATTAATTTTGACCTGCATGCAGGTGAAATGGTCGGGATTGTCGGGCGCTCCGGCGCGGGGAAATCCACGCTGTTGCACGTGCTTAACGGCACCCATAGCGTGACCTCCGGTGAAATGCTGAGCTACCCGGAAGTGGGCATGCCCCATGATGTGTCCGGTCTGCGCGGTCGCGCGTTAAATCAATGGCGTACAGAATGCGGGATGATTTTCCAGGACTTCTGCCTGGTGCCACGTCTGGACGTGCTGACCAACGTGCTGTTGGGCCGCCTGAGCCAGACCTCGACGCTGAAATCTTTATTCAAAGTGTTCTCCGATGACGACCGCGCACGCGCCATTGCGCTGCTCGAATGGATGAACATGCTGCCGCACGCCTTACAACGTGCTGAAAACCTTTCTGGTGGGCAGATGCAGCGCGTCGCCATTTGCCGGGCATTAATCCAGAACCCTTCCATTCTGCTGGCCGATGAACCGGTGGCCTCGCTGGATCCGAAAAACACCCAACGCATCATGAGCGTGCTGCGCGAAGTGAGCGAGCAGGGCATCAGCGTGATGGTTAACCTGCACTCTATCGAACTGGTCAAAACGTACTGCACCCGCGTGATTGGCATCGCGCAGGGGAAAATTGTGTTTGATGACAGACCGGAGCTGCTGACTCCGGATGTTCTGCACCAGCTGTATGGCGACGAAGTCAGCCAGCTCCATTGATTCTCTTCACCAACGTTTCTCAACATAAGACAACACGGGCAAAGATAATGACTAAGCACATGACGAGCGCATTACGATTTTCCGCATTGATGGCAGGGCTGCTGGTGGCATGGCAGGCAACGGCTGAGCAACCAAAAGAGCTGAATCTGGGGATTCTGGGCGGGCAAAACGCCACACAGCAAATCGGCGATAACCAGTGCGTCAAAACGTTCCTCGACAAAGAGCTGAATGTGGACACCAAACTGCGCAACTCTTCTGACTACTCTGGTGTGATTCAGGGCCTGCTCGGCGGCAAAGTGGATGTGGTTCTGAGCATGTCGCCATCCTCTTACGCTTCCGTGTACATCAACAACCCGAAAGCGGTCGATATCGTGGGCCTTGCTGTCGATGACAAAGATCAGTCGCGCGGTTATCACTCAGTGGTGATTGTCAAAGCCGACAGCCCGTACAAAACCATTGATGACCTGAAAGGGAAATCTTTTGGCATGGCAGACCCGGATTCCACCTCGGGCTTCCTGATCCCAAACCAGGCTTTCAAACAGAAATTCGGCGGCACGCCGGATAACAAATACAACAACTTCTTCTCCAGCGTGACCTTCTCTGGCGGCCACGAGCAGGACATTCTCGGCGTGCTGAACGGTCAGTTCGCCGGCGCAGTGACCTGGGCTTCCATGGTCGGTGATTACAACGACGGTTACACCGCCGGTGCCTTCAACCGCCTGATTCGTATGGATCACCCGGACCTGATGAAAAACATCCGCATTATCTGGCAATCGCCGCTGATCCCTAACGGCCCGATTCTGGTCAGCAACAGCCTGCCTGCGGATTTCAAAGCCAAAGTGGTTGAGGCAGTGAAGAAACTGGATAAGGAAGATCACGCCTGCTTTATCAAGGCGATGGGCGGCACTCAGCACATCGGCCCGGCCACCGTCGCCGACTTCCAGCAGATCATCGACATGAAGCGCGAGCTGGTTAACGCCCGTTAATCCGCCACACTTTTCTCTCCCGGCGTCATGCCGGGAGAGCGACTCTTTCGCGAGTGAACATGCTGAATACTGAATTTGAACGCTATTACCAGCAGGTCAAAATGCGCCAGACGCGTGATACGGTGACCTGGTCCGCGCTACTGCTGGTGCTCTATTTTGCCGCCGGACACGCGGCTGAATTTAATCTCATCACCATCTGGCACTCCTTGCCGAACTTCTTCGATTACATGCTGGAAACGGTGCCGACGCTGCACGGCAGCCTGCTGTTTGCCGATGCGCACACCAAAGGGTCGCTGGCGTACTGGGGTTACCGCTTGCCCATTCAGCTGCCGCTTATCTGGGAAACGCTGCAGCTGGCGCTGGCCTCCACGCTGGTGGCAGTGGCGATTGCCACCCTCCTTGCTTTCCTCGCGGCGCGTAACGCCTGGTCGCCTGTGGGGTTACGCTTCGGCATTCGTGCCTTAGTCGCCTTTCTGCGCACCATGCCGGAACTGGCCTGGGCCGTTATCTTCGTCATGGCTTTTGGTATCGGCGCGATCCCCGGTTTTCTGGCGCTGACGCTGCACACCATCGGCAGCCTGACCAAACTCTTTTATGAGGCGATTGAAAGCGCGCAGGACAAACCGGTACGTGGGCTGATTGCCTGTGGGGCCACGCCCGTTCAGCGGATGCGCTTTGCGCTGTGGCCGCAGGTGAAGCCGGTATTTCTCTCGTACGGTTTTATGCGTCTCGAAATTAATTTCCGCTCCTCAACCATTCTTGGGCTGGTGGGTGCGGGCGGCATCGGCCAGGAGCTGATGACCAACATCAAACTGGACCGCTATGACCAGGTCAGCATGACCCTGCTGCTGATTGTCATTGTGGTGTCACTGCTGGACACGCTCTCCGGGCGACTGCGTCAGCGCGTGCTGGAGGGAGCGAAATGAAGAGCTGGCAGGCGGTGACCGACACCGCACACTATCAGGAAGAACATCCGGCGCTGTTTAAGGCTCAAAGACGCTATCTGCGCCATCTGGCGCTGCTGGCGCTGGTTGTCGGGCTGTATTACGTCTGGTTTTTCATTCAGTTCGGCATCAGCTACGAACAGCTGACCACCGGGATGCAGCAGCTTGGTCGCTATTTCTTCCGCATGTTCGTCTGGCATGATTTCCTGAACTGGCCGTTTGGCTACTACTTCAGCCAGATTGGCATCACCCTCGCGATTGTGTTTTCCGGCACCATCACCGCCACAGTGATTGCTCTGCTGTTGTCGTTTCTGGCGGCGCGAAACATCATGCGTGGCCCGGTGACCAGGGTTATCGCCATGCTGATGCGCCGGCTGTTCGACATGCTGCGCGGCATTGATATGGCTATCTGGGGGCTTATCTTCGTTCGCGCTGTCGGGCTGGGGCCGCTGGCGGGTGTACTAGCGATCATCATGCAGGATACGGGGCTGTTAGGGCGTTTGTATGCGGAAGGACATGAAGCCGTTGAACGTTCACCGGGCAGAGGATTAACCGCCGTTGGGGCAAACGGTCTGCAAAAGCACCGTTTCGGCATTTTCACCCAGTCTTTCCCGACGTTTCTGGCCCTCAGCCTGTATCAAATTGAATCCAATACCCGCTCAGCAGCGGTGCTGGGCTTCGTGGGAGCCGGCGGGATAGGGCTTATCTACGCCGAAAACATGCGCCTGTGGAACTGGGATGTGGTGATGTTCATCACCCTGATTCTGGTTGCGGTAGTGATGACCATGGATGCGCTCTCTTCCTGGCTGCGACGCCGTTATATCACGGGCGTAGCGGTGCCGTTGTTCAATCAACCATGAAACGCAGGCTGGGCAGTCAATTGCGCCCGGCCTGAGTTGGTCTGCTTGAAAAAATCCCTCAGTTACGCTTCAAATGGTATCATTGCCGCCTTGATGCCAGCCTTGTGCTGTTTCCCTTCTTTTATACCGGAATACCGACGTGACCTCTTTTGCTGACTTAAACGCACTTCCTGCGGAACTTTTGACTAATCTGACTGAACTGGGTTACCTGACCATGACCCCGGTGCAGGCGGCAGCGTTACCGGCCATTCTTGCGGGGAAAGATGTTCGCGCCCAGGCAAAAACCGGCAGCGGGAAAACGGCGGCATTTGGCCTCGGTTTGCTGCAGCACATTGATGCCAGCCAGTTTAATACCCAGTCTTTGATTCTGTGTCCGACTCGCGAGCTGGCCGATCAGGTGGCGAAAGAGCTGCGTCGTCTGGCTCGCTATATGCCGAATATCAAGGTGCTGACGCTCTGCGGCGGCCTGCCGTTCAGCGTCCAGCGCGATTCACTGATTCACGCGCCGCACATTATCGTGGCAACACCGGGTCGTCTGCTCGATCACCTGAAAAAAGAGACGGTGAAACTTGATGCGCTGCAGACGCTGGTGCTTGATGAAGCCGATCGCATGCTGGACATGGGTTTTGCCGATGCTATCGACGAAGTGATAAGCCATGCGCCGGCGAAGCGTCAGACCTTGCTGTTTTCGGCCACCTGGCCAAAAGCGATTGCAGCCATCAGTACCCGCATACAACGTGACCCTGTCACGGTTGAAATTGATACCGTGGATGAGCTACCGGCTGTGGAACAGCAGTTCTACGAAGTGTCTCGTCACGGCAAAATCAGCCTCCTGCAAAAGCTGCTGAGCAAACATCAGCCAGCCTCCTGCGTAGTGTTCTGCAACACCAAGAAAGACTGTCAGGCTGTGTGCGATGCGCTGACCGACAGCAATCAGAGTGTCCTGGCACTGCACGGTGACATGGAACAGCGAGATCGCGACCAGACCCTGGTGCGCTTTGCAAACGGCAGCAGCCGCGTGCTGGTGGCGACCGATGTTGCGGCTCGCGGCCTGGACATTAAAGCGCTGGAAATGGTGATTAACTTCGAACTGGCGTGGGACCCGGAAGTGCATGTCCACCGAATCGGGCGTACCGCGCGAGCAGGCGAAAGTGGGCTGGCGATAAGCTTCTGCTCACCGGAAGAAGGCCAGCGTGCCGCAGTGCTGGAAGAGATGCTCAATATGAAAGTGGAATGGCAGCAGCCGCCAACGGGCATCAACGTCGCACCGCTGGAAGCGAAAATGGCGACGCTGGCCATCGACGGTGGCAAGAAAGCCAAAATGCGCCCAGGTGATATTTTAGGCGCGCTGACCGGGGATATGGGGCTGGACGGCGCGGATATCGGCAAAATCGACATTCACCCGATTCATGCTTTTGTGGCGGTGAAGCAGAGCGTTGCCCGCCACGCCTGGAAACAGCTCCAGCAGGGCAAAATCAAAGGCAAATCAGTGAAGGTTCGGTTGCTGAAGTAATCTTTTTTGCCCGGTGGTGGCTACGCCTTACCGGGCCTACGTGAACGGATTAAACCCCGCCTGACCGGGGCAGGTAGGCCGGGTAAGCGTCAGCGCCACCCGGCAACAGGGTTAACGGATCATCGGCAGATTAAGTTCGTGCTTTTTCGCACACTCAATCGCCTGCTCATAGCCCGCGTCGGCGTGGCGCATCACGCCAGTGGCCGGGTCGTTCCACAGCACTCGCGCCAGGCGTTTATCCGCTTCCGGCGTACCGTCGCAGACAATCACCACGCCAGAGTGCTGCGAGAAGCCCATCCCGACGCCGCCACCGTGGTGCAGGCTGACCCACGTTGCGCCGCCTGCGGTGTTGAGCAGGGCGTTCAGCAGCGGCCAGTCGGACACCGCATCCGAGCCATCCTTCATCGATTCCGTTTCCCGGTTTGGTGAGGCGACCGAGCCGCAGTCGAGGTGATCGCGCCCAATCACAATCGGCGCTTTTAGTTCGCCGTTACGGACCATTTCGTTAAACGCCAGCCCCGCCAGATGGCGCTCGCCAAGGCCCAGCCAGCAGATACGCGCCGGTAAGCCCTGGAAGGCGATACGTTCCTGCGCCATGTCCAGCCAGCGGTGCAGGTGGGCATTGTCCGGGAACAGCTCTTTTAATTTGGCGTCGGTTTTGCGGATATCCTCTTCATCGCCCGACAGCGCCACCCAGCGGAAGGGGCCTTTACCCTCGCAGAACAGCGGGCGGATATAGGCCGGAACGAAGCCCGGGAAATCAAAGGCGTTTTTCACGCCCTCATCCAGCGCAACCTGGCGAATGTTATTGCCGTAATCGACCGTCGGAATGCCCATATGGTGGAAATCCAGCATCGCCTGAACGTGAACGGCCATTGAGGCTCGCGCCGCTTTCTCCACGGCTTTTGGCTGCGTTTCACGCTCGTCCAGCCAGCGGGTCACGCTCCAGCCTGCCGGTAAATAGCCGTTGATCGGGTCGTGGGCGGAAGTCTGATCGGTGACGATATCCGGGCGCATGCCACCCGCCCTGGCGCGTTTCACCAGCTCCGGCAGTATTTCTGCGGCGTTACCGAGCAGGCCCACTGAAATGGCTTTTTTCTTCGCATTGGCGTCGGCAATCAGCGCCAGCGCCTGGTCGAGGTTTGTCGCTTTGTAATCGACATAGCGGGTACGAATGCGGAAATCTATGCGCGATTCCTGGCACTCAATCGCCAGAACCGAAGCGCCCGCCAGCACGCCCGCCAGAGGCTGTGCGCCACCCATGCCACCGAGGCCCGCAGTCAGGATCCATTTACCGCTCAGGTCGCCGTTGTAATGCTGGCGGCCCGCTTCGGCGAAGGTTTCATAGGTGCCCTGCACGATGCCCTGTGCGCCGATGTAAATCCACGATCCGGCGGTCATCTGGCCGTACATCATCAGCCCGGCCTTATCGAGTTCGTGGAAGTGATCCCAGGTGGCCCAGTGCGGCACCAGGTTAGAGTTCGCCAGCAGCACGCGCGGCGCATCGGCGTGGGTGCGGAACACCGCAACCGGTTTGCCCGACTGAATAATCAGCGTCTCTTCCGGCTGCAAGGCTTCCAGCGAACGCAGAATTTGCTCGAAACACTCGCGGTTGCGTGCCGCTTTACCGATGCCGCCATACACCACCAGGTCTTCCGGGCGCTCGGCCACATCCGGGTCAAGGTTGTTCTGGATCATGCGGTAGGCGGCCTCAATCAGCCAGTTGGCGCAGTGCAGCTTATCGCCGCGAGGGGCACGAACCGTACGGGTGAGGGCAGTCGTCTTAGGTGTGGTCATAGGGGCGCTTCCTGATTCGGTTGTTTGTTATGAAGATGTAACAACAATAAAAGCGATGATGTACAAACCTGTCTATACAACCGTGCGTATAATGCAGACCCGATCACAGTTGCTATCGTTAAACCTATTTCAAACAATGAGTTAGAAAAGAGTGATTTCTGCCAGCAGCAGCGTGGCGTCTCCGGAACAGGGTTCCAGTGGGCCCGGCTGTTCGTTTTTCCAGCTGAGACCGCCGTTTGCCTGATGGGTCTGACCGGCCATCAGCCAGCCACCCCGCAGCACAAAAGCCACGCCGCTTTCGCCCGGCGTTTGTGCGGTGGTCGCGACCCGAACCCGTGCCGAAGCCCGCCCTCGCAGAGTCATGATGTTGAAATCCATTCCTTCACCGCGAATGCCGTGAGACGAAAGCGGTAACTCCCCGGCGAATGCCCACGGCTGCCAGCATTCAAGGCGATGATTGATGCCGCCGCCGCGCAGCCACAGAGGCTCGCCCTCAATCAGCGTTATTACCCTGTCCACTCCCTCGAACAGCGAAAAGGGGCCGTCGGCGCTGAGCGTAGCGAGGCTCGCTCGCCACAGGAAAGGCGCGTCGTCTGCGTCGATTTTGACGATTTCCCGGGTTTCACCGCCGCCGTTTTTCCAGCGGGTGACCGGCAGCGACTCAAAAATAAAGGGGCTTTTCATGGCGCTAACTCCCTGGTTTTTCGCGCGTTAAGTTGCTTTAATGCCACATTTGCGAATCATTTTGATTACAAATTATTTACAACACGGCTCACAAATCCATCATTCGACGAGTGTGATGGAAAGTCAACGGTTGTATATACATGTTCTGTCATTTGTTTCACGCCACGGCTTAAGCACGAAATACGCTAATGAAATCAGGAGAATCATCATGAAGCAGCGCACCACATTTCGCGGGATCTGTCTGACCACTCTGCTTTCAGGGCTACTGCTGAGCGCAAGCGGCGCACAGGCAAAAGAGTGGAGCTCGATAACCATCGCGACTGAAGGCGGGTATGAGCCGTGGAACCTGACGCTGCCGGGCGGCAAGCTGAGCGGCTTTGAGCCGGAGCTGATGGAAAATCTCTGTCAGCGGATGAGCGTCAAATGCAGGCTGGTGGTCCAGAACTGGGACGGAATGATTGCCGGGCTGAACGCCGGGAAGTATGACGTGATCATGGACGCCATTGTGATCACCCCGGAGCGCAAGAAGGTGGTGAGCTTTACCGTCCCTTACGCGGCGACACCGGCCTCGTTCATTACCGTCAAAGGCTCGCTGCTGCCGCCTGCGCCAGCCATCAAACTGCATGACGACGAGAAAGAGATTCAGACGGCTATCGCCCCGCTGAAGGCCGCGCTGAAGGGCAAAACTATCGGTATTGCCTCCGGCACCGTGTACACGCCGTTCATCGATAAATACTTCAAAGACGTCGCCGACATCCGGGAATACAACAACTCCGCCGATGCGATCCTCGATTTACAGTCCGAACGTATCGACGCGGTGTTCGACGACATCACCTTCGCCAACTCGACGCTGGCCCGCCCGGAAAACAGCAATCTGACCTTCAGCGGCCCGCAGCTGGCCGGCCCCATCTGGGGGGAGGGCGAGGCGATGGGCATGCGTCCGGCTGATGCTGACCTGAAGGCCAAACTGGATACCGCCATCAAAGCGGCGCTGGCCGACGGCACGGTGAAAAAGCTCAGTGAGAAGTGGTTTAAAGCCGACGTCACGCCATAAGCGAGGTGCATCATGCTCAATTTTCTCGGTCTGGGAGAGGACGGCTGGGGCCGCCTGATCCTCAGTGCGACGCTGACCACGCTGCTGCTTTCCGTAGCGGCGCTGCTGGTCGGTGCGGTGGTCGGGGGCGTGATTGCCTCCGCCAAACTCTCCTCACGGGCGCCGGTTCGCGGGCTGGGCGCGGCCTATTCGGTGGTGTTTCGCGGCATTCCTGAGCTGCTGATCATCTACCTGTTCTACTTTGGCGGCTCCGGGCTGGTGTCACTTATCGGGCAGATGTTTGGTGCCGACGGCTTTATCGAAATGCCGCCGTTCCTGATTGGCGCGCTGGCTATTGGCCTGATTTCGGCCTCCTATCAGGCGGAAGTGTACCGTGCCGCGCGGCTGGCGCTGTCTGCCGGGGAAGTGGAGGCGGCGCTGGCTATCGGCATGCCGCGCTGGCGCATTCTCCAGCGGGTGATGCTGCCGCAAATTTTCCGCTACGCGCTGCCGGGGCTGTCGAACGTCTGGCAGATGAGCCTGAAGGATTCGGCGCTGGTGTCGGTAACAGGCATCGTCGAGCTGATGCGCGCGAGCCAGATTGCCGCCGGATCGACCCGCGACTATTTCCTGTTTTATCTCATCGGCGGCGGCTGCTATCTGCTGCTGACGCTGCTGTCGAACCGCGCCTTTATTCGCGCGGAAACCCGTCTCAACCGCGCCTGGCAGCGCCGTACTGCCGCCACGGCTTAAGGAGCGAACATGGTTATCGACTTTGCGTTTCTCGGCGACACGTTCCTCAAGCTCTCCGCCGCGCTGCCGGTGACGCTCGGACTGTTTGCCTGCTCGTTCCTGCTCGGCGGCGTGCTGGCGCTCGGTATTCTGGCGATGCGCATGAGCTCGTGGCGGGTGCTGAGTAGCTTTGCGCGCGGCTACATCCTGGTATTTCGCGGCTCGCCGCTGATGATCCAGCTGTTTCTGGTCTATTACGGTCTCGGACAGTTTGGCGTGATCCGCCACAGCTTTATGTGGCCGCTGCTGCGCGAGCCGTTTATCTGTGCGGTGCTGGCGCTGTCACTTTGCACAGCGGCCTATACCGCTGAAATTCTGCGCGGCGGGCTGCTGGCTATTCCGGCCGGGCAGATTGAGGCCGGACGCGCCTGCGGGATGTCCCGATTTTTGCTGCTGCGGCGAATTATCGCCCCGGTGATGCTGCGCTATGCGCTCCCGGCGTACTCGACCGAAGCCATTCTGCTGGTGAAATCCACCGCGCTGGCGAGCCTCGTGACCGTCTGGGATGTCACCGGCGTGGCGCAGCAAATCATTCAGCGCACCTATCGCACCATGGAGGTGTTTCTGTGCGCCGCCGTCATTTACCTGATCCTCAATTTTATCATCGTCCAGCTGTACGCCTGCCTTGAGCGTCGGCTGACGCCGCACACCCGTCAGAGCGCGCAAACCCTCGCGCTGAAGCCTGCGACCAAAGGAGAATAAAATGCACGAACTGCGTCCCGTCACCCTGTCGGTCAGCGGCATCCACAAATCCTTCGGCCCGCACGAGGTGCTGAAGGGTATTTCGATTGAGGCCCGCAAGGGCGATGTGATTTCAATTCTCGGGGCCAGCGGCTCGGGGAAAAGCACGCTGCTGCGCTGCATTAACCTGCTGGAAACGCCGGATGCGGGCGTGGTCAGCGTCGGCGGTGAAACCATTGAAATGAAACAGCACGCACGCGGTCATCGGCTGGCGGCGAACCCGAAGCAGATTGAGCACCTGCGCTCGCGGCTCGGGATGGTGTTCCAGAGCTTTAACCTGTGGTCGCACATGACGGTGCTGCAAAACGTCATCGAAGGGCCACACTACGTGCTGAAGCGCAATAAGCGGGAATGCATTGAGCAGGCCGAACAGCTGCTTGACCGCGTCGGCCTGCTCAACCGCAAAGATTACTACCCGGCTCAGCTCTCCGGCGGCCAGCAGCAGCGCGTGGCGATTGCCCGCGCGCTGGCGATGGACCCCGAAGTGATGCTGTTTGATGAACCGACGTCGGCGCTTGATCCTGAACTGGTGGGCGAGGTGCTGAAGGTGATGCGCAGCCTGGCGGAAGAGGGGCGCACGATGCTGGTGGTTACCCACGAGCTTGGTTTTGCCCGTCACGTCTCGAACCGCGTGGTGTTCATGCACCAGGGCAATATCGACTGCGAGGGCTCGCCGGATGAACTGTTCGGCGAACAGTGCTCGCCGCGTTTTCGCCAGTTTATCTCCAGCCACTACCAGAAGGAGACCACCCTGTGAGCGGAGCGGTAGAGTGGGGCGTTCAGCCATTACGCTGGCAGGATGTGGCGCGCGTGGCGCGTGGGAAAGCGCAACTGACTTTAAGCGACCGCGCCTGGTCGCGCATCACGCAGGGGCGGGAAATCGTTAATCTTATAGTCGCCAGCGGGCATGTAGCCTATGGCGTGAACACCGGGCTGGGGGCATTGTGCAACATCAGCCTGCCGGAAGAGCAGCTCGGGCAACTGTCGCGAAACACACTGCTGAGCCACGCCTGTGGAGTGGGGCCATTGCTCGATGAGGCGCAGACCCGCGCCATCATGTGCGCCGCCATCGCCAACTACAGCCACGGTAAATCAGGAATTTCCCCGGCTATCGTCGAACAGCTGCTGGCGTTTCTGAATCTGCAAATAACTCCGCAGGTGCCGTCGCAGGGCTCGGTGGGGTATCTCTCGCACATGGCGCACATTGGCCTGGCGCTGATGGGCGTCGGCGAGGTGGGCTGGCAAGGGAAAACAGTTCCCGCCCAACAGGCGCTGACGGAAGCCGGATTAGTGCCGATAGCACCCGGCGCGAAAGAGGGCCTGAGCCTGGTCAACGGCACGCCGTGCATGACCGGCATGGCCTGTCTGGCGCTGGACGATGCGAAGCGTTTGCTCGACTGGGCCGACGTCACCGGGGCGATGAGCTTTGAGGCATTGCGCGGGCAAATTGTCGCCTTCGATGCGGAGATTCTGGTGCTGAAGGCGAGCCCCGGCATTCAGCACAGCGGCGCAAGACTGCGTCAGCTTCTGGCTGACAGCCCGCTGCTGGCTGAAAGCGTCGGCGTACGCACCCAGGACGCGCTGAGCCTGCGCTCAATGCCGCAGGTTCACGGCGCGTGCCGCGATCAGTTTGACCACGCCAGAACCCAGGTAGAAACTGAACTCAACGCCTGCACCGATAATCCGCTGGTGCTCGGCACGCCGGAAAACTGGCGAGTGGTGTCGCAGGCGAACCCGCACGGCGAATCGGTGGCGATGGCCTGTGACCTGTTAGCGATTGCGATGGCGGAGCTCGGCAGCATGTCCGAAAGGCGCCTCGATCGGCTGGTGAATCCGCTGGTGAGCGGTCTGCCCGCGTTTCTGGTGGCGAAGCCCGGCGTTAATTCCGGGATGATGATTGCCCAGTACGTGGCGGCCTCGCTGTGCGGCGAGAACAAGCAGCTGGCGCAGCCTGCGGTGCTGGATAACTTCGTTACTTCGGCCTTGCAGGAAGATCACCTGAGCCTCGGCACCGGCAGCGCGCTCAAGCTGCAACGCCTCCTCGGCAACCTGTACCACATTCTGGGCATTGAATATCTGCTGGCGGCGCAGGCGCTGCATTTCCACGGCGAGCAAAAACTGGCTCCGGCCACGCGTAACGCTCTGGCACTGCTGCGTGAAACGGTCGCGCCATGGGAAGACGACCGCTGGCTGGCACCGGAAATCACGAAAGCTGTGAATACCTTAAAAC
Source organism: Scandinavium sp. (assembly GCF_051650185.1). GTDB lineage: Bacteria > Pseudomonadota > Gammaproteobacteria > Enterobacterales > Enterobacteriaceae > Scandinavium. Next base: position 58,427 of record NZ_JBOFIN010000125.1, read on the forward strand.
ACCATCAACCGGGATTTTAGCGAGGCATCTATGTCTTCATTTTCTTCCACCGACGAGCAGATCGGCAGCGGCAAAGGGCGCATCAGCGAGACGCGCTCGATTGATTACATCCCGGATAACGAGCGTCACGGCCATATTTTTAGCCAGTTCACGCTGTGGTTCGGCGGCAATTTACAGATAACCGCCATCGTCACCGGCGCGCTGGCGGTGGTGCTTGGCGGCGACGTGGTCTGGTCGCTGATTGGCCTGCTGGTGGGGCAAGTTCTGGGCGCAGCGGTGATGTCGCTGCACGCGCTACAGGGCCCGCGCCTTGGCCTGCCGCAGATGATCATCAGCCGTGCGCAGTTCGGCGTATTCGGCGCGGTGATTCCGCTGGCGCTGGTGTGCGTGATGTATGTCGGTTTCTCGGCCAGCGGCACGGTACTGGCGGGGCAGGCGATGGCGAAACTGCTGTCGGTGAGCAATGAGGCGGGGATGGTCATCTTCAGCGCGATAATCATCGTTATCGCTGTGCTGGGCTACAGGGTCATCCATAAGCTCGGCAAAGTGGCGAGCATCGTCGGCGTGCTGGCGTTCGCCTGGCTGTTTGTTTCCCTGCTGCTGGCAACCGATTTCAGTACGCTCGCGCAAAACAACCACTTCACGTGGGCAAATTTCCTGCTGGCGATTTCGCTGTCATCGTCATGGCAAATCGCGTTCTGCCCGTATGTGTCCGACTATTCGCGCTATCTGCCGCGCAACGTCTCCGGGAAGAAAACGTTCTTCGCGGTGTTCAGCGGCACGGTGCTCGGCACTCAGGCATCAATGACCCTCGGCGTGGTCGCCGCCGCTATCGCGGGCAGCGCGTTTCCGGGTCATGAGGTGAGCTACATCGTCGGCTTAAGCAAAAGCGAAGTGATGGCGATGGTCATCTATTTCGCCATCTGCTTTGGCAAAATCACCTTCACCACCCTGAATGCCTACGGCAGCTTTATGTCGCTCACTACCATCGTGTCGGGCTTCCGCCAGCAGGTGACGCTGAGCCAGCGTAGCCGGGTGATTTTCGTGGTGCTGATGGTGGCGATTTCGTGCGTGATTGCGCTGCTGAGCGAACCGGCATTCCTGAAAAACTTCACCCACTTCCTGCTCTTCCTGCTGGCCTTCTTCGTGCCGTGGAGCGCCATCAGCCTGTGTGATTACTACCTGATTTCACGCCAGGCGGTCGATATTCCGGCGCTGTTTGACGCCAAAGGGCGCTACGGCTACTGGAATCTGTTCGGGATCGGCGTGTACGTGGTGGGGGTCTTGATTCAGCTGCCGTTTATCGAAAACCCGCTGTTTCATGGCTCGTTGACGTGGCTGTTTGCCGGGAATGACGTGTCGTGGATTATCGGCTGGTTTGGCACCGCGCTGCTGTATACCGCGCTGCACCGGCTGGATCGGCGGGTGTTGCCTTTAAACACCGTTTATCCTTGAGGGATTGCCCGGTGGCGGCTTCGCCTTACCGGGCCTACGAGATAGTGCAGGCCCGGCATGCAATCCATTACGGCTGTGGATCCAACAACCACGTGCCCGGTTTATCAACCTTGATGTTCGCCGTGCGCGACTGGCTGCCGTTGCGCAGGGTTATTTCATACTGCCCTGGCGAAAGCTGGATGCTGGCGTAGCCGTTCACCGGCGTTGGCAATTTTTGCGTTTTGCCATTGACTTCCAGCTGCTCACCTTGCCCGACACGAAGGTAAACTTTCGCATGCCCCGCTGTGGCGAGCGGGGCGCTAATGGCTTTGGTTTTTGTTTCAGTCTTCACCGCATCCTGCACGCTTTCCACTGTTCCACTGCGACCAAAAATCAGGCCGCCGACAATCAGACCCACAACGACACCCGCCGCGATTTGCAGCGGTGCGCAGTACTGTGTCCATTTCGGTGCAACGCTGGGTTCTTCAGTTTTGGTTTCAACAGGCACCAGCATTGAGCCCGTTTGAGCCACCGGCGGCGGATTGCCCGGGTCATTGAGTGAAATACCCGCTAATGCGGCAAATTCTGCCAGCGTTTGCGGCCTGTCTTCCGGGCGCAATGCCAGCGCGCGATCAATTGCCTGTAAAAGCTCCGGCGACCATGAGCCCGCGTGGCTTTCGGCCAGTGGCACACAGTTGTCCTGAATGCTGCGCGTAACGCTGGCAGGCGGGCGAGAGCCGCTTATCAGGGTGTAAAGAATCGCGCCAAGCGAATAGATGTCAGTCCACGGGCCCGGCGGATTGTCGACATCATCAGAATACTGCTCCAGAGGTGTAAACCCAGGATGTAACAGCGTTTTATTGCTTTCGCCATTGTCGCCAGGCCCCTGGCGTAATGCGCCAAATTCAAGTAACAGCGGCAGGCCATTGTCCTGAATCTGGATGCTGTTCAGCGACAAGCGGCAGTGAATAAAGCCTTTATCGTGCAGGGCGGCCAGTGCGCCGCAAAGCATCGGCAGTAAGCGACGAACCCACGCTTCGTTGATGTTATCCGGGTGCTGCTGCGAAAACGCGCTGAGCGTCAAGCCGCTGTAAACCGGCGTGGCGGCATAAGCCGTCTCGTTGTACGTCCAGAATCGCAGGATTTGCACCACGTTCGGGTGATTCAGGCGGGCTAACTGACGCGCTTCATGAATGAAGCCCTCAAGCCCGGCGCTGAAGGCCGACTGATCCTGTTTAGTGCGGGGCAGCAGGCGTTGGGTATCGCTACGGACGGTCAGAGTGCGCGGTAAAAACTCGCGAATGGCGACCTGGCGCTCAAGGTGGTGATCGAGTGCCCGATAGACAATGTTATCGCTACTGGCATCAAGGACGTCCTGAATCTCAAACTCGTCAAAGCGATAGCCTGGCGGCAGAGCGTCGGGCGGTCGCTGTGTGTAATCGTTATCTGTCATGCTACGGCTCTTTGCTCAATAAGTGACAAATGTCAGGATCAATTCTGCGTACGCCATGCGCCAACGGCCGGATCGCGTAACTGCGTTTGCAACGAATCCACCAGTTGAAGGGTGAGTGGTGTGTTCGCCGGCAGCCATTTCGCCCAGGCCTTGCGCACCTGATTTAACTGCGTTTGCAGACTGGCTTCGTCCATGGCCATTTCACGAGGGACCTTGACGGCGATAGTCCCGCTGGCGGCCCAGGCATTGATTGCCGGTTTGTAAGGCAGGATCATCCAGCTTTGTGGCGCCTGCTCGTTACTGACCACCATTCGTTCGTTGTTGAGGGTGGTGATAAGCAAGCTGTCTGCGTCGGCATCATCACGCAAACCGCTAACCGGGAAGCCGTGAACAAACGTCATTTGCAGGCGTGTCTCGCCTTCGCTTCCGCTTTGGATAACTTCGCTGCGCCCACTCAGCCAGCCACCTTTTTCGCACTGGCCTTCAGGGATGAACAGGGCTGAAGCACCGGAACCTGATGTCCAGAATGTGCGCAGACGGCAGCCGTCCTGCAACGTAAATTCCTGCCACGGCGTTCTGTTTGCCAGAGGCGATTTTCCATCATTGGGCGTCTGAGGGATCTCTTCTTCAGCCACTGGCGTCGCTTTGACATCCCAATCGTTTTTACGATCGGCCGTGCCAAAAGCCAGGGTATTGCCTTGTGGATCTTCCATCCGCCACTGAACTCGTTGCAGCGTCGTACACTGGGTTTCCAGCAACGCCCCGAGACGTGGCATAAAGCCGTTCAATATCGAAGGATTTTGCTCGCCGTTGGCGACAATGCGCAGCGGAAGCTCTTTGGCGCACCAGCTCTGTGGCGAGGTGCTTTTGATGTTATCGATCCAGATATCCAGCTTCTGCGAAGGCGACTGTACAAAACGGTAGTTCTCTGCCCATACGGTCGAAGATGCCAGCAGCAACGCCACACCTGAAAGCCAGAGTTTCATAGATTTCCTTTATGCGTTTCTAAACCAGAGAAAACAGAAGCCAGCGTCAGTTAATGATCCAGGTGCCGCTGTTGGCGTTCTGACAGGCTTTGCTGTTGCTGTCGACATTCACACAGGTGGCTTTTTTGCTGTTAGCCCGACGCGCACGTGGGCGGTCCTTTTTCAGCGTTTGCGCATACAGCTCGCTTTTCACCAGCGCGCGAGGAGGAACGTAACCCAGCAGCTCCTGCTTATCCTCTTCGGCAACGGCCAGCCAGTCGTTTTCAACGCTACCCAGTACAGTATAGGTTTTGCCGTTTTCCAGCTCGCTCAATACCTTGCCACCAAAATCCGGCGTATTCATGACTGAACCGGCATACAGCGCGCGGTAGCTGGCATTAACAGGCGTAAATTCTTTCGGTACGGCCACAATATAACGGTGTGTCAGCGTCACGCCATTCACCTGGCTTGTGACCAGCGTATCATCCGTCAGCTTCGGCGCAGGCGCTTTACAGCCGACCAGCACAGTTACGACCAAAAGAGGCAATACATTTCGCAATTTCATTCTGACTTTCCCTGCAAAGCGGGTGATGCCCAAAAGCGGAACGTTGTTGGCGTGAAGGGATGACTCAAGGCGTAGACCACGCACGGGGAACTCGTCATCAAGCGAACAACATCATGGCCTGCAATTCCACTACAAAGTTAACAAGTGTTTAGCACGGATAGCATGATTTTACATAGGCTGGTTAACAATACAATGCTGATTACACGGATATTTTTGGCCGCATCGGTTTGATTTATAAGCAAAGGCAGGGGAAGTCAGCGGTTTCTGTCGCGATTGGGAAAGGGGAAGGCAGTGAGCGAAGCGACTCCCGGAAAGGCCGGGAGTCATTGATGCGGTGAATTATTGTTCCTGTTGGGCAATCAAAAGCGCCAAATCGACCAGCCGGTTGGAGAAGCCCCATTCATTGTCGTACCAGGCGAGAATTTTGACCATGTTGCCGCCAATCACCAACGTTGAGAGGCCGTCGATAATGGAAGAGCGCGGATCGCCCTGATAATCGCTGGACACCAGCGGTTCGTCGCTATAGCCCAGAATACCTTTCAACGGGCCGGATGCGGCGGCCTGACGGAAGGCCTCATTCACTTCTTCGGCGGTGACATCGCGCTCCAGCGTGACGGTAAGGTCAACAATCGACACCACCGGCACCGGAACTCGCAGTGAGTAGCCTGTCAGACGGCCTTCCAGCGCAGGGATAACCTTGCCGAGTGCTTTCGCCGCACCGCTGGAGTAAGGCACGATGGACAGCGCCGCTGCCCTGGCTCCGCGTAAATCTTTTTCCGGCTGGTCATGCAGCGCCTGGCTGTTGGTGTAGGCGTGGGTGGTGTTCATCAGCCCATGCTTAATCCCGAAATGCTGATGCAGGACCTGTGCCGCAGGCGCCAGACCGTTAGTGGTGCAGCTGCCGTTACTGATGACCGAATGCTTTTGCGGATCGTAAAGCTGATGATTGACGCCCATCACCACGGTTAAATCATCGTTTTTACCCGGTGCTGAAATAATGACGCGTTTGGCGCCGCCGCTGTGAATATGAACCGCCGCCTTTTCGCGATCGGTGAAGAAACCCGTTGCTTCAATAACGATGTCTGCTCCGACATCGCGCCATGGAATGTTCGCCGGATCTCGCTCACTGAAGACCTTAATAGGCTGACCATCGACCGTCAGTTGGCCTTCAGCGGCGGTGACTTCGGCGGGCAGCGTGCCAAGCAGTGAGTCGTACTTCAGAAGATGCGCGAGCGTTTTGCTGTCGGTGAGATCGTTGATAGCGACTATCTGGATAGTGGCATTGCCAAAGGCAGCCCGAAGCACGTTGCGTCCGATTCTGCCAAACCCGTTAATACCGACCTTAACCATGTTCAACTCCTTCTCTGTTGTCTATGGCGTTACTGTAGGCCTGAGCTGGCTTGGCGTAAACGACAAAAAAGGATCACATTACGCCATTTTTCGGCAGTGAAAGCGTTGACGATATTCGCCAGGGGTGAGATGGAGTTGTTTTTCAAACAGGCGTCGCAGATTAATGCTGCTGCCAAACCCGGTCTGCTCAGCAATGCGATCAAGGGTATCGCTTGTTTGTTCGAGCCGCTGCCTGGCAGCCGCAAGGCGTGCTTCAGCGACATAACGCGCCGGGGATGCACCAGTCTCACGCGTGAAGACACGGGTAAAATTACGCGGGCTCATCGCCGCTTTTTCTGCGAGATTTTCGACGCAGAGATCGGCCGTGAGGTTGTCCTGGATCCACGTCAGCAGTCCGTCAATGGCAGCAGAGCCGGTGTTCTGCTTCAGGTTGTAGCGGCTAAACTGCAGCTGGCCGCCGGGACGACGCAGGTACATCACCATGTCCTGAGCGATGTCGCGGGCGAGGCTAAAACCGTAATCCTCTTCCACCAGCGCCAGGGTTAAATCAAAGCCGAGACTCACCCCGCCGGAGGTCCAGACGGGCCCGTCCTGCACGTACAGCGGCCCGGCTTCAACCTTAACAGCCGGGTAAGTCGTTTTCAGTTCATCCAGCATTCGCCAGTGGGTCGTGGCGTGACGACCGTTCAGCAGCCCGGCCTGGGCCAGCAGCAGCGCGCCACCGCAAACTGAGGCGACACGTCGGGCGTGCGGAGCCGCCAGAAGCAGCCAGTCGACCACCGCGATGGCTTCCTGCTCGTTGTGGCCTCTGCCGGTAATAATAATCGTGTCGAGCGGCTCGCGCGGATCGAGCTCGTGCAGCCGGTGATCGGCCAGCAGGTTTAACCCTGACTGGCCGTGGATAACCTGATGCGGTTGGGTGGTGGCCAGCGCCACCTGGTAACGAGGACGCTGCGGACCTTCCGGATGCAGACGGTTGGCCTGCATCAGAATGTCGGCGATACCGGCGGACTCAAACAGCATGCCGCCGTCGGGGACGATAATCAGGATTTTTTTCATGTCCTGAAAAGTACAATTTATTCAGAATAAGTCAAGTCGACAGTGAAGGCTCTGCCTCACTGGTCGCTCCTTTTTTCATCGGGATTGCCGCGATAATCAGCGCTCCGAGCACCAGGAACCCGGCCACCATGAAGATCCCGGCGTTGAAATTGCCGGTGATGTCCTTCATCAGCCCCATCAGCAGCGGGCCGAGCGCCGCCCCGGTCATTCCGGTGGCGTTGATCACCGCAATCCCCACGGCGCGCGCCCGCAGCGAGATAAAGCGGTCGGGCGTGGTCCAGAAAATGACCATCGCCGCGAAGGCTCCTGCGGAGGCCATCACGATGCCGCTGAACTGCCAAAGTGGGTTGCTGCCCGAGGCGGTCAGCATCCAGCCCGCAGCGGCAAACAGATACGGCAGCAGGGTGTGGAATTTGCGTTCGTTGAGCCGATCGGATCGCTTGCTCCACCACACCATCGCCACGATGGTACAAACCTGCGGAATGGCGCTAAGCAGGCCAATCGTCACGTTGCTGCTGGTTTCGTTGAAGCTGCGCAGGATAAGCGGTGTCCAGACGCTCAGCGCGCTCAGGGTGTTGGTCAGGCAGAAGTAGGCGAGGGTGTAGAGAATTATAATCGGCGTGAACAGCTCGCGCGCCAGGCTGCGCGGGGGCAGCAGCGAGCTTGTCGCAGCGAGCTGCGTTTTTTGCAGCGCCAGCTTGTCGGCTTCCAGCATCTCATTCAGACAGGCTTTATCGTCTGCGGTCAGCCATTTGGCCTTCGAAGGGCTGTCATCCAGCCAGAACCAGACCACCAGCCCGAGCAGCACCGACGGGAAGCCTTCCAGCAGGAACAGCCACTGCCAGCCTTTCAGGTTCAGCAGGCCGTCCATGTTGAGTATGTATCCTGAAGCCAGCGAGCCGAGCGCCATCGTCACCGGCATCGCAATCATAAACAGAGCGTTGGCGCGGGCGCGGTAGCGGGCGGGGAACCAGTAGGTTAAATACAGCAGCAGGCCCGGCAGGAAACCGGCTTCGGCAATGCCGACCAGCATTCGCAGCACGTACAGGCTGTTCGGCCCGGTGGCGAACATAGTAGCGGTGGAGGCGATGCCCCAGACCACCATCAGTACCGCAATCCAGCGGCGCGCGCCGACGATGCTCAGCATCACGTTGCTCGGAATGCCGCAGACCACGTACATCACGTAAAACAGGGTGGTGGCGAGGCCAAACATGGTGCTGGTCAGGCCGAGATCTTTGCCCATCGTCAGCCCGGCAAAGCCAATGTTGATGCGGTCCAGATAGGAGAACACGAACAGGATGAACAAAAATACGATCAGGCGGCGGAAAAGCTTTTTGATAACGGCTTGCTGGCGCGGGTCCAGCGGCGGGTCCAGAGGGTATTGTGCAGGCGTATTGCTCATGAATAGCTCCACAGAGTGATTATTAGTATGTGTTGGTGGGACGGCTAACGTATAGAAAACAACCAGCAGAAGCGTCAATGTAATGTTTGAAAAATGATACGTAATTGTTATGTGTGTGGCATTTGTGAATCATAATGCGACGGCGATCGCCTCTTGCACTGGGGCTTGTCGGTCCGCCGCGCAATGCTGCTACAGCCGTCACAGATTCACAGGTATACTCGGCGAAACTGTCGACTTTTTTGGGTAAGGAAACGCATGAGTACTCTACAAAAATCCTCCGACGACGCCGCCTTTCATCGCGAAGAGTTTCCGTTTTACTGGATAGTCAACGTCTACGCGCGCTACACGCAAATCATGGAAGTTACGCTGAAAAAAGCGCAGCTCGACGTCTCCGGTTTTCGCGTGCTGATGGTCACTCACCAGTACGGCAAGGCCAGCATTTCCCAGATTGCTGAATACGCGATGGCGAAAATGCCGACGGTCACCAAGATTGTGGGGCGCCTGCGCGACGAAGGGCTGGTCACCACCGCCAGCAGTGAAAACGACGCCCGCGTCACCGAAGTGATGCTGACCGACCTCGGGCGGCAGAAGGTCGAAGAGGCCTGGGCGCAGGCCAGCAAGGTGTTCGACAAAGGCTTCAAGGGCATGAGCGCAAGCCAGGTGGCGAAGATGAATCTGGCCCTGGCGAAGGTGCTGGATAACCTCAACGAGCTGTAGCTAAAAACGCCGAATGGCGAATTTGTGACCTGCGTATAATTTTTACTCAATCCTCTGTAATTACTCATCTTTTTCAAACCGGTCGTCGTCGCTGCTGACGACGGCCCGTTCGCGGCATTTCTCCTGTTTTACGTTATTTTTCATCAGGCTAAACCTATACCCTTGCAGACTAAAAGGTTAATTAATTGTTATTTGTCTGTGAATTTAACGTGAAATATTACTTGAATATTCATCTAAATCTTCCATGATTGACGTAACGTTAGTCAGGACAAAAGGTCGCGTTGACGACCCGCCTGAATCTGATTCGAATTTTCTGGTTAAGGTGTCAATCATGAAGCCAGTTTCTGTGAGCAACGGTTTTGTCGGGCAGTTTGTCCTCGGTGAGGGCGACCTGCAGTTTGCGGTAAAAGACACGCTGGACGTCGCCGGGTATCGCACTCAGGCCGGGTGTCCGGCGCTGGAAGATGCCCCCGTCGCGGCTCGCCACGCCAGCGTGGTGTCGGCGCTGCTGGAAAAGCACTGCGTGCTGCGTGGTAAAACCGTCCTGCACGAGCTGGCGTTTGGCGTGACGGGCATCAACCCCTGGGGCGGCACGCCGCGCAATGTCAACTTTCCACGGCTGATCCCGGGCGGCTCATCAAGCGGCTCGGCAGCAGTAGTGGCTTCCGGCGAGGTTGATTTTGCGATCGGCACCGATACCGGCGGCTCGGTGCGAATGCCTGCGGCCTGCTGCGGCGTGCTGGGCCTGAAACCGGGTTTTGGCGTGCTGGGCCGTGACGGCGTGATGCCTGCCGAAAGCTCTCTGGACTGCGTAGGCGTTTTCACCCGTAATGCCGCCACGCTGCGCCAGGTTCTTGAGCGCCTGAATGTGCCAGTGGGCGACGCGCTGGCTGACCTTCCGCCGATGAGCCACCTTGCCGTCGCCACGCCTGAAATCGACTCACTCATTCTGACCTTCCTGCAACAGTGTGGCGTCACGCCTGCCGATGCTGAACTGCCGAATCTTGCCGACGCACATCGGGCAGGGCTTGCCATCATCAGCCATGAAAACTGGCTTGCCCTCGGCCCGCTGCTGGCAAGCGGTAAAATCTCTGCGGACGTGGCAACGCGCATCCGCGCCGGAGCTGACGTCAGCCAGCAGACGCTTAACGCCGCCGAACAAACCCGCGCACAGTTTAGCGACGAGGTGGACGCGTTATTGGCGCAAACCCCGCTGCTGGCGCTGGCGACGCTGCCTGAGCTGCCGCCAACGCTGGAAGAGGCTAAAGATCCGCTCAGCGTGGTCAATCTGACGCGGCTGGTGCGCCCGTTCAATCTTAGCGGTCATCCGGCGCTGGCGATCCCGGTTGGCGAAATCGATAGCCGCCCGGTGTCACTCCAGCTGGTGGCGGCGAAGGGCCAGGACGGGCTGCTGGTGCAGGCCGCCGAATGGCTGCTGTCGCGACGACGCCACTAAGCTAATTTTTCCGTTTTTTCCCTAAAGATTTCAGTGAGTGTGACTCATTGCGGCCTCGCTCGCCCTGAAGCTGCCGCAGATAACAATCATCCGGAGGAAGCTATGTCCGCCTTACAGGTTCGCGAAGAGTTGGTTCCGCTGCTGCATGACGTTGCCACCCGCAGCGCTGATTTTGAACATCAGCGTCATATCTCTGACGACGTGATTGCCCGCTTTAAGCAGGTCGGCGTGTACCGGGCGCTGGTGCCGAAGCTGTACGGTGGCGACGAATGCTCCCCGGCGCAGTTCTGCGAGCTTATCGAGCAGATTTCCAGCGCCGACGGCTCTGCCGGATGGGTGGCAAGCTTCGGCATGAGCCCGTTTTATCTTGGGGCGCTGCCGCAGGACACCCTGAAAGAGCTTTACCGTAACGGCCCGGACGTCGTGTTCGCCGGTGGGATTTTCCCGACCCAGAAAGCACAGCAGGTCGACGGCGGCTACCGCGTCAGCGGACGCTGGAGTTTTGCCAGCGGCAGCATGGGCGCCTCGGTGCTCGGCGTGGGAATTTTGCCGGATGCGGATCAGGCGTTACCGCGCATGGCGGTGCTGCCGCGCGAAAGTGTGTCGATTGACCCGGTATGGGACACCGTCGGCCTTGCCGGAACCGGCAGCCACGATCTGCTGGTCAACGACGCTTTTGTGCCGCACGAGTGGACTTTTGTTCGCGGCGGCGCGTTGAATCTGGAAGGGCCGCTGTACCGCTATCCGGTGCTGTCTCTGGCGACCCAGGTCTTGTCCGTCGTCGCTCTGGGCGTGGCGCGTGCCGCGCTCAATGAAATTTACACTCTCGCACATCGTCAGCAGTCGGTGACCGGCGCGCCGCGTCTGGCCGACCGTCCACAGGCTCAGATGCAGATTGCCCGCTGCGAAGCGGATTTACGATCCGCCCGCGCCTGGTTTTACGAGGCGATTGACGAGGTGTGGCAGCGCCTGCTGGCGGGCGATGAGGCGAGCTGTGAACAGATTAACGCCTTACGACTTTCCTCTACCCACGTGACGCGCGTGGCCGCTGAGGTGGCGCGTCAGGCGCTGGCCCTCAACGGCATGAGCGGCGTGACGATGACCAGCCCGCTGCAACGCTACGTGCGCGACACCCTGGTGATTACCCAACATGCCTTTATGGGCGACCTCTCGTACCTCAACGCCGGTACGGTCTTTTTCGGCGGCAAACCGCTGCCGGGTTATTTGTGATTGTGAAGAAGGAGCAACAGATGAGCCAGCCAACAACCTTACGCGTGCTGTTTTGCATCGGCGTGAACCAGAACTTTTTTGACGCAACCCAGGCAGAGGCCAAACAGGTCTGGGCGGCATTCGGCGTGATGATGAAAGGCATCGACGAGACGCCGGGGATCCGCGTCATCGGCAATATGGACGACGACCAGTTGATGGTTGGCCCGTCTACTACCGCGCCGTGGACTACTTACGTGCTGGCCGACGCCGAGCACCTGGAAAACGTCGCCGCGGTCTGCAACCTGTTCCGCACCACGCCGGTCGGCGACGGCGGCAGCAAGCTGTGGAAGTACTGCAAAATCGAAGCCCGCGTGGGCCGCGAACTGATTATTCAGAGCTGACGATGAACGCCCAGGATGCGCTGCGCTTGCAGCAGCTCGAAGCGTGCCAGGCCGCACGGGTCTGCATCAGCGACTACATGCGCCTGTGTGACGACCTCGACAGCCCGGAAACGGTGCAGGCCATTGGCGAGCTTTTCAGCGAGGACGCCTGCTGGGAAGGGCTTGGCGAACCGTACGCTACACGGCTGGGGCGACACACCGGGCGCGCGGCCATCGTGAAAATGATGGCGAGCTACGTTCGCCACCCGGCGCATTTTGCGATGAACGCGCACTTTCTGTGCTCGGAAGCGCTGCGTCACGAGCCGGACGGCGTGCTCACCGGACGCTGGCTGATGCTGCAAACCTCGGCGTTTACCGCAGGCGGCGCGCATCTTAACGCCGCAGAAATTCGGGTGACGTTCGGTGAGGAGGCGGGCAGAACAGTGATGCGTCATTTCACCACCCGCAATCTGTTCAGCCGCCCGGTTGACCACTGGCAGGCGGCGGACACCTTACCGGTGCCGGATACAAAATAAGACGTGCAGGAGAATGGACATGCAGTGTGACCACATCATCAACGTAAAAAATATCGACCCGACGGTGGAGCCGCAGCTCAGCCACGAGGAGATTGCGGCGCTGGTCAGACATGACCGCGTGCATACCTCGCTGTACACCTCGGAAGAACTGTTCCGCCTGGAGCTGGACCGCATCTTCAGCAAAACCTGGGTGTGGGTGGCGCACGCCAGCGAAATTCCCGACACCGGCAGCTTCAAGACCACCGAAATCGGCACCCAGCCGGTTATCGTGGTGCGCGACCGCAAAGGCACCGTCCATACGCTGCTCAACCGCTGCCGCCACCGCGCGGCGACGGTGTGCGAGCATCGCAGCGGCAAAACCAACAGCTTCGTCTGCCCGTACCACGGCTGGGGCTATGCGCTGGACGGCAGCCTGCGTGGTGTGCCGCATCCGGAAAGCTACGCCGATCAGCTCGAAAAAGGCGAGCTTGGCCTGGTCTCCCTGCGCACCGAACAGTATGCGGGGATGATTTTCGCCACCTTTAACGACGACATTGAACCGCTGGAAGATTTCCTCGGTGTCGCCAAAAAGTGGATGGACTTGTTTATGAAGCAGGGCGCGGGGTACCCGATCAAAACCGGGCCAGCGCACCGCTTCCGCTTCCCCGGCAACTGGAAAATCCAGCTCGAAAACACCACCGACGGCTACCACTTCCCGGTGGTTCACCGCTCGTTCCTGAGCTCGGTCGATAAGCAAACCGAAGAGATGCTCAACTTCGTTGACGGCAGCGGCTACGTGGAAGATTTAGGCAACGGCCACAGCGTGATGGTGATGATCCCGGAGCTGGTGGATCTGGAAGCCAATCTCGATGCGCCGATCCCGGAACGCTTTGAAGAGCTGGCCGAAGCGCTGCGGGCCGATCATGACGAAGCCCAGGTACGCCGCATCGTGCGTGCCGTCGGCGGTTCCGGCTTTAACCTCAATATCTTCCCGAACATCGCCTGTTCGATGGCGTTCTTCCGCGTGCTGCAACCTGTTTCGGTGAACGAAACCGAAATTCACCACGCGGTGATCACCATGGACGGCGGGCCGGACATCGCCAACCAGGCACGCCTGCGTCTGCACGAACATTTCCAGGGGCCGATGGGCTTCGGTACGCCGGATGACTCGGAGGCCTGGGAGCGCGTACAGCGCGGGGCCACCGCAGGCGACGACCTGTGGATCATGCTTAACCGCGGGCTGGCGGGCGAATACCGCTCCGATGACGGGCTGCGCAGCGACGTCAGCGCCGAAACCGGGATGCGCGCGGCGTATCAGCAGTGGAAAAAGTTGATGACGGAGAATGACCAATGATGACCCCAGACTCGGCCCTGTTTACCGCGATGGCGGTGGTGAACCTTGAAGGGGACCTGCTCGATCAGGGCGAATTTAACGCCTGGCTGGAACTGTGGCAGCACGACGGCCTGTACGTGGTGCCGATCGACCCGAATGAAACCGATTTTAAAAACACCCTCAACTATGCCTGTGACGATCACCACATGCGTGAAAAAAGGGTGAAGCGCCTCTACAGCGGCGAATCGATTTCCACCACCCCGCGCGCCCGGACTCTGCGCACGCTTTCGCGTTTTCGCGTACTGGAAGCGAGCGACCAGCAGATTGTGGTGCGCGGCGCGCAGTCGCTGTGGGAGCACCGCAAAGGCCACAGCCGTCACTACGCGGCGGACATCACCTGGCAGCTCGCGCGTCACGGCGACGGCTGGCTCATTTCCCAAAAGGTGATCCGCCTGGTCAACAGCGACGATGTGCTGCACAGCATCGGCTACATCCTGTAAGGAGCGTGACATGACGCAAACCGTATTAGTCACCGGCGCGGCGGCGGGCCTCGGCAACGTTATCGCCGCTCACCTGCTGGCGCAGGGTTTTCAGGTGGTATTGACCGATATCGATGCCGCGCGCGCGCAGCAGGCGGCAAAGGTGCTGGACAGCGACAACGTGCTGGCGCTGGGACTGGATATCCGTCAGCCGAATGATTTTGCACGCGCGCTGGAGACCACCGTTGAACGCTTCGGCAGCCTTGAGGTGCTGGTTAATAACGCCGCGCTGACGCTGGCGACTCCGGTGATGGACATTAACGTAGAAGAGTTCGACAAGGTTATCTCCACCAACCTTCGCGGCACCTTCGTTGGCTGCCAGACGATGGGGCGCTATTTCGCCAGCCGTGGCTACGGGCGAATCATCAATCTGGCTTCGCTCGCCGGGCAGAACGGCGGCACCACTTCGGGGGCGCACTATGCCGCATCGAAGGGCGGCATTCTGACGCTGACCAAAATCTTTGCCCGCGAACTCAGCAAATCCGGGGTGACGGTCAACGCCATCGCGCCTGGCCCGATGGATTCGCCGATGGTTCACGCCCTGGTACCGGAAGAGAAAATGGCCGGGCTGTTGCAGATGATCCCGGTCGGTAAGCTCGGAGAGGCGGAGTTTGTCGCCCGGACCGTGGCGTTACTGGCTTCAGAGCAGGCGTCGTTTGTCACCGGGGCGACCTGGGACATCAACGGCGGGCTGTTCATGCGCTGAGGAGCGACATCATGCTGACACTTCAGGTTATCCGTCGGGAATTGCAGGGTGAGGTGGTGCTGCTGACTCTGGCACACGCAGAGGGGCGCGAGCTACCGGCCTTTCGCGCCGGGGCGCACATCGACCTGTATCTTTCCGACGAGCTGGTGCGCCCGTATTCGCTGTGCGGCGATCCGCAGGACCGCCACCATTATCAGCTCGGCATTCTGAAAGATCGCCAGTCGCAGGGCGGCTCGCTGGCGGTACATGCGCTGCGCGAAGGCGATGCGATAGCCGTCAGCGAGCCGCGCAATCTGTTCGCGCTGGATGACTCCGCCGCGCACAGCCTGCTGATTGGCGGCGGGATTGGCATCACGCCGATGCTGGCGATGGCGGCCGAGCTGCACGCCGCCGGGCGTTCGTTCTCATTGCACTACTGCGCCAGAACGCGAGGGCAGGCGGCTTTTCTGCCGCAGCTTGAAGCGGGCTCCTATGGCGGACTGGTGCGGCTGTGGTTCAGTGATGAACAGCGCCTGGATCTGGACGCAGTGCTGAGCGATGTGCCGCCGGGAACCCACGTTTATGTCTGCGGCCCGACGCGGTTGATGGAAGCGGTCAATGAGCGAGCCCAGCATCACGGCTATTCGGCGCAGCAGATCCACCAGGAGTGTTTCAGCGCCGAAGTGCAGACCACGGGGGAGGCCTTTGAGGTGGTGGCGGCTGCCAGCGGCATTACCGTCAGGGTGCTGGAAGACCAGACCATCGTCGAGGCGCTGGCCCAGGCGGGGTTGAAGGTTACCGTGTCCTGCAAGCAGGGGATCTGCGGCAGCTGCCTGACCGACGTGCTGGAAGGCGAGCCCGATCACCGCGACAGCTATCTCACCGATGAAGAAAAGGCCGATGGCGACCAGATTTTGCTCTGCTGCTCACGGGCAAAATGCGGCCGCCTGGTTATCGATTTGTAAGGAGAACCCCATGACTCTGCAAACTGAATTTCGTAATGCGATGGCCCAGCTTGGCAGCGCGGTGTCGGTTATCACCACCGACGGCCCGGCGGGCAAATTTGGCTTCACGGCCTCGGCGGTGTGTAGCGTCACCGACCAGCCGCCGACGCTACTGGTGTGCATGAACCGCAACTCGTTCGCCCATGAGCACTTCAAACGCAACGGCACCCTGTGCGTCAACGTGCTGTCGAGCGATCACCAGGAGCTCTCCGGCATTTTCGCCAACGCCAGCCTGCGTTCGGAGCAGCGTTTTGTTCACGATCGCTGGCAGGTGCTGACCAGCGGCGCGCCGGTGCTGAGCTCGTCGGTGGCGAGCTTCGACTGCCTGATTGCCGACTGTCACGAAGTGGGCAGTCATTCGGTCTTTTACTGTCAGGTGCAGGCGATCCGCATCAGCGAGCAGCCGCGTGGCCTGGTCTATTTCAACCGTCGCTACCATGCCGTCGGGCATGACGTTGAGGCGTAGGCCCATCCCAAAAGAGGCAACGCGAAATGAGCAATGTGGCAACTGAACACCGCGTGACCGCAGGCGCAAGAACCCACGACGCGCAGCAGATGCGCAAGCTGGTGATGGCGTCAGTGCTCGGCAACGCGCTCGAGTGGTACGACTTTTTCCTCTATGGCACCGCTGCGGCGCTGGTTTTTGGCCCGCTATTTTTCCCGGTGGGCGGTGACCCGTTACAGGGCACGCTGCTGGCGTTCTCTGGTTTCGCAGTTGGCTTCCTTGCGAGGCCGCTGGGCGGGATCATCTTCGGGCACCTCGGCGACCGCTACAGCCGCAAAATGACGCTGATCATGACCCTGACGTTAATGGGGGCGACCACCTTCGTGATTGGCCTGCTGCCGGTGTATGCCCAGGTTGGCCTGTGGGCACCGCTGACGCTGATCATCCTGCGCTTTTTACAGGGCGTGGCCTCGGGCGGCGAGTGGGGCGGCGGGGTGCTGATGCTCAGCGAAAACGCTCCGGCGGCAAAGCGCGGGTTTTATACCGCCTGGAGCCAGATGGGCGTTTCCGGCGGGTTTGTGCTCTCGGCGTTTGCTTTTTATCTGGTGCAGCAACTGCCGGAAGCCGACTTCATGAGCTGGGGCTGGCGCGTGCCGTTCCTGCTCAGCATCGTGATTTTCCTGGTCGGGGTCTACATCCGCAAAAACATTCGCGAGAGCAAAGCCTTTGTCCAGGCGCAGCCGCAGGAGAAGCACGAAAAAATCCCGCTGCTGATCCTCGTGCGCGAGCACCCGAAGGCACTGTTGCAGGCTATCGCCCTGCGTCTGCCGGAGAATGGCGCATCGTACATCTTTTTCACCTTTTCGGTGGTGTACGCCAAACACATCGGCATCAGCACCGGGGAAATCGTCAGTGCGGTGACGCTGGCGATGTTGGTGGAGTTCTTTTCGATTCTGTTCTGGGGCGCGCTGTCTGACCGCATCGGCCTGAAACCGGTCTATTACATCGGGGTGATTGGCCTGCTGGTGATGGCGTTTCCGTTCTTCTGGCTGCTTTCCACCGGCAGCTACGGCTGGGTGATGCTGGCGATGATGCTCGGATTGCCGGTGTGTCACGGGGCGATGATCGGCACCCAGCCCTGCATCATGAGTGACCTGTTCCCGGTACGGGTGCGCTATTCCGGGCTGGCGCTGGGGCATGAAGTCGGCTCGATTTTCTCCGGCGGCCTCGGGCCGATGCTGGCGGTGGCGCTGCTGATGGAGTTTGACGCCTCGTGGCCAGTTTCCCTGCTGCTGATGGGCTATGCATTACTGGCGTGGGTGGCGCTCTGGAGCCTGCCGTCCGCCGGACAATTAACCAGGAGTGAAGCATGAGTATCACCGTTGAATCCATCGCCTGCTGGCTGGTGGATATTCCGACCATTCGTCCGCACAAGCTGTCGATGGCGACGATGGGCTGCCAGACGCTGACGATAGTGCGGATGACCTGCGCGCAGGGCGTGGTGGGCTGGGGCGAGGCCACCACTATCGGTGGCCTGAGCTACGGTCCGGAAAGCCCGGAGGCCATTAAATCGGCGATTGAAACCTACCTCTCGCCACTGCTGTGCGGGCAGACGTTCAGCGGCGTGGCGGCGCTGGCGGCCAAAATGAACGCCAGCGTGAAGGGCAATACCTTCGCCAAATCGGCGCTTGAGACCGCGTTTCTGGACGCGCAGGGCAAAGCGCTCGGCGTTCCGGTCAGTGCATTACTCGGCGGGGCGCTGTGCGAGCGGCTGCCGGTGCTGTGGACGCTTGCCAGCGGCGATACCGACAAAGACATCGACGAGGGCAAACGCCTGTTGGCAGAGGGGCGGCATAACACTTTCAAGCTGAAAATCGGCGCGCGGGATCTGATGACCGACGTTCGTCACGCGCTGGCGATTAAAGACGCGCTGGGAGATGGCGTCAGCATTCGCGTGGATGTGAACCAGGCCTGGGATCTGACTACCGCCATGAAAGGGATGAGCCTTCTTCAGGAGGGGGGAATTGACCTCGTGGAGCAGCCCGTTGCGCAGTGGGATCGGCAGGGGTTAATCACCCTCAGTCAGCGTTTCGCCGTGCCGGTTCTGGCCGATGAGGCGGTGGCGACCAGCCACGACGGCTACGCGCTGGCCAATGGCGGCTTTACCGGGGCATATGCGCTGAAGATCGCCAAAGCGGGCGGCCCGGCGCAGGCGCTGAAGCTGGCCCATGTGGCTCAGGCGGCGGGCGTAGCGCTGTACGGCGGCACGATGCTCGAAGGCACGCTCGGGACCGTCGCTTCCTTACATGCGTGGTCGACGCTCAACCTGCAATGGGGCACCGAGATGTTCGGCCCGTTGCTGCTGAAAGACGACATCGTGGTGCGCCCGCTCGACTTCAGCGCCGGGCAGGTGACGCTGCCGCAGGGGCCGGGGCTCGGCATTGAGATAGACACCGACAAACTTCGCCATTACGCCAGATCGTAGAGGACAAACACATGCTGTTTAAAGTTGAAATGCAGGTCAACATTCCGCCGTCGCTGCCGCAGGCGCAGGCCGATGACATCAAAGCCAAAGAGAAAGCTTATTCGCAGCAGCTCCAGCGCGAAGGCAAATGGCTGCATATCTGGCGCGTGGTCGGGCAGTACGCCAACGTCAGCATTTTTGACGTCGCCGATAACCAGGAGCTGCATTCGCTGCTGACCGCACTGCCGCTTTATCCGTACATGACGATCACCGTGCAGCCGCTGTGCCAGCACCCGTCGTCGATTGATGCTTAACCGCCGTTTTCTTCCGATAAAAAAACACCCTACAAGAGGACTACGCAATGTCAGTGAATCCAGCAAAACAGACCGAACTGGAAACCTTACTCGCCATCAGCAGCGGCCTGAATGCCGCGCAGGGCAGCGATCGCTTTAAGGCCATCATGCATCAGCTGCTCGGTGACCTGTGCCAGACCATCAAAAAGTTCGACATCACCGACGAAGAGTTCTGGCTGGCGGTGAACTACCTCAACGAGCTTGGCGAGCGCAAAGAGGCAGCGTTGTTGGCGGCGGGCCTGGGCCTGGAGCATTACCTGGATATGCGCGCTGATGAGAAAGAAGCCGCCGCCGGGAACGAGGTCGGCACGCCACGAACCATCGAAGGCCCGCTGTATGTGGCGAATGCGCCGCTGAGCAAAGGCTTTGCACGCATGGACGACGGCAGCGAGAAGGCCGAAGCGATGTGGCTGCACGGTCAGGTGACCGATCTGCACGGTAAACCGGTTGCCGGGGCGGTGGTGGATATCTGGCACGCCAACACGCTCGGCGGCTATTCGTTCTTCGACGCCTCGCAGAGTGAATACAACCTGCGCCGTCGCGTCGAAACCGATGCTGAAGGGCGCTATGCGGTACGCAGCATCGTGCCGTGCGGCTACGGCTGCCCGCCGGATGGCCCGACGCAGAAGCTGCTGACCGGCCTCGGCCGTCACGGTAACCGTCCTGCTCACGTGCATTTCTTCGTTTCCGCGCCGGGGTTTAAGCACCTGACCACCCAGATCAACCTCAACGGTGACGAATACCTGTGGGACGATTTCGCCTTTGCGACCCGTGAAGAGCTGATCGCCGACCCGGTGAAAATCACCGACAGCAAACTGGCGCAGCAGCGCGATATCAACGAGCCACACACCGAGGTCAGTTTTAGCTTTACGCTGGTGAAGGCGAACGACGGCGAGGAAGAATCACGCGGCAAACGTGCCCGCGTGAAGGAGTAATGGGGAAAAATTGCCCGGCTAAGTGCCCGGTGGCGGCGCTGCCTTACCGGGCCTACGAACCGAATGTTTGAAAGGGTAGGCCCGGCAAGCTTGCGCTGCCGGGCAATTAAATCGCGCGGATCTCTTTCGAGCGTAACGTTATCCGCACCGGCACCGACTTATACGACGGCGTACCGCTGTCTTCATCGCGATAGCTGAGCGGTACCAGCACGTTGGCTTCGGGATAATACGCCCCGACCGAACCGGCCGAGATGTTATAGGCCACCACGGTAAGGTCATTCAGGCTTTGGGTGCAGCCTGGCAATGCGGTGCTGATGTCCACCCGGTCGCCGTGCTCCAGCCCCAGCTGCGCCATATCCCCCTCATTCATAAACAGCACATCCCGTCGGCCAAACACGCCGCGATAGCGGTCATCGAGCGCGTAAATCGTGGTGTTGTACTGGTCGTGGCTGCGCAGGGTTATCATTCGCAGCGTGTTGTCCCCGACGCCCGGCGCATTCTCCTTCACCCCGTCGAACAGCGAGAACATCGCTTTCCCGCTGGCGGTCGGCCAGACGCGTTCGGTTGGCGGCAGCGGCATCCGGAAGCCACCGGGGATGCGGATCCGTTGGTTGTAATCGCTGAAGCCCGGAAGGGTTTGTTCAATCAGGTCACGGATGCGGTCGTAATCGGCAACCAGTTCGGCCCAGTGAATCCGGGTCTGCGGCAGCGTCGCCAGCGCCATACCCGCCACAATCGCGGGTTCGGAGAGCAGCTGTGGCGAGGCGGGTTTCAGCTTGCCGGAGGAGGCGTGAACCATCGACATGGAGTCTTCCACGGTGATCGACTGTCTGCCGGTCTGCTGCATGTCCAGCTCGGTACGCCCGAGGCAGGGGAACAGGTACGTCTCTTTGGCGACCAGCAGATGCGTGCGGTTGAGCTTGGTGCCGACGTGGACGCTGAGATCGAGCTTTCGCATTGCCGCGAACGCCTGCTCATGATCGGGCATCGCGACGGCAAAATTGCCGCCAAGGCACAGCAGCGCTCTGGCTTCGCCGTCGATCATCGCCTGGGTTGCCGCCACGGCGTCGTGCCCGTGTTTCTCAGGTGGCGTGAAGCCAAACACCTTTTCGAGGCTCGATAAAAAGGCCGCTGAGGGTTTTTCAGTAATGCCAACGGTGCGGTTACCCTGAACATTGGAGTGACCGCGCAGCGGGCAAATGCCTGCGCCGGATTTGCCGATATTGCCGCGCAGAAGCAGCAGGTCGGCAATCAGGCGCACGTTCGCCGTGCCTTTGTTGTGCTGGGTGATGCCCATGCCATAGGTGATAATTGTGGCGTTCGATTTGGCGTAGGCCGTGGCGACGCTCGCCAGGTCGACGCGGCTCAGGCCCGATTCCCGCTCAATCGACTCCCATGACGTCGCCGCAATATCGGCGGAAAATGCCTCAAATCCTTCGGTGTGCCCGGCGATAAATTCATGGTCCAGCACGCTGCCACGTTCGGTTTCTTGCTCCAGCAGATGTTTGGCGATGCCTTTGATGGCCGCAGCATCGCCGCCCGCCCGCACCTGAAAATAGGTGGAGGCGATGTCGGTCGAGCCGTAGGTCGCCATTTCAATTACGCTTTGCGGATCGGCAAACCGTTCCAGCGCGCGCTCCCGCAGCGGGTTGAAGACGATAATCGGCACTCCGCGACGCGAAAGCTCGTGCAGCGTGTCCATCATTCTCGGGTGGTTGGTGCCCGGATTGTGGCCGATGGAAATAACCAGTTCCGTTTTGTCGAAATCATCGAGCGAGACGGTGCCTTTGCCGATGCCAATCGAGCGCGGCAGCCCGGTGCTGGTGGCTTCGTGGCACATGTTGGAGCAGTCGGGGAAATTGTTAGTGCCAAGCTCACGGGCGTAGAGCTGGAACAGATACGCCGCTTCGTTCGAGGCGCGACCGGAGGTGTAGAACTCAACGGCATCCGGCGGCAGCCCGCGCAGAATTTCGCCGATACGGTCAAACGCCTGCTGCCATGGCACCGCGCGGAAGGTGTCGCTGGCGCGGTCATAGACCATGGGCTGCGTCAGACGGCCATAGCCTTCGAGCTCAAAATCGCTTTTCGCCAGCAGCGAGGTGACGGTGTTTTCGGCGAAAAATTCCGGCGTCACGCGTTTGCTGGTGGCTTCCCAGGTCACCGCCTTCGCGCCGTTTTCGCAAAACTGGAAGGTGGATTTGTGCTCTTTGTCGGGCCACGCGCAGCCCGGGCAGTCGAAGCCGTCCGGCTGGTTGGTGCGCAGTAACGTGGCGGGCGCGTCGAAGGTATCCATTTGGGTGCGCACGGCAATCGCTGTTGCTTTCAGCGCGCCCCAGCCGCCCGCCGGGCCGTCGTAATGTCGGATGCCGGGCACGGCGCGTCGTTTGTTGTTCATCTGGACTCCTGCAAAAAAGGTCAGAGAAAGTCTACACCTCAGCAGTTAACAGATTAACAACAAAAAAGGATCAGCGTGCAAGGGAAGGGGGATGGCTGACGTTGAGGCCATGCGGTGATGGCCCCGGAAGGTATTACTCGTTACCCCAACGGTTGAGGAATTCGGCGATGTCGTCGATACGCTGTGCGTCAATGCCTGCTTCAACGGCCATCTCCTGCTGCGCTTCTTCGCTGATTTCTTCATTGTTCATCAGGCGGGTCACTAATAACTGGAAATACAGTGCCAGTGCATCACGCTCGCTGTCCTGGACCGGTTTCGCCGCTTCCGTCGAGTACTCGTCGGCAATGTCATAATACTTCAGTGGAATATCAGTGTTCATAAAAGGCCTCTGGCGTTATCTCTACGGGAGACAAAGAAAAACCCACGCAGATGCGTGGGCCTGAGTTGGGTGTGGCTTCCCACTTTGTGCAGGTCGGGATTAGACGTTGAACAGGAAGTTCATCACGTCGCCATCTTTCACGACGTAGTCTTTCCCTTCGGCGCGCATCTTGCCGGCTTCTTTCGCACCCTGTTCACCTTTGTAGGTGATGAAGTCTTCGAAGGCGATAGTCTGAGCGCGGATAAAGCCTTTTTCGAAGTCGGTGTGGATTTTACCTGCGGCCTGTGGGGCCGTTGCGCCGACAGGGATAGTCCATGCGCGAACTTCTTTCACGCCAGCGGTGAAGTAAGTTTGCAGATTCAGCAGCTCGTAACCTGCGCGGATCACGCGGTTCAGACCTGGTTCTTCCAGACCCAGTTCTGCCATGAACTCATCACGATCTGCGTCATCCAGTTCGGCGATATCGGATTCAACGGCCGCACAAACGGCAACCACGACGGAACCTTCTGCTGCGGCAATCTCACGCACTTTATCGAGGTACGGGTTGTTTTCGAAACCGTCTTCGTTAACGTTGGCGATGTACATGGTTGGCTTCAGGGTCAGGAAGCTCAGGTATTTGATTGCCGCTTTGTCTTCCTCGGTGAGGTTCTTCAGCGCGCGCAGCATACCGGCGTTTTCCAGCTGTGGCAGGCATTTTTCCAGCGCAGCTTGTTCTGCTTTTGCGTCTTTGTCACCGCCTTTGGCTTTCTTCTGCACACGATGCAATGCACGTTCGCAGGTATCGAGATCTGACAGCGCCAGTTCGGTGTTGATAACATCGATATCATCAGCCGGGTCGACTTTGTTATTCACGTGAATGATGTTGTCATTTTCAAAGCAGCGAACCACGTGGCCAATCGCTTCGGTTTCACGGATGTTGGTCAGGAACTGGTTACCCAGGCCTTCACCTTTGGACGCGCCTTTCACCAGACCGGCGATGTCGACAAATTCCATGGTGGTGGGCAGGATGCGCTGTGGCTTCACGATTTCAGCGAGCTGATCCAGACGCGGATCGGGCATGGGTACCACACCGGTGTTCGGCTCGATAGTACAGAACGGGAAGTTGGCTGCTTCGATGCCCGCTTTGGTGAGCGCGTTGAACAGGGTGGATTTGCCTACGTTAGGCAGACCGACGATACCGCATTTAAATCCCATGATGTAAATCACCTTAATCTTTGATAATCAACCTGTTGCAAGTAACAGATTGCAGAAAAGTAAACAACTTCGCCTATTATACACGGCGGAGGGCAAAATTGCCGCCCGCCGGGCGTTATTGTGCTTTAAAAGCGTGTAAGCGGTTGGTCGCTTTGGTCAGGCCATCTTTCAGCCACACTTCCGTGCAGCGTGCCGCTTCGTCTACCGCTTCGTCTATCAGCTTCTGTTCAGAAGCAGGGGGCTTGCCCAGAACAAAGCCGACAACTTTGTTTTTATCGCCCGGATGGCCAATTCCCACGCGTAAACGGTGAAAATTCGGGTTATTGCCAAGCTTGCTGATAATGTCTTTTAATCCGTTGTGGCCGCCATGGCCGCCACCCAGTTTAAATTTCGCCACACCCGGTGGCAGATCCAGTTCATCATGCGCCACCAGAATTTCGTCAGGCGCAATGCGGAAGAAGGTGGCCATTGCGGCCACGGATTTCCCGCTGAGGTTCATGAACGTGGTGGGTACCAACAGACGGACGTCTTCACCATCAACGTTGATACGCGAGGTGTAGCCGAAGAATTTGCTCTCTTCGCGCAGCGGCGCGCGAAAGCGTTCAGCCAGTAAATCCACATACCATGCGCCTGCGTTATGGCGAGTCGCGGCATATTCGGCCCCCGGATTGGCGAGGCCGACAATCAGTTTAATCGTCACGTGTTTAGTCCTGAGTGCGTCGATATCTGGCGCGTAGTGTACTGTAATCGCTGCGGTTGACAAAATGCCGTAAGCCAGACGATTTGTCTGGTGAATAGTTACGTTGCTGGATAATTAAAATACATAAAGTTCAGTTTGTTATTTGTAAAGTTTTGTTGCTCAGATGTTCGTAATTGTGATCGCATGCGCACTTAAAGACAAAGGTGTTGTCTATACTTTACACACAAGGACCAGGGGTATTCCCTGTCAACCCAAAGTTCCGGAGGTGACATATGAAACGCAGAAACGCTTCGCGACTCGGTAACGTGCTCATGGGTTTAGGATTGGTGGTGATGGTTGTCGGCGTCGGTTACTCTATTTTAAACCAGCTTCCGCAACTTAACCTGCCGCAGTTTTTCGCCCATGGCGCCGTGTTGAGTATCTTCCTCGGGGCTGTCTTGTGGCTTGCAGGTGCTCGTGTCAGTGGTCATGAGCAGGTCAGCGACCGATACTGGTGGGTGCGTCACTATGACAAGCGCTGTCGTCGGGACAGCCACCGCCACAGCTAAGTTTTAGCAGAACGGCTCCTTCGGGAGCCGTTTCTCATATTAGAAATGGGTGAGCCTGCTTGCCCGGTGGCGGCGATACCTTACCGGGCCTACAAGCCGAACCTGCAAAATCGTAGGCCCGAGCAAACGAAGTGCCGCCGGGCAAGAACGGGCAGTTTTACTGAGCAGGGCGCGTATACATGCCTATTGCTTTGCCGTGATAAATGACCTGGTGCTGGAACTGAAAACCAAAACGCTCCGCCAGATGGATTGACCGGTGGTTGTCTTCATCAATGATGCAGCAGGTTGGCGCATTCAGCGCTTTATCCGCCCAGGCAAACATCGCTGTTAATGCTTCTTTCGCATAGCCCTTGCCGTGCACTTCTGGCGTCAGCGCCCAGCCCGCTTCCGGGGAACTTAGCGCAGGCGTTAAATCGCGTTTCGCCTCTTGCAAGCCAAACGAACCGATATAACGGTTGGAACTCTTTTCAAACACCGCCCAATAGCCGTAACCGAGAACCTGCCAATGCCCGATATAGCGCAACAGACGGTTCCAGCTGACTTCCGCACTTTGCGGTTCCCCGCCGATAAATTTCACCACTCCCGGGTTTGCCCAGAAGGCTGCTAAATCGTCAAAATCCTCCACGGCAAAATGACGCAGTATCAGTCGTTCCGTTTCCAGTCGCGGGGCTTGCGTGAGCATAGTCATCCTTTTAGTAGGCTAAAGTCGTTGTTCAGTCAGGCATTATCGCTAATATCAGCCAGCGCTGCATCGCGATCGGGGAAAAATGCGAGCCTGCCAGCAATCGGTTTAACTCCGGCGCGGGCCAGCGTGCGTAACGGCTGAAACTCCAGGTTGGACACACGCAATTCGCAGCCTTCAGGCAATTTGCTGACGAACCGCTGGAACGCTTCGAGACCCCCCGCATCCAGCACCGGAACCGCGTCCCACTTCAGTACCACAATGCGTTTGCCTGCGATTTTACTTTCCAGATCGATAAACACATTCTCTGCCGCAGCGAAAAAGAGCGGACCTATGACCCTGACGACCAGAACATCATCGGGAACGGAAACATTCACTGGGGCAAGATGCGTCATTCTCGCGATGCGGCGCATGAATAACAGTGAGGCCAGCACGATACCCACGCTGATGGCGATAACCATGTCGAACAGCACGGTGAGCGACAGACAAATCAGCATCACAATGATGTCATCGACCGGAGCCCGGCGCAGCAGATGCACAACTTTGTGCGCCTCGCTCATGTTCCAGGCCACCATCAGTAGTAACGCGGCCATGGCGGAAAGCGGCAGCCATGACAGCAGCGGCGCGAGCACCAGCAACGCCATAATGACCAGTATCGCGTGGATAACCGCAGCGACAGGTGACGTTGCGCCAGCACGTACGTTAGCGGCCGACCGGGCGATGGCCGCAGTAGCGGTGATCCCGCCAAAGAACGGCGCAATCATGTTGCCGAGGCCCTGGCCGATCAGCTCATTGTTCGCTTTATGGCGCGTGCCCGTCATGCCATCCAGTACCACAGCGCACAGTAATGATTCGATGGCACCGAGCATCGCCATAGAAAATGCCGCAGGCAGCAGCGCCTGAAGCGACGTCCAGCTCAGTTCGAAACTCGATTCCGGCATATTCCACGGCAGCACCACTTGTGGAAGCAACTGTGGAATGCCGTTGCCCTGGGTGCCATCGCTTAACACGTAGTGAAACTGTGAGCCGATGGTCGCGACGTGCCCGCCCAATAAATTCACGATGCCCATTACCGCACAACCGGCCAGCAACGCCGGTAAATGGCCGGGCAGGCGAATCCCCAGCCGTGGCCAGAAGATAAGTATGCCGAGAGTCACGATGCCGATTGCCGCATCACCCGGATTGACTGTCGGCAGCGCCATGACCAAAGCGCCCACTTTCTGCCAGTAGTGTTCCGGCATAGGAGACAATTGCAGGCCAAAGAAATCTTTAATCTGCATGGTGGCAATGGTTATCCCAATCCCGGAGGTGAAACCGAGCGTGACCGAGACGGGAATGTATTCGATAAGACGGCCAAAACGCGCAAGACCGAAGAGCACCAGGAACAATCCAGAAAGCAGTGTCGCCATCAGTAACCCGGCAAGCCCGAACTGCTGAGAAACGGGATAGAGGATCACCACAAACGCAGCAGTAGGGCCGGAGACGCTGAAACGCGAACCGCCAGCGAGGGCGATAACTATCCCGGCGACCGCGGAAGTGTAGAGGCCGTATTGGGGAGCAACGCCGCTGCCAATCGCCAGCGCCATCGCCAGGGGAATGGCAATGATCCCGACGGTTATGCCGGCGATAAGATCGCGAGTAAAGCGGCTAGCGGTGTACTTTTCTTTCCAGCAGGCGTCGATGAGGGCGCGAAACGGCAAGATATCTGCGAGTGTGGCTTTGTTCACAGGGTCTTCATCCATGAGCGCATCATTTGTGTATCAGATAACAAATGAAGGAGGCATTAGTCATACAAATGGTTGATAAGAAATAAAAAAACCCGCCGCAGCGGGTTTTTATACCGTGCCCGATTAATGCTCGAACATAGCAGAGATGGATTCTTCGTTGCTGATACGACGAATCGCTTCCGCCAGCATGCCTGACAGAGTCAGGGTACGGACGTTTGGCAGCGCTTTAATTTCATCAGACAGTGGGATGGTATCGCAGACGATAACTTCGTCGATGACGGAGTTACGCAGGTTACTTGCCGCATTGCCAGAGAAGATTGGGTGAGTCGCGTAGGCGAACACGCGTTTCGCACCACGCTCTTTCAGCGCCTCGGCGGCTTTGCACAGAGTGCCGCCGGTGTCGATCATGTCATCAACCAGGACGCAGTCACGACCCGCTACGTCACCGATGATGTGCATCACCTGAGAAACGTTAGCGCGCGGACGACGCTTATCGATGATAGCCATGTCGGTGTCATTCAAAAGCTTAGCGATAGCACGTGCACGTACTACGCCACCGATGTCCGGAGAAACCACAATAGGGTTTTCCAGTTTCAGTTGCAGCATATCTTCCAGCAGGATTGGGCTGCCGAAGACGTTGTCTACGGGTACATCGAAGAAGCCCTGAATCTGTTCAGCATGCAGGTCAACGGTCAGTACGCGGTCAACGCCGACGCTGGACAGGAAGTCCGCGACAACTTTGGCAGTGATTGGCACACGAGCAGAACGCACACGGCGGTCCTGACGGGCATAGCCAAAGTAAGGGATTACGGCGGTGATACGGCCTGCGGAAGCACGGCGCAGAGCATCGACCATGACAACCAATTCCATCAGGTTGTCGTTAGTTGGGGCACAAGTGGACTGGATGATGAAAATATCACCACCGCGTACGTTTTCGTTGATTTGTACGCTGACTTCGCCGTCGCTAAAACGACCTACAGCGGCGTCGCCAAGAGAAGTGTACAGGCGGTTGGCAATACGTTGTGCTAGTTCCGGGGTAGCGTTACCAGCAAAAAGCTTCATATCAGGCACGAGAAGAACCTCAGGCATGCGTCCAGTGGTGGATGAATGGGCCAAAAACTGTGCGGGCCAGGCGCATTTCATCCAGGCGGTGTATTAAAGAGCACGATGCAACGTCTGGAACGGGGTGACGTTGTCACCGAAACTCAGTCTGCCCCTTCTAAAGCCTGCATTAACGGTGAAGTGTTTACACCGCGGGCGATAAAGCCCTGCAGCCATTCCGGGGCTTGCTCAAGCACCTGGCGGGCAGCGGATTCGGTGTCAAATTCAGCAAACACACAGGCCCCTGTGCCAGTCAGGCGCGACGGGGCGTATTCTAACAGCCAGGAAAGCGCCGCATCAACCTTACGAAATCGTTTTCTTGCGATAACCTCGCAATCGTTGCTGAATTCACAGTTTAGTAACGTTTCAATTGACCTGTGCGGTGAATTTCTGGGCAGTTCAGGATCTTTGAAAATCACAGGCGTTGGGATGCTCACGCCAGGATGGGCCACCAGGTACCATTTTTCAGGCACGGTGACCGGCGTCAGGACTTCGCCCACGCCTTCAGCAAAGGCGGCGTGTCCGCGAACAAAAACGGGCACATCAGCGCCGAGCGTCAGGCCAATGGCAGCCAGTTCATCGACGGACAGGCCGCAGCGCCACAGATGATTGAGTGCCACCAGTACGGTTGCTGCATTGGATGACCCCCCACCAAGACCGCCGCCCATCGGTAAGCGCTTGTCGATACTGATATCAGCGCCAGCATTTTCCGTCAGACGGCCAGTGTCACTCGCCGCTTTCATCAGCAATCGGGCGGCACGCACGATCAAGTTTTCTTCATCCGGCACGCCCTCAACAGGCGTCAGAAGATGCAGCTCACCGTCGTTTCGGACATCGATGGTTATCGTGTCGCCGTAATCAAGAAACTGAAACAGCGTCTGCAACGTGTGATAACCATCGGCACGCTGACCGGTGATGTAGAGAAAAAGATTCAGCTTTGCCGGGGAGGGCCAACGGGTACTCATTTGACTATCCAGCTATCCATTTTGAGTTTGATGCGCTCGCTGCCCTGGGTCAGTTCCATATTGGAAGGCAGGGAAGGTTTGCTGTCACTGTCATAGCCGCTGTACACCACTTTCCAGGTTTTGCCGTCCTGGGTGTAGTTCAGTTCGCTCAGACGAGCCTGGTCATCAAGTTTGTAATCGGTGGCATCGCCCGGCAGCCCCAGGATCCACTGACGCAGGCTGTTCAACGGAATCGGCATGCCGGTCAGTTTGCCGATCATCTCTTCGGCATCCGTAGAGGTGTAGGATTTTCCTTTGTTGTCGATGAGCGTCACGCTGCCTGGCTGTGCCGTCAGCGACAACTCGGTGCTGCCCAGCGGGTTGGTCAGCAGCAGGCGATAGTTATCTTTGCCGGTCTGCTGCCAGAAGAAACGGGCATACACTTTCTGGTCATCGGACAGGAAAGCAAAGGCGCCGCGAGTTTGATACTGGTTGAGCTGACGCACTTCCTGCTGATGCTGTTGCCACTGAGGGGAATCCGGGCTTTTGCCAGGGCCTTTCGGCGCGTTGAGGGTACAGGCGGTCAGGACCAGCGCAGCCAGCGGCATCAGGCGCATTACACGGGTTAAGCTCATCGAAAAATCCTTGATATACGTTGCAGTTATAACCCTCAATGCTAGCGCCGTGTGCGGGCAGCGTCTACGTTCAAGTTGTCCCAAATCATGATATTACCGATTACTCCGAAAGGGGGCCGTCTCTTTTATTGACCTTGCGCATCCTGTATGATGCGCTCAGACTAACCTTATCAACGCTGGTACTACTCCTGCATTCATGACGCTCCTGGCACTAGGCATTAACCATAAAACCGCTCCGGTCGCGCTGCGAGAACGTGTTTCGTTTTCGCCGGATACGCTCGATCAGGCGCTGGAAAGCCTGCTTTCCCAGCCGATGGTGCAGGGCGGTGTGGTGCTGTCGACGTGTAACCGTACCGAGCTCTATCTCAGCGTTGAAGAGCAAGAGAATTTGCAGGAATCCCTGATTCGCTGGCTGTGTGATTATCATCAGCTCAACGAAGAAGACCTGCGCAAAAGCCTTTACTGGCACCAGGATGACGATGCAGTTAGCCATCTGATGCGCGTCGCCAGTGGTCTTGATTCGCTGATCCTGGGTGAGCCGCAAATTCTTGGGCAGGTCAAAAAAGCCTTCGCGGATTCCAGCCGTGGCCATCTCAACGTCAGTGAGCTGGAACGCATGTTCCAGAAATCTTTCTCTGTGGCAAAACGCGTCCGCACGGAAACCGATATCGGTGCCAGTGCGGTGTCTGTCGCGTTTGCGGCCTGCACGCTGGCCCGGCAAATCTTTGAGTCGCTCTCGTCCGTCACCGTCTTGCTGGTGGGCGCGGGAGAGACCATTGAGCTCGTTGCCCGTCATCTGCGTGAACATCGCGTCAAAAAAATGCTGATTGCCAACCGTACCCGTGAACGTGCGCAAGTGCTTGCGGATGAAGTGGGTGCCGAGGTAATTGCGCTTAGCGATGTCGACGAGCGCCTGAAAGAGGCTGATATCATCATCAGTTCCACCGCCAGCCCGCTGCCGATTATCGGTAAAGGCATGGTTGAGCGCGCCCTGAAAGCACGCCGAAATCAGCCGATGCTATTGGTGGATATCGCCGTTCCGCGTGATGTTGAACCGGAAGTGGGCAAATTAGCCAACGCTTATCTCTACAGCGTGGACGACCTGCAAAACATCATTCAGCACAATCTGGCGCAGCGCAAAGCGGCCGCTCAGCAGGCTGAAACGATTGTCGAACAGGAAGCCAGCGAGTTTATGGCCTGGCTGCGAGCGCAAAGCGTCAGCGAGACCATTCGAGAATACCGCTCGCAGGCGGACGTTGTGCGTGAAGAACTCACTGCTCGCGCGCTGGCTGCGTTACAACAAGGCGGCGACGCCGAAGCCATTATGCAGGATCTGGCGCGTAAGCTGACCAATCGCCTGATCCACGCTCCAACCAAATCACTTCAACAGGCTGCCCGTGACGGGGATGACGAACGCCTGAATATTCTGCGCGACAGCCTCGGGCTGGAGTAGCGCTGCTCTCTCAAATTCTAATTACAGGGTGAATTTACGCCTATGAAGCCGTCTATTGTTGCCAAACTGGAAGCGCTGCACGAGCGCCATGAAGAAGTTCAGGCTCTGCTGGGTGATGCCAGCACGATTGCCGACCAGGAGCGTTTTCGTGCACTTTCAAAGGAATACGCACAGCTTAGCGACGTCGCCAAATGTTTTTCCGACTGGCAGCAGGTGCAGGAAGACATTGAAACGGCACAGATGATGCTCGACGATCCGGAAATGCGCGAAATGGCGCAGGAAGAGCTGCAGGAAGCCAAAACCCGAGGTGAGCAGCTCGAGCAGGACTTACAGGTGCTGCTGCTGCCAAAAGATCCGGATGATGAGCGTAATGCGTTTGTGGAAGTGCGTGCCGGAACCGGTGGCGATGAAGCTGCGCTGTTTGCGGGCGACTTGTTCCGCATGTACAGCCGTTATGCTGAATCACGCCGCTGGCGCGTGGAAATCATGAGCGCCAACGAAGGTGAGCATGGTGGATTCAAAGAAGTCATCGCTAAAATCAGCGGCGACGGCGTTTATGGTCGACTGAAGTTCGAGTCCGGCGGTCATCGCGTACAGCGCGTGCCAGCCACTGAATCTCAGGGGCGTATTCATACTTCCGCCTGTACCGTCGCGGTGATGCCTGAACTGCCTGAAGCGGAAATGCCGGATATCAATCCTGCGGATCTGCGTATTGATACTTTCCGCTCCTCGGGTGCGGGTGGTCAGCACGTTAACACCACCGATTCCGCGATTCGTATTACTCACTTGCCGACCGGTATTGTCGTGGAGTGTCAGGATGAGCGCTCCCAGCACAAAAACAAAGCCAAAGCGCTGTCGGTGCTTGGCGCAAGAATTCGCGCGGCAGAAGTGGCAAAACGCCAGCAGGCGGAAGCCTCAGAACGCCGTAATCTGCTGGGCAGCGGCGATCGCAGCGACCGTAACCGCACCTATAACTTCCCGCAAGGGCGTGTGACCGACCACCGCATCAACCTGACGCTTTATCGTCTGGATGAAGTGATGGAAGGCAAACTCGATATGCTTATTGAGCCGATTGTCCAGGAATACCAGGCCGATCAGCTGGCGGCGCTGTCCGATCAGGAATGATGACATTTAAACAGTGGTTAACGCAGGCGATCGGCCGACTGGCAGAAAGTGAAAGTCCGCGCCGTGACGCGGAGATATTGCTTGGGCACGTCACCGGGAAATCTCGCACTTTTATTCTCGCGTTTGATGAAACAGCATTAACGCTGGAACAAAGCGACGCGCTGGAAACCTTGCTGGCCCGCCGGATGAAGGGTGAGCCGGTGGCGCATTTAGTCGGCATGCGAGAGTTCTGGTCGTTACCGCTGTTTGTCTCGCCTGCCACGCTCATTCCACGGCCGGACACTGAGTGTCTGGTGGAACAGGCGTTAGCCCGAATGCCTGCCGAGGCTTGCTCGGTGCTTGATTTAGGCACAGGAACAGGGGCCATCGCGTTAGCGCTGGCGAGTGAGCGGCCAGATTGTGCCGTCACAGCAGTGGATTTTGTTCCCGCTGCGGTGGAACTCGCCACGCGAAATGCCACAAACCTGGCGCTTCGCAACGTGACTCTCCTTCAAAGCAACTGGTTCAGTGCACTTGAAGGGCAGACATTCAGCATGATTGTCAGCAATCCGCCTTACATTGATGAACAGGACCCGCATCTTGCGCAAGGCGATGTGCGCTTCGAGCCAAAAACCGCACTGGTGGCGGCAGAAGAAGGGCTGGCGGACCTTGCGTTGATTATCCGTGAAGGTCGTCAGCATCTCGTTGCTGGCGGCTGGATGCTGCTTGAACATGGCTGGAAGCAGGGTGAAGACGTGCGGGCGCTGTTTTTACACGCAGGTTATGAGCAAGTGGAAACTTACCGTGACTATGGCGGCAACGAACGGCTGACGCTGGGAAGACGTAGTGCTGACTGAGAGCGCGTTTAGCGTTATTATTAGCATCATTTTGAAGTTATCTGGCTGCCTGTTGGCAGCCTGCAGTTGGGGTAGGTAATGAGGTCATTAGCGGATTTTGAATTTAACAACGCGCCTTTGTGCGACGGAATGATCCTCATTTCTGAACTGATCCGTGATGATTTCCAGGCCCAGTATGTTATCGACGAACTGGAGCAACTGGTCAGCCTGGCGCAGGAAGAAATCAGCCCATCCTGGACAGACACTCGTCAGGTGGAACGCTTAATCGAGTTGTTCTACGGCGAATGGGGTTTTAGCGCCTCAAACGGAATTTACCGTTTGTCAGATGCTCTGTGGCTCGACAAGGTGCTGAAAAATCGTGAAGGCAGTGCGGTGTCACTCGGCGCTATCATGCTGTGGATAGCCCGTCGCCTGTCGATACCGATGATGCCCGTTATTTTTCCGACCCAGTTACTGCTGCGAGCCGATGTGGAAACCGGGGAAATGTGGTTTATCAACCCGTTTACCGGCGACACGCTGGACGAACACACGCTTGAGGTGTGGCTGAAGGGCAACATCAGCCCGGTGGCAGAACTGTTTAATGAAGATTTGGATGAGGCGGATAACTCAGAGGTTATTCGCAAGCTGCTGGACACGCTGAAGTCTGCGTTGATGGAAGAGCGCCAGATGGAGCTCGCTCTGCGCGTCAGCGAAGCGCTGCTGCAGTTTAATCCGGAAGATCCCTATGAAATTCGCGATCGCGGCCTGATTTATGCCCAGCTTGAGTGCGAGCACGTGGCGCTGACTGACCTGAGCTACTTTGTCGAGCAGTGCCCGGAAGATCCGATCAGCGAAATTATTCGCGCGCAAATCAACAACATCGCGCACAAACAGATTACTTTGCATTAATCGATTACCTCCTGATAAGGCGATTTTATGAAACAAAAAGTGGTTAGCATTGGCGATATCAAAGTAGCAAACGACCTGCCGTTCGTGCTGTTTGGCGGAATGAACGTGCTGGAGTCCCGCGATCTTGCGATGCGCATTTGTGAACACTACGTCACCGTGACGCAGAAACTGGGCATCCCGTACGTGTTCAAAGCCTCTTTTGATAAAGCCAACCGTTCTTCCATCAAGTCCTACCGTGGGCCGGGTCTGGAAGAAGGGATGAAGATTTTCCAGGAGCTGAAACAAGCCTTCGGCGTGAAAATCATCACCGACGTTCACGAAGCCTCTCAGGCGCAGCCCGTTGCGGAAGTGGTTGATGTTATCCAGCTGCCGGCGTTCCTGGCACGTCAGACGGACCTGGTGGAAGCGATGGCGAAAACCGGCGCAGTCATTAACGTGAAAAAACCGCAGTTCGTCAGCCCTGGCCAGATGGGGAACATCGTTGATAAGTTCGCTGAAGGCGGCAACGATAAAGTGATCCTGTGCGACCGTGGCACCCAGTTCGGCTATGACAACCTCGTGGTCGACATGTTGGGCTTCAGCGTCATGAAAGCGGTTTCCGGTAACTCCCCGGTCATTTTCGACGTGACCCACGCCCTGCAGTGCCGCGACCCGTTTGGTGCGGCTTCCAGCGGTCGTCGTGCTCAGGTCACCGAGCTGGCACGTGCGGGTATGGCAACGGGTATCGCGGGTCTGTTTATCGAAGCTCACCCGGATCCAGAGCACGCGAAATGCGACGGCCCATCCGCGCTGCCGCTGGCTAAACTGGAGCCGTTCCTGAAACAGATCAAAGCCATTGACGATCTGGTGAAAAACTTCGATGAGCTGGATACCAGCAAGTAATCCTCTTTGGATAACGAAAAACCCGCCGCGGCGGGTTTTTTTATGGGTAATGCCCGGCGGCACTTCGTTTGCCGGGCCTACGCGCAGGCAGGGTAAGCATCGCTGTCAGGCAAATATCGTCATCAGATAAGCCACAAACAGCGCCAGATGCGCGGCACCGTTCAGCACATTGGTGCGTCCTGTGGAGAACGAGATGTGGCACAGCACCAGGGAAGCCACCATCACGATCATTTCCGGCGCGCCAAGGGCGAAGTGCAGGTCATTGCCCGTTGCGAAGGCAATCAGCGTCACGACGGGGACCGTCAATGAAATGGTGGCGAGCACAGAGCCAAAGAACAGGTTCATGGCGCGCTGGACCTGATTGCTCAACACCGCTTTCAGTGCTCCTAAACCTTCCGGTGACAGTATCAACAGCGCGACCAGGAAGCCGGTAAACGCGACGGGCGCATTCATGCTGGTGAGCAGCGTCTCTAGCGGGTTGGCATTCATTTTGGTGACCGCGATAACGGCAATCAGATGAACGATCAGCCAGACAGCGTGCCACAGGCTGCTGTGCGCGGAAGGCTTGCCGTGATGCGGGTCGTCGTCGTCGGCTTCATCTTCATGCTCATACACGAAGAGACTCTGGTGCGTTTTGGTCTGAATCAGCAGGAACACGCCGTACATCGCTGCGGATATCAGCGCGACCAGCAATGCCTGTCCGGTTGAGAAATTCGCGCCCGGTAAGGCCATTGGGAAGACAAGAACAATAATTGCCAACGGGAAGAGGGCAATCATGTACTGCTTCAGACCGAACAAATTCATGTACTGCGTAGCAAACTTTTGACCGCCCAACAGCAGCGAGAAGCCTACCAGGCCACCCGTTACGATCATAATGATCGAATAAAGCGTGTCTCGCATCAGGGTTGGAGCGGCATCGCCCGTCGCCATTAATGCGGAAATCAGGCTTACTTCAAGAATGACCACTGAAAGGCTTAAAATCAACGAGCCATAGGGTTCGCCGAGGCGGTGGGCCAGTACGTCTGCGTGACGAACAACGCTAAATGCGCTGCTCAAAATACCGATTAACGCCAGAATATTGATTCCAATAACCACTGGCAGGGACTGGTTGTGACCAAAAAAGGCCAGTACCGCCAGTGCTACCAGCGGGAAAATAAGGGTTGTCTCCTTGTGGCGGGTCTTCACCGCCTCATGTGCATGTGTCATGAATCATCTCCATTTCTGCAGGTTTTATAATTATAGATAACATAAGGCAATAAAATAGCAGACTCGAGAATCATCTCAGCATTGTTTTACTGAAATTTACCTCTTGATAAGAAAAAGCTTTAAACAGAGTTAAATCTATCGTTATGTTTAATTTTTGTTTAAATAACATGAAATTGTCATGAATGATTATTCAAAATAATGCCTTTTTTTGCCTCTTTGAAAATAATCAACCAAACTCACTAACTGGGAAATATCAGGAGGTAACGATGCCTTATAAAGACAAAAGTGACTTGCCCGACAGCGTGCAGCACGTGCTGCCAGCCCATGCTCAGGAAATCTATAAAGAAGCTTTTAACAGCGCCTGGGAACAGTATAAGCATAAGGAAGACCGGCGTGATGACGCCAGTCGGGAAGAGACTGCGCATAAAGTGGCGTGGGCGGCCGTCAAACATGATTACCAGAAAGGTGACGATGACAAATGGCATAAAAAGAAATAACACGGCTGTGGGGTAGCCCCGTTCTGGAATTATTTGTGCCTTATTGACGCTCTGTTGTCTTGCAAGCGGCCCGTACATTGCATATTGTTTGTGGAAGCTGGATACTATTTCAGCAATTTTAAAGGGAAATAAGTCGTCGCAGGGAAGTGTGCAGTGGCGGAGGTTAAAAGTGTTAACGCGTGATTTCTTGCTGAAAGCCGATTGTAAAACGGCCTTTGGTGCAATCGAGGAATCGCTACTCTGGTCGCCAGAACAACGTGCAGCATCGCTTGCCGCCAGGTTAGCCTGCCGTCCGGATGATGGCCCGGTATGGATTTTTGGTTACGGTTCGCTGATGTGGAACCCGGCGCTGGATTACAGTGAATCCTCCACTGGCACTCTTGTCGGCTGGCACCGTGCCTTCTGTTTACGCCTGACGGCAGGGCGCGGTAGCGCCTGTCAGCCAGGTCGAATGCTTGCCCTGAAAGAGGGCGGTCGCACTACGGGCGTGGCCTATCGCCTGCGTGATGGTGCGCTGGAAGAGGAGCTGACGCTGCTCTGGAAGCGGGAAATGATCACCGGCTGCTATCTGCCGACCTGGTGTAAGCTCGAACTTGATGATGGACGTACAGTGAATGCGCTGGTGTTCATTATGGACCCAAGGCATCCGCTGTATGAGTCCGATACCAGCGTGCAGGTTATCGCTCCGCTAATAGCCGCTGCCAGCGGCCCGCTTGGCACCAATGCCCAGTATTTATTCTCGCTCGAACAAGAGCTGGTGAAGCTGGGGATGCAGGATGAGTGTCTGAATGAGCTGGTGAGCAACGTGCGTCATTTGCTGGGTGGGGAAAACCTGCCGAGGATTGCGTAACAGAAAAGAGAAAGCCCGGAGTTTCCGGGCTTTTGGCGTTTCACGCTGGCACGTAGCTTATCGAGTGCTCCAAAGACTGACTGTGACTATCGATGAGCACATTCCACGTCCCGCTGTACGGCACGGTCAGATAAGCATCTTCCCGGTTTTGCACGCTGAGGATATCGGTCTGAACATCCGACACCTGCTTTTTCGCGCTCATCAGATGAATGTGACAGCGCTCCGAACACCGTACCACCACGGTATCTCCGCCAAATAATGTCAAACTTGCTTTTACCATCGCCATTTTTTTACCCCGTCGCCATCAGTCAACGCTCTCCCTGCCGAGAACTCCTGCGTGTGATGTTGTTCACAAATCACTCATGGCATAACACCAAAGCAGGGGAGTGCTGATGCTGATTTTGATCAAAAAATGCCGTAACGATTCAACAAAAATGACATTATCCCTGAAAGCATTCAGCCAGCGTGGCGTTTGTCATCCAAACTTGCGCCAGAGACAGATTAAATGCGGAAATGACCCGCAGTAGCAGCAAGGTCGCCCGCCTGGCTTTGCAATGCGCCCGCCGCTGCGGCGGACTCCACCACCAGTTCAGCGTTCTGTTGCACCATTCGGTCGAGGTGGATCACCGCATGATTAATCTCCTGAATCCCTTGCATTTGCTCGCTGCTGGCAATGCTGATTTCACGCATGATCCCGGAAACGCTGCCGATATTGGTCACAATATCCTGCATCGTTTCACCGGCAAGTCTCACATAGTGTGAGCCTGTGGCAACGCTCTGAGTTGTCGAATCAATTAAGGTTTTAATCTCTTTTGCCGCCTGCGCGCTGCGGCTGGCAAGGTTACGCACCTCACCGGCAACCACAGCGAAGCCGCGACCTTGTTCACCTGCACGGGCCGCTTCGACAGAGGCATTGAGCGCCAGAATATTGGTCTGGAACGCGATCCCATCGATGACGCTGGTGATGTCGCCAATTTTAGCCGACGCGCTTTCAATAGCCTGCATGGTATCGATGGCGTTAGAGACCACATCGCCGCCTTTCGAGGCGACTTTGGTGGCTTTCTCTGCCTGCGCGCTTGCCGCTGTTGCCGATTCCGTCGACTGCGCCACGGACGCGGTGATCTGCTCTACGGCGCTCGCCGTTTCACGCAGGCTGGAGGCGGCTTGTTCCGTTCGGGCAGAAAGATCACGGTTGCCCGCTGCAATTTCCTGTGCTGCGGTTTGCACTGAAGAAGTGGCATCGCGCAGTTGCAGCATCACCTGCGCCAGCTTGTTGCTGAAGAGGTTGAAGGCATGAGCGATTTGCGCCACTTCATCTTTGCCCTCTTCCGGCAGACGCTGAGACAAATCGTTGGTTCCGTTCCCAATCGCCAGCATGGCGTCGCGAATGGTCAGTAAACGCCTGAGCATGGTCGCCACCAAAAGGTGCACCACACCGCCGCCAATCAGCACCAGTAAGATAAGCGTAATGGCGGAGGCCTTCAGCAGCGCATTCATGCCAGAGGTGGCATCACCCTTATCCAGCGCGACAACCAACAGCCAGTGCGTGCCCTGAACAGGAACGGCAGAGAAAATTTTGTCACTCGCGCCAAGATTGCCTGAGACGGTATTACCCGCAGCCAGGGATTTCAGGCTCACTCCCGTAATGGCTTCGTTGAACGGTTTCAGGGTTAATGCAGGGTTGCTGGCGGCAATCACGCTGCCATCGCTGTTCAGCAACAAACCGCTGCTGTTGGGCGTCGGGCGAATTTCACGCACGTTCGCCACCACGCTGTCCATGGTGACATCCCCGGCTACCACGGCTTTAAGCGTACCGTTATCTTTTACCGGGACGGCAAACGTGACGACCAGTTTTCCTGTGCCAGCGTCAACATAAGGCGCGGTGACCACCGGTGCGTCATCATGCAGAACTTGCTGATACCACGGACGGCTGGTGGGGTCGTAGTCCGCTGGCACCCCGGTCGGATCGGAGAACTTCGCTGTTTTCGTCGCATAGCCGACATATACGTTACTGAAGCCACCGGCTTTTGCCATTTGTAAGAATTGTGGGACAGGGTCGTCGCTGAGCGCGGCTTGATCCAGCGAGGCGATCATGGCCATTTTACTGCTGACCCAATCGGCAATGGCGATACCGTGGCTGGTTCGGGTGCTGGCTAACATTTCGCGCTGCGAGTCAAGATTATCGCGGCGAGTGATTTGATAGTTGATGATGGTGTTAAGAAGCAGCGCTACCACCAGACATCCGGCGGTAGCAGTGATAATGCGCGTGCGAATGGAACGAAACATAATATATTCCTGCTGTGTTGTTTGGCTTGCATATCGGCAACACAACCCGGAACTTGATGCTGGAAGCGGGGCTATAAGAAAAAAGACTTTATTAGCGCGTTTTGACTCAAAACGTTAATACTTTGTCCGCCGCGAGCGTCCACTGAGCGAGCTCAATCAGCGTGCCAATCTCCACGCCATCTGCCAGCGGGAGGTCACTTATCCCTCTGCCATCGGCGCAGGTTTTGCACAGTTTTACTGGAACGTTTTGAGCGGTAAGAATTTCCAGCATTTGCTGAATGTTGTAGCCCTCCGCAGGCCGTTGGCCTTTCAGCCCCGCAGTAACCGCATCGGACATCAGAAACAGCCTGAGGTCCAACGGACCCTGTTCTCGCAGAGCAATCGCAAGGCGCAGGCTGTTAAATAAGGACTCGCTGCCGTAGGCCGCGCCGTTAGCGATAATCACGATCTTCTGCATACTCACTCCATAGAATTAGCTTTGACAACAGGATGTTACTGCGTTCCCTCGCTACTGTCCAAAGCGGCCAATTAGTCCTGCGGCAGCAAGCTGATGCCCTTTGAGCTTCTCGAACAACGCTTCGCGTGTCAGCCCGGCTGGCAGAGTCGGTGGCAAATCGGTGGCAATTAACGTGAAGGTATAGTGGTGGGCTCCGCTACCGGGCGGCGGGCAGGGGCCATACCAGCTGTTTGTGCCGGGCGTGTTTTTGCCCCCGGTAAAGCCATTGGGTGATTTCAGCGCGTCGGGTGCAAAACCAGTGGCAGAAGGGGGGATGTTGTAGGCCACCAGATGCGTGACGCCAAGGCCCCTCTGACCCTCGGGGTCGTGAACAATGAGCGCAAGGCTTTGAGTTTGAGGCGGAAGGTTGCTCCATACCAGCGGTGGCGAATTATTCTTGCCAGTGCAATTGGCATTTTTCGGGTCATTACCAGCAAATTTCTGGTCAAGAAGCGCGTTGTCGGCAAAAGCGGGGGATTGCAGAATAAAGAGATCGCTGGCGTGAAGCACGCCGGAACTGAACAGCAGTGCACTGCAAAGAGCGAAACGAAGCGGCGGGCTCATAAGCGCAACTCACACAGGAAAGGTGGTTTAAATGTAGTCAATTTTTAAGGATCTTCCTGAAATTCGCCCTGAAGCTGAAACGAAGAGCCAAAGCCGTTAAAATACTAAGGATGTATTTGTCTTACCGCCCTCAACTTCTGCTGTTATTACTCTTGCCGCTGGCAGGAGGTGCCGCAGGTGCCCGTCAAACCTTTATCGAACAAGCTGAACATCCTTTTGATAATGCCTCCACAGAACTCCCAAGCCTGGGTATTGCAGCAGACAACCACGAAAGTGAAAAGCATCTCGCGGAAGTGATCAAAGCCTTTGGTGAAGCGAGCATGGAAGATAATGGTCTGGATACGGGCGATCAGGCCCGGCTCTTTGCCATTGAAAAACTCAGCCATGAGCTGAATGCCGAAGTGAATCAGCAGCTCGATTATTGGCTTTCACCGTGGGGAAATGCGTCGGCAGAATTGCTGGTGGACGGCGAAGGGAAGTTCACCGGCAGTCATGGTAGTTGGTTTGTGCCGCTTGATGATAACGATCGCTATCTGACGTGGAGCCAGGCGGGTTTCACGCAGCGGGACGAAGGGCTGGTGAGCAACATTGGTGTGGGTCAGCGCTGGATAACGGGAGACTGGCTGCTGGGGTACAACGCTTTTTACGACGCCGTTTTAGGTAAGCATCTTCA
Organism: Scandinavium sp.; assembly: GCF_051650185.1. GTDB lineage: Bacteria > Pseudomonadota > Gammaproteobacteria > Enterobacterales > Enterobacteriaceae > Scandinavium. The sequence goes on from NZ_JBOFIN010000125.1 coordinate 100,751, forward strand.
ACGTGCGGGGTTTGGCGCAGAGGCCTGGGGCGAATATTTACGCTTATCGGCCAACTATTATCAGCCGTTCAATACCTGGCATGATGACAGCGATCTTCAACAAATTCGCCTGGCGCGAGGTTATGATCTGACGGCAAAAGCCCGTCTGCCGTTCTATCGTTTTATCAATACCAGCGTCAGCTTTGAGCAATATTACGGTGACAGCGTCGACCTGTTCCATTCCGGCACCGGTTACCACAACCCGATGGCTGTTTCGCTCGGGCTTGATTACACCCCGGTTCCGCTGGTTACGTTTACCGCCGCCCATAAACAAGGCGAAAGCGGCGTGAGCCAGAATAACCTGGGCCTGAAGCTCAATTACCGCTTTGGTGTTCCTTTAAAGAAACAGCTCGAATCTGGCGAGGTGGCGGCATTTACCTCATTACGCGGCAGCCGTTATGACAGCCCGGAACGAACCAATCTTCCGGTCGTTGAATATCGCCAACGTAAAACGCTCTCAGTGTTCCTCGCCACACCGCCGTGGGATTTACAGCCTGGCGAAACTGTTGCGCTGAAATTACAGGTCCGGAGTCGGTTTAAAGTGAAATCATTGACGTGGCAGGGCGACTCACAAGCATTAAGCCTGACGCCACCGGTCAATCGTAACAGCCCGGACGGCTGGACGGTGATTATGCCTGCGTGGGATTACAGCGAAGGGGCCAGTAACCGCTGGCATCTTTCGGTGGTGGCAGAGGATGAAAAAGGGCAGCGCGTTTCTTCCAATGAAATCACGCTGGTGTTGACGGAACCGCTGGTGAGTTTCCCTGCGGCGACGTCAGAGGCGCTCTGGAACCCTTAAAAAATGCGTTCCTGGTGAACCCACACCGCCGCTTCCACACGAGACTTCAGCTTCATTTTCTTCAGCATGTGCTTCACATGGACTTTTACGGTGCTTTCCGTGATATCGAGACGGCGGGCAATCATTTTGTTCGGCAGGCCCTGAGCAATCAGCTTCAGGATATCGCGCTCGCGTGGCGTGAGCTGATTGATATCTCTGTCTGATGTCGCGCGGTTGGCGCGCAAGCTGGCAGCCAGCACGGGCGTTAGCGCTTCACTCAGCACCATTTCACCTGCGGCGGCCTGTTGCAGCGCTTTCAGGAGATCTTCCGGCTCCATATCTTTCAGCAGATAACCGTCTGCGCCACGTTTCAACGCCGTCACCACGTCTTCTTCATGGTTCGACACGCTGAATACGACCACCCGCCCAGACAACGCTTTTTCGCGCAGCTTATCGAGAGTTTCCAGGCCGTTCATGCCCGGCATGTTGAGGTCGAGCAGGATCAAATCGGGATCAAGTGATTCTGCAAGCTCAATCCCTTGCTCGCCATTGCTGGCTTCGCCCACGACCTGGATATCAGGGGCCATGCTGATTAACTGTTTTACGCCAGTGCGCAGCATCGGGTGATCGTCAATTAACAGGATGGTGGCCCGTTCCTGATTACTCATGGATTTCTCCTTGGGGTTGTGGAAGCGGTTTTTCTGGAATAAAGGAAACGACAACTTCTGTTCCGCCGATATCGCGACGTCTGACCTGGCAATCGCCGCGCAGGCTTTGTGCCCGATCTCGCATAATGATTAAACCATAGTGGTTAGTTCGCTCGGCATGATCTGACACGCCGCGACCATTGTCGGCGACGGTGAGTCGAACCTGATTGTCGTTCTGCGTCACCGAAACGGTGACTTCCGTAGCTTCAGAGTGTTTAAGCGCATTGCTCAAGGCTTCACGGGCGATTTGCAGCGCATGGATCGCCTGATGAGAAGGGACAAAGCGCGGAGGAAGCTGGTAATCCAGCTTCACGTCAAAACCAAAACGGGCGCTGTACTCATGACAGCTGGCTTCCAGCGCCGGACGCAGACCCGGCTCAGTTAATTGCAACCGGAAGGTGGTTAACAGCTCGCGAAGCTGCGCCCATGAGGTATTCAGTTCGTTGCGTATCTGGCTGAGCAACTGGCGGCTTTCCGCCGAGAGATCGCTGCCCTGCATTTGCAGACAGCTGACCTGCATCTTCATGCAGGAAAGGGACTGGGCGATGGAATCATGCAGTTCACGCGCAATGGTGGCGCGTTCTTCCATCACGATTAACTGGTGCTGGCGCTCCTGGTGTCTGTCCAGGGCGAGCGTAGCGGTCAATTGCTCAACCAGGGTATCGACCAGTTGCTGCTGGTCATGGCTCAGATGGCGACCTGCAGGCAGTGTCGCCAGCAGGATGCCAAATTGATTCTGCGCATCCCCCAGTCGCCATTTCAGAGTGGTTCCGCCGCCGGGCAAGGCAGGGAGATCTCGTGGACACAGGAAGCAGCCTTTATCATCACAATTCAGCTCAGAATGGCAGCTGAACTCCTGATGGTTCTCTTCGTCTTCAACATCGTAAACCCGAACTTCGATGTCGCGAAGCAGCGTTAACTCCTGTAACCCATTGAGCACAGGAGAGATTCGTTCACAAAGCGGCGCCTGTGAATGCAGGCGGCGGTTCGCCTGCCAAAGGAAGCCCAGAATCTCGTTTTTGTGTTCGAGATTGGCCGTTTTTTCCTGCACGCGCTGTTCCAGCACGGAGTAGCTTTCCGCCAGCTCTTTGGACATGTTATTCAGCGCCATGCCAAGGGTCGCCATTTCATTACGCCCGCTGATTGTTGCGCGCTGGGTGAAATCCCGACGGCTGACGGCACGCGCCATGCTCAACAGCTGTTCCCACGGATGGAGCAAACGAGCACGCAGCCAGACAATCGTGAATAGCAGCAGCAACGCCATACATACCGCCATCAGACGATGTACCCACACCACATGCTGAATGCGTTTTTCGGTGGTATGGTCGAAGGCGGTCACCAGCTGGTCAATACGGTTCACAAAGCTTGCCACTTCCCCGGCGACCACGTTTTGGCTACGGGCATTTTTCATGCTCGGGGCGAGCTCAGATTGCCAGTATTGCTGTAAGTCGCGCAATTGCTGTTGCTGCCCGTCGCGGCGTGCGGCCTCAATCAGCTCGGGGCTCGACACGGTCTGGTTCATATCATCGAGCAGTTTTTGATCGCCGCTATGCAGTGGAATGGCCGCCAACAGGCGATAGCTCTGCATACGCAACGAGCCTGCTTTGTTGATGGCATGCGCGCTACCTTGCACGCCATGAACCAGACGCGCAGAAATCGCCATGCCGGTCACACCGATAGCGGTGGACAGCAAAACGATAAGCGCCAGTTGATTGACCAGCGTAAGCGGGGTAAAAAGACGTTTAAACATCGACTACATGGCTCCTGACCAGGGATGCAATCCGGGAGTGCTGCTTATTCTCGGATATCACCCGGAGTATACCCATGCCCCCAAAGGATTACCTCTTAATTGCCAGGTGGATCGGGAAAAGGGAGTGGGTGGTGAATAACCCTGCAACGCTCGTGATAAACCACACTTTTTTAAGTGATGAGATCTACTCATTTAGAGTGATGGCGATTTTTTACGCCCGATTATGTTCCATTTTCCTTTGATTTATATCAACTTACTTCAGCGCGTAAACCCTAATGTGGCGGCATCAAAACTCCATTATTAGAGGTTTCTATGAGTCAATCTTCCGCTTCGGAAAAGGATAAAGGCGCCGTCATCACCGACTGGCGCCCTGAAGACGCTGCCTTCTGGCAAACACGCGGGCATCGAGTTGCCAGCCGAAATTTGTGGATTTCCGTTCCCTGTCTTCTGCTTGCGTTCTGCGTCTGGATGTTGTTCAGCGCCGTTGCGGTAAACCTCAATAAGGTGGGTTTTAACTTCACCACCGATCAACTCTTCATGCTGACTGCGCTGCCGGGTCTGTCTGGTGCGCTGCTGCGTGTGCCTTACGCGTTTATGGTGCCTATCTTCGGCGGTCGCCGCTGGACAGCTTTCAGCACCGGCATCATGATCATCCCCTGCGTCTGGCTCGGCTTTGCGGTCCAGGACCCAACCACACCGTTTAGCGTCTTTATGATTATCGCGCTGATGTGTGGTTTTGCGGGCGCGAACTTCGCTTCAAGCATGGCGAACATCAGCTTCTTCTTCCCGAAAGCGAAGCAGGGCGGCGCACTGGGCTTGAACGGCGGCCTGGGCAATATGGGCGTGAGCGTGATGCAATTGCTCGCACCGATTGCTATCTCCGTGTCCATCTTCGCCATCTTTGGCGGCAAAGGTGTTGAACAAGCGGACGGTTCTTCCCTGTTCCTCGAAAACGCCGCATGGATTTGGGTTCCGTTCCTGATTGTCTTCACCCTGGCGGCCTGGTTTGGCATGAACGATATTGCCGCTTCTAAAGCCTCCCTGAAAGAGCAGCTTCCGGTTCTGAAACGTGGCCACCTGTGGATCATGGCAGTGCTGTATCTGGCAACCTTTGGCTCATTCATCGGTTTCTCTGCCGGGTTCGCGATGCTGTCCAAAACCCAGTTCCCGGACGTCAACATTCTGCACTTCGCCTTCTTCGGTCCGTTTATTGGTGCGCTGGCTCGTTCCCTGGGCGGCGGCATTTCTGACCGTTTGGGTGGCACTCGCGTGACGCTGATTAACTTCATTGCGATGGCTATCTTCTCTGCGCTGCTGTTCCTGACGCTGCCAACCAACGGTCAGGGCGGAAACTTCGTCGCGTTCTTTACCGTCTTCATGGGGCTGTTTGTGACGGCCGGGCTGGGTAGTGCTTCTACCTTCCAGATGATTTCCATCATCTTCCGCAAACTGACTATGGATCGCGTGAAAGCGCAGGGTGGCAGCGAAGAACATGCGCTGCGTGAAGCGGCAACCGATACTGCAGCCGCGCTGGGCTTTATCTCCGCAATTGGTGCTGTAGGTGGCTTCTTTATCCCGAAATCCTTTGGTATCTCGCTGGAAATGACCGGTTCTCCGGCGGGTGCGATGAAAGTCTTCCTCGTGTTCTATATCGCCTGCGTGTTGATCACCTGGGTGGTTTACGGACGTAAAACTAAAAAATAAGTGTGACTTCTTGATTATCAGGCGCGAGTGAATCGCGCCTTTTTTTTACCCTGACATTAGTTACAACATACTATATCTCTTGCTGAGAAGAAGGCACCTGACCTCTGTGCCAGGCCTCGGTCAAACAGCGTACCTACCCCTTAATACCTCTCAGTGAAAAGTGAAAGAGCGAACAGGAGGGGTTTGGTATTTTATTTATTTAAAAACATATAGTTATAAGATATATGGTGATAATACTTTGGTGGTATTCGTCTTTTCCTCCCCGTTTGTTAACAAAACCCGCCTTGATCGCCATCAATTCCCATCTTCTTTCAGACAGTTACTTTCGCCGCAATTGTTGCAATGTCGATTTATCAGAGAGCCGACAGGCTCCATACAGGAGAAACCCGATGAGCAAATTTCTGGACCGGTTTCGCTACTTCAAACAGAAGGGCGAAACCTTTGCCGATGGGCACGGTCAGCTTATGGAAACCAACCGGGACTGGGAAGACGGATACCGCCAACGCTGGCAGCATGACAAAGTGGTGCGTTCCACCCACGGTGTAAACTGCACCGGGTCATGCAGCTGGAAAATCTACGTGAAAAACGGCCTGGTGACCTGGGAAACCCAGCAAACGGACTATCCGCGTACTCGCCCGGACTTGCCGAACCATGAGCCGCGTGGCTGCCCGCGTGGCGCAAGCTACTCCTGGTATCTCTACAGCGCTAACCGTCTGAAATACCCGCTGATGCGCAAACGTCTGATGAAGATGTGGCGCGAAGCCAAAGTGCAGCATCCGGACCCGGTTGATGCCTGGGCGTCCATCATTGAAGATGCAGACAAAGCCAAAAGCTTCAAACAGGCGCGTGGTCGCGGTGGCTTCGTACGTTCCTCATGGCAGGAAGTGAACGAGCTGATTGCGGCGTCTAACGTCTATACCGTCAAAACTTACGGCCCTGACCGTGTGGCGGGCTTCTCGCCAATTCCGGCGATGTCCATGGTTTCCTACGCCGCAGGTGCGCGTTATATCTCCCTGCTGGGCGGAACCTGCCTGAGCTTCTACGACTGGTATTGCGACCTGCCTCCTGCGTCTCCGCAGACCTGGGGTGAGCAAACCGACGTGCCGGAATCCGCCGACTGGTATAACTCTTCCTACATCCTGGCCTGGGGCTCTAACGTTCCGCAGACCCGTACTCCGGATGCCCACTTCTTTACCGAGGTTCGTTATAAGGGCACCAAAACCGTTGCTATCACTCCGGATTACGCGGAAATCGCCAAGCTCTGTGATCTGTGGCTGGCACCGAAACAAGGTACTGATGCCGCGATGGCGATGGCGATGGGCCACGTTATGCTGCGCGAGTTCCATCTCGACAAGCCAAGCCAGTACTTCACCGACTACGTGCGTCGTTACACCGACATGCCGATGCTGGTGACGCTGGAAGAGCGTGATGGCTACTATGCCGCAGGCCGTATGCTGCGTGCCTCCGATCTGGTCGATGCGCTGGGTCAGGAAAAGAACCCGGAATGGAAAACCGTTGCCTTCGATGAGAACGGCGAAATGACCGTCCCGAACGGTTCTATCGGTTTCCGTTGGGGTGACAAAGGTAAGTGGAACCTCGAACAGCGCGACGGTAAGAGCGGAGACGAAGTTCAGCTGCGCCTCTCGATGCTCGGCGGCCATGACGATATCGCAGAAGTGGGCTTCCCGTACTTCGGCGGCGACGGTACCGAACATTTCAACAAAGTGGAGCTGGAAAACATCCTGCTGCATAAGCTGCCGGTGAAACGTCTGCAAATGGCTGACGGCTCAACCTGCCTCGTGACGACCGTTTATGACCTGACCATGGCGAACTACGGCCTGGATCGCGGTCTGGGCGATGCCAACTGCGCCAACAGCTACGACGACGTGAAAGCGTACACCCCGGCGTGGGCTGAGCAGATCACTGGCGTACCACGTTCGCAGATTATCCGTACCGCGCGTGAGTTTGCGGACAACGCCGATAAGACGCATGGCCGCTCAATGATCATCGTCGGCGCCGGTCTGAACCACTGGTATCACCTCGATATGAACTATCGTGGTCTGATTAACATGCTGATCTTCTGCGGCTGTGTCGGCCAGAGCGGCGGCGGTTGGGCGCACTATGTGGGCCAGGAAAAACTGCGTCCGCAAACCGGCTGGACGCCACTGGCGTTCGCGCTGGACTGGAACCGTCCACCGCGTCACATGAACAGTACTTCTTACTTCTATAACCACTCCAGCCAGTGGCGCTACGAGACGTTGACCGCGCAAGAGCTGCTGTCACCGATGGCGGATAAATCCCGCTACACCGGGCATCTGCTGGACTTTAACGTGCGTGCAGAACGTATGGGCTGGCTCCCGTCAGCACCTCAGTTGGGCACTAACCCACTGACGATTGCAGCCGAAGCGGAAAAAGCCGGGATGTCTGCGGTCGATTACACCGTGAAATCCCTGAAAGACGGCTCTATGCACTTCGCGGCAGAGCGTCCTGAAAACGGTAAAAACCACCCGCGTAACCTGTTTATCTGGCGTTCCAACCTGCTGGGTTCTTCCGGTAAAGGCCATGAATACATGCTGAAGTACCTGCTGGGTACCGAGCACGGCATTCAGGGGAAAGACCTGGGCGAGCAGGGCGGCCTGAAGCCGGAAGAAGTGGAATGGCGTGATAACGGCCTCGACGGCAAACTGGATCTGGTGGTAACGCTGGACTTCCGCCTGTCGAGCACCTGTCTGTTCTCCGATATCGTGCTGCCAACCGCGACCTGGTATGAGAAAGACGACATGAATACTTCGGATATGCATCCGTTTATTCACCCGCTTTCTGCTGCGGTCGATCCTGCCTGGGAATCGAAGAGCGACTGGGATATCTACAAAGACATCGCGAAGAAGTTCTCCGAAGTGTGCGTGGGGCATCTGGGTGTGGAAACCGACGTAGTCACACTGCCGATTCAGCATGACTCCCCGGCCGAAATGGCTCAGCCGCTGGACGTGAAAGACTGGAAGAAAGGTGAATGTGACCTGATCCCAGGCAAAACCGCGCCGCACATTATGACTGTAGAGCGCGATTATCCGGCAACCTACGAGCGCTTCACCTCTGTCGGCCCGCTGATGGAAAAAATCGGCAACGGCGGGAAAGGCATCGCGTGGAACACCCAGAGCGAAGTCGATCTGCTGCGTAAGCTGAACTACACCAAAGCCGACGGCCCGGCAAAAGGCCAGCCAATGATCAACACCGCGATTGATGCGGCAGAGATGATCCTGACGCTGGCACCAGAAACTAACGGTCAGGTTGCCGTGAAAGCCTGGGCTGCGCTGAGTGAAATTACCGGACGTGACCACACGCATCTGGCTCTGAATAAAGAAGACGAGAAAATTCGCTTCCGTGATATTCAGGCACAGCCGCGCAAAATTATCTCCAGCCCGACTTGGTCAGGACTTGAAGATGAACACGTTTCCTATAACGCGGGTTACACCAACGTTCATGAGCTGATCCCATGGCGTACGTTGTCTGGCCGCCAGCAGCTGTATCAGGATCACCAGTGGATGCGTGACTTTGGCGAAAGCCTGCTGGTTTACCGTCCGCCAATCGATACCCGTTCGGTGAAAGCGGTGATGGGCCAGAAGTCCAACGGTAACCCTGAGAAGGCGCTGAACTTCCTGACACCGCACCAGAAGTGGGGCATTCACTCCACTTACAGCGACAACCTGCTGATGCTGACGCTGTCACGCGGTGGCCCGATTGTGTGGATGAGTGAAGCTGACGCCAAAGAGCTGGGCATTGAAGACAACGACTGGATTGAAGCCTTCAACAGCAACGGTTCCCTGACTGCCCGTGCCGTCGTGAGCCAGCGTGTGCCAGCGGGTATGACCATGATGTATCACGCACAGGAACGTATCGTGAACCTGCCGGGTTCAGAGATAACCGGCCAGCGTGGCGGTATTCACAACTCGGTCACCCGTATCAGCCCGAAACCGACCCACATGATTGGCGGTTATGCGCAGCTGTCGTACAGCTTTAACTACTACGGCACCGTGGGCTCAAACCGCGATGAGTTCGTAGTGGTACGTAAGATGAAGAACATTGACTGGTTAGACGGCGAAGGCAATGACCAGGTACAGGAGAGCGTAAAATGAAAATTCGTTCACAAGTCGGCATGGTGCTGAATCTCGATAAATGCATCGGCTGTCATACCTGCTCAGTAACCTGTAAAAACGTCTGGACCAGCCGCGAAGGGATGGAGTACGCGTGGTTCAACAACGTGGAAACGAAGCCGGGCGTCGGCTTCCCTAACGACTGGGAAAATCAGGAAAAATGGAAGGGCGGCTGGATCCGTAAAATCAACGGTAAGCTGGTGCCGCGCATGGGTAACAAAGCCATGCTGCTCGGTAAAATCTTCGCTAACCCGCATCTGCCGGGTATCGAGGATTACTACGAGCCGTTTGATTTCGACTATCAGACGCTGCACAAAGCCGGCGAAAGCAAGCATCAGCCGATTGCTCGTCCTCGCTCGCTGATCACCGGTCAGCGCATGGACAAAATCACTTCTGGCCCGAACTGGGAAGACGATCTGGGTGGCGAGTTCTCGAAACTCTCCCGCGATCAGAACTTCGAGAACGTGCAGAAGGCGATGTACGGCCAGTTCGAAAACACCTTCATGATGTACATGCCGCGTCTGTGTGAGCACTGCCTGAATCCGGCGTGTGTGGCGACCTGCCCAAGCGGTGCCATCTACAAGCGTGAAGAAGACGGTATTGTGCTGATCGACCAGGACAAATGTCGTGGCTGGCGTATGTGCATCACCGGTTGTCCGTACAAGAAAATCTACTTCAACTGGAAGAGCGGCAAGTCCGAGAAGTGCATCTTCTGCTATCCGCGTATCGAAGCCGGTCAGCCGACCGTGTGCTCCGAAACCTGCGTAGGGCGTATTCGTTACCTCGGCGTTCTGCTGTATGACGCGGATATGATTGAGCAGGCGGCGAGCACTGAGAGCGAGAAAGATCTGTATCAGCGTCAGCTGGACGTGTTCCTCGATCCGAACGATCCGAAAGTGATTGAGCAGGCGCTGAAAGACGGCATTCCGCAGAGCGTGATTGACGCCGCTCAGCAGTCACCGGTTTACAAAATGGCGATGGACTGGAAGCTGGCTCTGCCACTGCACCCGGAATACCGCACGCTGCCGATGGTCTGGTACGTGCCGCCGCTGTCTCCGATTCAGTCTGCGGCTGACGCGGGCGAGATTGGCAGCAACGGCATTCTGCCGGATGTCGATAGCCTGCGTATTCCTGTGCAGTATCTGGCGAACATGCTGACCGCTGGCGATACCGCACCGGTGCTTCGTGCGCTGAAACGTATGCTGGCGATGCGCCACTACAAGCGCGCTGAAAGCGTTGACGGTGTGAACGACACCAGCGCGCTGGAAGAAGTCGGTCTGACTGAAGCGCAGGCGCAGGAAATGTATCGCTACCTGGCGATTGCGAACTACGAAGACCGTTTCGTGGTACCAAGCAGCCACCGCGAACTGGCTCGTGACGCTTTCCCGGAGAAGAACGGCTGTGGTTTCAGCTTCGGCGACGGTTGCCACGGTTCCGACAGCTCATTCAACCTGTTCAACAGCCGTCGTATCGATGCTGTCGACGTCACCAGCAAAACGGAGCGTCAGTCATGAAAGAACTGATGATCATCTCCCGCCTGCTGGAGTACCCCGATGCTGCCCTGTGGCAGCATCAGCAGGAAGTGCACGACGCGCTGGCAGACTCAGACGTGCTGGCAAGGGAAGAAGCGCAGAAACTTTGCGTGTTCCTGCGTGACCTGACTCAGCAAGATTTGCTGGACGTTCAGGCGGCGTATAGCGAGCTGTTTGACCGCGGTCGTGCGACTTCTCTGCTGCTGTTTGAACATGTTCACGGCGAATCCCGTGACCGCGGCCAGGCGATGGTTGACCTGATGGCGCAGTACGCGCAGCACGGCCTGGAGCTGGACAGCCGCGAGCTGCCAGACCATCTGCCGCTGTATCTGGAGTATCTGGCGCAGTTGCCTCGTGAAGAAGCGCTGGGTGGCTTGCAGGATGTCGCACCGATTCTGGCACTGCTCAGCGCCCGTTTACAGCAGCGTGAAAGCCGCTATGCCGTACTGTTTGACGTGCTGCTTAAGCTTGCCAGCACTGAAATCGACGGGGTGAAAGTGGCTGAGAAAATTGCTGATGAAGCTCGCGACGACACGCCGCAGGCACTGGACGCCGTCTGGGAAGAAGAGCAGGTTAAATTCTTCGCCGATCAGGGATGTGCGGATTCAGACATCACCGCCCATCAGCGTCGTTTTTCCGGTGCCGTCGCGCCGCAGTATCTGAATATCTCGACTGGAGGAGAGCGCTAATGCATTTCCTGAATATGTTCTTCTTTGATATCTATCCGTATATCGCGGGAACCATCTTCCTGGTAGGGAGCTGGCTGCGTTACGACTACGGTCAGTACTCCTGGCGTGCTGGCTCCAGCCAGATGCTGGATCGCAAAGGCATGAACCTGGCGTCAAACCTGTTCCACCTTGGCATTCTTGGTGTCATCGCGGGCCATGCCTTCGGCATGCTCACGCCGCACTGGATGTACGAATCCTGGCTGCCGCTGGAAGTGAAACAGAAAATGGCAATGTTTGGCGGCGGCGCTGCCGGGGTGATGTGTCTGGTGGGCGGTATTCTGCTGCTGAAACGCCGTCTCACCAGCCCACGCATTCGCGCGACCACCACCAAAGCCGATATTCTGGTGATGTCAGTGCTGGTGCTGCAATGTCTGCTGGGCCTGCTGACCATTCCGTTCTCTGCCCAGCATATGGACGGCAGCGAGATGATGAAACTGGTCGGTTGGGCACAGTCTGTGGTGACCTTCCACGGCGGCGCCTCTGCGCATCTGGAGGGCGTGGCGTTTATCTTCCGTCTGCACCTGGTGCTCGGGATGACGCTGTTTGTACTGTTCCCGTTCTCGCGTCTGGTGCACATCTGGAGCGTGCCGGTCGAGTACCTGACACGCAAATACCAGATTGTTCGCGCTCGTCGCTGATTAACGCGCTTTCTGTTCAAGGCCCTGCTGACGCAGGGCTTTTTTCTTTGTACCCCAGCCTAAATTATTCCCTGCCGCCGCCAGCAGAATCAGCGCTCCACCAACGATTTGCCACGCATTAAGGGTATGCCCGAAAACCACGTTATCGACAATAATCGCCACCAGCGGGTAGATGAACGACAGTGAACCGATGATCGGCGTGGGCAGTTTCTGGATCGCGCTATAGAGCAACTGATACATGATGCCGGTATGCACAATGCCTAACGTCAAAAGAATGCCCCATGGGAAAGAATCAGAAAGGGCGGAGAAATGAGCGAGGGGTAATAACATAAGCGCACCTGTGACCACCTGAATGAACGCGATGTGCTGCGGCGCAATGGTCTGGAGTTTTCGCGTGATGATAGCGGTCAGTGCGTAGAAGAAAGCAGCGCCCAGTGCCAGAGCGACGCCAGTGAACAGACTGCCATCGTGACCGTTGAGCTCACTGGACAGGAGCGTAACCACGCCGAGAAATGCCAGAATCAGCCAGCCCCATTTCACCAGTGAAACTCGTTCACCCATCGCCATGCCCATCAGCACTAACATAAATGGTTGCGTGTTGTAGACCACCGTCGACATGCCGATGGAGATGCGTTCATAGGCGGCAAACAGCAATAGCCAGTTAATGACCAGCGCCACGCCGCCTGCTATGGCCAGTAATAAGGTCACGCGTGTCAGCGGGCTAAAAGGCTTCCTGCTGAGACGAATGAAAATAAACAAGGCCACCGCCCCAATGACGCAGCGCCAGAACACCACATCAATCACCGGTAAGCCGGAGAGCAGAACAAATGCACCGATGGAGCCAGAAATAAGCATCGCCAGGCTCATTTGCCCAATGCCAGATGTCAAGTTACGCACAGGAACCTCCTCAGTCAGAGAGGATATTCTGTGAAATTTATCGGGCATGTTACAGATGTGTTATAAGGAGAAACGACGATTTATCCTTTTTAAATAAGGCCAAAAGCATGGAACTTCTTATTGATGCAATCGACAGGGCCATCATCGCCTGCCTGACCAAAGATGCCCGCGTGTCGTTAAAAGTATTGAGTGCAGAAGTCGGTCTGACATCACCGAGCACCGCAGAGCGCCTGAAACGGCTGGAAGAGCGGGGCGTGATTCAGGGATATAGTGCAAAAGTGAATCTGGCGGCTCTGGGCTATACGTTACAGGCTCTGGTGAGAATCAAACCGCTACCGGGGCTGTTGCAGAAAGTTGAAAAATATCTGCAGGCGATGGCGCAATGCATTGAGTGTGACAAAGTCACGGGCGAGGACTGCTTTATCGCCCGTCTGGTGGTGACGGACATAGGACAACTGGATACGTTGCTCGACGGGCTGGCTGAACTGGCTCAGTGCAATACGTCAATCGTGAAGAGTTCACCTGTCGGGCGGCGGTTGCCTGGGGTTTGAATGTGCAGTGACGGCTTCGCCTAATCGTGCCTGTGGCGACAATGGGCTTTGTGTACGGTGGCGGGGGGAGGATAACCGCTGCTGTCGCCGCGTTCTCTCACCTGCGTTCGAGTCGAACCTTCGGGTCGAAGCTTCTCATCCTTCCCTGTGCAGAGAAAAATGTGGCTTTGGTATCGAACAGGTATTTGGTGCTAAACATGCGATGGTGGCGGGTGAAGGATAACCGCTGCTGTCGCCGCGTTCTCTCACATACGTTCGAGTCGAACCTTCGGATCGAAGCTTCTCATCCTTCCCTGTGCAGAGAAAAATGTGGCTTTGGTATCGAACAGGTATTTGGTGCTAAATATGCGATGGTGGCGGGGGAAGGATTCGAACCTTCGAAGTCGATGACGGCAGATTTACAGTCTGCTCCCTTTGGCCGCTCGGGAACCCCGCCAGGGGTATGAAATGCTTGAGCGAAATACTTCTTGATGGTGGCGGGGGAAGGATTATTCGTCGCTTCGCTCCTCACCCTTTGGGCCGTTGCCTTTGGCAACGTTCTCTCGCTTTGCGAGAGTCGAACCTTAGTCGAAGGTTCTCACCCTTCCCAATAAGCGCAAACATCGTTCTCACTTATCAGGGTAACCACATCGCTGTGGTTAATAATGGTGGCGGGGGAAGGATTCGAACCTTCGAAGTCGATGACGGCAGATTTACAGTCTGCTCCCTTTGGCCGCTCGGGAACCCCGCCAGGGGTATTACTTTTTGTATTGCTATTACTGACCTGCTCCCTTAGGGAAGCGGGGCGCATCATATCAAATGACGCGCCGCTGTAAAGCCTTCCTTTCAGGAAAATGAACCGTTTGCGTACTTTTTGCCCGTAACGTTTAAAAGCACCGCAAACGGGTTTTCCTTAGAGAATGATTGTTCTGTTGCCGTAAACGAAGACGCGCTGCGCAAGGACCTGGTACAGGGCGCGGCTGAGGACGTTTTTCTCAACATCACGGCCTGCACGCATCATATCGTCCGCAGAGTAGGTGTGATCGACGTTAATCACATCCTGCATAATGATTGGGCCTTCATCGAGGTTATCGTTCACATAGTGAGCTGTGGCACCGATGATTTTTACGCCACGCTCATAGGCCTGGTGATACGGGCGCGCACCGATAAAGGCAGGCAGGAATGAGTGGTGGATATTGATGATTTTGTTCGGGAAGCGGGCGACAAATGACGGCGTCAGGACGCGCATATATTTCGCCAGCACCACGTAATCCGGCTGATGAGCATCAATGGCATCGGCCATCAGCTTGTCATGTTCTTCACGCGTGTGGCCTTCGTGGCTGACCAGTTCAAAGGGCACATCAAAGCGCTCAACCAGTGGGCGCAGCGTTTCATGGTTGCCGATGACGGCCGCAATATCGACGTCGAGACCACCGTAGTTGGCCTTCATCAGCAAATCACCCAGGCAGTGCGCTTCTTTGGTGACAAGAATCACGATACGACGACGGCCAGCGGGCGTCAGTTCACGAATGGACCCTTCCGGTAAGGCACTGTCGAGGTCTGCCAGCAGCGTGGAGTCATTGAAAATGCCTTCCAGCTCGGTGCGCATAAAGAAACGACCGGTGCGGTGATCAACGAATTCGTTGTTCTGCACAATGTTGAGCTCGTGCTTGTAGCAGATATTGGTAATACGTGCGATCAGCCCTTTTTGATCCGGGCAGATGGTACGCAACACTTTACGTTGTAATGAGTGCATTGCGGGGGAAATCCTGTTGAAGGTGTTTGCTGTTTCTGTGGCGATCTTATTGACCGCAGCACTTTTTAAATTTTTTGCCTGACCCGCAAGGGCAGGGATCGTTGCGGCCAATCAGAGGACGTGTACCATCAATATAATACCATTGTCCATTTTCTTTTAAGAATCTTGAACGCTCAATGAGGGCACCGCTCTTGCTATGTTCACGGAAGCGAGCGACGAAGCTGACAAAACCTTCGTCAGGATGGCGGCCCGCATCGGCGGTAAAAATTGTCAGGCCAAGCCATTCGGTGCTGGAGAAACTTTGCTCAAGATCCTGCCGAAATGCCGTGGCTTCGCACGAAGGATGCCAGGTCCTGACCAGGTAGTCTGCATTTTTCAGCACGAAGGCGGCATAGCGCGATCGCATGAGCTGTGAAGGTGTTGGCGCAGGCTCGCTGCCCGAAAGATATCGCTGGCAACATGAGCTATACTCCAGAGCGCTGCCGCAGGGGCAAAGTGAGTCCATAAACGCTTTCCCAGGTAAATAAAATGAGGCGCACAGCGCCGGGCGGTAAATATGTTAACCGAGCAATCGTCATGTTGCTACGACAGGAACGGGGTTCATCATCGGCAGGAATGAGAAAGCTTAAAATTGGTTTGGCTCTCGGCTCAGGCGCGGCGCGTGGCTGGTCACACATCGGTGTGATCAAAGCGCTGCAGAAAATGGGCATTGAGATTGATATTGTGGCGGGGTGTTCGATTGGTGCACTGGTTGGAGCGGCTTACGCTTGCGATCGGTTACCCGTGCTGGAAAAGTGGGTCTGCTCATTCAGTTCCTGGGATGTGTTACGCCTGATGGATCTTTCCTGGCGCAGGGGCGGTCTTCTGCGTGGTGAGCGTGTGTTCAGCCATTTTCGTCAGTTGATCCCCGCAGACGCGATTGAATCCTGCCCACGTCGTTTTGCGACCGTCGCGACAAACCTCAGTACCGGACGTGAAATCTGGTTCACCGAAGGCGATCTTCATCTGGCGGTACGCGCTTCCTGCAGTATTCCCGGGCTTATGTCTCCCGTCATGCACAATGGCTACTGGTTGGTTGATGGCGCTGTCGTTAACCCGGTACCGGTTTCGCTCACACGCGCACTAGGCGCTGACATTGTGATTGCTGTCGATTTGCAACATGACGCGCATTTAATGCAGCAGGATCTCCTGTCAGTGAACCTTCAGCCCGATCCCGAGTCTTCAGATGATAGCCTGAGCTGGCACGAACGTTTTCGTTCCAGACTCGGAAGAATGACATCTCGCCGGACGGCGGTAACGCCAACGGCCATGGAGATCATGACGACCTCTATACAGGTGCTGGAAAACCGATTAAAGCGCAACCGAATGGCGGGCGATCCGCCGGATATTTTGTTGCAACCTTTTTGCCCACAAATTTCTACTCTCGATTTTCATCGGGCGCCAGCGGCGATAGCTGCCGGACAACTGGCCGTTGAGAAAAAGATGGATGAACTGTTACCGCTTGTGCGTACTGCGGGTTAGGGCTTTTCGATTACTTCAGCAAAATCTGACAGGCGATCCCAGGAATAGCGTGCCACTATTTACTTATCGTCTGTCAGGGGAGATATCATGACGCAGCCATTGGCGGGAAAACAGATTCTGATTGTTGAGGACGAACCCGTTTTCCGCTCTCTCCTTGATTCGTGGCTTTCATCGCTGGGTGCAGAAACGACCCTGGCAGAAGACGGCGTGGATGCACTGGAAAAACTGACGCATCTGCAGCCCGATTTGATGATTTGCGATATTGCGATGCCACGTATGAACGGCCTTAAGCTGGTGGAGCATCTGCGCAATAACGGCCATCAACTGCCGATCCTCGTTATCTCTGCCACCGAAAACATGGCGGATATCGCCAGTGCGCTTCGTCTTGGTGTGCAGGATGTCTTGCTTAAGCCTGTCAAAGATTTCAATCGTCTTCGTGAAACTGTTTTTGCCTGCCTCTACCCCAACATGTTTAATTCCCGGGTGGAGGAGGAAGAGCGTTTGTTTGAGGACTGGGATGCGCTGGTCAGTAATCCTACCGCTGCGGCAAAGCTATTACAGGAATTACAACCGCCGGTTCAGCAAAATATTTCGCATTGTCGTATCAATTATCGACAACTGGTGTCGGCGGATAAACCGGGGCTGGTGCTCGATATTGCACCACTTTCAGATAAGGACCTCGCCTTTTATTGCCTGGATGTCACCCGAGCCGGGGAAAACGGTGTGTTAGCCGCATTATTGCTACGGGCTTTATTTAATGGCCTGTTACAGGAGCAGTTAGCGCACGAAGGACAGCGCCTGCCGGAATTGGGGAGTTTACTCAATCAGGTGAACCAACTGCTGCGCCAGGCTAATTTGCCGGGACAGTTCCCGCTGCTGGTTGGTTATTACCACAGCGGAATTAAAAACCTCATCCTTGTTTCCGCAGGTCTTAACGGCAGGCTGAACACGGGAGACCATCAAATTCAGATCAGCAACGGCGTTCCGCTGGGCACGTTAGGGAATGCTTATTTAAATCAAATCAGCCAGCGCTGCGAGTCGTGGCAGTGCCAAATTTGGGGGGTTGGCGGACGTTTACGCTTAATGTTGTCTGCGGAATGAACAATTAACCTGAGAGTAAGGATATAGCTATCACCGCTTTCAGACAGTGGTGGTACTATCAGCAGGGTTTATGCGTAAAAATCCTAATTCAAGGTTAACGTGTCCTTTTCAGACCAGACTGCACAAACGGTACTGATATACTCAACGCGTTATTAATTAACGAGCACGTTCAAAGTTTGAACAGTTCAGGAGATTTCAATGGCTGCATTAAATTCAAAAGTCACTAAGGCCGTAATCCCGGTAGCGGGATTGGGCACCAGGATGTTGCCCGCCACTAAAGCGATTCCAAAGGAAATGCTGCCGCTGGTTGACAAGCCATTAATTCAGTATGTTGTAAATGAATGTATCGCTGCAGGCATTACTGAAATTGTACTGGTAACGCATTCCTCGAAAAATTCGATCGAAAACCACTTTGATACCAGCTTCGAACTTGAAGCCATGCTGGAAAAGCGTGTTAAGCGTCAGCTTTTGGAAGAAGTGCAGTCTATTTGTCCGCCGCATGTCACCATTATGCAGGTGCGTCAGGGGCTGGCAAAAGGCCTGGGTCACGCAGTACTTTGCGCACATCCAGTGGTCGGTAACGAACCTGTCGCGGTTATTCTGCCGGACGTTATTCTGGATGAATATGAATCTGATCTGTCCCGGGATAACCTGGCAGAAATGATCACACGCTTTGACGAAACGGGCGCCAGCCAAATCATGGTTGAGCCGGTTGAAGATGTGACGGCGTATGGTGTGGTTGACTGCAAAGGTGAAGCACTGAAGCCGGGTGACAGCGTGCCGATGGTGGGTGTCGTTGAGAAGCCTAAAGCCGATGTTGCACCGTCTAACCTGGCGGTAGTGGGGCGTTATGTCCTCAGCGCGGAAATTTGGCCTCTGCTGGCGAAAACGCCTCCGGGAGCGGGTGATGAAATCCAGCTGACCGATGCGATTGATATGCTGATCGAGAAAGAAACCGTTGAAGCCTATCATATGAAAGGCAAGAGCCATGACTGCGGTAATAAACTGGGTTATATGCGTGCTTTTGTTGAATATGGTATTCGCCACAACTCGCTGGGCGCAGATTTTAAAGCCTGGCTGGAAGAGACTGTAGGCGCGGGCAAGTAACTCGTTCTCGCCATACGGCATAAACCGGGGCTCCGAAAGGGCTCCGGTTTTTTATTGCCTGGGATTTGAGCAGGACCCACAACGCGCAATTCAATACGGCTTTCGGACATATCCATAAATTATGGATAAAAAAAATCCCGCCGAAGCGGGATTTCTCAACAAACAAAAAGATTAAAGCAGGAAATCATCCAAAGATTTACCTTGCTCATCCATG
The DNA here is from genome assembly GCF_051650185.1 of Scandinavium sp. GTDB lineage: Bacteria > Pseudomonadota > Gammaproteobacteria > Enterobacterales > Enterobacteriaceae > Scandinavium. The sequence goes on from NZ_JBOFIN010000125.1 coordinate 119,904, forward strand.
GCTTTTTTGATGATTGCCGGGGTACGACCCTGGCCGGTCCAGGTTTTGGTTTCGCCGTTTTCATCAACATAGCTATATTTAGCCGGGCGAGCTGCACGTTTAGCTTTAGCGCCGGATTTATTTGCAGCAGCCATGCTGTTCAGCAGTTCATTCGGGTCAATGCCGTCAGCAATCAGCATTTCACGGTACTGTTGCAGTTTACGAGTGCGCTCTTCAACTTCAGCAGCAGCAGCGCTTTCTTCTTCGCGGCGCTCGTTAACAACAACTTCTAATTTTTCCAGCATTTCTTCGAGCGTTTCCAGAGTGCATTCTCTTGCCTGCGCACGAAGAGTACGGATGTTGTTCAAAATTTTAAGTGCTTCGCTCATTGTAGTAATCTCAAACTTATATTGTGGGGTGGTTTGTTGAGGTAATAATAGAGCGATAATTT
>NZ_JBOFIN010000126.1:0-26186 GCF_051650185.1 Scandinavium sp.
GATAACCCGAAACCATCAGTGCCGGACAATGTGGCAGCTGCTGAGAAAAGTTCACCATTTTATGGAAACAGTCAGCCCATTCCCCGGAGGAAAACATGGTCAGGCAAAAGTGTAGCGGTATTAGGCGCAGCTATTTAGAGCAACTGGTACTGGCCGAAGAAAGCCTTATCGCAATTGACGGCCAACTGTTAAAGCACGATGCCGATCTTGCATGGCGTAAGCGGGCAGAGAATGCCCGCCGGACAATCGGACAGAAGAAACGCATCATTACCGCCCGCCTGTCCATTCTTCGCCAGCAGGAGAAGGAGCATAACCGGCAGATGCATCACACGCGTGACAGCTATCTCATTGCAGAACTGCGGGAGATTGTCACCCCCTCTTCCTTCCTGCGCTGCGTCAACCGAGCTGAAGCAAAGCTGGAGGCCGCCAATGGGTGAAATGGTCGATTTGAATGATGAACTGGTGCGCTCAACCGTCAACGTCGACGATGGTTGCGACTGGACGGCATGGATTATCTGGAACATGCGCAAAAACTATTTCATCCATAACCGGATTTCATTGCGGCCACCCGCCAGGCCACAAGTGGCGAAACCCCGCTTTGAGGCCAAGAAGAAACCTCGGAAGCGCGCCCACCGTGAGCAATTGGAGGCGAGTGATGCATAAGGCTTTCGAAATGTGGGTCCACCAGCGGTATGGCAACCGCTACGACCTGACGCGAGATTGTGACGGCTTTTACTGCCGTGAAGTGGTTAAACGTATGTTTGATGTGTGGTGCCACTGCCGTGGCCTGAATGTGGTGTGAGGTAGGTATGAAGAATGTTGATTATCAATCAGCGATCGATGTGCTGCGTAAACGCGCGGAAGAGGAGTTAGCAAAGGGTTACCGAGCTCACCATTACGCCCTTATTTATGCGGCAAATGAACTGGAAAATGCCCAGGCATTTGGGCAGGAGGTCGGTCATGAGTCTTGATTGCGTACCACTTTCAACCTACTGCCGGGAGGCTGGCGAAACGGTTGAAGCCGTTAACAAACGGATACAAAGGGGGCTGTGGGTTGAGGGCGTCCATGTATTAAAAGTCGATGGCGTAAAAGAACGTTGGATCGATTTATCGGAGGTTTCAAAGTGGGCAAGGCAGAACAAGGATCCTTATCTCTCCCAAGAGGCGTAACCTTACGCCAGCATAAAACCGGCTCGACGCTGGTTATCACCTTCACCTATAAAGGGGTTCTGTGTAGAGAACCCCTCTCTAAAATGGACACCACCAGCCGCGGCATAAAATATGCCGACCGCCTGCTGGGGGAAATACAGAACCAGATTAGCAGCGGCACGTTCGACTATTCGAAATACTTCCCCAACTCCAAAAAGCTGGAGCTGTTCGGGGTGGTGAAGAAAACCAAAAATATAAAATCTTATCTCGATGAATACCTGAAAATCTGCGAGAACCGCAACCTGTCACCATCCACAATCGGCGGCTATGAAAAATGTGTGTCTGCGCTTTCATCGCTGCACCGGCTGCACGTTGCCGAGCTGACCCCGGCTGTGCTGAAAAACTGGATTGCCAGCAGGAAAACCAAGCTGAAAACGATCAGGAATAACCTGTCGTTCCTGCGTAGCGCCATTGATGAAGCGGTGACCGATGGCCTGCTGACTATCAACCCGGTGACGCTGGTCAGCGCCAGCCGGTACCACGTGATCGACAGCACGCCGAACCCCGATGATTACGAGGTGGATCCGTTCACTCCTGCAGAGGCCAGCGCCATTTACCTGCACTGCAGGTTTCAGGAATGGAAAAACCTGTTTCGCTTCGCGTTCAATACCGGGTTACGCAGTTCAGAGCTGTGCGCGCTGCGGTGGGCCGACATTGATTTTGTCGAGAACACAGCGCACGTTCAGGCCGCCAGTGTTGTGGGCGTGCTGAAAGGCACCAAAACAAAGGCCGGTACCCGTAAAGTAGAGCTGAACAGCGAAGCGCTGCTGGCGCTGAAAGACCAGAAACCTTTCACCTCGATGAAAAGCGATTTCATATTCAGCGATCCGAAAACAGGCGAGCCCTGGGCGAATTCTGACGCCATCCGTAAAAAAGCCTGGGTGCCAACACTCAAGAAAGCGGGCGTGCGTTACCGCAACCCCTACCAGACCCGGCACACTTTCGCCACACGGCATATTAGCCATGGCGTGAACCTTTTCTGGCTGGCGGGCCAGATGGGCCACAAGGGGCCAGAAATGCTGTTCAGGCATTACGGATCCTACCTAGCAGAATACGACGGTCGCACATCAGTTCATTCAGCTAAGCTTTAGAGATCACATAAAATTCACAAATGAGCGTACTTGCGTGACGGATAATTTTAATTGGTAGAAGCATTTTTTGTGTTGCTTAACTATGCGTTAGGCAACTATGGTAGAAGTGAACTTGGCGCTTGACATATGGTCCAAGTTATAGAAGAAATGGACTACTTTTAACCGATGTGTAGGTTATGCTACAATCCCGCGCCCTCGATTTTTGGGGGAGCCAGAAGAACCTCAAACGGAGCATTTGAGGTCAACAAAAGGAGGTCTTTATGTCAGAACTGGTCATGAAGATGTTTGGTTTAAGCGGCTTTGTCAAAGGTGGACAAGCCATGGCTGATCGCTTAAACAAATCAGGCGTGAAGAACATTAAAGTTGTCGGGCGTGGCGCTGTAGTTGTTGATACAGCTGCAGATCCAGAGAAGATAGATCGGCTTAGAAAAGCTGCTCGTAGATTTATCGAGCAAGATGCAAAAGCTGTAGCAGCTGCAAAAACTCACACCAAGGACACCGACGATTAACTAATGTTTGCGCTACTTATCATACCATTGCTTGTCAGTGGTTCGCTGCTCGTTACATCATCTCATAACATAAAACTCTTCTTCCGTTTGCACCGATACGATGGCCAACTTCTTTACATGAAGGTGGCCACGTACGGTTTCTATGCGAGTCTTGCTGCGATCATCGTGGCCTACACAATCAAATTTTTATGCCCAAGTTTGACTTTTGCTACATGGCTATCCCATCTCATTGATGGCAGTTCAGATCCAAAAGAGAACCGTATAACATCCTGGCTGATACTTTTGTCAGTGACTACCGTCGGTCTTGCATGGCTTTGGCTGCAATACTGCCGGCTTCGTATATACGTTGCTGCATGGCTAATCACCCATGAACCAAAAGATGAAGAAAGCATCAACTTTTCAAAGCAAGTAATCAGGCTAAATGAGTTGGGGAAACTGCTCTCTGATGGCTCACTTGGACAGTTGTTTTTCGATTCGGCGACCGAAGATAGGCCTGTTCTGGTAAGCCTTAAATGCCGAAAGGTCTATGTTGGTACAGTAAACATGATAAGCGAGCCGAACGAAAAGCAAGGTCCAAACCTCGAAATTTCAATAAGCCCGATAATGTCGGGGTATCGAGATAAAGATACATTGAGAGTGCTTTTCTCAAACGACTACAACGATCTGGAAGATGTTGATACCAGCATAATATTCCCGCTCAACGAAGTGTCTCACGCCTCTTGGTTCAATATGGACATACATGAAAAGGTCGATAATAACCGAGAGCCTAAGCCAATAAGTAACCGAAAATCCAAACGGAAGTATGGTCGAAATCGGAAATAAAGATCGCAAATGCGGTCTTTTTTTGTTCGGCCTCACCATCCCGCCAGGCAACTTCTACGCCTAAATATTTCAAAATATTGGACAGAATCAGGACGTTACGAGGACAACAATATGCACGCAAACTGCACGCAGGTGTATTTCAGGGCGCAGGATTGTTATAAATCATGAACTTAGATTACTTTCGGGTGTGGGTTCAACTCCCGCCAGCTCCACCAAATAAAACAAGGGGTTACGTGAAAACGTAGCCCCTTTTTTTAGCTTGTGTCCACATTACATCCACAGCCTTACCTTCTTAATGTCTGACGGAGTAGATATGGAACGACTCATACCGCAACCAGTAATCGCCGTTGTATCGGACTTTATAGCTCTTGCCGAAACCCACGCTACCTTAGATAGTCTCTTTGCCTATGCTGATGCTCCTGGAGAACCGCCAATCGGTTCAAAACCAGCAAAAGCTTTAGAGTGGCTTCGACGTATTAATAAAGAGAGCGATGACCCTCTAGCAATCCTGGGTAGACTCATTGAAAACTATATGGAATCTGAACTTCCCAAAAACCCTTATTATGAATGGGAAAAAAAGAAAATTGATTTCGTAAAGAAACTTCCAGACATTCTTGCACGCTATGGCATGAGATACGTCTCCGGGGGGTTGATTACTAATGGCTCATCACTTTCTTCTCTACCTTTGAAAGAGGCTATTCAGAGACGAAATGCTCCAGCTGTTGAAATGGAGTTTACCCGCGCACTTGAGAACTTGCATTCTGACCCTAGAGAAGCTGTATCTGCCGCATGTAACATCCTCGAATCAACCTTCAAAGTCTATATTACTGACGAGAAGTTGCAGACTCCTGCAAAACAAGATCTGCAAGGCTTATGGAAAGTTGTTCGCGATTCTCTTGGACTTGATACTAAGGCAGTGGAAGATGAAGACCTCAAGCGAATCTTGAGTGGTCTGTACTCTTTGACTGATGGAATCGGAGCACTTCGAACTCATGCGAGTTCTGCCCATGGCGCTGGAAGGAAAATGTATAACCTCAAGCCTCGTCATGCACGCCTAGCCATAAATGCCGCTCATACACTTACCATGTTCATTCTTGAGTCATGGGATGAACAAAAGCAAAAAGACTCAAATAGGCATTGAGGATTAATTCTATTGGTGATGATGAAATGAAAATTAGTCTAACAGGAATCTCTTGGGCATTGCTCTCAGCTTACGCCATAGGGAATGGCTTATTGTATTCATGGATTTTTTGGATTGCTTTAACATCAACATTTTGCAATACGTTTCAATATATGACCTTCTAGCATCGATTATTTATATAGTAGCCATTCCTGTAGCTATATTGATAGTGTTTTCCCTCTTGGTGCAAGTAATGATGATAGACGCAGGAACACAAAAATCTGAACCCATAAAAAGAACGACTAAGTTTTCGAACATCAAAAAAATGATTAATAACATAATGCATTTATGTCTTAGTGCATTTATGCTGTACGTCATGATAACAACATATAATGAAAGTGAAGGCATTAAAAAAACCATAGTAGCTTTACTAATATTCCTCCCTGCCATAATGATCATTAGCGGTTTGAAAACTAATTTCCTAGGCGGCTCAATTCCACTTTCAAGCACAGTATTAGCTGTAGGGATTTTCACTCCTATATTCTTAGCAATGACTGCTTTTACCCAAGCAGACAACATAATAAATGGAAAAGATACTTATACTGTTCAATCTGATTCGCCATGTACATCAGAAAACAATACTCAGTATAGGTACATATCCTCAATATCAGATAAAGCCTTTGCTATTTCATTAAAAGATAGCAGCATATGCGTATTCAAATACAGCTACATTAAATTAATTCGTGAGAGACCACCACATATTCCCCCCCCATCAAACAGGATTTAAATCATTGTGCAATGTCAGAAATTTCAAGTGACATTGCATTATGTTTATTTTATATCACTTTATTATTTCTTTTAATTTATCAGCAATGACTCCTGTGGCCACTTTGGCCTTGGATCAACATAAAAACTCATTAGCAAATATACTTCCCACAATTTCGTGAGTTTCAAATATCTTTAATACTGACGTGCATCCCAGAAAAATTTTGAAAGCTCGATGAATTTATAATTGTGAGGAAGTAGCTAAATATTAACATCAAGAATTAATAATCAAAGCACTCCCAGGATTCTTCTTCTTGTAACGGTGATACTGCAAAATCAACTCGGCCAACTCGTCGTCTACGGCGTAAAAGTACGCTTCCGGAACATCGAGCACCGCAGCCAGTTTGCAGACTAATTTGAAGTCTGGGGCGTGAACCTCTTTTTCATAAGAACTGATCCGAGCGCTGGCTGATTCTTCATCCAGACCAGCACGTACGCCCAGCTCAGCTTGCTTCAGGTCTGCGCTTACTCTTGCGATCTTTAGTCTTCTACCAATCACGGCTTCAATTCCTTTCCTCTGTAAGTACAGGAATTATCCGCTTCAGGATCAAGAGCCTCTTCAAGCACTTCCTTACCTATTAAAGGAATACTTGAATATGGGATGATTTCAGAGCAATATTCAAGCATTACGTGATTAATCACTGTTACTGAGGAATCTGTAATGAATAAATCGATAACTGAAAACTGGCACCCAGCCGACATAATAGCCGCACTCCGCAAGCGCGGCACAAGCCTGGCGCGGGTGTCGCGTGAATCTGGGCTGGCGTCTTCGACGCTTGCGAATGCGCTGAATCGTCCGTGGCCGAAAGGTGAGTGGCTGATTGCCAACGCGCTTAATGTGCATCCGGCGGTTATCTGGCCGGACCGATATCTCGGCAGTCATGACACCCGTTTACCTAAGAAACTGCCTTATTCTGCTTCGTGAAATCCGCAATCCCGGGGCTTGTTGCCCCGTGCTGTAAGCAACAGACTCGTCTGGACGCCACTCTCCCCAGACAACTTTGCACTTCCCTTACACTCTCTCTCGCTATTTGATCTATAAAGACTCGGTATTGTTGTTAACAACGAGGTCACCTTATGCTCAAGAAATCACTGCTTCCCCTCACGCTCCTGCTTGCCGCCAACGTAGCTTTTGCAGCCGTCCCCGATGAACAGCAAAACAAAGAGAACGTGCTGAAGTTTTATCACTACGCGTTAAATGATAAAAACTTTGAGGCTGCGAAGCCTTATCTGGGCGAGGAGTATAAGCAGCACAACCCTACGGCAAAGGATGGCGTAGAGGGCTTTAAGGAGTTTATTGCGTTCCTGAAAACAAAATACCCCGACTCGCACAGTGAGATTAAGCGTGTGCTGACGGATGGTGATTATGTGGTGCTGCATGTCGAAACCACGGGGCGGGAACCCGGTGTCTCGAAGGCGATTATTGATATTTTCCGTCTCGATAAGCAGCACAAGATTGTGGAGCATTGGGATGTTATCCAGACTGTCCCGGAACACTCTGCCAACAGCAACGGGATGTTCTGACGGCTTTCACTCTTCAGTGAAGCCAACACCCAACCTCACAAAACCCAACTATTTTCCCAATATTAAGCTTTTTTTAATCTTTCCTTCTGTCCTGTCTGGCGAACTGGTTTTTTATGCCGTTAAAAACCAAATTCGCCCGATATCCCTTTTTTATATCCAGATGATAATAACTTTCATTATCATTCTTCGACCGTTGTGATTTAATCCGCCTGATTACCCTCTCTGGTGCAAAAACACTCACTTTTATAAAGGATTAACTTATGAAATTTGGCGTATCGTCTTTGTGCTCGCTGGCGATGATGACTTCCTCGATGCTGCTTTCGCCTCAGGCAATGGCGGCGGATAACAACGAAGGCATCGTGGTGTACAACGCGCAGCATGAGAACCTGGTTCAGGCGTGGGTGGATGGCTTCACCAAAGAAACCGGCATTAAGGTGACGCTGCGTAACGGCGGCGACAGCGAGCTGGGCAACCAGCTGGTGCAGGAAGGCAGCGCTTCCCCTGCCGACGTGTTCCTGACTGAAAACTCCCCGGCGATGGTGCTGGTCGATAACGCCAAGTTGTTTGCGCCGCTGGATGCCGCAACGCTTGCTCAGGTGGCTCCGGCTTACCGTCCTGAACACGGCCGCTGGATTGGTATTGCCGCCCGTAGCACCGTGTTCGTTTACAACCCGGCGAAACTGTCTGAAGCTCAGCTGCCACATTCCCTGATGGATCTGGCAAAACCTGAGTGGAAAGGCCGTTGGGCGGCTTCCCCGTCTGGTGCTGATTTCCAGGCTATCGTCAGCGCAGTTCTGGCCCTGAAAGGCGAGAAAGCGACGCTGGACTGGCTGAAAGCGATGAAAACTAACTTCGTGGCCTACAAAGGCAACAGCACGGTGATGAAAGCGGTGAACGCAGGTCAGATTGATGGCGGCATCATCTATCACTACTACCGCTTTGTTGATCAGGCGAAAACCGGCGAGAACAGCAAAAACACCAAACTCTACTACTTTAAACATCAGGATCCGGGCGCATTCGTCAGCATCTCGGGTGGCGGCGTGCTGGCTTCCAGCAAACATCAACAGCAGGCTCAGGCCTTTATGAAATGGATCACCGGTAAAGCAGGCCAGGAATCTCTGCGCACCAACGATGCCTTTGAATATGCGGTCGGTGTGAACGCAGCGTCCAACCCGAAACTGGTTCCGCTGAAAGAGCTGGATGCACCAAAAGTCGAAGCTTCCACGCTGAACAGCAAGAAGGTTATCGACCTGATGACTCAGGCTGGCCTGCTCTGATTGAAATGACTGTGGTGAGTGCTTAATGTCCGTTGTGAATGTTAGCGAGAAGTCTCTCGCGCCACGCCCGGTGCCGTCACATCGCCCCGCGCCTGTGATGGTGATGCTGGCAGTGATGGTCTCACTGCTGGCGCTTCTCCCGCCTGCCTTTGTGGTTTACATCGGCTTTGATACCGGCTGGGAGACCGTTAAAGCACTCATCTTTCGCCCGCGTGTTGCTGAGCTTCTCAGCAACACGCTGCTGTTAGTGCTGGTGACCGTTCCGCTCAGTGTTTTTGTCGGCGTGCTGCTCGCCTGGCTGACCGAACGCACAACGCTTGCTGGCAGGCGGCTCTGGTCGATGCTGGCGGTTGCGCCACTCGCCATTCCGGCGTTCGTACAAAGTTATGCCTGGGTCAGCGCCGTCCCCTCAATTCACGGTCTGGGCGCTGGCGTGTTTCTTTCAGTGCTCGCCTATTATCCCTTTATTTATCTGCCCGTTGCCGCTGTGCTGCGCCGTCTTGATCCCACGCTTGAAGATGTTGCCGCTTCATTAGGTACTCCGCCGCTGCGCGTTTTTTACCGCATTGTTCTGCCGCAATTACGCTTACCGGTTTGGGGCGGTGCGCTGTTGGTGGCGCTGCATCTGCTGGCGGAATACGGGCTGTATGCGATGATCCGCTTCGACACCTTCACAACCGCCATTTACGACCAGTTCCAGTCCACGTTTAGCGGCCCGGCGGCCAATATGCTGGCGGGCGTGCTGGCGCTTTGCTGTCTGGCAATCCTGACGCTGGAAGGTGCCACGCGCGGCAAAGCGAGATATGCACGAGTGGGTGCCGGAGCGCCTCGCGAACAAAAGCGCTGGCAGCTGAATGCGGCTTTCCAGTGCTTCGGGCAGGTCTTTGCCTTGATCGTTATTCTGTTGGCCTTTGCGGTGCCACTGGCGGTACTTTGCCGCTGGCTGTGGCTTGGCGGCATCGAAAACTGGAACCAGGCCAATCTGTGGACGTCACTCCAGCAAACGCTGGTGCTCGCGGGCAGCGGCGCGATGGTAACGCTATTAGCCGGAGTGCCGATTGCGTGGCTGTCGGTTCGCCATCCTCGCCCGCTGTTCCGGGTGCTGGAAGGCTGTAATTACTTCACCAGCTCGCTGCCTGGCATTGTGGTCGCGCTGGCGCTGGTGACGGTCACGATTCATTACGCGCGCCCTGTCTACCAGACTGAAATCACGCTGTTCCTGGCTTACCTGCTGATGTTCGCTCCGCGTGGGTTGATCAACCTGCGCGCGGGTATCGCTCAGGCGCCTGTCGAACTGGAAAACGTGGCCCGCAGCTTAGGGAAAACGCCCGCCGTTGCGCTGTGGAGCGTCACGCTGCGCCTTGCCGCGCCGGGTGCCGCCGCCGGGGCCGCTCTGGTGTTCCTGGGTATTTGTAATGAGTTAACCGCCACGCTGTTGCTCTCTCCGCTCGGCACCCGCACGCTGTCGACCGGGTTCTGGGCGCTGACCAGCGAAATTGATTATGTTGCCGCAGCGCCTTACGCCCTGCTGATGATCCTTATCTCGCTGCCGCTCACCGGCATTCTCTACGTGCAGTCACAAAAACTAGCAGGGTTGTAAGATGATTGAGTTATCGGGTATTTCGAAGACATTTGGCCAGACGACGGTGCTGGACGACATCAGCCTGAAGGTGAAAGCCGGAAGCAGAACGGCAATTGTCGGGCCATCCGGCTCTGGCAAAACCACGCTGCTGCGCATTCTTGCCGGGTTTGAGATTCCGGATGGCGGGCATATCTCGCTGGGCGAAAAAGTGCTGTTCGATCAGAACACGTTTATTCCCGCCCACGAACGCGGAATTGGATTTGTGCCGCAGGAAGGCGCGCTGTTCCCGCACATGAAAGTCGGCGACAACATCGCTTACGGCCTGAAAGGGTCGAAAGAAGAAAACCGTCTTCGCGTGGCGGAGCTGATGGCGCTGGTGTCGCTCGATACTCGTCTTGCCTCGCACTGGCCGCACGAGATATCCGGCGGGCAGCAGCAGCGTGTGGCGCTGGCTCGGGTGCTCGCACAAAAACCCGCCTTGATGCTGCTGGATGAACCGTTCTCCGCACTCGATACCGGCCTTCGTGCCGCCACGCGTAAAGCCACGGCTGATTTGCTCGAACAGGCTGGCGTGGCCTCCATTCTGGTGACTCACGATCAGCAGGAGGCGCTCTCGTTTGCCAGCCAGATTGCGGTGATCCGTCATGGCCGTTTTACGCAGGTCGGCTCCCCTGTCGACGTTTATACCCAGCCCGTGGATGAAGAAACCGCGCTGTTCCTTGGCGACGCGCTGATCTTCCCTGCGCAGGTGAACGGCGGCGTGGCGCGTTGCTGTCTGGGTGATATTTCAGTCAGCAATCCTCAGCATACGGGCGAGAGACGCATTATGCTGCGCCCGGAACAGCTGATGATTACAGCGGCCCACCAGCAGCCAACCGCTATGATTAGCGAGGTGGATTTTACCGGGCATCTTTCGACGCTGACGTTAACGGCTCCCGGCTGGCCGATGCCGTTGCAGGTGAAAACGCTCAGCCAGCAGCACTGGCAGAAAGGCGCGGCGGTCAACGTGGCGGTCAACGGTCACGCCTGCGTTTTAGCCGCCTGAGCCACTTGTTACAGTAGCCCACTTTTCTGCGTGCCGGGCTACTGCTACTCTTTAGCCCCGGAGCTTCGTGCTCGTTAGCAAACTGTCAGGCAACTCAAATGAAAACTATCACCCTCAGTGACATGCATCAGCAGAGCGACGCGGCGGCCAAATCTCCACGTTTACGCGCTCACCGTAATCTTCACCCTGAATTAAGCGACCCGGTACAGCGACTGGCGATTGCCATGGAGCCGGGTACCTATGTCCGCCCGCACCGCCATCCGCATACCTTTGAACTGCTGTTTGCGCTGAGTGGGCGTTTCCTGGTGCTGAACTTTGATGACCAGGGCAAAGTCACCCACCGCGTGGTGCTGGGTGAAGAGTGCAAAGTCGTTGAGATGGACGCTGGCACCTGGCACTCGGTGCTCTCTTTAGACAAAGGCGGCGTGATTTTTGAAGTCAAACACGGTGGCTATCAGCCGGTTGCCGAAGAAGATTTTGCCGCCTGGTCTCCGGCTGAAGGTGAACCCGCCACCGTCGACCTGCTGCGCTGGTCTGCAATGGCGCAAATTGGCGACAGCGGTTTCAAAGCCTGAGTCCTTCTGCTGCGCGAAGTGGACTCCCCGCTTCGCGCCCCTGACATCCCTTCCTGAGACGCAAACCACTTCACAACTCTGCAACATCCCGATTCCGACGCTTCCGCCCGCATGTTAGGCTGCGAGCATGTCTCTGGCCCTCTTCGTTGCAGGTCGCATGAAATCCAGACTCCCTTTTCAGGTGAAGCTTTTTCTGTCGCTGGTGCTGTTTTCCTGCCTGCTGCTGGCGATTCTGGGCGGGGTGCTTTATCACGTCATCGACAAGCAGTTACACCACGACTTAGGGCAGCGTGCGCGGGTACAGGCCAGTGAAATTGCCCTGATGCCGGGGCTGGCAGAGAAAGTCGGGGCGCGGGATACCAAAGGCATTGCGAACCTGATCCAGCCGCTGCGTGCGCAAAGCGATGCCAGCTATATCGTTATCGGAGACGTGAACGAGCAGCATCTGTATCACTCCGAAACGCCGGAACGCCTGAATCTGCCGATGATTGGCGGCGACAACGCCGAGGTGCTGCGCGGCAAAACCATTATCTCAATGCGCAAAGGTGGCATTGGCGTTTCCCTGCGCAGCAAAGCGCCCATTTTCGATGCTCAGCATCGGGTGATCGGCATTGTTTCCGTCGGCTATCTCACCTCTTACATCGCCAACATTAACGCCCGTTTACTGTGGCAGGCGGCGTTTTATGGCCTGGCGCTGCTGTTGCTGCTGTTTCTCTTTTCTTGGATGTTCACCCGCAACGTGAAAAAGCAGATGTTCTGGCTGGAGCCGAAAGAGATCGCCCTGCTGGTGCGGCAGCAAAAAGCACTTCTCGAAGCGATGTACGAAGGAGTTTTTGCCGTCAACGCTGAACGGCAACTTCTGTTGATTAACCGGGCAGCCCGCGAGCTGCTCGATTTAACGCAGACAGAAGACAAGCTGATTGGCAAACCGCTGGATCAGGTGGTGCACCTTCCCCCGGCGTTTTTCGCCGACAGCAGCCTGGCGCAGCACGACCAGATTATGGTGCTCAATCAGAAGCAGATGATCGTCAACCGCGTGGCGATTGCGCTTGAGCCGAACGAGGCCAACGGCTGGGTGTTCAGCTTCCGCGATAAAAACGACATCAACACCCTGAGCAGCCAGTTAAGCCAGGTCAGGCGCTACGCCGACAACCTGCGCATCATGCGCCACGAACAGCTTAACTGGACGGCCACGCTGGTCGGCCTGCTGCAAATGCAGCGCTATGACGATGCGATCCGCTACATTCAGGCCCAGTCGGAAGGCGCGCAGAAGGTGCTGGATTTTGTCTCTTCGCGCTTTACCTCTCCGGCGCTGTGCGGGCTGCTGCTGGGGAAATACGTCAGCGCGCGGGAAAAAGGCATTGAGCTGCAGTTTGATCCAGCGTGCCAGCTGATGCGCATTCCACAAGGGATCAGCGAAACAGAGCTGATGTCGGTGGTGGGGAATCTGCTGGATAACGCCGTGGATGCCACGCTGAAAACGCCTTTGCCCCATGCGCCGGTTGAACTCTATATCTCCGATCGTAATCAGGAGCTGCTGATTGAAATCGCCGATCAGGGCTGCGGCGTGGAAGATGCCCTCAAGCCGCACCTGTTTGAACAGGGCGTGACCAGTAAACCACAGGCGGGCGAAGAGGTTGCCGGAGCCGAGCACGGCATTGGCCTCTATCTGGTGGCAGGCTATGTCGATAATGCCGGCGGCAGCATTGAAGTGACGGACAACACGCCGCAGGGCACGCTGTTTTCCGTGTTCATCCCTTTTGAGACAGGAGAGGTTCATGACTCACAGCCAGCCGCTTGATGTCGTCATTGTGGAAGATGAGCCGCATCTGGCCGAACTGCATCGCGAATATATTGAGCAGAATTTTCATCTGCGCGTCGTCGGGATCGCCAGCACGCTGGAGCAAGCTCGCGCCCTGCTGCAACGCCACCAGCCGAGGCTTATCCTGCTCGATAACTATCTGCCGGACGGGCAAGGCGTGGACTTAATCGACAGCCCGTTGCTGAAGAGCTTTGAGTGTTCGGTGATTTTTATTACCGCCGCCAGCGATATGCAGACCTGCAGCCACGCGATGCGCAGCGGAGCTTTTGATTACCTTATCAAACCGGTGTTTTTCCAGCGCCTGCGGGCTTCTCTGGAACGCTTTATGCTACTGGTGCACACGCTACGCCAGCAAAAAGTGGTCGATCAGCACGCGCTGGATAAGCTGTTTAACCTGCCCGCCGCCGAAAATTCAGCCGTGCCGTCAACCAAAGGCATTGAACCGAATACCCTTGAACGAGTGAGACAGGCTTTCACGGAAGATCCAGACAGAACCTGGTCTGTGGAACAGGTGGTGGAACAAACCGGCATCAGCAAAACCACCTGTCGGCGTTACCTGGAATATTGCGTGGAAACGGGGTTTATTGGCGCAGAACTTCAGTACGGCAGTATCGGGCACCCTCGCAGGCTCTACCGCAAGCGGCCCGACGCAGAATAATGCGCTTACTACCAAAACGGGTTGGGTGCCGGATATTTGCTTAATGCCTGAAAAATTTTACACTGAACTCAGATAGCCCATTTTCATTTATAGGTTAAAAAATGATAAAAACACCTGCAGAATATACGCCTGTTGACCTGGCTCGCTGGGCAAGAAAAGAGCATTTTGAGGTGTTTCAGTCCTTTGCTCAAAGTACCATTAACCAGACGGTGCTGGTCGATATTACCGCGCTACTAAAATATATTAAGGAAGTGGGCTGGAAGTTTTACCCGACTATTATTTCCCTGCTTTCTGTGGTCGTAAACCGTCATCCGGAATTTCGTATGGCGATGAAGAATAATGAACTGGTCACCTGGAATGAGGTTCATCCAAGCTATACCATTTTCCATAAAGAAACGGAGACCTTCTCTTCATTATGGAGTCACTTCGATGGCAATATTCAGAACTTCCAGCAAGTTTATGCAGAGGATATTGCACGCTACGGGGATAATCTCTCTTATTGGCCGAAGGAAGAATCGCGAGAAAATATATTTTTCGTGTCCGCCATTCCCTGGGTAAGTTTTACCAGTTTTAATGTCAACGTGGCTAATATGCAGAACTTTTTTGCCCCCATGTTCACGTTTGGGAAATACTCCTCTCAGGAGGGAAAAGTCGTGCTGCCTCTCGCCGCTCAGGTGCATCACGCCGTGTGCGACGGCTTCCACCTGGCAAGGCTGTTCAATGAGTTACAGGAGATGTGTGATGACATACGGCAGCTTTCTAATGCACTCAATACCTGAGGCCTTCAAGACCTCATGGTAAAAAGAACATCATCCCGTTAACCGTGTTTGATTTTCCCATCGATACAGGGCTGAGGTTTACCGAACAAATACCCTTGAACAAAATCACAGCCAAGCGCCTGAAGGCTTTCCAGCTGCTCCTGCGTTTCAACCCCTTCCGCAACGGCTTTCATGTTGAGGGACTTCGCCATACCGGTGATAAGCCTGATGATATTAAGGGCGTCTTGCTGCGTCGACAGGGAACGCACAAAGGACTTATCGATTTTGATTTTATCGAAGGCAAGACTGCTGAGGCGCGATAAAGAAGAATAACCGGTACCAAAATCATCAATGGAGATATTTACCCCCATCGCCCGCAGCTTGTTAAGCGCATTCATCGGCATAGAACTCTCAGTAAAGAGAGTCGATTCCGTCACTTCAAGTTCAAGGCGCTGAGCGGGAAGCCCCGTTTCATTCAGTATGGACAGCACCATGCCGGCAAAGGCTTTGCTGCTGAGCTGGACAGGCGAAACGTTGACTGAAATTTTGGCCGGGACCACCCAGGAAACGGCTTCCCGACAGGCGAGTTCAAGCACCGTTTTTCCCATCTCGTTAATCATGCCGGTCTTTTCTGCCACCGGAATAAAGCTGTCCGGCGACAGGAGGCCCTTCAGAGGATGTATCCAGCGAATAAGGGCTTCATAGCTGTAAATGTCCTGAGTGAAAGAGTCCACAATAGGCTGGTAGTAAACCACGAATTCTTTATTCACTAACGCCGTGGCCATATCATGCTCAAGGGTTCGGCTCTCCTGGAGCTTATCCAGCATCCATTGCCGGAAGACTTTTATCTTACCTGCGCCCTCTTTTTTGGCTTCATAAAGCGCCAGATCGGCAAATTTATACAGATAGTCGGAGCGGCGTTCTGTGTCTGAGAGAACAATGCCGACACAGGTGGTGATATTGATAATCGTGTTATTAATCGTGTAGGGATGATTAATAGCCTCGCATATTTTTTGCGCTCGCGACACGGCGCTGCTTTCCGTCAACCCACTCGAGAGAAAGGCAAACTCATCCCCACCTAAACGATAAAGCGAATCTGACGTCAGGCCCCTCGAAATAAGACGATGTGATATCTGGCGTAATAACATATCGCCGACATCATGCCCATAGGTATCATTGACCTCTTTGAACCTGTCTAAATCAAACAACATCACACTCACCGAGCTATTGCTTTTTACTGCCGTCTCGATGGTTTCATTTAAATTCTCCCAGAAAAAATGCCGGTTATTCATCTCGGTCAGGGAGTCATGGTAGACGTCATACTCAAGCTTTGCATTCTGGACCTGCAGCTGTTCTTTCGATTCCTGCAGTGCTTCAGCAAGGCTCTTTACCTGAAGGTGAGCCTTGAGAATATTTCTGTTTTGAACAAAGATCAGCCCACCCAGGATCGCACTCATAATGATCAGCAACGCCGACGTCGCGGAGTAAATGTAGTACAGGGTGTTAATGTTGAGGTTGGCATCATTGATCGCGTTGATGTCTTTGTCTAACGCGCTGGACGACAAACGCCCCAGCGGCGCATCAAGCGCGTGCATGGTTTCCAGGTAGGCCTGAAGCTGCGGGCGGTTCATTTTTTCAAGATGACTGTCCAGATAATCCAGTGTCTTTTGAAGCTGTACCGCCAGTGCATGATGGGCTTTGCTGTTTTCTATGTAGCTACTCAGATCACCTTGCTTCATCAAGTCACTCTGGCTGAGCATAATGTCGAGACGCATGCGCACATCATCCAGCGTCATCGTCTCATCGACAGCGTAAAGACCCAGTAACGATTCAAACCGGTAATACTCTGAAACGACCTGTGCCGCTGACCACGAAGCCGCGTAGTGAGTCAGCTTCTGTAACTCCTGCTGCCGTTCATGCACAAGGAAAGAGATATACCCGGTGGAGAGAAAAAGGAAACAAATGATGCCAGCCAGAATTCTGTTCATGTTGGTCGTCTGACCCCTTACTCAATACTCATTCTGCTGACCTGCCAGGCCGACCTGGAGTAATAAATCTGATTATTGAGTTCAGGCAGGCTGTCATACGGGTAAACAACAAACAATGGGCCCTTATCACGGACACGCATATATTCTCCGTTGACCTTTAAAGCAAGGATAACGTTGTATTTCTTAAAATCACTGAGGGGGATTTCGGTGGTGTAGTCATTGAGCGCAGTGACCTTAACCACTGTCCCTTTCGCCCCGACATAATCCATGAGTTTTTGCAGTGAAATACCCGTAAAGGTTGTGCGGCCATTATACCAGGGAGAAGTGGTCTGGAAGCTGACCATCCCCAGTTTCTCAAGACTGGCGAGATCAAAAACGGCTTTGCCAGCGTCATTGGTATTTTCGATATGACCTGAGATCGTTAAAAGGGCTTTACCGGCAGGTTTGGAAAGTTCGCCCGCCCAGACCTGTGTGGAGAGCACAAAGCTTAACAGCATGACAATGAATCGCATTCTGACCTCGTCTTTCAACCGGATGTTAAAGAATTATAATTTAGTTATTGCGCTATTTATATATGGCCCAGGGCTATTGTTAATGCAATCCGTTGATCAATATTATAATCAATTAAAATCAAACAGTTAAATAATCCCTTCTTTTTCTGCTGATTAACAAAGATCGGTGCCGTTATTTGACCTAAGCCAAACAGCGTGACATCTGTGCAAAAAACAAGCTATTTATTGGCTCTGCACAAATAAACGCAGCGATATTTTCGTGGTTTTTATGGTGTTAATTGCTTAAAAAAGGCCAGCAATCACACTTCGGGCACGTTGCCTGCCGCCCCCTATTGTCTGATTATCGCCATCCGCTATGTTGAGTTTTGACTAATAAAATGTAACTGAAAGGTTAACTACAATGTCGAACACAACACTCCGTCTCTCTGTGCTTACTGCTACTGTGCTTTTCTCTGTATCCGCGCTGTCGGCCCTGCCGCAAGGCTATCCGGCGGACTATCAAAAGGTGGTCGATGCCGCCACCAAAGAAGGCAAAGTGGTGATTTACTCCACCACCGACACCAAAGCGGCCGGGCCGTTGATTCAGGGCTTCGAGGCCACTTACCCGGGCATCAAAGTCGAATACAACGACATGAACAGCACCGAACTGTATAACCGCTTTATCAGCGAACAGGCGGCTGGCGGCGGCAGCGGCGACGTGGTCTGGAGCTCTTCCATGGACACCGCCCTGAAGCTCGCGACCGACTACGCTCAGGAGTACAAATCGCCTGAACAAGGCCAGTTGCCAAAATGGGCCGTCTGGAACAACAAGGCCTATGGCACCACCTATGAGCCCGTGGTGTTTATCTACAACAAACGCCTGATCCCGGCGAATGAAGTGCCGGATTCCCACTCCGCGCTGGCAAAACTGATCGCCAGCCAGGCCGATAAATTCAAAAGCAAAGTCACCACCTACGATATCGAGAAATCTGGCCTCGGCTTTATGCTCTCGGTGCAGGATTCCAAAGCCGATCCGAACTACTTCAAAACCCTGGCTGACGTCGCCAAAGGCGGGTTAGCCGTGCAGTCTTCCACCGGCACCATGATGGAAAGGGTCTCCTCTGGCGAAAATCTGATTGGTTTTAACATCCTCGGTTCCTACGCCGAAGCCCGCGCCAAAACTGATCCGTCGCTCGGTATCTCTTATCCGAAGGATTACACCCTGGTGCTGTCTCGCGTGTCGTTCATCAGCCAGCAGGCGGAACACAACAATGCCGCCAAACTGTGGCTGGATTATGTGCTGTCTGAAAAAGGCCAGAGCATCCTGGCAAACCAGGCCGACATCCCGTCCATCCGTAACGATATCGAAGGGAAAAACGACATCGACGGCATGACCAAAATGCTCGGCAAAGCGCTGAAGCCGATCCCGGTTGATGAAAGCCTGCTGGAATACCTGCAACCGAAAAAACGTCTGGATTACATCAAACAGTGGCGCGAAGCGGCCGCCAAATAACCTCTACGTCAAAATAAAGTGATTTTGTAGGACGGATAAGCGCAGCGCATCCGGCAATAAATGCCCGGTGGCGCTGACGCTTACCGGGCCTACTGTCGTTATTCTGGGTTAACTCCAGGGATTTTCTATGAGTACATTAAGCAGAAAGTGGCAGAGCCTGCCACGCGGCGTCGTCGTGTTAATAACCACACTGGTTATCTACATTCCTTTGTCGTTCATTGTGATACAGAGCTTCTTATCCGCTCCGTTCTTTGCCCCGGTCAAAGAGTGGAGCCTGGAATCTTTTGGCTTTATTTTCACCGACCCTGATTTTTACAAGGCGCTGAAGAGCGGCTTTATTCTCGCTTTCGGCCTGGTGGTTATCGCTATTCCACTGGGCGGCGTGCTGGCCTTCTTGATGGTGCGAACCGACCTGCCAGGCCGTCGCCTGATTGAGCCGCTGATCCTCGTGCCGATCTTCGTCTCCCCGATGGTCCTTGGCTTTGGTTACGTGGTGGCGGCAGGCCCGGTCGGGTTCCTGTCGCTGTGGGCGCAAGCGCTGATTGGCTTCGTGCCGTGGAACATCTACGACATGTCGAGCATCGTGGTGATTGCTGGCCTGACGCACGTGCCCCACGCTTATCTTTATATCTCCTCGGCGCTGCGTAGCGTCGGGTCTGATGTGGAAGAAGCCGCCCGCATCTCCGGCGCTTCGCCGTTGCAGGTGATGACCGCCGTCAGCCTGCCGATGGTGCGACCTTCTATTCTCTACGCCATCGTGCTGCTGTTTTTCCTCGGGCTGGAAGTGTTCGGCCTGATGCTGGTGCTCGGTGACCCGGAAGGCAACATGGTGCTGGCGACTTACCTGTACCAGCTGACCAATAAACTCGGTACGCCGTCTTATCACCTGATGGCCGCGGTGGCCGTGGTGCTGATTTGTATCACCATCCCGCTGGTGATGTTGCAACGCCGCCTGATGCGTACCGCCAACCGCTTTGTCACCATGAAAGGCAAAGCCTCCCAGGCTCGTGCATTGCCGCTGGGTAAATGGCGCTGGGTCGCCGGTGCCGTGGTCGCCTTCTGGCTGACGGTGACGATTGGCGTGCCGCTGCTGGGCGTAGTGCTGCGTGCGTTTATCTCTAACTGGGGCGTGGGCGTGTCCCTCTGGGATGAGCTGTCGCTCAACACCTTCCGCACCATCTGGCAGCAGCCGAACCTGCTGCGCGCTATCGTCAACTCGATGTCGATTGGCGTGCTGGGCGGCGCGCTGGCGGTGGGCTGCTATCTGTTTATCGGCATCGCCATGCACCGCAAGCCGGACAACACCACCCGCTTCCTCGATTACAGCGTTCTGGTGCCACGCGCGGTGCCTGGCCTGCTCGCCGGGCTGGCGTTCCTGTGGGTGTTCCTGTTCCTGCCAATGTGGCTGGATAACGCCCTGAAATCCGGCTGGCTTTCCGGCATGCCGTGGTCGCAGTGGCTGCGCGATAACCTGATTGTCTGGCTGCGCGGGCTTCGCAGCACCATCTTCAGCGTCTGGCTCGCTTACACCGTGGTGTGGATGGCTTACGGCCTGCGGCTGATCTCCTCCACGCTGTTGCAGGTGGCGCCGGAACTGGAAGAAGCGGCACGCAGCACCGGGGCGACGCGTGGGCAAATTACCCGCCACGTCACCATCCCGTTGTCTCGCTACGGTCTGATTGGCTCCTGGCTGCTGATGTTCCTGATTTTCGAACGCGAATACTCTACCGGCGTGTATCTGCTTTCGCCGGGTACGGAAACCATCGGCTCAATGCTGGTTTCCCTCTGGGCGGCGGGCGCGATTGATATCGTCGCAGCGCTCTCTTTTATCAACATCCTGCTGGTCGTGGTCGGTCTGGGGATTGCCCTTCGTTTTGGAGTCAAATTACATGATTGAGTTAACGGTCGATAATCTGCATTTAACCTACGGCGACAATCCTGTGCTGAAGGGTGTGTCGATGAACCTGAAGCGCGGCGAAGTGGTGTCATTGCTGGGGCCTTCTGGCAGCGGCAAAACCACCCTGCTGCGTGCGGTTGCCGGGCTGGAAAAGCCGACACAGGGTGCAATCGTCATCGGCAATAACAAAGTGTATGACGGCACGCCGCGCAGCGAAGTGCCTGCCGAAGAACGCAACCTCGGGCTGGTGTTCCAGTCCTATGCCCTGTGGCCGCACAAAACCGTGTTTGAGAACGTGGCCTATCCGCTGAAGCTACGCAAAGTGCCGGCAAAAGAAATCACCCAGCGCGTGCAGGATGTGCTGGATCAGCTTGGCCTCGGGCATCTGGGCAAACGCCATCCGCACCAGCTATCCGGTGGGCAGCAACAGCGCGTGGCGATTGGCCGGGCGCTGGTTTATAACCCGCCGGTGATTCTGCTGGATGAGCCGCTGTCGAACCTTGATGCCAAGCTGCGCGAAGAGGCCCGCGTGTTCCTGCGGGAACTGATCATCAAGCTGGGCTTATCCGCGCTGATGGTGACGCACGATCAGAACGAAGCGATGGCGATTTCCGACCGCATTCTGCTGCTCAACAACGGCAAAATTGAGCAACAGGGCACGCCGCAGGAAATGTACGGCTCGCCGAAAACCTTGTTCACCGCCGAATTTATGGGCAGCAACAACCGTCTGCACGGCAAAATCACGGAAGTGAGGGACGGCAAAGCGTGCATTGAAGGCAGCGGCTGGTCGCTGTGGGGCAGAGCTGCGGAGGGCGTGCAAAGCGGCCAGGAAGGCACGGCGGTCATACGTGTGGAACGCGTGACGCTGGTTGAAGGGCCTGGCGAAAATCAGCTTGAGCTGCCGCTGCTGACCAGCATGTATCTCGGCGATCGTTGGGAATACCTGTTCCGCACTTCAGGCGATGATTTTGTGATCCGCGCGTATGGCGCTGAGGTTCGCGATCCGCAGCATTGCCACCTCGCCCTGCCAGAAAACCATCTTTGGATCTTCCCGAAAGGCTGATCCAACAAGGGAGCGGTATACCGCTCCCTTTTACGTTAACTGGCCCGCCAGTATCCAACGCTCACCAGCACCGCCACGTTGAGAATAACACTGAGCATAAACAAGGTGCGGAACGGCTGTTTCTGCGTTTTATGCCGAAACAGTTCCTGCGCCACTAAAGCGCCAGCCCAACCGCCCACCAGGCCTAACAGCAGCAGCGTTTTTTCCGGCACGCGCTGCCAGCTTTTGCGCGCCGCGTGTTTGTCCAGGCCATAAACCAGCCACGTCAGGGTATTCACTGACAGTAACCAGGCCACAAGAGACTGAAAATAAAAGAGACTGACCGCCAAAAGCAGGGCAAGCAGTACAGCGCAAAACAGGTTAATTCTCATCGTGCCAGACGTCCTTTTCACCGATTCGAACGCAATATGCCGCGTTTTACTGGCCAGTGCAATGCGGCACAGCCCGCCCAGCGTCAGGTTAATTTTAAACAACTCCACGGTTGTCGCATTTAAACGCTCTCGACTAAGATCTTCTTTATCATCCCTTTTTATTTCCGCACTCAGGCGGGTGGAAGCTCTATGCTGGACAATACTCTTGCGTCTCTACGGCAGAAGCTGTGGAAAAAGCGTCTTCCCCTGTTAGTGACACAGGATGCGCGAACAGGAAATCCTTACAACTATTATTCCGTCCATCTGGTCGATGTCGATCATTACCGCTATCAGCTGCTGGATTTTCATGATGACACCGTGGTGATCGCCCGTTGGGATTACGACACCTGCAGCTATAAAGAAAAACGGCGGATTTCGCTTTCCGGGCTCGATGAAATGCAGCCAGAAATTATCCATCACCGGAAATATGGCCCGGTGAGATTTAACGGGATAATCGGCTTTAGCTTTCACTACCGCACTCGCCTTAAATACCTGAAGACGTTAATCAGTCGCGGCAAAGGAACGCTGGTTTCGACCTTTGTTGGCAATAAAGAGCTGAAAAGCCGTGACCGCATTTCACTGCTGAATCTGCTGGTGAATGAGTACATCCAGCAACGGCCGTCGAAACTCAATACCGGCGTGACGGTGGATGAGGTTATCGAGCTGCTGTATGGCAAGTTATGGTACCGCCACATCCGCAATGAGGAGTTTCGCCGTAAGGTGACGCTGCTGCTGAAATCCCTGGTGATCACCGAAGATCTGACGCAAAAAGACGATCGCTATTTTGTCCAGCCTAAGTCGATCGCCACCATCGTCGATTATGAAAAAGAAGAGCGGCGTACGCTGCAGCAGATGAAAATGCAGCGCAATATCGTGCGTCTGATGCTGGTGATTACCGCCGCGACGCTGCTCATCACGCTGGCACTTTTGGCTCTGGCCGGGGTAGTCGATTTGCACAAAATATGGCATTTCATCATCAACCTGAAACCCCTTCGCGTCCTGCTGAAGCTGGTTTAGCCCTTTACCGGGGGTGCATTGCCCTGCATTCCCCTTTCCCCTGTTCATTCACAGGTCTATGCTTAGCGCTGAACGTCAGTATAAAAACAGAGGTAATGTCGTGGATAAAGAATTGATCGAGGCGGGATACCGCTTATATAGCGGTGAAAAGATCGACGTTTATTTCAAGACCGAGATTTGCCAGCACTCCGGCAACTGCGTGCGCGGTAACAGCCAGCTGTTTAATCTCAAGCGTAAACCCTGGATTATGACGGACAACGTTGATGTGCAAACCGTGCAGCGGGTTATTGATACCTGCCCCAGCGGTGCACTGAAATACCGGCTGAAATGAGGGATTGCCTGACCCGTGCTCATCCTTAAGGTCACTGGAAATGATGGGCTTTTTCCCGATAGAGAGTCCATTCATCCACTCGTTCACCTGAAGGGAAAAGGCAATACGTCACGTTAACACCATGCTCCCTGAGCGTGTCCTGCATCCCACCTTGCTGTGTACAGTAGACCGAAGCCGGGTTGGATATCCCTGCAATGTTCGCCTGTCGATCGTGGGAGCGGCAACCACTGATCAGGACTAACGCCAGTAAAAAACACCCTGTCCTTGCCATGCTGGTCATTAAAATCCCTCTTCCATCATTTAAAGCATTCGTACTCGCGCCCTGTTTTCAATTTACCTTTTTTCGGGGACACGTTCTTACCAAGATATTTCACTCTGTAGTGTTGTTTTAAATCATTGCCAAAAAAATCCCACAACACCTGTATATTATCATCTTGCTCGATATTTTTCTTACTCTTATACGTCATTATCTTTAGAGGGTGTGTGGTCTTTCCTTTTTCTGCGATTGAGATACAGCGCATATTTCCGCAAGAGGAAAATGAAATAAGCAGCAGCAATCCTATGCCAAACGGCATAACTCTTTCCCTGAGCGGTGGCATCATTGACTAGGTGTCGCGTTATTTTAATTGTTATTACTGCGCAATGAACCGTTTAAAAGTATTTTATTATCGATTTATCACGATTATATTTAGCCGCGCATACTGGTTACTGCTACCGAAATGCGCTGGTGCCGACTCCCGGAATCGAACTGGGGACCTACTGATTACAAGTCAGTTGCTCTACCAACTGAGCTAAGCCGGCACTGTTGGCTGAGAAAAATAATATCAGCAATATGCCGCCTGACAACCCAAAAAATATTAAATACGGTAGAGGGAAAAATTAAAAGACATCAGTAACTGTCTGTCACTGAAGATATTTGCCTTGATACAACTGAAGGGATCCTGAAGCAAATAGGTTAACATCGCTTAATCTAAAAAGCGATTTTCCGCAAAGAGACTATCCTTTACAGGTGTAAAATTTCACCCTGACCAGGACACTACAGGAGAAACAATGAACATTCTGGAAGGCAATAACAGCTTTTATGTCAACGATGCCGAGGGCAACCGGGTCGCGGAGGTCGTCTTTGTCCCTACCGGTGAGCACCTGACCATCATCGAGCATACCGATGTTGACGAAAGCCTGAAGGGGCAAGGCGTCGGCAAACAACTGGTGGCAAAAGTGGTGGAAAGAATGCGCCGGGAGAATCGAAAAATCATCCCATTATGCCCCTTCGCTAAACATGAATTTGATACGACGCCGGAGTATGCGGATATCCGTGCCTGATTTGATCCGAGGGGCATGCAAAGAGGGAGCGCCCTGCGATCCCTCTCTCCTGTTAATCCCGGGTTTGTACCCAGAACGCGTGAATCAGACCCGGAATATAGCCAAGCAGCGTTAACACGATATTAATGATAAACGCCCAACCGAACCCTTTACCCAGTAAAACCCCGAGTGGCGGGATCAGAATAGTAAAAACAACACGCCAGAAACCCATACAAACTCCATGCAATAAGGCAAATAAAAAAGTAGTAATACTAAGCATAGCCATTGTCACCTGAGCCGCCATTTTCCTCTATCGGGTTTACCCTCTTTTACCTTTTACGGATTTTTGCACTACGCTTTATCCGGAGAAACACTAAGGAGAAGAAAATGTATTCAGTGGGCGATCTGGTGCAGCCTAAACTCGGCGGCCCAAAAATGAAGATTATAGAAATACGCGGCGATCAGATTGTGACCGTTGCGGCCAGTGATGAAGAAGGAAAGAAATACACGCTGAGCGCGGCAGAGGTGTCGCTCTATCACGAAGATGATGATTTTGGTGTGTGCTGATAAAAACGGTGAGGACTTCTCCTCACCGTTTCTGCATTAGATCAGAAAATCATTCAGTGATTTTCCTTCAGCCAGCGCTTTGGCAATCGGCTTCGGCGTACGTCCCTGGCCGGTCCAGGTTTTTTGCTCCCCGTCCAGGTCGGTGTAACGGTATTTCGCCGGGCGAGCAGCGCGTTTACGGGTGCTTGCCCCTCCCGCTGATTTACCAAGAATGTCATCCGGTGAAATGCCATCAGCCTGCATCATTTCGAGCAGAGCATTAATTTTTTTCTGCTTCTCAGCCAGGCTTTCTTGCAGGCTCTCTTCCTCTGCACGTTTTTCTTCAGTCACAACCCTGAACTTTTCCAGCATTTCTTCAAGAACGTCAATGGAGAATTCACGCGACATGGCACGTAATGTACGAATATTATTAAGTTTCTGTAACATGGTAGACATATATTTTTTAAATTCCTTTGCAACGAACTAAAATGGCACGGCGGGAATAAGTGTATTATATTCAGACCATTTTTTCCACCCGCAAATCAAGCGCCACCTTTTCATTTTAATGTTATTTAAAATAGATTGGCTGACGACACCACACGAAACATTTAACATCCGCATTCGTTATTTCCCCCTATTGAATAAATCAGTACACTGCCTGCAGACCCTAATAACGGCTTTGTTGAATAAATCAGATTTCGGGTAAGTCTCCCCGAAGCAGGTTGTGTTTTCAGGCAATACGCACGCTTTCTGGCATACCTGCTTTCGTCATTTTGTTCAGCGCTCGCACCATGGCCATTGCCTCCGCAAC
>NZ_JBOFIN010000127.1:0-85203 GCF_051650185.1 Scandinavium sp.
AACTGTCTGGATTAACGCATAGCGCCATCAGCACCATAGAACAGGACAAAGTCAGTCCTGCCATCAGTACGCTGCAAAAGCTGCTGAAAGTCTACGGGCTGTCGCTCTCCGAGTTCTTCGCGGAACCGGAAAAACCTGATGAGCCGCAGGTGGTTATCAATCAGGATGACCTGATTGAGATCGGCAGTCAGGGTGTTTCAATGAAGCTGGTACACAACGGAAATCCGAACCGTACACTGGCAATGATCTTCGAGACTTACCAACCGGGGACAACCACCGGGGAGAGGATCAAACACCAGGGTGAGGAGATAGGCACGATACTGGAAGGTGAAGTGATACTGACCATCAACGGCCAGGATTATCACCTCGTTGCAGGGCAAAGCTATGCCATTAACACCGGCATACCGCACAGCTTCAGCAACACCTCGGCAGGCATTTGCCGCATTATCAGCGCCCATACCCCCACCACGTTCTGACTTCCTTCTGGCCTGAGTTTCTCAGGCCATCTTAAACGATGCTTTTTTAACAGGGTTCATTTCCTGGGGCATTTTGCAGCCTGAATTTCGTGGCCGCGGCAAAAAATTGCATTTATCAGAAGGAGTTACCATGGACTTTCAACATCTGAATTACTGGCAGGACAAAGCGAATAACGCCACGCCAGAAACGCGTCTGTTTATTAACGGCGAATATTGTCAGGCTCAGGATGGCAGCACGTTCGATATTGTCGATCCTGCCGCACAGCGCACTCTGGCACACGTTTCACGCGGCAAAAAAGCAGATGTGGACATCGCCGTTCGCGCTGCACGCGAAGTGTTTGATCGCGGTGACTGGTCGCAGGCCTCCCCGGCTAAACGTAAAGCCGTGTTGAACAAGCTGGCGGATTTAATGGAGCAGCATCACGAGGAGCTGGCACTGCTGGAAACGCTCGATACCGGCAAGCCTATTCGCCATAGCCTGCGTGATGATATTCCCGGCGCTACCCGCGCTATTCGCTGGTATGCCGAAGCGATCGATAAAGTCTATGGTGAAGTCGCGACCACCGGTGTGAATGAACTGGCGATGATTGTTCGCGAGCCGGTTGGCGTGATTGCCGCCGTGGTGCCCTGGAACTTCCCTCTGCTGCTGGCTTGCTGGAAATTAGGCCCGGCGTTGGCAACTGGCAACAGCGTTATCCTTAAGCCTTCTGAAAAATCGCCATTGACCGCTATTCGCATGGCGCAACTGGCGAAAGAAGCCGGGCTACCTGATGGCGTGTTCAACGTGATTCCAGGTTTTGGTCATGAAGCGGGCCAGGCGCTCTCTCAGCATCCTGATGTCGACGTGATCACCTTCACGGGTTCAACGCGCACAGGTAAACAACTGCTGAAAGATGCGGGCGACAGCAACATGAAACGCGTGTGGCTGGAAGCTGGCGGCAAAAGCGCCAACATCGTATTCGCTGACTGTCCGGATCTGCCTAAAGCCGCTGCGACAACAGCCGCAGGCATCTTCTATAACCAGGGCCAGGTGTGTATCGCGGGAACTCGTCTGCTGCTGGAAGAGAGCATCGCCGATGAGTTTATCGCTCTACTTAAAGAGCAGGCCAAAAACTGGCAGCCGGGCAACCCTCTCGATCCAAACACCACCATGGGCACGCTGATTGATAACGCCCACGCCGACACCGTTCACAGCTTTATTCGCGATGGCGAAACGCAAGGCAAACTGGCGCTGGATGGCCGCGACGGCAAGCACCCTGCCGCTATCGGCCCGACCATTTTTGTTGATACCGATCCGAAAGCCCGCGTGGGGCGTGATGAAATTTTCGGGCCGGTGCTGGTTGTTACCCGCTTCACCTCTGAAGCACAGGCGCTGGAACTGGCTAACGACAGCGACTATGGCCTGGGCGCAGCAGTGTGGACCAGCAACCTTTCCCGTGCGCATCGCATGAGCCGCCGCCTGAAAGCAGGGTCTGTTTTCGTCAATAACTACAACGATGGCGACATGACCGTGCCGTTTGGCGGGTACAAACAGAGCGGCAACGGACGCGATAAGTCCCTGCATGCCCTGGAAAAATTTAGCGAACTGAAAACTATCTGGATTGCCCTGGAGCCTTAATCATGACTGAACATACCACCAGCTATTACGCCGCAAGCGCTAACCAGTATGAACCGTTTCCGCAGTTGAACGAATCCGTCACCTGCGACGTGTGTGTGGTCGGCGGCGGCTACACCGGGCTTTCCGCTGCGCTGCATTTGTCCGAAATGGGCTATGACGTGGTGCTGCTGGAAGCGGCGCGTATTGGCTTCGGGGCCAGCGGACGTAACGGCGGCCAGTTGGTTAACTCCTACAGCCGCGATATTGACGTGATTGAACGCAACTACGGCCCGGAAGCGGCAAAAATGCTCGGCAGCATGATGTTTGAAGGCGGGGAGATCATTCGCGAACGCATCAAACGCTACCAGATTGACTGCGACTATCGTCCCGGCGGCCTGTTTGTGGCGATGAACCATAAGCAGCTGGAAAAACTGGAAGATCAGAAAGCCAACTGGGAACGCTACGGCAATACCCAGCTGGAGCTGCTGGATGCCAACGAGCTGAAACGCGAAGTGAACAGCGATCGCTATGTGGGCGCTCTGCTGGATCACAGCGGCGGCCATATTCATCCGCTCAACCTCGCCATCGGTGAAGCTAACGCGATTCGTCTGAACGGCGGGCGCGTCTATGAGCAATCACCGGTGACGAAGATCCAGCACACCACCCCGGCCGTTGTCAGCACGGAAAAAGGCCAGGTCACAGCGAAGTATGTGGTCGTGGCGGGCAACGCCTATCTTGGCGATAAAGTGGAGCCGGATTTGGCGAAACGTAGCATGCCGTGCGGCACCCAGGTGCTCACCACTGAGCCGCTGGGCGAAGACGTTGCCCGCTCACTGATCCCGAAAAATTACTGCGTGGAAGACTGTAACTATCTGCTGGATTACTACCGTCTGACTGCGGATAACCGTCTGCTGTACGGCGGCGGCGTAGTGTACGGTGCACGTGATCCAGCGGATATCGAACGTCTGGTAATGCCAAACCTGCTGAAAACCTTCCCGCAGTTGAAAGGCGTGAAAATTGATTACAGCTGGACGGGTAACTTCCTGCTGACGCTTTCCCGCCTGCCGCAGGTGGGGCGTCTGGATAACAATATTTATTACAGCCAGGGTTGCAGTGGTCACGGTGTCACTTATACCCATCTGGCAGGCCGCCTGATTGCCGAACTGCTGCGGGGTGATGCAGAACGCTTCAATGCCTTTGCCAACCTGCCGCACTATCCGTTCCCGGGCGGCCGTACCTTCCGTATTCCGTTCACGGCCATGGGAGCCGCTTACTACAGTCTTCGCGATCGCCTTGGGGTGTAATGAGCTCTGGTGTTTTGCCCGACGCACAAGGGAGATCCCCCCTTGTGCGTTTTTTTATTCATCGCCGAAGTCATTCGTAGGCCGGAGTAAGGCGAAGCCGCCACCCGGCATTTTTATTCACTCCGGACGCGCGGATATTTCCACAACCAGCGCCCGCTGATCATTCGCCAGTAGAACGCTGCGCCGCGTACAGCCCAATCCAGGAACATCCCCAGCCAGACGCCCACAACGCCCATCCCGAGCACAATGCCCAGCAGATAACCGGCCACCACGCGCGCGCCCCACATACTGAACATCGATACCCACATCGCGAAGCGTGCGTCACGAGCCCCTTTCAGCCCTGCCGGAAGCACCCATGAGGCCGACCAGATAGGCATAAACGCGGCGTTCAGCCACAGCAGTTCTTTCACCACCGCTTTCACGTCCGCTTCGTGCGTATAGAAGGAAGCAAACAGCCCGGCAAAGGGCGCGGTTCCCCACGCAATCGCGGTCAGCACAATCGTCGACATCCAGAAGACGTGGCGCAGCTGTTTTTCCGCCTGACCAATCTGCCCTTTACCGAGACGTTTGCCAGTGATGATGGTCGACGCCGAACCCAATGCGTTACCCGGCAGGTTAATCAGCGAGGCGACGGAGAAAGCAATAAAGTTACCGGCAATAACGTCAGTGCCCATTCCGGCCACGAACATCTGCGTCAGCAGTTTCCCGCTGTTAAACAGCACCGACTCAATACTGGCTGGAATGCCAATCCCCATCACCTCCCAGATAATGGCGAAGTTCAGCGGCTTGATGTAGCTCTTAAGCGGAATACGCAGCGCCGGGTTAAAGCCCACAGCCAGCACCGCCACAATCGCTACGGCACCGATGTAACGCGAAATCGTCAAGCCCAGCCCGGCGCCCACAAAGCCTAGTCCGTCCCACGAGAAGACACCGTAAATAAGAATGCTGCTGATAATAATGTTGAGGATGTTCATCCCGCCGTTAATCAGCAACGGGATTTTGGTGTTCCCTGCCCCACGCAGCGCTCCGCTGCCGATCAGCGCGATGGCTGCTGCCGGGTAACTCAATACGGTCAATTCCAGATAGGTCAGTGCCAGCTCTTTAACGTGCGGCGTGGCTGCTCCGGCAACCACCTCAATAATTTCGCGGCCAAACAGATGGATCACGACCGCAAGAATGATCGAGAATAGCGTCATAATCACCAACGACTGGCGCGCTGCGGCTCGCGCCTGCTTACGATTACGTTTGCCGAGACTGAAGGCCACCACCACTGTTGTACCGAGATCAATCGCGGCGAAAAACGCCATGATCACCATATTGAAACTGTCAGCCAGCCCAACGCCTGCCATGGCGTCAGCCCCCAGCCAGCTCACCAAAAATGTGCTGAGTACGCCCATTAACAGGACGCAGGTGTTTTCCAGAAAGATGGGCACAGCAAGAGGGGTGATTTCACGCCAGAACAGAACACGGTACGTTTTGCGATTTTTATACCAGGTTGTGCGAGTGACGGCCTGGCTTACAGCGGCAGAGAGCTTCAAGGGGTGCCTTAGAGAGAAAGTTGAAACCACGTTTTAAATGATGAGGGAGAATCCGAAAACCTGCAACGTGGAATTCACCGATAATTGTGGGTAAATACAACAAATTGTTGACGGAACCGTCAGTCGTGCAGAAAGGCGCGAATTGGGGTTTGACAAAAATTTTTTCGCCGCTAAGATTAGCCACCTAACCGATTCCTCTGTAGTTCAGTCGGTAGAACGGCGGACTGTTAATCCGTATGTCACTGGTTCGAGTCCAGTCAGAGGAGCCAAATTTAAAAAGCCTGCTTTCGAGCAGGCTTTTTGCTTTTGCGCGTCTGGCGCAATAAAAAAGCGGTGATGATCACCGCTCTTTGAATCTTACTCTGCTTTCGGCTCGGCGGTTTTCAGTTCGCCCATCACTTTCAGCTTTTTGGAGATCTCGCGACGCTCTTTAGAGAGTTCAGCGTTTTTGATGATGTAGTCGTCAACGCGATCTTCATAGTCGGTTTTCATGCTGGCGATGATGCCCTGAATCGCTTCTACGCTCATGCCTGGCTTGATGTAGTCGCTGAGGTTGTCCAGCAGCAGAACGCGTTTCTGGTTGTCACGGACCTTTTTCTCAACGTCCTGAATTTCACGCTGCAGCTTGTTCTTACGGCGGAACAGACGAACAAACTCCAGTACGTCCTGGAATGAAGGCTTAGTTGTTTCCATTTTGACACCCCTGATAATTGAGATTCGGATTCGTAAAACAGCCGCTACGGGTAAACATAACTGCTAGCGGCCGCGAATGACAATGGTTTTTGCTCTGGGTTCATCATAACCCTAAACGTTGCTGAATCGAAACAAGCACACCGCAAACCGTGACCGTGTGGGCGTTATTTGCGCAACGCGCGACAAATCAGATGCGACAGCAGTTCCAGCTGTCTGGCGAGCTCCATACTTAACCATACATAGCCGTGCATCGGGGTTTCTGCCAGGTTGTCGCCTTTGTAGTCACTGACCAGCTGGCGCAGTTCTGCGACTATCTCATTGAGCTTTTCGTTGTTCGCCAGAATCGGCTGCGGATTCCCTTCGTAAAGCGCATGGGCAATCGTCAGCAGCGTCTGTTGCGTCATGTGCTGCATGTCGCGCAGGGTATGGGCATTCAGCATCACATAGTGGCTGGCGCGGGACGCCCAGTGCGCATTGATTTGCAGTTCAAGCATGCAGACCAGGTTGCGGTTAACGGTCTGAATGCCTTCAAAGATAGATTTCTGGATGTGCGTTTCTTTGCTGGCGGGCGTAATGAGCCCACGCATTTTGACCACGTCATTGAGGATTTTTTGCAGATGGCGATCCAGACGCGGGCGTTCAAGCAAGTTCGGCGAGAACCCTGTCTGATAAAGACGGTTGAACTCTGTGACGTAACTGGCCATCTGAATGCGCCAGTGAATGAAAGCTCGCTGTGGCCAGATACCGGTGAATAACATCGCCAGCAATGAGCCAATGATAACGTCGCCACTTCGCCACAGCGCCATGTGCATATCGCCTGGTGGCGCACCCACCACCACCGCAAGCGTGATGCCGATCAGCAATGCCTGATAAGGTTTTTTACCGAGCGCCA
Source organism: Scandinavium sp. (assembly GCF_051650185.1). GTDB lineage: Bacteria > Pseudomonadota > Gammaproteobacteria > Enterobacterales > Enterobacteriaceae > Scandinavium. The sequence goes on from NZ_JBOFIN010000127.1 coordinate 6,501, forward strand.
GCCAGCCGCAAAGGAACATCGCCGCCGCGCACCATAATAGCATTAAGGGCAGAGACATCAGTTCCAGCTTGAGCGCCACCAGCCCAAGAACAGAGCCGAGGATTGTTCCGCCGATACGCTCGAAGGCACGAGGCACCACGTTGCCCCAGAATGAAATGGGCCCCATGATCACCACCAGGGTGATCAGAGGCCACGTGCCTTCCGGGATGTTTAGCAGGCGAACCAGAAGAAAGGTCAGAATAAATGCCAGCGAAATACGTATACCGTGAATAATGCGATAATTACGGTACAGACGAATTTCAAAAGGACTCAGTGATTTATCGGCGCGCACACCCGCTCTCCGCCAGGGCTAAAACACAATTGTATCTGCTTTTCTGCTTCTGGCATCACGGATGTGCAAAAAACCCTGCTAAAACCAGGACTTTTACCTTAACCCCCCCGGCGCTTAACAGGCACGTACATCTCAATATCCCAGTGCCCGTCTTTGTTACCGTCATTCAGATAGAGCTCGAAGCAGGGTTTGTCCGCAAGCTCGTGATCTTTATCTTCAAGCACGCTATTGAAGAACTGATACCACGGCGTGGAGAAGTCGTGATCAATAACCCTGGCAGGGGCTTTGGCATAAAGACCTGCGGCGACTTCGGTGATGATCACGCCTTCACTGTTGGCCGGGATAGCAAATCCCTCATCGACTGTGACCACCGTATCGCAACGCAGCTTCTCTGCGGGCGTTTCGTCCGGGTTATCGTAGTACACCGCCACCCACTCTTTGGCTGGGATCTTTTGACCGTCGACCCACATAGCCAGTTGCTCAAAGCCTTGCTTAACGGTTTGTTCCCATGGACCAACCATGTGAAAACCCGCCACGACGCGTTTTTGCTGCTGGGTAATGCTGTAATCCATACGTCCTCCGCACACAAGTTTACTGGATAAATATACATATAAAATCTAGCAAACAGCCCTGAAGGAGTATGTGCGATATTTCACAGAACGGGAAAGTCAGAGGCCTTCAATATGGGTTGATGACCAGGGGAATTGCCGGGTGGCGCTGCGCTTACCCGGCCTACAAATCCGTCCTGTAGGCCCGCGCAAACGCAGTGCCGCCGGGCAAAAACGCCACCCGGCAGCGTATTAAATGGATCAGGCTTTATGGTGCAGCCAGTCGCTAAAGCGTGAGAAGACTCCGCCCTTGCCAACGCTTTCCAGCGTCACCAGCGGCCAGTGAGCCACAATCTTGTCGCCATCATAGAGTTCAATTTCCCCGACGCGTTGATGGGCCGCAATCGGTGCGTCCAGCTCTTTCTTATCCAGCACGTATTTGGCTTTGATGTTCGGTACTTCCGCTTTTGGCAGCGCCAGCCAGAAATCCTGGTCAGTGCCAAGACTGATTTGTTCTTTATCGCCGTACCAGATGCGTTCCGTACCGACCTGTTTGCCCGTATGCAGAATTTGCACGGTGTCGAAATTCTGCTGGCCCCATTGCAGCAGCTTGCGAGCCTGATCTTCACGCCCTTTCGGGCTGTCGGCCCCCATGACGACCGCAATCAGACGGCGTTTGCCATCCACTGCCGATGCAATCAGGTTAAAGCCTGCGCCTGACGTATGCCCGGTTTTCAGGCCATCCACATTCATGGTTTTGTCCCACAGCAACCCGTTACGGTTGTTCTGGGTGATGCCGTTCCAGGTCAGGCTTTTCTCACTGTACATATGGTAGAAATCTGGCTCGCCGTGAATAATCGCCCGGGAAAGCACGGCCAAATCGTAGGCAGAACTGTGCTGGCCTGGCGCATCAAGCCCGTGCACCGTTTCAAAATGGGTGTCTTTCAGGCCCAACTTCTTCACGTAATCGTTCATCATGGTGACGAACTGCGGCTGCCCGCCTGCGACGTAGTCAGCCAGCGCCACGCAGGCGTCGTTACCCGAATCCACAATCAGACCACGACTGAGGTCGTGCACGGTTAAGCGGTCACCTTCTTTGAGGAACATCAGCGAGGAACCGTTAAATACAGGATTCACTTTCGCCCACGCATCGCGTCCCACCGTGACCATGTCATCCGGTGAAATACGGTGGCTGTCGATAGCGCGATCGACCACATAGCCGGTCATTAGCTTGGTCAGACTGGCGGGGTTACGCTGCTGGTGTTCATTACCGGCGGTAAGAATTTGGCCCGTGGTGTAATCCATCAGCACCCAGGAACCTGCCTGAATGGCCGGTGGCTGAACCGGTGCGGGGATATAATCTGCGGCAACGGCGCAGGAGATGCTCGAAGCGAGCAAAGATACAGCGACAAACAAACGGCCTTTCAACAGCAAATCCTCTACTTTCTTTTATTCGCCGTTCTTTTTACGGGAGTTACGCTTTACTGACAGCGTTAAATTGCAAGAAAGTATGACATTTCCTGCGAGATACGCCGCGGGATTGAACCCGTGCCCTTCTGATGCCAGGGCAAATCGTTTACCATTACCGCCTTTCGCGCTTACGGATTACTGACAGCTCATGCAAGAAACGCCATCGCAACCTGGATTTCTGTTCCACGATTATGAAACCTTCGGTACCAGCCCACAGCTGGACAGGCCGGCACAGTTTGCGGCCATCCGCACTGACAGCGATTTCAACATTATCGGTGAACCGGAAGTCTTTTATTGCAAGCCTGCCGACGATTATTTACCCCAGCCACAGGCGGTGATGATCACGGGTATTACGCCCCAGGAAGCGCTGGCGAAAGGCGAAAATGAAGCGGCTTTTGCCAAACGCATTCACGACCTGTTTACGGTGCCGAAAACCTGCGTCGTGGGCTACAACAACGTGCGCTTCGATGACGAAGTGACCCGCAACATTTTTTACCGAAATTTCTACGATCCGTATGCCTGGAGCTGGCAAAACCATAATTCACGCTGGGATTTGCTTGATGTGATGCGCGCCTGTTACGCGCTTCGTCCGGAAGGGATCAACTGGCCTGAAAATGAAGAAGGCTTGCCGAGCTTCCGTCTTGAGCATCTGACCAAAGCCAACGGGATTGAGCACAGCAACGCGCACGACGCGATGGCCGATGTTTACGCCACCATTGCGATGGCAAAACTGGTGAAATCACGTCAACCGCGCCTGTTTGAGTATCTCTATACCTACCGCGGCAAGAACAAACTTGCGACGCTGATTGATGTGCCACAGATGAAACCCCTGGTGCACATCTCTGGGATGTTTGGCGCATGGCGCGGCAACACCAGTTGGGTTGCGCCCCTTGCGTGGCATCCTGATAACAAAAACGCGGTGATCATGGTCGACCTGGCGGGTGATATTTCTCCGCTGCTGGAACTGGATGCCGATCAGCTGCGTGAGCGTCTGTATACGCCAAAAGCGGATTTGGGCGAGTTAGCTGCCGTCCCGGTCAAACTGGTTCATCTGAATAAATGCCCGATTCTGGCGCAGGCAAACACGCTGCGTCCTGAAGATGCTGACAGACTGGGCATTCATCGCCAGCAGTGTCTGGATAACCTGAAAGTGCTGCGTGAAAACCCGCAGGTGCGCGACAAAGTCGTCGCTATCTTTGCTGAAGCAGAACCGTTTGTCCCGTCGCCAAACGTCGATACACAGCTCTATAACGGATTCTTTAGCGATGCGGATCGCACGGCGATGAAAATCCTGCTGGAAACGGAACCGCGTAATTTGCCGGCGCTGGATTTGACCTTTGCCGACTCGCGAATTGAGAAGCTGTTATTTAACTACCGCGCGCGTAACTTCCCGGGAACACTGGATGAAGCCGAGCAGGAACGCTGGTTGCAGCATCGTCGCAATGTCTTTACGCCGGAGTTTTTGCAAGCTTATGCGCAGGAGCTGGAAGCGCTGTACGGGCAGTATGAAGGGGACAACGAGAAGCTGGCTTTGCTGAAAGCACTGTATCAGTACGCGCAGGATATCGTCTGAGGCCAGATTGCAGACATAAAAAAACCGGAGACACTGTCTCCGGTTTTTTATTGCGTCAGGATCACTGCGCGATATCTTCGTACTGCGGCACCGGGTTACGGAAGCTGCGGGTCACACAGGCCAGATAAATCAGGCCGACTGCGCCCCAAATCAGGCCGAGAACCATCGAACTCTCTTCGAGGTTAATCCACAGCGCACCAACGGTCAGAGCACCACATACCGGCATAATCAGGTAGTTGAAGTGGTCTTTCAGCGTCTTGTTACGCTTCTCGCGGATCCAGAACTGTGAGATAACGGACAGGTTCACGAAGGTAAACGCCACCAGCGCACCGAAGTTGATCAGCGCTGTCGCGGTAACCAAATCGAACTTGATAGCCAGCAGTGCGATAGCACCTACCAGCAGCACGTTCCACGCCGGAGTACGCCATTTCGGATGCACATAACCGAAGAAGCTTTTCGGGAACACGCCGTCACGACCCATGACGTACATCAGACGAGAAACACCTGCGTGCGCCGCCATACCAGAAGCCAGAACGGTGACGCTGGAGAAAATCAGCACACACCACTGGAAGGTTTTACCGGCAACGTACAGCATGATTTCTGGCTGTGACGCGTCTGGATCTTTGAAGCGCGAAATGTCCGGGAAGTACAGTTGCAGGAAGTAAGAAGCAACGATAAATACCGCACCGCCAATCAGAGCTGTCAGCACGATAGCTCTTGGGATTACGCGCTCTGCATCTTTGGTCTCTTCAGACAGAGAAGAGATACCGTCAAAGCCGAGGAACGAGAAGCACAGGATTGTCGCACCGGTGATCATCGGCGTGATATGCGCGCCTTCAGACCAGAACGGACGGCTGCTTGTCAGCGTGCCAGCACCCGTTCCGTTGTGTACGCCCCAGACGATCATGCCGACGATAACGGCCACGATCCCCATCTGCAGGACCACAATCAGGGTGTTGAAGTTAGCCACGGTCTTAATGCTGCGCAGGTTAGAGATGGTCATAAAGGCCACCAGACCGACAACAAAGATCCATGACGGCACCGACGGCACCAGGGCTTCAAAATAGATTTTCGCCAACAGGATGTTGATCATCGGCATAAACAGATAATCAAGCAGCGAAGACCAACCCACCATAAAGCCAACCGTCGGGCTAATGGATTTCTGGGCGTAGGTATAGGCTGAACCTGCAGACGGATAGCGGCGAACCAGCTTACCGTAACTTAACGCAGTAAACAGGATGGCTATCAGAGCGAATGCATAAGCTGTCGGGACGTGACCATCGGTCAGTCCAGATACGATACCAAATGTATCGAACAGCGTCATAGGCTGCATATAGGCAAGACCCATCATAACAACCGGAATCAACGTAAGAGACTTACGTAATTCCACGCGAGAGGTGTTTGGAGTAACGTTATGCGACATGGCTATTCCCCTTTACGGTGATAACCGTCGCGTAAGCAAAAAATTGCCCCATTTTTTGGATTTCCTCGGCGACAACAACTGTCGATTTTTAGTAAGTATCTATCCGGTACGAAGCCCGGCCTCTTGTTTGTATGAGTGTCTGAAAACAAAAAAATAACCGACGCCACTTTTAAATTGCGTCGGTTACTCTTTTTTTTCTGGCGCGTATTTTGCCCTCATCCCCACGTAAACACAAGAGAATGAGGGCTGCGTAAGAGAATTCTTTTAGCTAACTGCCTGATAATCCATCACCGATGCGATTGTAAACAGCCGCGATAGCATTATTTGCTAAAACAGCTTCCCGCCACCAGCTGCTGGCAAGCCCCGCCGTCTGCTCGTTCCAGCCCATCCAGACGGTATCAAAGGGCACATGAGCCGAAATCTGTTTTTCAATTAATGCGCCACTCTCGAGAAACCGTTGCGCCATATAACGCGGTAAATAGCCGCAGCCAAGGCCGCTGATTTGCAGCTCAAGCTTGGTTTTAAAGTCAAAAACCGTAATCGCTTCCTGATCGTCCAGCAATTGTTGAAATGCCGGGCAGTCGGGCGTCATGCCGTCACCCACCACAATCGCACGATAGCGTTTCAGGGTTTTACGGCTTATCGGCTCGGCTTCTTGCGCCAGGGGATGATGCGGGGCAATGACAAAGATTTGCTCCAGTTGGCCCAACGGAGCAAAGCCAAAATCACTAAGAGCTGGTGGATCGTGCAGCGCGCCGACAATCATATCCGCGCGGCCCTGGATTAACGCATCCCATGAGCCACCGAGCACGCCGTTAACGAATTTCAGCCGCGTGACGTTGTGCTTTGCATAGAATTGCTCAATCAGCGGTGCCAGAAGCGAGAAAGGAAAGGTGTCATCCACGCCAATCACCAGATCGTTTTCCCAGCCTTCGTGCAGCTTAATCGCCTGCTTCTCAAGCTCCCGAACGGTATGCAGCACTTCCCGGCCTTTCTCCAGCAGCAATTGCCCGGTGCGAGTGAAGGTTGCCCGATGCCCGCTGCGGTCAAGCAGCTGAATATTGAGGTCGCTTTCCAGCTTGTGGACGGTGTAACTGAGGGCAGACGGCGTCTTAAAGAGCTTTGCCGAAGCCGCAGCAAAGCTCCCTTCTTTATCGAGCGCATCAAGAATGATGAGGACTTCCAGCAATGGTTTCATCGTCGCCCCCTTACGGTACGCGATGTCACCGCCAGCAAGTTATTCCAGCGGCATCACCAGCGGATCAGGATATTGATACTCAAAGCCCAACTCAGCACAAATCCGGTTCCCGTCAATAATGCGCCCTTTCTCAGTGCTGTTGCTGAACACCGGCGGCTCAAGCCCCAGTTCGCGGGCCATTTGCGGGTAAAAGGTAGAGCGCGACGGATGTCCCGGCGCACAAAGATTATAGATATGGCCGCCTTTCGGGGCCTGCAACAGCAGCGTAATCGCCGAAATCACGTCTTCGAGATGCACAAGATTGACGCCCTGCTGCCCGTCCGGAGCCGATTTTCCGGCAAAGAAACGGCCTGGGTGACGGCCTGGCCCCACTAAACCGGCAAGGCGCAAAATGTCGACAGAGGTGCCGGGCAAATTGTGTAGCCAGTCTTCCAGCTCTTTTAATACTCGTCCGCTAGAGGTAATCGGCTCGCGCTCTGCGTTCTCTTTAATCGTGCCCTGCCCTTTGCCGTACACGGACGTTGAGCTGGTAAACACGATGCGGGGAATATGGTAAGCCAGGGCGCTGTCGACAATTTCTTGCACCGCCTGAAGATAAAAGTCTTCTCCCGGCCCGCTGCGACGAGCGGGAAGTGTTATCACCAGCGCGTCCACATTCATTAACGCATCGAGGTCGTCGCTATCGCAGACCAGCTGTGGCTCCAGACGAAGCGGATAACCGTCGATACCGCACATCCTCGCCGCCTCAACCCCGTCATCCGTGGTTTTGCTGCCCGTCACCTGCCAGCCTCGTGCCGTTAACGACAGCGCCAGCGGCATTCCCAGCCACCCTAAACCGACAATGGCGACCTTTTTCATCTGCATTCTCCTGCTTTTTCGCATTCCTGACTTAAGGCTACGCCAGCCCCGGCGAACTGACAATTTATCTGGTGAATATGAAATGAATTAAAGATAAAAAAAAGCCCTTGCAATCAGGCGCAGAACTGGTTTAGGTTAAACGACATCAAATGCATAAGCATTCAACGAGAAAATTATGAGCTGCGTTCAATTTAAACACCACCATCATCACCATCACCCTGACTAGTCTTTCAGGCGATGTGTGCTGGAAGACAGTTAGATCTTCCAGTGGTGCATGAACGCAAGAGAAAGCCCCCGGAAGATCGCACTTCCGGGGGCTTTTTTTTGGACGCGAGCAAGCGAAATACAGACAGGACTACGAGGATAACCAGAATGTCAGACACCAGCCGTTTACGCATAGCTATTCAGAAATCAGGCCGTTTAAGCGATGATTCACGCGAATTACTCGCCCGCTGTGGCATAAAAATTAATCTGCACACCCAGCGCCTGATCGCGCTGGCGGAAAATATGCCGATCGACATTCTGCGCGTGCGTGACGACGATATCCCTGGCCTGATCATGGATGGCGTGGTTGACCTCGGCATCATCGGTGAAAACGTACTGGAAGAAGAGCTGCTGAGCCGCCGCGCTCAGGGCGAAGACCCGCGTTACTTCACGCTGCGTCGTCTTGATTTTGGCGGTTGCCGTTTTTCCCTTGCTATCAATGTCGATGAACCGTGGGACGGCCCGGCATGCCTGAACAATAAGCGTATCGCGACCTCTTATCCTCACATCCTTAAACGCTATATGGACAGCAAGGGCGTACAGTTTAAATCCTGTCTGCTGAACGGTTCCGTTGAAGTCGCCCCGCGTGCGGGTCTGGCGGATGCGATTTGCGATCTGGTTTCGACTGGCGCGACGCTGGAAGCAAACGGTCTGCGTGAAGTGGAAGTGATTTATCGTTCTAAAGCATGCCTTATCCAGCGCGACGGCGAGATGCCGGAAGCCAAACAGCAGCTTATCGACAAACTGCTGACCCGTATTCAGGGCGTTATCCAGGCTCGCGAATCGAAATACATCATGATGCACGCGCCAACCGAACGTCTGGAAGAAGTCATTGCTCTGCTTCCTGGCGCTGAGCGCCCAACCATTCTGCCGCTGGCGGGCGATCAGCAGCGCGTGGCAATGCACATGGTCAGCAGCGAAACCCTGTTCTGGGAAACCATGGAAAAGCTCAAAGCGCTGGGCGCCAGCTCCATTCTGGTGCTGCCGATTGAGAAGATGATGGAGTAACGCCATGAGCTTCAATACTCTTATCGACTGGAACCAGTGTGACGAAGCCGAGCAGCGTGCTCTGCTGATGCGTCCGGCCATTAGCGCCTCTGACAGCATCACTCGCACCGTGGTCGAGATACTGGATAACGTCAAAACCAACGGCGATAACGCGCTGCGTGAATACAGCGCTAAGTTTGATAAAACTGATGTTAAAGCGCTTAAAGTCAGCGAGCAGGAAATTGACGCGGCAAGCGAACGCCTGAGCGATGAACTGAAACAAGCGATGGCGGTAGCGGTAAAAAACATCGACACCTTCCACAATGCGCAGATATTGCAGGCGGTTGATGTGGAAACGCTGCCCGGCGTGCGCTGCCAGCAGGTTACCCGTCCAATCTCGTCCGTGGGCCTTTATATTCCTGGCGGCTCTGCGCCACTGTTCTCGACAGTATTGATGCTCGCCACGCCAGCACGTATCGCGGGATGCAAAAAAGTGGTGCTCTGTTCCCCACCGCCGATTGCTGATGAAATTCTGTATGCGGCAAAACTGTGCGGCGTGCAGGAAGTGTTTAACGTCGGCGGCGCACAGGCGATTGCTGCCCTCGCCTTCGGAACCGAATCCGTTCCGAAAGTCGATAAAATTTTTGGCCCGGGCAATGCCTTTGTCACCGAAGCCAAACGCCAGGTTAGCCAGCGTCTGGACGGCGCAGCCATCGATATGCCAGCGGGCCCATCCGAAGTGCTGGTCATTGCCGACAGCGGCGCAACACCTGATTTTGTTGCTTCCGATTTGCTGTCTCAGGCGGAACACGGCCCTGATTCCCAGGTGATTTTGCTGACGCCAGATGCCGACATGGCTTCTCGCGTGGCGCTGGCCGTCGAACGCCAGCTCGCAGAGTTACCGCGTGCTGAAACAGCCCGTCAGGCGCTTTCAGCCAGCCGTTTGATTGTGGCTCGCGACATGGCGCAATGCGTGGAAATTTCCAACCAGTACGGCCCGGAGCACCTGATCATTCAGACTCGCGATGCACGCTCACTGGTCGACAGCATCACCAGCGCAGGCTCGGTGTTCCTCGGCGACTGGTCGCCGGAATCCGCGGGCGATTACGCTTCCGGCACCAACCACGTATTGCCAACGTACGGCTACACCGCAACCTGCTCAAGCCTTGGCCTTGCCGACTTCCAGAAGCGCATGACCGTACAAGAGTTGTCCCGCGAAGGTTTTGCGTCACTGGCTTCCACCATTGAAACGCTGGCCGCTGCCGAACGCCTGACCGCCCACAAAAACGCCGTCACCCTGCGCGTTGCCGCCCTCAAGGAGATGAAATGAGCATTGAAGAGTTAGCCCGCAAAAACGTTCGCGACCTGACGCCTTATCAATCCGCCCGTCGTCTTGGCGGTAAAGGGGATGTCTGGCTGAATGCCAACGAATTTCCGACGGCGGTAGCGTTCGACTTGTCCCAGCAGACACTGAACCGTTATCCAGAGTGCCAGCCAAAAGCGGTCATCGACAACTATGCCCAATACGCCGGACTGAAACCGGAACAAGTGCTGGTTAGCCGCGGTGCCGATGAAGGCATTGAGCTGCTGATCCGCGCATTTTGCGAACCGGGTAAAGATGCCATTCTGTTTTGCCCACCGACTTACGGCATGTACAGCGTCAGCGCCGAAACCTTCGGCGTGGAATACCGTACCGTTCCGGCACTGGAAAACTGGCAGTTAGACTTACAGGCGATTGCCGACAAACTCGACGGCGTGAAAGTCGTTTACGTCTGCAGCCCGAACAACCCGACCGGGCAAATTATTAACCCGCAGGATATTCGCGTGCTGCTGGAAATGACACGCGGCAAAGCGATCGTAGTGGCAGACGAAGCATATATCGAATTTTGCCCACAGGCGACGCTCACCAGCTGGATTGCCGAGTACCCACACTTAGTGGTGCTGCGTACGTTATCCAAAGCCTTCGCCCTGGCCGGGCTGCGCTGCGGCTTTACGCTGGCAAGTGAAGAAGTCATCGCCCTGCTGCTGAAAGTCATCGCCCCCTACCCGCTTTCAACGCCAGTAGCCGACATTGCGGCTCAGGCGCTAAGCCCGCAGGGGATAAACGCCATGCGTGACCGCGTCGCGCAAATCCTGCAAGAGCGCCAGTATCTGGTTAGCCAGCTGCGTGAGATTGACTGTGTCGAACAGGTGTTTGATTCAGAGACCAACTACATTCTGGCGCGTATCACCGCCTCAAGCGCAGTCTTCAAATCTCTGTGGGATCAGGGCATTATCTTACGTGATCAGAATAAACAACCTTCTTTAAGCGGCTGTCTGCGAATCACCATCGGCACCCGTGAAGAGAGCCAGCGCGTCATTGACGCCCTTCGTGCGGAGAAAGTATGACCCAGAAGTTCCTCTTTATCGATCGTGACGGCACGCTGATTAGCGAGCCACCGAGTGATTTTCAGGTAGACCGTTTTGACAAGCTGGCGTTTGAGCCGGAAGCGATCCCTTCCCTGCTGAAGCTGCAAAATGCAGGCTACAGGCTGGTGATGATCACCAATCAGGATGGTCTTGGCACTGACAGCTTCCCGCAGGCGGATTTTGACGGCCCGCACAACCTGATGATGCAGGTTTTCACCTCGCAGGGCGTGAAGTTTGAAGACGTGCTGATTTGCCCGCACTTCGAAACCGACAACTGCGAGTGCCGCAAACCGAAAACCAAAATGGTGGCGGCGTGGCTGGCAGACGGCGCCATGGACGGGGCGCACAGCTATGTGATTGGCGACCGTGCCACCGACGTTCAGCTTGCCAATAACATGGGCATCGCTGGCCTGCGTTATAACCGCGATGAACTGAACTGGCTGAAAATCACCGAACAGCTGACCCAACGCGATCGTTATGCTCACGTTGAACGCACCACGCGCGAAACGCAGATTGATGTGAAAGTGTGGCTGGATCGCGAAGGTGGCAGCAAAATCAACACCGGCGTCGGTTTCTTCGATCATATGCTGGATCAGATTGCCACCCACGGCGGGTTCCGTATGGAAATCACCGTCAAAGGTGACCTGTATATCGACGATCACCACACCGTGGAAGACACCGGTTTAGCACTGGGCGAAGCGCTGAAGCTGGCGCTCGGCGATAAGCGTGGCATCAACCGCTTTGGCTTCGTGCTGCCGATGGACGAATGCCTGGCCCGCTGTGCGCTGGATATTTCCGGCCGTCCTCACCTCGAATACCGCGCCGAATTTACCTATCAGCGCGTCGGCGACCTCAGCACCGAAATGATTGAGCACTTCTTCCGCTCGCTGTCGTACACCATGGGCGTGACGCTGCACCTGAAAACCAAAGGCAAAAACGATCACCACCGCGTAGAAAGCCTGTTTAAAGCCTTTGGCCGTACACTGCGCCAGGCAATCCGCGTGGAAGGCGACACCCTTCCCTCCTCCAAAGGAGTGTTGTGATGAACGTGGTGATCCTCGACACCGATTGCGCCAATCTCAACTCGGTGAAATCCGCCGTGAGTCGTCACGGCTATGAGCCTGTCGTAAGCCGTGACCCGGACGTGGTTCTGCGTGCGGACAAACTCTTTCTGCCGGGCGTAGGCACTGCGCAGGCGGCCATGGATCAGCTTCGCGAGCGCGAGCTGATTGAGCTCATCAAAGCCTGTACTCAACCAGTGCTGGGCATTTGTCTGGGGATGCAGCTGCTTGGTCGTCGTAGCGAAGAGACTCGCGGCGTCGACATGCTGGGCATCATCGAGCAGGATGTGCCGAAGATGACAGATTTTGGCCTGCCGTTGCCGCACATGGGCTGGAACCGCGTTTATCCGAAAGCGGGCGATCGCCTGTTCCGTGGCATTGAAGACGGGGCTTATTTCTACTTCGTGCACAGCTACGCGATGCCGGTTAACACATACACCACTGCGCAGTGTAATTACGGCGAGCCTTTTACTGCCGCCGTGCAAAAAGACAATTTCTTCGGCGTGCAGTTTCACCCGGAACGCTCCGGTGCTGCCGGGGCCATGCTGCTGAAAAACTTCCTGGAGATGTGATGATCATTCCAGCTTTAGATTTAATTGACGGCACCGTGGTGCGTCTTCATCAGGGCGATTACGGCCAACAGCGCGACTACGGCAATGACCCGTTGCCGCGCCTGCAGGATTACGCAGCGCAAGGTGCGGAAGTTTTACATCTGGTCGATTTGACCGGAGCAAAAGACCCGGCTAAGCGTCAGATCCCATTGCTTAAAAAACTGGTCGCTGGCATTAACGTGCCAGTTCAGGTTGGCGGCGGTATTCGTACCGAAGAAGATGTTGCAGCCCTACTGGATGCTGGAGTTGCACGGGTGGTCGTCGGTTCAACGGCGGTTAAATCCCCGGAGATTGTGAAAAGCTGGTTTGCGCGTTTTGGTGCGGACAAGCTGGTACTGGCGCTCGATGTACGCATCGACGAACAAGGCAATAAGCAGGTCGCGGTCAGCGGCTGGCAGGAAAACTCAGGCGTCACGCTGGAAGAACTGGTTGATACCTATTTGCCGGTTGGGCTCAAACATGTGCTGTGTACCGATATTTCGCGCGACGGCACGCTGGCTGGCTCCAACGTCTCTTTATATAAAGAAGTCTGTGCTCGTTTTCCGCAGATTGCCTTCCAGTCATCCGGCGGGATTGGTGATATTCAGGATGTCGCGGCTCTGCGCGGCACGGGTGTGAAAGGCGTTATCGTAGGGCGCGCCCTGCTGGAAGGTAAGTTCACTGTAACGGAGGCCATCGAATGCTGGCAAAACGGATAATTCCTTGTCTTGATGTGCGCGATGGTCAGGTCGTGAAAGGCGTGCAGTTCCGCAATCACGAAATCATCGGCGATATCGTGCCGCTGGCAAAACGCTATGCCGAAGAAGGTGCCGACGAACTGGTGTTCTATGACATCACCGCTTCCAGCGACGGCCGCGTGGTTGATAAAAGCTGGGTATCGCGCGTGGCAGAAGTTATCGATATTCCTTTCTGCGTGGCAGGCGGGATCAAGTCGGTGGACGATGCGTCCAAAATTCTCTCTTTCGGCGCAGATAAGATTTCGGTCAACTCCCCTGCGTTGGCCGATCCAGAGCTGATCACGCGTCTTGCGGATCGCTTTGGCGTGCAGTGTATTGTGGTGGGGATCGACACCTGGTTTGACGATCAAACAGGAAAGTATCACGTCAACCAGTACACGGGCGATGAAAGCCGAACTCGCGTCACTCAATGGGAAACCCTGGAGTGGGTGCAGGAAGTGCAGAAACGTGGCGCGGGTGAAATCGTGTTAAACATGATGAACCAGGACGGCGTGCGTAATGGTTACGACTTAGCCCAGCTGAAAAAAGTCCGTGAAGTTTGCCATGTTCCGCTGATCGCCTCTGGCGGCGCGGGCACAATGGAGCACTTCCTCGAAGCGTTCAGGGATGCCGACGTTGACGGCGCTTTAGCCGCCTCGGTGTTCCACAAACAGATTATCAATATTGGTGAATTAAAAGCGTACCTGGCGACTCAGGGCGTGGAGATCAGGTTATGAAACTGGACTGGGAAAAAACCGACGGACTGATGCCCGCCATCGTGCAACACGCCGTTTCCGGCGAAGTGCTGATGCTGGGCTATATGAATCAGGAAGCACTGGCGCAAACACAAGAAAGTGGCAAAGTGACCTTTTACTCACGCACGAAAGAGCGTCTGTGGACCAAAGGCGAAACGTCCGGAAACTTCCTGAATGTTGTCAGTATCACTCCAGATTGCGACAACGACACCTTGCTGGTGCTGGTGAATCCGATTGGCCCAACCTGCCACAAAGGCACCTCAAGCTGCTTTGGCGAAGCAAGCCACCAGTGGCTGTTCCTGTATCAACTTGAACAACTTTTGGCTGAGCGCAAAACAGCCGATCCCGCGAGTTCGTATACCGCCAAACTGTACGCCAGCGGCACCAAGCGCATCGCACAAAAAGTGGGTGAAGAAGGCGTGGAAACAGCGCTGGCGGCAACAGTCAACGACCGTCATGAGCTGACCAACGAAGCTTCAGATTTGATGTATCACCTGCTGGTTTTGCTACAGGATCAGGACCTGGATTTAACGACGGTGATCGAGAATTTACGTAAGCGGCATCAGTAAACCGTTTCGCAGTGACAAAAAAACCGGGCCATTTCTGTGCCCGGTTTTTTTATGACTTGCGTGAAGCTTAAGCTTTCGGCTGGTAGTTACGCAGCGCGTTGCGGCCCAGAACAACACCAGCCCCGACCATACCGCCCAATAACACGGCCAGGATCAGCGTGATAGCACGTTTCGGGCTATCGCGATGAATAGCCAGCGTTGGCTTCATCACATAACGGTAGGCGTGAATGTTAGAGGTTTTGAGCTCCTCTTTATTCTCGCCGCTCATCAGGTTATCGATATCAAACAGCGTCTGACGCGTCTGGTAGTAGCTGTCCGGGAAGGACAACGGACGCGTTGCTTCGTTTTTTACCATCGCAGAAAGCGCATCGCTCCCCAACATAAACATGGTGTCCTGCGAAACCTGTTCAGCCTGCTGAACTTGCGGCACCTTGATTTTTGACTGTTCGGCAATGGTCAGCGCCTGAGTGATCTGCGCGACACGTAATGCTTTCTGCTCGGTAGCGACTTTTTCCTGCGTCGTCAGTGACTGCTCAAGCGCGTCTTTACGGGAATCAATGTTGGATTTGAGATCCCCGCCTACCGCTTTGGCCACACCTTCATCAACCTGCTGAATGTACTGCGCCAGAGTTTTCTGTGCTTCTTCAGCCGAAGGCCCCGTGTAGGAGACGCGCAGTGGCAAGCCCTGCCCCTTCACCGCCGTTTCAATACTCAGTTTTTCCGGCACTTCCTGATTATCCAGTGTTTCGGACAATGCTGAGAAAGAGGAGTTAAAACGGGTGATGAAATCTTGTTGAATCGCCCCTGTAGAAGGCGCACTGCCACCAAACAGAATGTTCATGGCGTTAGAGTAGCTGGAAATCTGCCCTGAATCCGGCTGTGTGATGAGTGCTGTAGAGGTCCATTTCTCTTTAGCAACAAACAGATAAACGACAGCAAGCAGGATCGCGACAACAACACAAACAATGATGGTGCCCTTCCCACGCCAGATCTGCATCACTAAATCTATCAGATCAATCTGCTCCGGATCGCTGCTGCGGCCGGAAAAACTCTTATTGTTATCCTGTGTCATAAAAACCTTAAGCTGCGAAATGAAGAAATGCCCACAAGGCCAGGTAGTCTACTCATACATCCGGGAAATACTATAGGAATAATGCCCGAACTCATCTGAATTTACCGAAAAAGCTGGCTACCCTAATTGTAGATAACGATTATCTTTTTGCCTTATCTAACGGTATGATTTTGCTTTCAGATGTGCCAGGAGCGATGTGGTGAAATCCTGGTCAGTTTTCGAGGATATAAGATGAAATATCTGGTTACCGGCGCGGCCGGTTTTATCGGCTTCCATGTAAGCGAACGCCTTTTGCAGGCGGGCCATCAGGTGGTGGGGATTGATAACCTCAATGACTACTACGACGTCAGCCTCAAGCAGGCGCGACTGGATCTGCTTAGCGCACCTGGCTTCAGCTTCCATAAAATCGATCTCGCTGACCGTGAAGCCATGGCGACCTTGTTTGCTGAAGAGAGATTCGACAGAGTGATCCATCTGGCCGCACAAGCGGGGGTGCGCTACTCGCTGGAAAACCCACACGCGTATGCCGATGCCAACCTGATGGGTCACCTGAACGTGCTGGAAGGCTGTCGCCATAACAAAGTTCAGCATCTTCTCTACGCCTCTTCCAGCTCCGTATACGGCCTGAACCGCAAGATGCCTTTCTCAACTGATGATTCGGTTGACCACCCGGTGTCCCTGTATGCGGCAACCAAAAAAGCCAACGAGCTGATGTCCCATACCTATTCACACCTGTATGGCCTGCCAACAACAGGGCTGCGCTTCTTTACCGTGTATGGCCCGTGGGGCCGCCCGGATATGGCACTGTTTAAGTTCACCAAAGCCATGCTTGAAGGCAAAAGCATCGACGTTTACAACTATGGCAAAATGAAGCGTGACTTCACCTATATCGATGATATTGCCGAAGCCATCATTCGCTTGCAGGACGTCATCCCACAGCCAGATGCCAACTGGACTGTAGAAGAAGGCTCCCCGGCTACCAGTTCTGCGCCCTACCGCGTCTATAACATCGGTAACAGCTCCCCTGTCGAGCTGATGGATTACATTACCGCGCTGGAAGAAGCGCTGGGCATTGAGGCAGATAAGAACATGATGCCGATTCAGCCTGGCGATGTGCTGGAAACCAGCGCCGACACCAAAGCGCTGTTTGATGTTATCGGCTTTAAACCAGAAACCACGGTGAAAGATGGGGTGAAAAACTTCGTCGACTGGTATCGCGAGTTTTATAAAGCCTAAATGTTGTATCAGCTACTCCATCATTGAGTAGCTGATACTTTTCTATAATTGAATTTCACCGCCAGGTTAGACACCTGAACCAAATTTTATTAAGTCACAGGCTCACGGCCATTCAGTTCAATCGTGTTTTCATAACCAATTCTCTTAGCTTATTTTTCTCGAGCAATTGATAGCTGAAAAAAGCCGTAATTATAGCGGATAGTATAGCAACTGACGCGAGTAGATATGAAGAATGCACCCTTGAGATAAGAAAATACTTAACCAATATAAAAATTGGCAGATGGCATAAGTACAATGAGAAAGAGATATTGCCGATACCCGCAAGCATGTTATTAAAAACGCCAAAAACGGGCCGACTATAAAATGAAGTAGCAACAAAGGCTATTGACAAGATTAGTGCCGTTATTGTGTAAGCAACACCTCCGAATCTCTGGTATGGATAAGACAGAAAAGATGCACTGAGTAGTGCTAATATAAATACTGTAACAATCATTGCCGGGTGCTGTTTATTTAATGTATTTTTTATCATTTCGAATGGTGCTAATTGGGTAATAAACCACACCAGCAATCCGATAAAAAGAGCATTAGCCCTAAACATCCACCAGGTTTTTATCCCACCAGGAATTACTGTGAAAAGCAACAGCAAAATTATGCAGGGAACCCATCTGTTACGAATGCTAATAGCAACAAGCAAAGGAAGAAAAAGATAAAATTGCATTTCAACGCCTAATGACCAAAAATAGCCGAAAACATTTGGCATCGTCGCATTGAAAAAATTCCCGGTGAAGGTTATTGCACCAAGCACCACACCTAAGATTTGACGAAACTCTTTAAAAAAACCTTGTTCAATCCAGACCCAACTTAACACAAAGATGAAAACTGCCCAAAAAAAACAAGGCAAATACAGCCTTGAAAATCTTCGTTTATAAAAAACAAATGCATCTTCGCATGTCATCATTCGGCCATCTATTTTTTTAAGAAAAGTTTCCCCCATCAGGTAACCCGATATGATAAAGAAAAAATCAACACCAATCGCCGTATCAAAATACGAATGCCAAAAATTAAATACATCACTCTTTTTAAGAAAGATGCCCAAATGTGTAAAAATAACCAGAAGAATAGAGACACCACGCAACATCTGAATGTTATTATTTTTCACTCTGTACTCCAACAACGCTGAAGATGGTTCTTTTACACTAATTAACTATTATTCCATTAACATTTACTTAGGCAGACAAGAACGTGATGCCGATTCAATTGGGCGCCTGTGCCTGAACCGACGATGACAGTAAAGCTCTGCTGATTATATTGGTCCTAAACAGATAACAGGCGATAACTGAAACATTATCACCTGCGATCTCGAGCATTTTACTAATGCATTACTCTTTGCATATCGAACTGGTAGCGAATGCCCCTGGTGCCACTGTTCTGACAGGGGGATTATCGTACCACCACCCGTTGCCTTTTTGCTTTAAAAAATCTCACCATCGGTTTTTCCAGATATAAATAGCCAATCACACCTGATGCTATCGCTGGAATCAGCATTCCAAAACCGAAAAGATATGGCACGGTCAGATGAAGTTTTTTTAAAATCATAGCAGCAGGACTTAAAACAAATGGGTGGATCAAGTATAACGAGTATGAGCTATAGCCAAGCAGAATGCCAAAATTAAGGATCGCATTCGTTTTATTCTTAAACCAGGATTCCAATGACACTAAACCGGTGAACACCAACCACATTGGCACTCCGACGCTGAAAGCACCAGGCAGTGTAGAAAACACATCCATATTATTATTTTTATAGATCAACAGGGCCAAGCCAGTCGATAGCAATACGGTTCCCGATCCTGTACCAATTTTATATTTTTTCAGAATGAAAAATGAGGCCACTCCCATCGCAAACTCATACAGCCAACTACTGAAAATGAAATTTAGGATATGCCCTTCTGGCTGCAGTACGAAACCGAGAGTCGCCAGCAGACAGAGTGAAAAAACAGTACTGAGATATCTTACAGACCTGTCTTTTATTAAAAAAATAAATACGGAGAAAATAAAGTAATAATAAAATTCATAGCTTAAAGTCCAGCCATTTTGAACCAGATACTTATTTCCAGTTGGAATTAACAAGTAGGAATTCAGAATACTCGTCGTTCCACCGGAGGAATTAACAACGTGAGGAGCCACAATAAAAACAGCTAACGCTACCGTAGTAAAAAACCAATACAAAGGAAGAATACGTTCAAAACGCAATGCAATGAATTTCCCGAAGGTTATGTCTTTATCATGAGTAGAGTAACACATGATAAACCCAGAAATAATGAAAAATAGGTCTACCCCTGATCCTCCAATATGCAACCAGTCAAAACCACTCACACCATATGTTCGCTCTTTAAATGCAATATGATGTAACACAACCAGCAGAGCCGCAAAGCCTCGCAATAACTGAACGGAAATAAGCATAATCAGCCTTTATAATCACATTACATTTATCGCAAGTGAAATAATACATTCATTCCAAAAACGATCATATGAACATAAATAATAAGATAAATAGAAATAAAAAAGCACCTACCCTAAGGCAGGTGCATCACTAAAAATCAGTCATTCCCAAACAAATCGCGGGTATAAACTTTATCCGCGACGTCAGCCAGTTCTTCTGCCATACGGTTTGAAATAATCACATCGGCTTCTTGCTTAAACGCGTCGAGGTCACGCACCACGCGAGAATGGAAGAACTCGTCTTCTTGCATCACGGGTTCATAAATGATGACCTGCACGCCCTTCGCTTTGATACGCTTCATGATCCCCTGAATGGAAGAGGCACGGAAGTTATCGGAACCGCTCTTCATGATCAGGCGATACACACCAACCACTTTTGGTTTGCGGGACAGAATGGAATCCGCCACAAAATCTTTACGTGTACGGTTGGCATCGACGATGGCAGAGATAATGTTATTCGGCACAGACTGGTAGTTTGCCAGCAGCTGCTTGGTGTCTTTCGGCAGGCAGTAACCGCCGTAGCCAAATGACGGGTTGTTGTAGTGGTTGCCGATACGCGGGTCGAGGCAGACACCTTCGATGATCTGGCGGCTGTCCAGGCCTAAGCTTTCTGCATAGCTGTCCAGCTCGTTGAAGTACGCCACACGCATCGCCAGATAAGTGTTAGCAAACAGCTTGATGGCTTCGGCTTCTGTGGAATCCGTGAACAGCACAGGAATGTCTTTCTTGATAGCCCCTTCCTGCAACAGCCCGGCAAAACGCTCCGCACGCTCCGAACGCTCGCCAATCACAATACGTGATGGATGCAGGTTATCGTAGAGCGCACGGCCTTCACGCAGGAACTCAGGCGAGAAAATCACGTTATCGATGCCCAGCTCTTC
The DNA here is from genome assembly GCF_051650185.1 of Scandinavium sp. Taxonomy (GTDB): domain Bacteria; phylum Pseudomonadota; class Gammaproteobacteria; order Enterobacterales; family Enterobacteriaceae; genus Scandinavium. The sequence continues at coordinate 26,962 of NZ_JBOFIN010000127.1, forward strand.
CTTGATTGACTGAGTAAAGCCAACAGGAATGGTGGACTTGATGATCATCACGGCTTTCGGGTTGATAGCCACGACATCGCGGATGACCGCTTCAACGCTTGAAGTGTTGAAGTAGTTAGTCTTAGGGTCGTAATCCGTTGGCGTGGCGATAATCACATACTCAGCGTCGCGGTACGCATCTTCTTTATCGGTGGTCGCACGGAAGTTCAGCGTTTTGGTCGCCAGATACTCTTCAATCTCTTTATCAGCAATCGGCGACTTCTTCTGATTGAGCATGTCGACTTTGGCCTGCACGATGTCCAGAGCCACCACTTCATGGTGTTGAGCAATCAAGATGCCGTTTGAAAGGCCAACGTAACCTGTACCGGAAATTGTAATTTTCATTAGACGCAACTTATTCAGTGAACGGGGTAGAGATGGCGCACTCTGGCCACCACGATAAACAAAACTGTTGTGGTTTTTACCTCTTGCATCGCTGGCCTGTCAAGGTAAAGGCCGCCGATAGCCCCTCTATTGAGGCGACATTCAGACTACTTCGAATGCCTTAAGGGAAGATTAATGCAAAAGGCCCGGAGACAAGCTCCGGGCCTTTGATAGATGGACTAAGGAAAATTATTCCATCCACTCGGTGTGGAACACACCTTCTTTGTCAGTGCGCTTGTAAGTGTGAGCACCGAAGTAGTCACGCTGCGCCTGAATCAGGTTTGCTGGCAGAACCGCTGAACGGTAGCTGTCGTAGTAGGCGATAGCCGCTGCGAAGGTTGGTACTGGAATACCGTTCTGAACAGCATAAGCCACTACGTCACGCAGCGCCTGCTGGTAGTCATCGGCAATCTTTTTGAAGTACGGTGCCAGCAGCAGGTTCGCGATGTCTGCATTCTCAGCATACGCATCGGTGATTTTCTGCAGGAACTGAGCACGAATGATGCAACCTGCACGGAAGATCTTCGCGATTTCGCCGTAGTTCAGGTCCCAGTTGTACTCGTTAGACGCAGCACGCAGCTGAGAGAAGCCCTGAGCGTAAGAAACAATCTTGCCCAGATACAAAGCACGACGTACTTTCTCAACGAATTCCGCTTTATCACCAGCAGGTTTAGCCTGCGGGCCGCTCAGCACTTTAGAGGCTGCAACACGCTGGTCTTTCAGAGAAGAGATGTAACGTGCGAAAACTGACTCAGTGATCAGAGACAGCGGCTCACCGAGGTCCAAAGAGCTCTGGCTGGTCCATTTACCGGTACCTTTGTTCGCAGCTTCATCCAGAATCACATCAACCAGGTATGTGCCTTCTTCATCTTTCTTGGTGAAGATATCTTTGGTGATGTCGATCAGGTAGCTGTTCAGCTCACCGTTGTTCCACTCGGTGAACACCTGAGCCAGTTCTTCATTAGACAGGTTCAGGCCACCTTTCAGCAGGGAGTACGCTTCAGCAATCAGCTGCATATCGCCGTACTCGATACCGTTGTGCACCATCTTCACATAGTGACCCGCACCGTCCGGACCGATATAGGTCACGCATGGCTCACCATCTTCTGCCACAGCAGCGATTTTGGTGAGGATTGGGGCAACCAGCTCGTAAGCGTGCTTCTGACCACCAGGCATGATGGATGGGCCCTTCAGCGCGCCCTCTTCACCGCCGGAAACACCAGTACCGATGAAGTTGAAGCCTTCCGCAGACAGTTCACGGTTACGACGGACGGTGTCCGGGAAGTAGGAGTTACCGCCTTCAATGATGATGTCGCCTTTGTCCAGATAAGGCTTGAGTGATTCGATGGCTTTGTCCGTGCCCTCGCCCGCCTTCACCATTAACAGGATACGGCGTGGTGTTTCCAGAGACTCGACGAACTCCTGCACCGTGTAGTAAGGAACCAGTTTCTTGCCGGGATTCTCGGCAACAACTTCTTCAGTTTTTTCACGGGAGCGGTTGAAGATGGAGACGGTATAACCACGGCTTTCGATGTTGAGCGCCAGGTTGCGCCCCATCACTGCCATACCGACGACGCCGATCTGTTGCTTGGACATTACATACTCCTGTCAGGTGTGGTCACCGCGCAGGGTGCGCGCGGCTTGAAATGTGGTGAAGATGTTAACTCATGAAATGGGGGCTGGGTAGTGTAAGTTGGTGCTCTCTTAGTTAAGTTTCTGAAAAGAAAACTGACTACGCAGCCCAATATCCATTTTATTCACAAACGGGATTTGAAGTAGAATCACGGTTCTGTTGAGCAATTTTGCGATATGAGACTTTTTATCTCAGAGAACAGCGCAAAATGTAACCATTGACTGGAAATCAAAATGAATATTGTACATGTCATTACTTCTTTGGGTCTGGGTGGAGCTGAGAAAACCGTTTGCGACATCGCAGATGAACAAGCCCATCAAGGTCATACTGTAACTCTGATATCCATCACTGGGGAAACATTGACAAAGCCAACAAATGAAAATATTAAAGTAATTTCAATCGGAATCAAAAAAAAACCAACAGGGTTTATATATGCTCTTAACAAACTGCCTAAATTAATCTTAGCGCTTGACGTTGATATTATACATGCTCATATGTATCATGCGATCATTATAACAAGATTAGCCATTCGCAATAAAACACCTCTTATTTGCACCTTCCATAATTCACATGAGAAGTCGGCATTAAGAAACAAAATAATTAAAGCCACCAATAAATTGGCTCGTTGCACCACTTGCGTTTCACCAATGGCTGCAGAAAATTATAATACGAAAATAGTCATACCCAATGGATTAAAAATTGAAAACTATTATCAATCCAAGGATGAAGGTAAGGCCATTCGCAATCAACACAACATATCTGACAGTGATTATTTATATGGTTTTGTAGGTAGACTTCATGAAGATAAAAATATCCCCTTACTGCTTGAATCTTTTTCTGAAGTCAATAAAAACACCCCATCATCAAAATTGTTAATCGTTGGAGTAGGCCCTTTATATCAACAACTAGAAAAATTTGTCATTGAAAAAAACTTAATAAATGTTGTGATTTTTCACGGAGCAGAAAAAAATACTCGTTCAATTTATAATGCAATGGACTTATTAATAATCCCTTCTGTAAATGAAGGTTTTGGCCTTGTGGCTGCAGAATCAATTCTTTGTGACACACCAGTGCTGAGCATGGATAATGGCGGAGTGCCCTTTGTTTTAAACTCTGAAAGATTTATATGTCACAATAAAAAAGAGCTAACAGATAAAATGCTTGCATGCCTAAATGGTCAATTTAACATCAACATTAACAACACTAAAAGTAATATCATAGGAAAATTTAGTCTTTTTAATGTAGTTTGCTCTTATAATAAGCTTTACATTCAGCTAATTGGTGAAGAACACTAGAATTTCAATACTTTCTACATGCGAAGAGTTTCATCATTGCAAACCGATTGCTGTTCAGGTTAACTCGAACAGCAATAAATCATAGACAGGAAAGATACTCATTGATAACGATCTGTTCATCAAAACGTCGTGTAATGTAGTCCCTTCCAGCTAGTCCCATTTTGTGACGTTCAGTCTTATCCATCACAATGACCTTTTCAAGTGCAGCGGCTAGAGAGGAAGACGATCGCGGATCACACAAATATCCTGTTTCATTATTAATTACGGCTTCTCGGCAGCCAACATTATCAGTGGTTACGATTATTTTTCCCATTGCCGCGGCTTCCAACAAACTTTTAGGTACTCCTTCCCTGTAATATGATGGAAGCACTACACAATCATTGTCTTGCAAAAAAAGCTCAACGTTATCAGTCTTACCTAAGAATTCTATCAGACCGCTTTCTTGCCACTGGATAATTTCACTTTTTAAAATGGCAGATGGATTTCCTTCATCTACAAATCCAGCGAGACTGAAACGAACACGATCACCATATTTCTTTTTCAACATTTTAGCCGCTTCTGCGTACTCAGGTATTCCTTTTTCCCTAATTAGGCGGGCAATTAATATGAAATTAACCACTCCATCGTCAATTCTGTTGTTTAATCTAAAACGTTGAAGATCTACCCCAGAACCAGGTATGAGCAATGCTTGTTTTTCGCTGACGATGCCATTATCTATAAACTGAGATAAGTCATCTTTATTCTGAAAAAAGACACACTTGGCTCTTCGCTGTGAAACTTTATAAAGAAAATTAATTATTGCTTTTGTTTTTGAGCTTTTGATGAAAGCTGTTCCCAACCCAGCAATATTATTAATAACTTCCGCATTAGTACAATAAGCAGCCATTGTACTGTATATGTTACTCTTAGGTGTGAAGTTGAAAATAAAATCTGGGTTTTCTTTTTTGAATATTTTATAGTACGAAATGATTGTTTTTATTTCATGTATTGGGTTCATTCCTCTTTGAGACATACTTACGTTAGAAAACGTACAGCCCAAAGACTTTAATTTTTCGGTATACGCATCTTCCGGGGAGGCTATATGTACGGAATGCCCTTTAGAAATAAACTTGGCAATCGTATTTTTTCTAAAATTGTAAAGATACCAACTGGTATTAGCTGAAATAATAATTTTGGACATAATCTACTTTTCACTTTATATTTAAATTTTTCTGTCTATTTTTTTAACCTGATAGACAAAGCTAAATAAGAGTGATAACAATAGTAACTGAATCCATAGACTAAGAGATGTTATCAAACTCTCATGGAAAAATACAAAAATTATGGTATATGCAAAGAGAGAGTAAAAAACTTCTGCCCAGAAATAAAACTTTGCCAACTTCCATAACAGCCCACTGATGAATCCATGAATCGCCATCAACAAGTATGATACATACCAACCATAAGCGATATAGTCAGAATAAGCGGTGTATACATTCGTTGGTACACCAACATCCACAAACTCTCTGTGTAGTGTTACGGGTACATTTCCGCCAACTAACTTAATGAAAATTCGCAATAAGTTACTATCCTTAAGTTGATCACTCAACAGGTAAAATTCTTGCATAGCAATCGTCGGGCTAGATATATAAATTGCCATGTAAGTTTTCAAAGCATCCCAAAAGTTATTGGATTCGCTTGTTCTTATAATAAAACTGAAAAATGAAAACAACGCCAGTCCAAGGATTGCAAATAATACTATTGATTTCAGCCTTCTCTTTGTTGCTATGTAAAATGTTGAGATAAAGAGCATAAAAGTGGCTTGTTTTGATGTACTCACCACTGCAACGACAAGTAATAGAACCATAAGAGCAGTAAAAATAACCTTGCTACCAGGGTTAATATTTCTTGAGATAAGGTAGTACCCCCAAACAATATAAACTAATGTAAAGAAGTACTGTACTGCTGAATGCCCATCTGAAACATCTTCAGACCTGATCTCATGCAGAGTATTTTTAAACTCCTGCAAGGAAAAACCATAATCACTAATTCTGAGAGTAATATAAAATAGCGAGAAAGTAACTAATAGCACAAAAAGCAAACTGGATTTAAGCTTTATAGCTTTCTGGTATGCAGATTCCCCCCCAGATACCACTTTACAACCTAATCCAGAGAAAAGTGAGAAAATAACAATATTTGCAAATATAAATAACTGAGTTTCAACTTTAAACTCTACTGTAATTATACCTGAAGTCCACAATATTATTGCCGACACAAATAAATAAGATGAGGCCATCAAAAAAGCGGGGTTGAAAGTGTCTCTCGTAAATCTGTATGATATAAATACAAGTGGCAATATCAATAAGATCAAATACATTTTCCCACCGAACCACTCATAGTGGTGTTAATTTTTATACTCGCATCTTTCGATAGCACGTGCTAAGAACTTGCCTGAACGAACTTTCTCTGCGACTACCGTTGCCGAACGATAACAGAGATTCCATTTATTGGTGTCGTGCATAATATCTTCAATTTCGTCCAGGCTATCAATCACTATTCCACATCCTTCTCGCCTTACAAAATCTGCTAGTGCAGATTTACTCCAGACAATTATAGGAATGGATAAAGAAAGATACAGTGATGCTTTATGAGGATTATTATATTGCAAATAATGGCCAAAGATACCACTACAGGCCGCCTGGGAGTCGCCATCCCAAACAAGTCCATAATATGCCTTGGTCGCTGATACTGTTTGATCTGGAATATTGGCATCGAAGATGCCACAATAATTTAATTCACCGATCGCCAATTCTTTCTGGAAATTTACCCCATAGACATCTACAGGGTAGCTCGGCTGCCATGAATAAATATAACCAGCCTTCTCTTTAGTCAAGTTACCAGCAACGAGTAATGAAATCTTTTCATCCTCAGCGATACGTCTAACAGAAGTAGATTCTGCTAACAGGTAATCGAAAAGCTCAAGTTCGATGATATTGACGCCCTGAACTTTGATATCTCGGAGATAATCAGTCATAACTTTATTATGGCTGATTATATTTGATGCTTTATATATCAAAGAATCTTCTTTGTCTTTTTTCCTCAAAGAGTTAAGATCGTGAACAATTACTGTCAGTTTGAATGACTTAATGGCCATCATGACTTCCAATAATTTTCCGTAAGGCTTAGCCAATGGATAATTAATGATTAGATTATCATTTGAACTCAAAGAGAATAAAAACCTGATGAAATTAAATGAACTCGAAAGCCTCTCCAGTCGGTTGCCGATACTTAACGGAATTTTCACAACTTTAATATGACTTTGGTCGCTAAGTATTTCAAGTACGTCATATCTAGCCTTAAACCCAGCATGATTTGCCGTCTCAGTTAAATCATGGATATATACAAAGTTACTCATAATTAATTAATCTTGCTTTGAAATAAAATATAATGCCGAAGAGATGACTTGATGCATGTCATAATATTTATATTCAGCCAATCTTCCACCGAAGAAAACATCACCGTCATCATTGATCATAGCTTTGTATTTTTTATACAAATCCATGTTTTTAGAATTATTTACAGGGTAATATGGCTCATCACCTTTTACCCATTCTGCTGGATATTCTCTGGTGACCACTGTATGTGAAGTTTCAACAGGATCAAAATGCTTGTGCTCAATTATCCGTGTGAATGGAACCTCAGCTTCAGTATAGTTAACAACTGCATTCCCTTGATAATTATCAATTTGTAAAATTTCAGTTTCAAAAGAAAGAGAACGATATTCTAATTGACCATGACAGTACTCAAAATATTCATCAATAGGACCGGTGTAAATTATTTTTTTGGCTATTCTTTTAAATTCTGATTTATTTTTTAAATAATCAACGCCCAATCTGACCTCGATACCCTCCAACATTTTTTCTACCATCTTCGTGTAACCACCTATTGGTATACCCTGGTATCTGTCGGAGAAATAATTGTTATCATATGTCATGCGGACTGGTAATCGACTAATGATGAATGCTGGCAGATCTGCTGCCTTTCTACCCCATTGCTTTTCAGTATAGCCTTTTATCAGCTTTTCATAAATATCTCGCCCAACTAAGGATATCGCTTTTTCTTCTAAGTTTTCTGGCTCTTTTCCTGCTAATTCTTTTCTTTGCTCATCAATAACCATCATTGCTTCAGCAGGAGTTTTTGTTCCCCACAACTGATAAAATGTATTCATATTAAATGGCAGGTTATAGAGCATCCCTTTATAGTTCGCCAAAGGTGAGTTAGTGAACCTATTAAACTCAACAAATGAATTCACATACTCCCATATTTCTTTGTCATTTGTGTGAAATATATGAGCTCCATACTTATGCACATGAATTCCATTAACATTTTCTGTATATGCATTCCCAGCTATATGGTTTCTTTTTTCAATGACAAGAACTTTTTTACCTTTCTTTGTCAGTTCATGTGCACATACAGAGCCAAATAATCCAGCACCAACAATGAGATAGTCGTACATTAATCCACCAGTTATTTAAAAAGATAAATGTGTTTCGAACGCAGAAATAAATACATTAATAGAGTAACAAGAGTTTCAGTTACCAATAGTGATATGGCTGCACCAGTTTCAGCGTAGAAGAAAACTAAAGGGAATATGATTAATAAGTTTGTTATACCACTTACAATCAGGATGCGACTAAACTGTTTTTTATAATTATGAGTCAACATCGTTTGTACACCAAAAATGTTACTCAACACTATAATCAGGGGCAAAACTGCCATCCATCTTAAGACAATTATTGACTCCTCATAATTTTTACCAACACCAATATTTATAATCCAAGGAGCTAGTACAAACAAAAGAATGGAGCCAATACATGCCAAACCACCCACAATGCGTATTGATTTCCTTATTAAGGACAGCGCCTGTTGGTAGTCAGTATCAAACAATGAATTTATCCGTGGATATATCGCCTGTGTAATTGGGCTTAGAAGCCCCTGAGCAGCATTTCTGATTGTATTTGCAGCGTTAAAATAGCCTACAGCAACCGGTCCTGCGACAAAGCCAAGAATAACCGTCGTACTTGTTGTATAGAGACTAATTGCTGATGTTGACAAAAAAACATGCCAGCCATCGGCTAAACTACTTTTTATCTTCGCTCGATTAAATATCAAGCCGTGGATCCATTGCTTTTGCATGATAAGGCATAACCCAATCATTCCGGCCAATAAATTCACCGATCCTTGAATCAAGGCCGCGAGCCAGACATCCTCTTTAGAATGAACAAGTAGAAATGTTAATGGAATAACCAGACATCGCGCCGAAATGGTGCATAGGGTTATCCATTTCATTTTTTCCATACCCTGGAAAAACCAAACTGGATAAATAATATTTCCAATAACTAATGGACTAAATGCCAGCAATATATACCATACCTGATTATATTGTGGCACAACTAAACAAGCAATAATCAGTACAATAAATGCGCCAACAGCAAGGAATATCTTAGCAAAAATAACACTCCAGAATATTTCTGTTAACTCTTTTTTATTGCCTTTGTTTTTGGCTATCTGCTGAGTAGCTGTCCAGTTGAACCCATAATCAGTGAGAAGTACAAGGTATTGCATTGAGGCCTGACAAAAACCCAGTAATCCAAAATATTCTGGCCCAAGTATGCGTACCAAATATGGAAAAGTAATCAGAGGGAGAATATATGAACTACCCTGAACCAGGGCTAAATAGAATATGTTTTTATTAAGTGTTGAATTAATCTTCACAATATTTCTTCATTATATTCATGCAACACATGTTTTAATAATTAATTAACCCACGCTACCGCCCCTGGCTCAACAGCTACCAGTGCACTGAACGTAAAGTCAGTATGCGATCAGGACTAATGATTAAAAATCAACCATCACTCCGCTCAATCTAATCCAATATTGTGGTCTTAAACACATCTCAAAACAAGTGGAAATCCCTGATTTGATGTCTAAAATGACATTTCTTACTCAGTGGCAACCCATTGATTTTGAAATAAAAAAAAGGCAGTGGCGTCATGAATGCGCGTTAATCGCTTCATAACCTCCCCTGCCGTTCAGTTTGGCATACTGCTTCCTGGGAATCAGCCTACCAATAATTTCTTGATGCTTTCTCGGAACTTAGCACCTTCTTTCAGGTTACGCAGGCCGTACTGTACGAATGCCTGCATATAGCCCATTTTCTTACCGCAGTCGTAGCTGTCGCCGGTCATCAACATGGCATCGACGGACTGTTTCTTCGCCAGTTCGGCAATAGCGTCAGTCAGTTGCACGCGGCCCCAGGCACCTGGCTCGGTTTTTTCCAGTTCTGCCCAGACATCTGCGGAAAGCACATAGCGGCCAACTGCCATCAGGTCAGAATCCAGCGTCTGCGGCTGGTCTGGTTTTTCAACGAACTCAACAATGCGGCTCACATTGCCTTCGTTGTCCAGTGGCTCTTTGGTTTTGATGATGGAGTATTCGCTCAGGTCGCCGTCCATATGCTTCGCCAACACCTGGCTACGGCCTGTTTCATTGAAACGGGCAACCATCGCGGCAAGGTTATAGCGCAGTGGGTCAGCTGTGGCGTTATCCAGAATGATATCTGGCAGCACAACCACAAACGGGTTATCGCCAACAATCGGGCGAGCGCACAGAATGGAATGGCCCAGGCCCAGTGGCTGCGCCTGGCGCACGTTCATGATAGTCACACCCGGCGGACAGATAGACTGCACTTCGGCCAGCAGCTGACGCTTAACGCGCTGCTCCAGCAGTGACTCAAGCTCATAAGAGGTGTCGAAGTGGTTTTCCACGGCGTTCTTGGACGCGTGGGTGACCAGGACGATTTCTTTGATCCCTGCAGCAACAATTTCGTCGACGATGTATTGGATCATCGGCTTGTCAACGATCGGCAGCATTTCTTTCGGAATAGCCTTGGTGGCAGGAAGCATATGCATCCCGAGGCCCGCTACCGGAATTACTGCTTTCAAATTAATCATTATCATGTCCACCTGTGAATGGTTGAAGAATTATAGCCAGTCAGGACGTTTAATCCAGCACGTTTTTTTGATGATACCTGGCTAAATTTGATAAAACTTCAGGTTCAATCCGAGAGTTAGCAAGCTTTTCCAGGAATCCTCGGATTTACCGCCCCGGCAGCCTAAAATTCAGCCCGCTGGCGTTAATCGTGTGCTGATCGACCCGGTCGATATCCACGGAGCGCACGCCCTTTTCATTCACGGCTTTGATGTTCGCGAGCGACAGCAAGGTGTCCTCTTTCGCCATAAATTTACCCCGCACATCTTTGCGTAAATCGAAGTTCATCGACAGCGCCGGGCCGCGGTCTGCATCCTGCATAACGTTGATATTACGCATGAAAAGGTGCTGCGGCTTGTTGTGCAGCTCCAGCGAGGCGCGTTTGATATCGAGGTTGGTGATGGAGACAAACGACGGCGCATTGCCTGATGAAATCTGGATGCCCCGCAGTTTGGTCGGCATGTCCGTGTTGTCCATCCTGATATTCGAGAGCTGGAAGTTCTGCGGTATCGAGAGGTAATTGCCCTTAATCACGCCGTAGCCAATCAGCATTCCGGCGCTATTGACCATCTCGACATTATCAATAATGAAATTATCACAGCCGTAAATTGCCACCGTGGCGTTATCGATTCCCGCCTGTTTACTGAACGCCGGGGTGATATTTTGCGCTTTTACATTACGAATGATGAAGTGTTTGCCATTTTCCACATGCACCAGCTGACGACAATTTCGGCCGGTGATGTTCGCCACGACAAAGTTTTTGACCGACTGATCTTCCGGATAACTGTTGTTATACGTGCTGCCCGCAAGCCCTATTCCGATGCCCCAGTTTATCTTGCCGTTGGTGCAGTTAATGGTGTCGATCACATGGTCAGAAATGAGAATGTTCTTATCATTAATGGCGACATTCCATTCAATCGCATCGCCCTGTAACTGGGTAAAACGGCCGTTAGTTATTTTCACGCCATCAAACTGGTTATGAAATCCCTGCCTTAAAATGCCGTAGTTCGCTTTGGTGATGGTGATGTTATCGATAAGCAAGTTGCGCATCGTGCGGGTGTCTTTCCCGCCGATGAAAATCTGCGCGACCGGGCCATAGCCGCTCATCGTCACCCCTTCAATCACGCAGTCTGATCCACGCACATCCAGGCAGATATTGTTGAGCGTGCCCTGATGGCTGCCGATGATTTTACAGCCATCCTGCAACGCGAAGCGCCCTCGCCCGTTGCCGTTCAGCGCGCCTTCTATTTGCAGCGTTTTCCCCGGAGGGATGATGATGCCGGTATTGATGTTTTCACAGGTCACGCCTTGCGGAACGGTGACCACATCGCTGTCTTTGAAGGCATCGTTGAAGGCCCGAATCCAGTCATTGTGCGTGTTGTAGGCCCGGATATCTGCGGCTTTGGTTTGCCCAACCGCCAAAGCGGCAGGGCTGTTAATGAGAGGCAGAGCAGCCAGCGCAGAGCTGGCTTGAAGGAAGTGTCGTCGTGAGAGGGAGTACTTTTTTGCAGTCATGCGACCTCTTTACAGCGTCTGCAGCAGGCTCGCCAGTTGGCGGTTGATCACCTGCTGGTTAAAGGTGGTTTCCACTTTTTCGCGCGCCTTCGTGACGACAGGCTCCAGCGTTTGCTGTTCATAAGCGCTCAGCGCACTCAGGCGATTGGCTAACGCAGCCGCGTCATTTTCAGGGACCAGCCAGCCTGATTCGTCCGTTTCAATCAGCTCAGGAATGCCACTGTGAAGGGTCGATACCACCGGAATGCCGACCGCCATCGCTTCCATCAGCGCCACCGGAATGCCTTCCATATCTCCGTCGGTGCCAGTGACGGAGGGCAGCAGGAACACATCCGCTTCATCGAGCATCGCTTTGACTTCATGACTTGGCTTAAAGCCCGGCATCTCCACCACGTCTTCAAGCTGATACTGCTCGATTAGCGTTTTCAGGCGGCGTTCCCACGGGCCGATACCAAGAATGCGATAGTGGAAATCAACGCCACGCTGTTTGAGCTGGCGGCAGGCTTCAATCGCCACGTGCAGCCCTTTTTTCTCGGTCAGACGGGCAACAGAAATGATCTGCAGGGTTTTCCCCGGCTCTTTGGCGGCGCGCAGAGCGAAGCGATCCATGTTCACGCCCATGCGCGACACCGCAATCTTCTCCGGCGGGCAGCCCATGGTTTGCAGGCGCTTCGCCCACAGGTCGCTAATCGGCAGCATCAAATCGCCACGGCGGAACAGCTGCTGATACTCCGGGGTGTAATGCTGAAGCACTTCTCGGCTGGAAATATCCACGCCGTGGAACACAGTCGCAATTTTGCCGCGGATCACGCCCAGCTCGCGCAGTTTGGCAGCGGTCACGCCCGCCGGGCCGAAATGGGCGATAAAGACATCTGCGCTGATAGGCTCAGGATTTTTCGCCGTAATGGAGGAAAGGATCAGGTTACGCGCCTCATTGCCATAACGACGCGGATCAAGCGAACGCCAGGTGGCCGCGCGATGCAACCCTTTCAGCGTGTTGGTGGCCCGGTAACGCAGCTTCGCCAGCTTGCCTTCCGGTTCAGCCTGCAACCAGCGCGTTTTCTCCGCCAGGCCATAACGCCTGAAGGCTTCATGGGTGTTGGTCATGTCGCCTTTCAGCAGCGAGACAATCTCCACCTCATAACCCATGTCGATAAACGCGACTATCTGATTTAAAACAAACGTCTCTGACGACAGTGGGAATTTTAACAGGAAGAATCCAATCTTCATTTCACCTCCTTGATACGGTCGAGGACCGATTTCACCATATGTATTCCGTTTTCACGCTCGGCTTTGACCGCCACGCGCAGGCGTTCGTTGATAGCAGGCAGTTGGCCCAGTGTGTCAGCCACCATCGCGCCAAGGCTTCCATCCAGCAAATGTCTGATATCAATCGCCATTTCCGGCATGCCGAGCTGCTGCATGATACCGGCGGATTTGTGTTCGTAATTGATGGCAATGGCTGGCGTGTCGAAGTTCATCGAGATAATCGCCGAATGCAGGCGTGTGCCCACCGTCAGGTCGCACGCGCCAAGAATTTTGCCCATTTCAAGGTCGTTGAGCTCATCCATCACCACGTGATACTGAGCAGGATCCTGAATGTGCTGACGCAAATTCAACGCCACCATCCGGTCATCTTTGTTGTAGCTGTCGATTCCGGTACAGGTCGACAGCGCAATCACCTGATAACCCGCCTCAATAATGCGATTCACCACGCCCGCAAAGGCTTCTTCGTAGGCCTGCTGGGTTGTGCCAAGGCGCTTATCGAACGGGGCAAGTTCACGCAGGGTGATAGCCACGCTTTTCTTTTGGCTGATGGTTTTTAGCCAGTGTTCGACAGCATAGCTCGGCGTGAAATCGTCGTTGTGGTGCTCGACCAGCCAGGCGGTATCCACGCCCTGCTCGACTTTCGCCGTGGTGATGTCGCTGCGCTTCATCAGGTTCAGGCTGACCGATTCACGCAGGATCAGCGCATCACACTGCGCAAACACATGGTTTGCCAGCTGGTTAAACTGCGGATCCTGGAAGGGCCCCACGCTGTGGCCAATCATGTACAACGGCTTTTTCGCCATAAAGGTACAAAGCGCGTGCTCAAACTGCGGCGCGCCATACAAATCCACAAAGAACGAGCCGCCGACCTGGATGATGGCGTCGTAGTTGCTGAGCAAACGGACAAAATCGGTGAAGCCCTGAGCGATGCGGATATTGCGCAGCTTGCCCGTGTCGGTCACGCGGGAAAGCAGCACCTGATGCTGATAGCGACGACGCAGGATTTTCTTCACCCGCCCCATCACCCCGGCAGCATTGTTGTGCTGCTTCATCTGCGCATACAGCGGGTCGCCCATCACCGGGCGGTTCAGCAGCCAGGATGAACTCACCGGATAGCGGCTCATCACGTCCACTTCAGCATCCGGGTTCAGGGTGTTGATGGCATCAAGCAGGCCGCGCAGAATGGCGCTGTCGCCGCGATTACCACAGGTGTGATTGCCTAGAATCAGTAATTTCATGTATGACCTCTAAATCGGGGTTCTTCATTCATCGGGAGCTGCCTGATGCCCTCTCCCTAACCCTCTCCCACGGGGAGAGGGAATGATTTCTCCCCTCGCCCTTAGGGAGAGGGGCCGGGGGAGAGGGGCTGGCACTCAACCAGCCCGCAATAACACTTTCATTTTTTCACTGCGGCACAGCTGCCGTTTCATCTCCACCACCAGCGGGTGGCGTGAGAGCACAATCATCAGCGCAAATGCAGCCGCGCCTGCGGCCACCTGCACGGCGAGCAGTAGCGGTAAGGGCAGCGCGTTCTTCAGCACCACGCCCAGGCCGTAGCTCACCGCCAGCGTCGGCAGCGACAGGTAAAACGGCAGCCACAGGCTCAGCATGTATTCGCGATAGCTTGAGCCCAGCACGGGTTTAATCATCACGAAGTAGCTCAGCACGGTGTTGATGATCTGCACGAGTAAAAAGCCCAGCGTCACGCCCAGCGCGCCTGCCAGATGGCCGCCTGCGATAATCGCCGGAATGAACAAGAAGGTTTTAAAGACGTTGAATTTGAAGCTGATATCGACGCGAGCTTTGGCCATCAGCAGCGAGCCAATCGGGTTGCCGACAGAACGCAACAGCCCCACCACGCACAGCAGTTGCAGCACAGGGACAATGCTGACCCACTTCTCGCCAAACACCAGCGGCACCATGTTGTTGCTGACCACCATCAGGCCGAGCAGCACCGGGAAGTTGATGATCCCCACTACCGACAGCAGCTTGTAGAAGTTCACGCGAAGCTTCGCGGTATCATCCTGAATCTTGGCAAACGCCGGAAAAAGCACGCGGGTGATAATCGGGTTGAGCTTCATCGGCGGCACAACCGCCACGTTGTACGCCAGGTTGTAGCCCCCGGCGACGCTCGCGCCAAGAATACGCGCCAGCACCAGCGTCGACAGATTCGTGTTCACATAGTTGATGATGCTGTCTGCCGTCAGCCACGCGCCAAAGCGCAGGTTCGAGGAGACAGACGCCAGTGAAAAATGCAGGCCCGGGCGGTAAATCTTGCGTCCAGACCAGCCGAAAAGCAGCGTGCGCACGGCACTGTTCACCAGATAACCCAGAATGGCCGTCATCGCCAACGGCCAGAAATGAGCGCTGATCACCGTGAAGGTAAACCCGGCCAGCACGGCCGAGGTTTCAATCATGCCAATCTTGTTGAATTCCAGCTCTTTTTGCATCAGCGCGCGGAACTGCTGCCCGTGTGGGATAACCACAAACGCGAACGACAGCGTACGCATCAACGGCGCCAGATCCGGGTTATGCAACACGCTGGCAATCACCCCGCTCAGGGAAAAGACCAGCGCGAAAACCACCATCCCCAGGCCAACGTTCAGCCAGTACAGGGTGGTGAGCTCAAGGTGGCTTATCTCTTTACGCTGGATGATGGAGTTGGCGATGCCGAAATCCGACAGCGTGTCCGCGAGGGCGATGATCACCAGCGATACGGTCAGCAGGCCGAACTGGTGATTGTCGATAATGCGGGCCAGCACGGTCATCTGCACCAGCCCCAGACCGATAATCACCACGGTCGCCATCGCGGACCATTTGGCCCCGCTAATGGTTTTTTCTCTCAGGCTCATCTCGCTACCTCAGTACGCCGCTTTGTTGACAAAGCCTTTGAACACCGTCAGGAACACGATGCGAATATCGAACCACAGGCTCCACTCACGGATGTATTCCAGGTCGAACTCCACACGCTTTTCCATCTTCTCAAGCGTGTCGGTTTCACCGCGCCAGCCGTTGATTTGCGCCCAGCCGGTAATGCCCGGTTTCACCTTATGGCGCAGCATGTAGCCTTCGATTAACTGGCGATACTGCTCGTTGTGCGCCACAGCATGGGGACGAGGCCCAACAATCGACATGCCTCCGGTCAGGACGTTGATAAACTGCGGCAACTCATCCAGAGAAGTGCGGCGCAGGAAGTTGCCAACAGGCGTCACGCGCGGGTCGTTTTGCGTCGCTTGCGTCACAACCGCATCATTTTCCATCACCTTCATGGAGCGGAACTTCCACACTTTGATAGGTATACCGTCCATCCCGTAACGGGTCTGACGGAAGATAATCGGCCCCGGCGAAGTGAACTTCACCGCCAGCGAAATACACAGCAGCACCGGTGAAATCAGCAGCAGAATGAGCGAAGAAAGCACGATATCTTCCAGACGCTTAATCACCCGATTCAGCCCGGAAAGCGGCGTGTCATACAGCGGCACTACCGGCACTCCGTTCACTTCATCAATGCGTGAATGCAGAATATTGAAGGTGAAAACGTCCGGAATGAGGATCACCGAACAGGTGGTATCCGCCAGGTCACGAACCAGGTCTTTGATTCGCACTTCGTCCTGCATCGACAGCGCAATGTAGACGTTATGAATTTTGCCGCCGCGTGCATCGTCCAGCAGTTGCTCATAGTTACCCGCCCAGTCTGCCGTCACGCCGCCCGGTTTGGCATCGTGATAGCTGCCGAGAACATCGAACCCCAGCCACGGCTGATTGCGGAAGCTGTCGAGCAGCGCCTGCCCCGCAGGCATATCACCCGCGACGGCCACGGTGCGAACGTTGTAACCGCGATGGCGTAACCAGCCCACACCGAAACGAATAAACGTCCGGCAGCCGATCATTCCGCAGGTGCTTAACACATACCAGCCGAGCCACAGCGAGACGCTGTTGTTGAAGTCGTCGTTGAAGGCCAGTACGCCTGCGGTGAAAATCAACGCCAGCGTCCAGTTTTGCAGCAGTAATAAGAGTTCAGTCGTAATGCGCACGCCTCGCCAGGAGCGGTAAAAGTCCGTCATCCCGCCGATCATCTGAAACACCACCAGGGTTATCAGAACCATCAACTGATGCGTGTAGGTAAAAGGTAATCCCGCCCCTTTGCAGACAACCCACAGGCCACTCACCATGATGGTGATGTCAGAGAATCGCTGCACCATTGAAATTAACGATGCATTCGTTTTGGCTCGCTCGCGCTTTCTTAGAGTCGTCATCGTTGTTCCTGTTGTTGATGTTTTCCCCCTCACCCCGGCCCTCTCCCCAAAGGGGCGAGGGAGAAAAGACCGCACCAGGCGATCCCCTCTCCCCTATGGGGAGAGGGTTAGGGTGAGGGGCAGTGTGTTACTGATTCAGCAGCGCCAGAATGTCCTTCGTCCGCGCTTCCATCAGCGAGGTATCGCCGCGAGACTCGACGTTCAGACGCACCACAGGCTCGGTGTTGGAGGAACGCAGGTTGAAGCGCCAGTCCGCAAACGCGAGGCTGATGCCGTCGGTGCGGTCGATCTCCAGCGCGTGCTGAGCGAAATGTTGCTCCACGCGGGCAATGGCCAGAGCAGGCTCTTCCAGCTTGCTGTTGATTTCTCCGCTCGCCGGGAAAGCCAGCATGCGGTCACGCACCAGCTCGCCGAGCGTTTTGCCTTTCAGGCACAGCAGTTCAGCCACCAGCAGCCAGGGGATCATTCCGCTGTCGCAGTAGGCGAAATCACGGAAATAGTGGTGAGCGCTCATTTCGCCACCGTAAATGGCGTCTTCCTGGCGCATGCGCTCTTTGATAAACGCGTGGCCCGTTTTCGACATCACCGGCGTGCCGCCTGCCGCTTCCACCACATCAACGGTGTTCCAGGAAAGGCGCGGGTCGTGAATGATGCGTTCGCCCGGCGCTTTCTCGAGGAACGCTTCCGCCAGCAGGCCGACAATGTAGTAGCCCTCAATAAACTGCCCGGTTTCGTCGAACAGGAAGCAGCGGTCGAAGTCGCCGTCAAAGGCGATGCCCATATCCGCCCCGTGTTCAATCACCGCATTGCGGGTGTCGTCGCGGCACTCCGGCAGCAGCGGATTCGGGATCCCGTTCGGGAAGTTACCGTCAGGCGTGTTGTGAACTTTGATGAACGTCACCGGCACGTTCAGGGCTTTGAAGCGAGCTTCCAGCGCATCGACAACCGGGCCCGCCGCGCCGTTACCGGAGTTGATCACCAGCTTCAGCGGCCTGAGGTTAGCGGTGTCGATATAGCCCAGCAGGTGATCGATGTACGCTTTACGCAGGTCGATTTTCTGGTAGCTGCCGCGTTTTTTGGCATCCACTGGCGGGAAGTCATTCG
Organism: Scandinavium sp.; assembly: GCF_051650185.1. GTDB lineage: Bacteria > Pseudomonadota > Gammaproteobacteria > Enterobacterales > Enterobacteriaceae > Scandinavium. The sequence goes on from NZ_JBOFIN010000127.1 coordinate 45,486, forward strand.
CTTCCGCCAGACGCTGCACATCGCGCAGGCCGGTGTCGCCGCTGATCGGGCGAGCGCCTTCGCGCACCAGCTTCATGCCGTTGTAATCCATCGGGTTATGGCTGGCGGTCACTTCGATACCGCCGTCCACGCCCAGGTTAAACGTGGCGAAATAAATCTCTTCGGTGCCGGAAAGCCCGATATCCAGCACGTCCACGCCCGCATCACGCAGGCCTTTTGCCAGCGCCATCTTCAGGCTTTCGCTGGTCAGGCGAACATCGCCACCGAGCACGATGGTTTTGGGTTTCAGGAACTCGCCATAGGCACGGCCAATGCGGGTCGCAATCTCTTCATTCAGCTCTTCACCGAGCTTGCCGCGAATGTCATAGGCTTTAAAACAGGTTAATTTGGTCATGTTTTTACCCTTTTCAGGCAACAGTCAGCCGTGACCCAAATGGGCCAAAATTTGGTTTTTCAGGAATTGCCCGGCGGCGTGTGACTTGCCGGGCCGGTGGTCTTTACACGCGCCCGTACCGGTCCTCGAACCGCACGATGTCATCCTCTTCGAGGTAGGAGCCCGAGCGCACTTCAATCAGGTCAAGCGGGATCTTGCCCGGGTTTTCCAGGCAGTGCGTGGCACCGAGCGGAATGTAGATGGATTCGTTTTCCCCGAGCAGCTTCACGTCTTCGTTGATGGTCACCTTCGCGGTGCCCGCCACGATAATCCAGTGTTCCGCGCGGTGGTGATGCATCTGCACCGATAAGCCTTCGCCCGGTTTCACGGTGATGCGTTTCACCTGATAACGGTCGCCGGAGTCAATGGAGTCATATTTGCCCCAGGGACGGTACACCTCGCGGTGAATGTGATGCTCATGGCGACCATCGGCCTTAATCTGCTCCACCACTTTTTTCACGTCCTGCACCGCGTTGCGGTCGGCGATAAGCACGGCGTCTTTGGTCTGCACCACCACCAAATCCTTTACCCCAACGGTGGTCACCAGCCCGGATTCGGCATACACATAGCTGTTTTCAGTTTTATGGCTGATAACATCGCCGTGGTGCACATTCCCTTCGGCGGTGTGGTTGCTGATTTCCCACAGTGAGGACCAGGAGCCGACATCGCTCCAGCCTGCATCCATTGGCACCACCACCGCGTCGGCGGTTCTTTCCATCACGGCATAGTCGATGGACTCTTCAGGGCAGGCCAGGAACGCTGCTTCATCAACACGGATAAAGTCGAGATCCGGGTCAACCACGTCCATGGCCTTCTCGCAGGCCTGCAAAATATCCGGGCGGAATTTGCCCAGTTCTTCCAGATAGCGCCCGGCGCGGAACAGGAACATGCCGCTGTTCCAGTAATATTCCCCGCAGGAGACATACGCCTGCGCGGTTTCCAGATTCGGTTTTTCAACAAACTGCGCCACGGAAAACGCCACTGAGTCTTTCTCGCCCGCGCTGACTTCGCCGCGACGAATGTAGCCATAGCCGGTTTCCGGCAGGTCCGGCACGATCCCGAAGGTCACCAGTTTGCCGCTTTCGGCATACGGAATGGCGTCACGCACGGCGTTACGGAAAGCCTCTTCATTCTGAATGACGTGGTCAGCAGCCAGCACCAGCATCAGCGGATCGTTCTCCGGGCTGCTGCGTTTTGCCGCCAGCGCGGCCAGCGCAATCGCAGGCGCAGTATTACGGCCAGCCGGTTCGAGAATAATGTTCTCGGTCAATTTGTTGAGCTTGCGCAGCTGCTCGGCAACGATAAAACGGTGCTGTTCGTTGCAGATAACCACCGGGCTTTCACACTCCACGCCGTTGAGACGGTTCACCGTCGTTTGCAGCATGGTTAACTCGCCCTTCAGGCACAGGAACTGTTTCGGGTAAAGCACACGGGACAGCGGCCATAAACGGCTACCGGAGCCACCGGCCATCACTACCGGATAGAGTTGGGTCTGACTCATGATTTCACTCCGACGTCTGCTACGGAAATAGCATTAATGAATGTCTTCAGCACGTTCTCTTTGTCGAGCGTGCGTTCGGCGTAATCGCCAGCAATCGTGTTGTTCTGTGGCATCAGCAGCGCGCGTTCGATCCCGTCAACCAGCTCAGGAACCGACTCCGGTTCAACACAAACGGCAATCCCCGGATGCGCCTCGCAAAGCTGGCCCAGCTCGGTTTCCGCTTCTGCGGTGATCACCGCGTTGCCGCCCACGGCCAGAATATTGGTCAGTTTCGACGGCAGCACCGCGTCTGCTGCGCCGCGCTTCTGGATAACCAGATGGCAATCCGCCATTTTCAGCAGCGCGGGCAGCGCCTCGTAAGACTGCAACGGGAAGAAACGCACGTTGCTTAATCCCCGCTCTGCGACCAGCTTTTCCAGGCGCGCTTTTCCGCCGCCCTGCCCGACAATGGCGAACAGCCACGGCTTGTCCTGCAACTGTTCAGCGGCCGCAACGACATTTTCCAGCCCCTGCTTTTCGCCGATGTTGCCGGAGTAAAGAATGATTTTGCGATCTGAAGGCAGGCCAAGCTGCTCGCGCAATACCGCAACCTGCGTCGGGTTGACGTCGCGAAAACGGGCCACTTCTGACCAGTTGGGGAAGAAAATCACTTTCTCCGCCGCCACGCCCTTTTCCTGCGCTTTGTTCATCATCGAGCGCGAAATCGTGGAAACGTTATCGACGTTATGCAGCCCACTGCGCTCGAAGCGGCTTGCCAGTTTCGCTACCTTGCCGCCCTTGCCTTTGCCCGCCATGCCCAGGCCGAGCATCGCGTCGACTTCGTAATCCTGAATATGCAGCAGCGTGCGTGCGCCGGAGAGTTTCGCCAGCAGGCGCATGCCAGGGGTGCAAAACAGGGTCGGCACCACGCCAATAATCCTGTCCGGCTTCCAGCGACGTTGCGCCATCAGCGGGAAAAAACTGCTCAGCGCGAAGCTGCCTAAATGGATCAGGCGCTTCAGCGTTGAAGGTTGTTTCGGCACATACAGCGGGCAGCGCCAGACGGTCGCCGCGCCCTCTTCCCTACGGTAGCACCAGGAAGAGTAACGCTCGCCCACTTTCCATTCCGGGTAATACGGCGGGGCAGTGATCACGCGGACGTCGTGCCCTTGCTGCGCCATCCACTCGACCATCTCTCCGGTGTATTTGCCGATGCCGGTCAGTTCCGGAGAGTAGTTGATGCCATAAACCAGGATTTTCACAGGACGGGTGCCTCCGTGCTTGGCTCGGTGTGGAAATAGGCGCGGCTGTTGGCGTGGACATTGTCCGCCGCCAGCAATGCCTGCCTGGTGAGCCAGCAATAATCGTTATGCTGCGCGGTCGGCAGCGCGAGCGAGGTTTGCTCCACCTGAACGCGGAACCCCAGCACCACGTAATGGGTGCTGAAATCCGTGCCGGAGAAGTTATCGTCGTAGAAGTGCTGCCACACGCCGTTAAACTGCCCGGCAGAGAGCGGCAGGCTCACGCCCAGCTCCGCTTCCGTCAGGCGTGCAAAAGCGTCCGCAAGGGTTTCGTCTTTCTGCACTCGTCCGCCCGGCACGAACCAATAGCCCTGTGCCGGACGGTTGTTACGTTTCCCGAGCAGAAATTCGCCCTGTGCGTTCTCGACAATCAAATCAAGGGAGATGAGCGGCGTGGAACGCACCACGGTGGCAAAATCTTCTGGCTTCAGAAACATGGTTTACCCCCGGAAGCGGTGCTGGTTCTCAAGGAACCACTGGTAAGTACTCGCCAGACCCGCTTCGAGCGTCACTTCGTGATACCAGCCAAGCTGATGCAGACGAGACACATCCAGCAGCTTGCGCGGGGTGCCGTCTGGCTTAGAAGCGTCAAACACCACGCGGCCCTTGTAGCCCACCACTTTGGCGATAGTCTGCGCCAGTTCGCGAATGGTGCAGTCCACGCCGGTGCCGACGTTGATGTGCGACAGCATCGGCTCGGTGTTCTCTTGCCACACTTCACGATCCAGCTCCATCACGTGAATGCTGGCAGCCGCCATGTCGTCCACGTGCAGGAATTCACGCATCGGCGTGCCGCTGCCCCACACCACCACGTCAGGCGTATTCGCCTGAGTCGCTTCGTGGAAACGACGCAGCAGCGCCGGGATCACGTGCGAATTGCTCGGGTGGAAGTTGTCATGCGGCCCGTACAGGTTGGTCGGCATCACCGAGCGGTAGTCGCGGTTATGCTGACGGTTGTACGATTCGCACAGCTTGATCCCGGCGATTTTGGCAATCGCGTAGGGCTCGTTGGTCGCTTCCAAAGTTCCCTGCAACAGCTCGCTTTCCGGGATCGGCTGCTTCGCCATTTTCGGGTAAATGCAGGACGAGCCGAGGAACAGCAGCTTGTTCACGTTATGCAGATGCGCCGCGTGAACGATGTTGCTTTCGATCATCATGTTTTCGTAGATGAAATCCGCCGGGAAGCTGTTGTTCGCCACGATCCCGCCGACTTTCGCCGCCGCCAGATACACCTGATCGATGCGCTCTTGCGCAAAGAACTCATTCACCGCTTTGCCGTCAAGCAGGTTCAGCTCATCGCGGGTGCGCAGAACCAGTTCCACATCCCCGCGCTGTTCAAGCTGTCGAACAATGGCGGAGCCAACCATACCCCGATGGCCCGCCACGAAAATACGTTGTCTGGTCATGAAATCAGGACTCCAGCGCGATGGCTACCTCGTAGCCGTGAGCTTTAAGCAGGGAGTGTTTCTTCGCTGCTTCCAGATCTTTGGCGACCATCTCAGAGACCATCTCGCGCAGGGTGGTTTCCGGTTTCCAGCCCAGTTTTTCGTGTGCTTTGGTTGGGTCGCCGAGCAGCGTTTCCACTTCAGCAGGGCGGAAGTAACGCGGGTCAACTTCCACAATCACATCCCCTGGCTTCACGCCTGGCGCATCGTGGCCCGTCACGGAAACAACAATGCCTTTCTCATCCACGCCCGTGCCTTCAAAGCGCAGTTTGATACCCAGTTGGGCCGCCGCCATTTCAACGAACTGACGCACGGAGTACTGCACGCCGGTCGCGATAACGAAATCTTCCGGTTTTTCCTGTTGCAGCATCATCCACTGCATTTTCACGTAGTCTTTGGCATGGCCCCAGTCACGCAGGGAGTCCATGTTGCCGAGGTGCAGTTTCTTCTCCAGACCCTGAGCAATGTTGGCAATCGCACGCGTGATTTTGCGAGTCACGAAGGTTTCGCCACGGCGCGGAGATTCGTGGTTGAACAGGATGCCGTTACAGGCGTACATGCCGTAGGATTCGCGGTAGTTGACGGTGATCCAGTAGGCGTACATTTTCGCCACCGCATATGGAGAACGCGGGTAGAACGGCGTGGTCTCTTTCTGTGGGATTTCCTGCACCAGGCCGTACAGCTCAGAAGTGGATGCCTGATAGAAACGGGTTTTCTTCTCAAGACCGAGGAAACGGATGGCTTCCAGCAGACGCAGCGTACCGATGGCATCTACGTCGGCGGTGTATTCAGGGGACTCAAAAGAAACCGCCACGTGGCTCATCGCGCCCAGGTTGTACACCTCGTCCGGCTGCACTTCCTGCAGAATACGGGTCAGGTTGGAGGTGTCGGTCAGGTCACCGTAATGCAGATGGAATTTTGGGTTAGCCGCATGAGGATCCTGATAGATGTGGTCCACACGTTCGGTGTTGAAAGAAGAAGCACGACGCTTAATACCGTGAACTTCATAGCCTTTTTCCAGCAGCAGTTCTGCCAGGTAGGAACCATCCTGCCCGGTTACGCCGGTGATGAGTGCGACTTTAGTCATGTTTATTTTCCTCTACTTACAGGGATTGAATAGTTTCAACGCGTTCGCGCGTCACCACTGCAGGGTTGCCACGGCAAATCACATTTGCCGGAAGCGGTTTAAATACGCTGCTGCGCGCGCCAACGACGGTGCCATCACCGATCGTGACGCCGGGTGCGACAAATACATCCGTTGCCAGCCAGCATTTCTCGCCAATCACAATCGGCGTCGCGTTAATATCAAAATGCGCGCTCATATAATCGTGACTGCCGGTGCACAAATAACATTTCTGCGACACCACTGAATTGGCGCCAATCGTAATATCGCCGAGGGTATATAACACGGCGTCATCGCCCACCCACGCGTAATCACCAAGGGTTAATTTCCACGGATAGGTAATTTTCACCGAAGGACGAATGACTACGTTTTTTCCGATTTTTGCGCCAAACAGGCGCAATAAAAACGCCCGCCAGCGATAGAGTATTTGTGGCGACCAGGCAAATAAGGTTGCCTGCACCGCCCACCACAATTGAACCTTAATACCGTTCCCGCCCCGAAAGCCTTTCGGCACGGAGAATCCACTTAATTCCTGCATGGTTAATCCTTATATTCAGGCTTTGTTATATAAGGCTTTCGTTTTGCCTGTGGTGCGAAGTCTTAATAAATACGATATCTCTGCCCAGAACCCCGGCACTCGCAAAATCTGGCGCTGCACTTTCTTCGCATCCTGACATAATTCAAGATTATTGGAGGTTGACACTCCGCCCATCGAGAATTCAGAGACCAGGCCTTTAATGCGCTTAAAGGAATACCCTTCCTTATACATTCTGGCGGCCAGCGCATAATCCGAAGAAACCCGATATTGCAAATCATACGGATAACGCTGCAAACCGCTCAGCGGGAAGAAAATAGCCTGATGACTGGCCGGCAAACTGTGGTAGATATACCAGCCATGTTTCGCACTGCGGCGCACTTTATGGCCGTCGCCAAAATCGAGCATCGCATCACCGATATACATCGCATCGTCATTTTTGCTGCCAAGCTGTAATACGCTTTCCACGATCTCCGGGTGGAACACATCCCCGGAGTTAAGAAAGATAGCAAAGTTCCCGCGGGCCATATTGATGCCTTTGTTCATGGCATCATAAATGCCCTTATCTTTCTCACTGATGTAGCGTAAGTTGTACTCACCATTAAGGTTTTCCAGGAACTCAGCGGTGCCGTCACCGGAGCCGCCATCGACAACAATCCATTCGAATTCGATTTTTGGATCCCGCGCCAGATGGGCCAATGACGCCCAGGTTTTCACCACGCCTTCATAATTTCGAAACGCAACGGTAATCACACTTAGCAGCATCTTTTGACTCCTCATTAGCTGTTTGTCAGCTTCAGCGCTTTACGCAAAATAAATGGACAAACAATTAAAAACGCATATTCCGGGCTAAAAATCGAACCGGTAAAAAACAGCGATACCGGGCAAAAAAGAAATAACTGAACGCGATAATTCTGATTATTGCCAAACGCGTTAATCATCATTTTTCCGATTTTCGCCATGTACCATACGGTCAATAAAATAGCGAACCAGGAAAAATAAATAATCAGCAGATACAACCCATTGTCTATGGTTTTACCGACGTCCGCACCGTTAAAGATTCCGAATGATGCAACATATTCGTAAAGGGAACCAAAACGCACCACCCCATCAATATGGGTCAGGGAATAACCGACCATCACCAATGGACCAATAATACGGTAATAGGACGATGACCCTTCCGTTCCGAGGTCGCCAACGCGCTCCGAAATATACGGAAAGGCAAAAACAATACCCACTACAAAGACAGCCAGTGAAATAATCGCCAGCGGCAACTTCTTACTGATAGCGTCTTTGTTTAAATACTGAAATGCCCATTCCAGTAAATAAAAAAGGATAAAGGTCATCACCCCGGAAAACGATCCTGAGAGAACGATTCCTGCCAGAATCATAGCATCGGTCTTCGGTGTTTTGATACCAAACTGTTTGATGCTGAGCCAAATTGAGATTAATGCCAGGGCGAAGAAGGCCGGTTCGAAATACAGCGCGGTGGTTCGCTTGCCGCCAAACTTGATAAAGTTCAGAACATAGCTGTTGCTGTAAATAAGATATTTCGAAATCGTCTCCATTAAACTGCTGCCGCCGCTAAGGATAATCTGCGCCATTTCGGCTGCGGCCAGCATCACCACCAGCCCGACAACGACATAAAAGAAGCGCAGGATTTTGCCGTAGTTATGCGGTGAGATGGTTTTGAAACGAATGCTCCAGACCATGCCGACAATGATGACGATATAGATAAACAGCATGGTCGAGGTGACGTACTTGCTGGCGTCCAGTGACTGACCAAAAATGTAGTTAAACAGCGTCAGCCCTGCCCCGATGCCCAGCGCAATCATCAGCTTTTTCAGGCTGATGCGCTCGACGTACAGCAACAGCAACACGGGCAGAAACGTCACAATGGTAATCGGGAAACTTTCACCCAGCTGGGCGATTTTGACGTTAACCAGCAGGTAGATGACGGGCAGCAGCAGGTAACTACAGAGTCTGATAGAACGAGACATATTCCTCCAGCATCTGTTGTCCGCTATAGGCCTGGCGGCTTCGGGTGCGAAACGCGTCCAAAGACGTGCCAAAAATGGCTTCGGCAATCTCAGCTTTTGATTTCTGCACCAGGCTCAGCACTTCGTCGGTTTCTGCCGTGCGCCCCCCAGATTTCGCTAACACTTCCTGCGCGGCTTCACTTGGCGTGGCAATCACGGGCACGCCAATCGAAAGCGCTTCACAGAGGATCAGCGGGTAGTTATCCACGCGCGAGCTGAACAGCAACGCATCGAGCTGATTCAGTTCGCTCATCAATTGACGCTTGTCGGTCAGGAAACCATGATTGATGACATTGCTGCCCTCAAACGGCGAAAACTTTCCGAAGGTGTGCACTTCTACTGCATCGCCCAACGCAATGATGTCGCGCACCAGTTGCTGATTGGTTTTGCCGTCATAGCGTAAGTCGTGGGCCACCACGGCGATTTTGGGTTTGCCGTTTGTAGAGTTAATCGGGGCCAGCTCAGCCAGGATCTCTTCAGTGGCGACGTCGATGCCGTTGTTGATGATTTGGCATTGCCCTTCGCCGTAAAGGCGATTAAACGCATCGGCCACGTGCTGGCTCGGCGAGATGAACTGGCAGCCCAGGGCGATCATTTCACGGAACAGCTGGCGCTTACCGCCAACTAACAGATGCGCCCGGTCGATTTTCACCGGCGGATAGTTGGTCAGCGTCGGGCATTTACCGCAGCCGCTTTTCCACTCTTCGCAGCCATCAAGAAACGCACAACGCCCGGTGACGCTCCAGTGATCGTGCAGCGTCCAGATAAAACGCACGTCGCGTTTGTGTTCTTTCAGCTTGTGGCAAAAATCGACCACCTCATCCAGATTCAGCCAGTAGCTGTGCAGCACGTGAAAATGCAGCACGACCGGGCCGGACGTGCGGGTCACGGTGCGATACAGATTGTTCAGGTTGCCGAACAAATCGCGATTGAACAGACGAAACAGCGCGATGTTGGCGATGGACGTAACTCGCGAGGTTTGCTTAATCACGTTGGCATAGTTGTCATGGCTGACGCTTTTCTTGCCGCCTTTGCCATAGCCATACACAAAGCGCGAAGCCAGGCCTTGTTGCAGCGCGCGCTGATGTAAATCCAGCGCCACGCCTGCAGCACCGCCTTCAGCCAGACGCACGTTAAATTGAAGAATATTCATTTAATGACCTTTACTCGCGCTTTTTCACCGACCACCAGCGCATTGTCCGGCACGCTGTCCAGCACCACGCTGCCAGCGCCGACGGTGACGTTATTGCCGATGGTTATCTCACCGATCATGACGACGTTGGCGCCCAGCTCTACGCCGTTGCCAATCAACGGACACGCCAGGCTGTCTGGCCCGCGATTACCGAGAGTGACGCCGTGGCGAATCGTAAAATCATCACCTGCGACCACGTTCTTATTGATGACCACGGCATAGCCATGATGGATGGTGAAACGGCGGCCAATGGTGGCGGCAGCCTGAATTTCATAGCCAAACAGGCATTCGGTGATAAAGCGATACATCAGCAACACGGGCGCGGCCCACAGATTGTTGATGACGCTCTTCTTACGCCAGACAGAGCAAAAATGGGCAATACGGTAGCTCACCACCATGCAGCACGGACGCAGGCTCCAGCTGTTGGCGCGGAGATCTTCAAGCAGCATCATTTCCCCCGCAGTCCATCAGCCAGACGTTTGCCGTTGCGCACCGAAAGCAGCGTCATCAGCGTGCGCCAGTTCATGCGCTTGTTGCGGATCTGGTAGAGCGTGAACAGCTGATACTTCTTGCTGGCGCGGTCGAATTTGTCTTTGTGTTTGCGGTAAAAATGGAAGTAGCCGGAGAATTTCTTCGGCGAAGACGTTATCTGCATTTCACCGTGATTGATGTGCAGAATTTGCGTCGCCTCTTCGACTTTCCACGGCTCGCCGTATTCCGTCACCATGCGCAGGAAGATGTCATAGTCCTGAGCCGCTTTCAGTTCAGTGTCGAACAGGTGCTCTTTGAAACGCCACGCCCAGCTAAAGACCTGATTACCAATGATGTTGCGCTTGAAAAACAGCTTGCGGGAGAACGGCGATTTCGGGTAGAGCGGCAAGCTCGCAGGCTGGGAATAGACCTCGCCTTCGCAGACATAGTCGTTGGCATACAGGAACGCGTGCGTGACCAGCTGGTGCTTGTGTTCAAGGAACACCGACAGACGGTTGGGCGTCCATTCATCGTCATCATCAATCCCGGTGATGAACTGCCCGCTGGCCTGCAAGATGGCCTGGTTACGCACCGCACAAGCCCCTGAGTTGAAGTCATTCCGGGTATAGCGGATGCGCGGGTCGTTCAGCTCTTCGATGAAGTGTTGCAGCTGTTCAAACGAGGAGGAGCAGTCGTCAACAATCATCATTTCCCAGTGAGGGTAATCCTGGCGCAGCACCGATTTGATGGCGCGAATAGCCAGCTGCTGACGGTTCCATGTCGGCATATAAACAGAAATCAAAGGGTGTTGGGTGGTCATTGTGTTCCCCGGATGGCTGAGTCTCCCCTCTCCCCGGCCCTCTCCCAAAGGGAGAGGGGGAATACGTTCCCTCGCCCTTTGGGAGAGGGTTAGGGAGAGGGGGAAGATTATTTACTGTCAGACTTGTATTCGTACTCGTAGTAACCGTAATCCTGATATCCGGTCGCGCGGCGGAAGATGGAGTTGAGGATCACCCCCTTCACGTGGATGCCGTTCTGCTCGAAGCGGCTGAGGCTGGTCTCCACTTCTTTCAGGGTGTTCACCGCGTAACGCGCTACCATCAGCGTGGTGCCTGCATGGCGACCCACGATCCCCGCATCGGTTACCGCCAGAATTGGCGGGGTGTCGATCAGCACCAGGTCATACTGGCTGCTCGCCCACTTCACCAGCTCGCTAAAGCGGTCGCTCATCAGCAGTTCCGAAGGATTCGGCGGCACTTGTCCGCGCGTTATCAGGTCAAAGTTTGTAATCGAGGTCCGTTTAGCGCAGGTCGCGATGTCAGCGTTGCCAATCAGCACTTCCGACAGGCCGTTATCGTTGGTGGTGCCCAGCAGTTCGTGGGTGTAGCCTTTACGCATATCGCAGTCGATCAGCAGCACGCGTTTACCCGTCTGGCTAATCACCGCAGCCAGGTTGGCACAGACAAAGGTTTTACCGATTGACGGGCTCACCCCGGTCAGCATCAGCACGTTATTGCTGGCCTGCATCATGGCGAAGTGCAGACTGGTACGCAGACTGCGCACGGCTTCAATCGCCAGATCAGTCGGGTTACCCACCGCCAGCAGCTGGCTCTGTTTGTAACGCTTGAGGCCTTTGACGGTTTTGACCTGATCGCGTTTCTTCTGCCACTCAGACAGCGGGATGCTGGCGTACACATTGATGCCGTTATCTTCCAGTACCTGTGGCGACTCAATTCCACGGCTGAACATCGAGCGCAGCAGTGCGCCAAGCACAGAAAGCATCAGGCCCAGAATGATGCCGCCAAGGATAATCAGGGCTTTCTTCGGTTTCAGCACACCCGGCTGGGTGATAGCGGAGTCAACGATACGCACATCGCCGACGGTGCTCGCTTCCTGAATTTTCAGCTCCTGCTGTTTATTCAGCAGCTGCATGTAGACCTGCTGGCCGGATTCCACATCGCGCGTCAGACGCACAATTTCCTGCTGAGTTTCCGGCATCGCGGTAATGCGCTTGTTGAGGTTCGCCTTTTCGTCTTCCAGGGTGCGGCGCTTCTCAAGCAGGGTGCGATAAGCCGGGTGACGCCTGGTGTAGAGCTTGGAAATCTCAGCCTCGCTGAAGGTCAACTGGTTCAGCTGCGCGTCGATGTTGACCATCGAGTCCAGCACTGACTTGGCTTCCAGCGACATGTCCACCGAGTCTTTCTGTTGGCGATAGGCGTTGAGTTTGTTCTCAGCGTCATCCAGATGGGTACGCACTTCCGGCAGTTGTTTCGCCAGGAACTTCAGGCTGCGCGAGGCTTCTTCCGATTTACGCTCGACGTTTTGCGCCAGGTAGTTTTGCGCGATGCTGTTTAGGATCTGACGAATCTGGTCTTTGTCTTCCCCGGTATAGGTCAGGCTTAATACGCCCGTATCTTTCCCGTTTTCCGTGACGGTCAGGTTGTTTTGCAGCGTGTTAATCATGCCGAGCGTGGAATATTTGGTGACCGTGAATTCACCGCCTTCCTGGGCATGGATGGCGCTCACCAGCATGCTCACACCAGATTTGGTCAGCATTTTCCCTACGGTGCCGCGTGCGGAAAAACCACCGTCGCTGGTCAACTGGTAACTTTGCGGCCCCAGCACTTCGAGAGTGAATGTTTGATCGTGCATGCCTGCGGGCAGCGTGAAAGTATCGACCGCCACGCTCTCATTTGCGCGCCCCATCAGGCGTTCCCAGCCTGTACCAAAAATCGGGAAGGTGTTTTTCGTCACCGCGATATCGAGGTTGAGATCGTCGACCGTTTTCCCCAATACCATACGGGACTGAATCAGCTGCATTTCTGCTTCAGAGGCTGGCGGCTTGCTGCTCAGCGCCGAGTTGATGTCCTGCACCAGCGAGCTGCTGGTATCCTGCTCGATTTGCACCAGCGCATCGGCGCTGTAAATCGGCGTGGCAAACAGCGTATAAACAACGGCGGCGGCGGCAAACAGCGCGGTGATGCCGAGCACCCACCATTTCGCCTCCACCACCGTGCCAACCAGGCGGCCAATGTCGATTTCATCACTGCCGACAGCGTGCGGATTCGCTGATTTTACGTTATCTGTCATTGTTATCCCTGCTGTACTTTCAGTGCCTGCGCCCACTGTTGGGCAGACTGATCGAGTAAGTGGTAAACCGCTTCAAAGGCGTCGCGACTTTTGCGATACGGATCGGGGATTTCACGTTCATCATCCCAGTGACCAAACAGCATCACCTTGCCGCGCATTTCCGGCGCGAGTTCGCACAGGCGGGCAATGTGACGTTTTTCCATGGTCAGAATGAGATCGTATTCACGACACATCTTGCCGGTGATTTGACGGGCGCTGTGCCCGTCCAGGGAGATGTTATGGACTGCGGCAACGCTTGCCGCAGCGTCGTCCGCCCCTTTACCCACCAGCGCACCGAGCCCGGCGGACGCCACATTTAGCGACGGAAGATAGTTTCTCAGCAGCCGCTCCGCCGTGGGGGAGCGGCAGATATTGCCGACGCATACCACCAAAATTTTGTTGAACATCATGGTTACCAGGTATGGATATCTTTCGCCGCATCCGTCATGTAGCGAACGCCACTGATGGTCGGCAACAGTTGGTTGATCAGGCGGTTCCAGCGCGTGACCGGCGCGGTGGTGACATACACCACGTCATACGGCTGCAGCGTGAAGTTGGTTGCCATCACCAGCGAGGTCGCATCGGACATATCCAGCTGATAAACGCTGGCAATCTTGCCGCTCTTGTCGTTCTTCAGCGGACGAATTACGAAGATGCCGCTGGCGTTGGAGGCGGTCATATCGATGCCTTCGGCCTGGCCCAGCGCCTCGGTCAGCGTCATGCCGCTGAAGTCCATTTTGAGGGTGCTCTGTTTTTTCACTTCGCCCATCACGAACACTTTCAGGTCGTCATTACGCGGCACGAAAAGAATATCGCCCGGATAGAGCAGGCGGTTCTGGCTCAGGTCGCCGTTTTGCATCAGCGCCTGCAGCGAAATACGCTCTTCCTTACCGTTGTGCGTCAGCACCACGTTGCGCCAGTCGGCCAGATCGGTCATGCCGCCTGCGGAGTTGATGGCATCCAGCACTGTCAGCGGAACGTTAGTGATCGCTTGTTGGCCCGATTTATTCACCTGCCCGGAAACATAAGCCTTCTGCGAACGGAAGGCGGCGACGTTGACGTCCACCTGCGGGTCAGTGATGTAGGCCGCCAGACGACCGGTGATGACGTTGCGGATTTCAGACAGCGTTTTGCCCGCCACCTGCACTCGCCCGATGTAGGGATAGAAAATCGAACCGTCTGGCTGAACCCAGTTGCCGGTATCGCTGGAGCTACGGTATTGCCCGGCGGGCGTGGTCAGTTCCGGGTGATCCCAGACGGTGACGCTCAACACGTCGCCTGCACCAACGCGATACTGATAATTGCTTAACTCCTGATCCAGCGACATGTTGGGTTGCGCCACGTTTGGACGTGGGCGCAATTGTTCAATCAGGCGCGGGGTCAGCGGATAAACATTCACCATCCGGTCGATGTCAAAATCAGCATCCTGCTGCTTAATCACATCTTTACCGTAGGTAGACATATTGCTGCCGGGAAGGACAGTGCAACCACTCATCAGGATTGCAGACACCAATAATGGCATCAATTTCAGTTGGGATTTCATCATTGATTATTTATCACTTTGGCAGAGAAATTATCCTGTGCGAATAAAACAAACCGGAATGCATTCCAGTCATTTACATTGAGCATGCCGTTAACCGAATCGAAATATAACTGGCATCATTCCTAAAAACATTTTATTCACATGTCAGCAGTTGACAGAATAATCGAGGCTGATTAATGGCCTTCAGGCACGCTACCGCCCTTGGCTTTCAGTTACCAATCCACTGTTTAATCATGAAGTTATTGTCGACTTGATGGCCAAAGCCATGACGGAGCTTTCCACACGCATACCGCAAAGCTTTTCTCTGAGAGAATCTCATTTATTAATCAAAGAAAAACCCGGCAATATTCATTTATGCCATCGAATTGTTGCAGCAATATCTATATCAGACAAGGAAGCCGTCTCTGCATCAGGCGCTTTTCGGATAAATATTAAGAACAGGCATTCGCTTTTAGGATTTTCTTTATATTGACAGCATGGGATATCGCTCAATTATCAAAAAGTATATTCTTCGATTAAAAAAATAAAATAATTCATACCAGAAACAATAAGGTTATATTCGGGAGGATAAAAAATTCATTTTAAGAATATCCTCAATCAATATTGCAATTTTGTCTTCCCTTATCCATGATCCCATTGTGACATTAGTCATATTACTGAAGGTGTTAAACGACATATGGAATGGATTGCCGATCCATCAATCTGGGCAGGTCTGGTCACACTGGTCATTATCGAACTGGTGCTCGGGATTGATAATCTGGTGTTTATCGCGATTCTTGCGGAGAAACTCCCCCCAGCCGAGCGCAACCGCGCCCGGGTCACCGGGCTGATTCTGGCGATGGTGATGCGCCTGCTGTTGCTGGCGTCGATTTCCTGGCTGGTGACGCTCACTCGCCCTCTTTTCACCGTCAGAGATCTCAGCTTTAGCGCCCGGGATTTGATTATGCTTGGCGGTGGGCTGTTCTTGCTGTTTAAGGCAACCGTCGAGTTGAACGAGCGGCTGGAAGGGAAAGACAACGATAACCCGACGCAACGACGGGGTGCCAAATTCTGGGCGGTGGTCGCACAAATCGTGGTGCTGGACGCTGTTTTCTCGCTCGACTCCGTGATAACCGCTGTCGGCATGGTTGACCATCTGCTGGTGATGATGGCCGCGGTGGTGATTGCCATCAGCATGATGCTGCTCGCAAGCCGTGCCCTGACCCGCTTTGTGAACAGCCACCCGACGATTGTGATCCTTTGTCTGAGCTTCCTGCTGATGATTGGCTTTAGCCTCGTGGCGGAAGGGTTCGGCTTTTACATCCCTAAAGGCTACCTGTACGCCGCGATTGGTTTTTCGGTGATGATTGAAGCGCTGAACCAGTTGGCTAACTTTAACCGTCGACGCTTCCTGAGCGCCAATCAGAGCCTGAGGAGCCGAACCACCGAGGCGGTAATGCGTTTACTCAGCGGGCAAAAAGAAGACGCCGAGCTGGACGCACAAACGGCATCCATGCTTGCCGACCACAAAGATGAGCCGGTGTTTGACCCGCAGGAGCGTCGCATGATTGAGCGTGTCCTGAATCTTAATCAGCGCAGCGTCAGCAGCATCATGACCTCGCGCCATGATATTGAGCATATCGATTTGAGCGCGCCGGAAGAGGAAGTCCGTGCCCTGCTGGAGAAAAACCAGCACACGCGTCTGGTGGTGACCGGTGGGGAACATGATGAAGAGCTGCTGGGCGTGGTGCATGTCATCGATTTGCTGCAACAGTCTCTGCGTGGGGAAGCGCTGGACTTACGTGTCCTTATCCGTCAGCCGCTGGTATTCCCGGAAACGTTGCCCTTGCTGCCCGCTCTGGAGCAGTTCCGCAACGCCCGTACTCACTTTGCTTTTGTAGTGGATGAATTCGGTTCGGTGGAAGGGATTGTGACCCTCAGTGATGTGATGGAAACCATCGCCGGGAACCTGCCGAATGAAGCACAAGAGATTGATGCCCGTCATGATATTCAGAAAAACGCCGACGGAAGCTGGACGGCTAACGGCCATATGCCGCTGGAAGATCTGGTTCAATTCGTGGCGATCCCTCTGGATGAGAAACGCGAATATCACACCATCGCGGGCTTGCTGATGGAACATCTCCAGCGAATCCCGACTGCGGGCGAAACAGTGGAGATTGACGGTTTCACCCTGAAGGTGCTGAGCGTTGAAAATCACCGTGTGCAGAGAGTGCAGATTATCCCACCGGTGCAGGAAGAGGATGAGTTGAATTACGAGGTTTAATCAGGCTCAGACTTCAATTGCCCGGTGGCGGCTAGCGCCTTACCGGGCCTACAGTTCAGGTTTGCCAGGCCCGCGCAAGCGAAGCGCCGCCGGGCACAACTCCCGGCGGAAAGGTGGATCACATCTTCTCTAAAAACTTCTTCAGGTCTTTACCGCTCTGGGTATTTTGATTCTTATCCGCCCACGCTTTCAGGCGGTCTTTGGCTTCATTTTGCAGCTGCTTGCGTAACACCTGATCCACTTGCAGGCTGTAGTTGAGCGCCGTCCATTTGCCATAAACCCGCAGCGGAATGGCCGTTTTCTTCAGAGTGTCGATAAGCTTACTTTCGCCCTGCCAGCCTTCAAGCACGCGAACGTTGAAGCGAACATCGCCTTCTTCTTTAACCAAATCGAGCATGCCCTGCCCGTCCAGAGAAATCATGGCAGAACTGCCGGACATTTCGCTGAGCTTCATTTGCCCATGGTCCAGCGTCATGGCGGTTTCGAAGTTATCCAGACGGGTGGCGCTGTCGTAATTCTCTTTCGCCTTCACGTTGGTGCTGCGCTCAACGGCTTGTTGCACCAGCTGCTGGAAGTTCAGCCCTTCGGCACGCGAATCCTTGAGCTGAAGTTGGGCATCGCCCTGCCAGCTACGGCGGAAATTATCTGCATCAATTTTATCGCCGCTGAAATTCCCTGTTAACGACAGCTTACCGGTCAGTTCGATAGGATAATCAAAGGCCTTCAGCAGCGTGCCAATTTCGATATTTTCAAGCTTCGGCGCAAATTCGGACACCGGGGTATCACCGCGCGCATCCAGAGAGCCCGGCAGCGACATCGTGCCTGCGTCGAGCTTGCCTTGCAGCTTCGCCACTTTCAGCAAACCAACATCATTGCTGGCCTGAACATCAACGCCGGTGAAGTCCATCCCGCGCCAGAGGATTTGGTTCGCCGCAAGACTAATATCGGCGCTGTAGCCACGCAGGCTGCTGTAATCAGGCTTTGAGTTGCCTTCAGCAATGATCGGACGCTGTTGACGCGGCTGGCTTTGCCCTTGCTGACTGGCGCTGGTGTTATCCGCCGGGCTTGCCTCGGACAACAGATTATCGAGGTTCAACTTGTCGGAGCGGAGATCGAGCTGCCAGACCGGTTTATCCGCAAGCGTCACGCTACCCGCGCCGCCCAGCGAACTGTCATTGGCGGTCAGTTGAAGGTTGCTGAAGCTTAATTTTTTCTGGTCTTCCTGCCAGTTAGCCTGCAGAGAGCCCTGCCCCGCAATGCCCTGGCTTGGCAAATCCGCCCCCTGCAATTGCCAGGTGACGTTTTCGAGCGTTGCCGTCAGCTGGTGCGGATAATCCCCGGCATCCACTTTGGCATTAAAAGAGAGATTCAGGTCGCGCTGATCGCGATTAACGCGCCCTGAGAATTCAACGGTCGCCTGGTAGTGATCGTCCTGCTCCATTTGCAGTTTGATATCACGAACCGTGACCTGCTCATCGCCTTCATGCTGGAAAACCAGCACGCTATCAGCCACCTGCAAACGTGAAATGTCGAAAGACCAGCCTTTGTCTTCCGGAGCCTGAGGCAGAGTATTTTCGCGCGGAGCAACAGGGGCCTGAGTATCTTTGGCCGCTTCTGTTTGTGGAGTCAGCTCAATCACCGCGCCTTTTAGCATCACCTGCTTAACCTGCAGCTGATGAGACAGCAGCGGAAGCAATGCGACGTCAAGACGCATGTTGTCGGCTTTCACTAAAGGCGCCTGAGCGCCAGGCTCGGTGAGCGTCATGCGACCCGAAAGAATGCTGAGCTGCGGCCAGACGTGCCAGCGCAGCGGGCCATCAAGCTTAAGCTGATAATCGCTGCGTGCAGCAACCTGACGCACCAGGTAATCGCGAAAATCGTTCGGATTCACCAGCAGCACCAGCGCCGAAAGACCAGCGACGATCACCACCAGCAGGATCATCAGCGTTGTCAGCAAACGTCTCATGGTTTCTCCGGCCTCTGCGCTACGTCAGTCTTTGTCGATACGGCTGGCAACCGCGCCTTGCTGGTCGCGGTATTTTGCGTCTTCGCGGCGGTTGTAAGGACGCGCAGCCGGGCCGGACAGCGGTTCAAAACTGAGGGCACCAATCAGCATGCCCGGACGCAGCGCCAGCGGCAGCTTGCCCGAGTTATAGAATTCCAGCACGATGCAGCCAGACCAGCCTGGATCGATACGGTGCGCGGTGACGTGAACCATCAGGCCCAGACGCGCAAGGGAAGAACGACCATCAAGCCAGCCGACCAGATCGGCAGGAATAGTGACAGATTCTAATGTGACGGCCAGCGCCAGTTCGCCCGGATGCAGGTAGAAAGCTTCGCCTTCGTCCAGCACAATTTCTTCGCTCATCACTTTGTCGAGCGCCGCGCTCACTTCCGCTTTCGGGCCGCTAAGGTCAATAAACGCCGCGGTGTGTCCGCTGAAAGTCCGGAATTTATTCCCGAGACGCACATCAACCGTGGCACCGTTAATACGCTCTACAGGAGGACGAGGGGAAATCACCAGACGACCTTCATCCAGCCAGGCTTCAATATCTCGGTCACACAGACGCATGCGCTATCTCCTTTGATGCATCATGCCCGGCTGATGCCGGGCCATCACTGCACAGTACCTAATTCAGGGGAATTATTCAAAAAACTGACTGATTTTGGCCTTGAGGATATCAATCGCGATACGGTTTTTCCCGCCGCGTGGGACAATAATATCCGCGTACTGCTTCGACGGTTCAATAAACTGCAGGAACATCGGGCGAACCGTTTTCTGATACTGGGCCATCACCGAATCCATTGAACGGCCGCGTTCATTGACATCGCGTTTGATACGACGCATCAGACAGATGTCCAGCGGGGTATCCACGAAAATCGAAAAGTTCATCTCTTCGCGCAGACGGGCATCCGTCAGCAGCAAAATCCCTTCGAGAATAATGACTTTCTTCGGCTTGATATGGACCGTCTGCGGCATGCGGGTATGTTCCACATAGCTGTATACCGGCAGTTCAATCGCTTCGCCGCGTTTCAGCATTTGCAGGTGCTGATACAGCAAGCTGTGGTCCATCGCGCTCGGATGGTCATAGTTGGTTTTGACACGGTCTTCCATCGACAGATGACTTTGGTCTTTGTAATAGCTGTCTTCAGGGATCACGCCAATGTGCTCATCACCAACCTGTTCACGTAATTCGCGGTAAAGCGTGCTGGAGATGAGACTTTTACCCGAAGCCGATGCGCCGGCGATGCCTATAATGACGCACTGATGAGACTTATCAGTCATAAATTTTTGCGACCTGATTAACCTGGATGATAGGAAGGGTGGCGCCAGAGCGCCAAACGCGGCAATTATAGGGATTTCCCCCCTGCGATACCAGTCGAAAACAACAATCGCGCGAGTTGGCGCAAAAAGTGACTATTCCTAAATTAAGATGCTCACTTTTCCGACGGTTAACGCGATTTCGGCCCCGCTTCGCTAATTAATCTCTCAATGCTGTTAAATAATGAACAGATGCCATAGGAAATGTAAATTGTTTGTACTAGCATGATCCCATTTATCATCCTAATGAATTCAGGCCAGTTCCTCGCAAGTCCTTGCGGAAAAGCCCTGGCGGAAGCGGTTAATGAAGATACCTGAAAAACGAGCGTCCGGTACGCCCACTCATCCTTTATTGCGCATGGTCAGCCTTGGGCTTCTGACATTCATTTTCACCCTTTTCTCGCTCGAATTGACGCGTTTTGGAACGCTTCTGGCACCGGTCTGGTTCCCGACCTCAATCATGATGGTCGCCTTTTATCGCCATGCCGGAAAGATGTGGCCTGCCATCGCGATTGTCTGTTCACTGGGCAACATTCTGGCCTCACTGCTGCTGTTCCCTGCCAGCTCGCTGAACGTCATCTTTACCTCGATAAACCTTGTTGAGGCGGTCACTGGCGCACTGCTACTGCGTAAATTCTTACCCAGCTATAACCCGCTGCAAAATCTGCATGACTGGGTTCGTCTGGCAATTGCCAGTGCGGTCGTCCCGCCCTTAGTGGGCGGCGCACTGGTGATGATATTTTTCCCGGGTGATAACTGGCTTCACACCGTGCTGGTGTGGGTGTTATCGGAAGCGATTGGCGCACTGGCCCTGGTGCCGCTGGGCCTGCTTTACAAAAGCCACTACCTTAACCGTCACCGTAATCCTCGCCTGCTGATAGAAACGTTACTGACCCTGGCGGTGACGCTCGCGTTGAGTGCAATGGCGATGCTCTGGCTGCCGTGGCCATTCACCTGCGTTATCGTTCTGCTGATGTGGAGCGCCGTTCGCCTGCCGCGAATGGAGGCTTTCGCCGTGTTCCTGATAACCATCATGATGGTGTCGCTGATGATGGCGACCAATCCTGTCCCGCTGAACACGACTCAGGCTTTCGCGATCAGCAACGCGCCCTGGCTGCCGTTCCTGATGATGCTGCTCCCCGCCAACGTGATGACCATGGTGATGTACGCTTTCCGCGCAGAGCGCAAACACATCACCGAAAGTGAAGAGCGCTTCCGCAATGCGATGGAATATTCCGCCATCGGCATGGCGCTGGTCGGAACCGAAGGCCAGTGGCTGCAGGCCAACAAGGCGCTGTGCAAGTTCCTGGGCTATTCCCAGAATGAGCTGCGCAA
Source organism: Scandinavium sp. (assembly GCF_051650185.1). Classification (GTDB taxonomy): domain Bacteria; phylum Pseudomonadota; class Gammaproteobacteria; order Enterobacterales; family Enterobacteriaceae; genus Scandinavium. The sequence goes on from NZ_JBOFIN010000127.1 coordinate 67,097, forward strand.
TATGACCTTCCAGCAGCTGACCTGGCCGGAAGATCTGGAGAACGATCTGGCGCAGCTTGAGCTGCTGGTGAACGGTGAGATCAACACCTACACCATGGAGAAGCGCTATTACAATCGCAAAGGCGATGTTATCTGGGCGCTGCTGGCGGTCTCCCTGGTGCGTCACGCTGATGGCACCCCCCTCTATTTCATTGCCCAGGTTGAAGACATCAACGATCTGAAGCACACCGAATGGGTGAACAAGCGCCTGATGGAACGCATTACGCTCGCTAACGAGGCAGGCGGGATCGGCATCTGGGAGTGGGAGCTTGAGCCAGACCTTATCTCCTGGGATAAGCGCATGTTTGATTTGTATGAGATCCCTTCACACATCAAACCGACGTGGCAGCTTTGGCACAATTGCCTGCTGGAAGAAGATCGTGAACAGGCGGAACGCGTGATCCGCAACGCGCTCAGCGCCCGCTCCCCGTTCAAACTTGAATTCCGTATTCAGGTAAAAGAAGGCATTCGCCATATTCGCTCGCTGGCCAACCGGGTACTGAATAAACAAGGCGAAGTGGAACGCCTGCTCGGCATCAATATGGACATGACCGAGGTGAAACAGCTCAACGAAGCCCTGTTTCAGGAGAAAGAGCGTTTGCATATCACCCTCGATTCCATCGGCGAAGCGGTGCTCTGTACTGATATCGATATGAACGTCATCTTTATGAACCCGGTCGCCGAGAAAATGAGCGGCTGGACTCAGGAACAGGCGATGAAACAGCCCCTGCTCAACGTCCTGCGCATCACCTTTGGCGATAACGGCCCGCTGATGGAGAACATCCACAGCGGCGATATGTCGCGCACGGATATCGAACAGGACGTGGTGCTGCACTGCCGTAACGGCGGCAGCTACGACATTCACTATACGATCACCCCGCTCAGCACCCTCGACGGGCAAAATATCGGTTCGGTCCTGGTTATTCAGGATGTCACCGAATCCCGTAAAATGCTGCGCCAGCTCAGCTACAGCGCCTCCCATGATGCCCTGACCCATCTGGCAAATCGCGTCAGTTTTGAAAATCACCTCAAGCGCCTGCTGCAAACCGTGCAGGAAACCCATCAGCGCCATGCGCTGGTGTTTATCGATCTTGACCGCTTTAAAGCGGTGAACGATACCGCAGGCCATGCGGCGGGTGATGCGCTGCTGCGTGAACTGTCTGCAATGATGCTCAGTATGCTGCGCACCAGCGACGTGCTGGCCCGCCTTGGCGGCGATGAGTTCGGGCTGCTGCTGCCGGATTGCAATGTGGAAAGCGCTCGCTATATTTCCGGGCGAATTATTCAGGCCATTAACGACTACCACTTTATGTGGGAAGGTCGATTGCACCGCATCGGCGCCAGCGCCGGGATAACGCTGATTGACGAAAGCAACAATCTGGCTTCTGAAGTGATGTCACAGGCGGATATCGCCTGTTATACCTCCAAAAATAACGGGCGCGGCATCGTCAGTGTCTATGAACCCCAGCAGGACAGGCTGCATCAGCAGCGCAGCATGATGTCGCTGGACGAACAGTGGCACATGATTAAAGACAACCATCTGGTGCTCATGGCGCGTGGCGTCGCTTCCCCTCGCGTACCTGAGAGCAGCAATTTCTGGCTGCTGTCGCTGCGCCTGTGGACCAGCGAAGGCGAAATGGTGGAAGAGCAGGCTTTCCGCAAAGGGCTTGCCGACCCGGAACTCATTCACGCACTGGATCGCCGCGTGTATCAGGAGTTTTTCAACCGCTGGGCCAATACCGTTGCGGCTCGCGGAATAAGCATCACCTTGCCGCTTTCCGCCTCAGGCCTGACGAGCCCAACGCTGGTGCAGGAGTTGCTCGACGGATTGAAGGAAAGCGGAATGCCAGCGCGTTTGCTGTATCTGGTGATTGCCGCCGACAGCCTGATGCAATCTGGCGTTACGGAAGGACTGGCCCACCTCAGGAAAGCAGGCTGCAAAATTATCCTGAGCCAGGTTGGGCAGGATCTGGAACTGTTCGACCACATCACGGCCGGAACAGCAGACTACATCATGCTCGATCCGGAGATTATCGGGAATGTCCACGCGAGCCTGATGGACGAAATGATGGTCACCATTGTGCAGGGTCACGCCCAGCGTCTTGGGATGAAAACTATCGCCGGGCCGTCAAACCAGGCGTTGATGATGGACACGCTCTCCGGGATCGGCGTGGACTTGCTCTACGGCGACACCATTGCCCATCGCCAGCCGCTTGAGCTGATGCTCAGCACCAGTTATTTCGCTATCAACTGATCCCCTGCCCGTCGCAGTCGCGGCGGGCCTTTTCAACCGGCTCGTTCAATATCGGTCTGGGCGCCTTCCTGATGCAGTTTATGGTTCAGGGCGCGTGGGGCGTGGTGCCAACCTATCTTAACGAACTCGTTCCGGCGAACGCTCGCGCGGTTCTGCCTGGGTTCGTTTATCAGTTAGGGAATTTACTGGCCTCGGTGAATGCCACGCTGCAGTCGCGTATTGCCGAGGCCAATGGCGGAAACTATGGCATGGCGATGGCGTTAGTGGCCGGTACGGTGGCCATTCTGATTTGCCTGTTCGTCGCTTTTGGGCGGGAAACTCGCGGGGTGGTTATCTCCGGGCATCAGCCTCAGGGTTCTGCCCGGGAACAGCACACGCATTAGTCAGGCTGAAAACCGTCGCTATACCAGATGTGCAGCAACGCATAGGAACGCCAGGGCTGCCAGCGTTCGGCATAGCGACGGATTTGCGCCGGCGTCATGCCGGCAAAACGCTGCTTTATCAGGTAATCGTCCGGCAGGAACACGTCTTTCGCCTGCCAGCCGCGCAGGGCAAAGTAATTGGCTGTCCAGCGGCCAATCCCCGGGAAGGTTTGCAGATTTTTCATCGCCGCTTCCACGTTGTCGGGCGGCAGCAAAGGAAGCGCCCCGGAGAGGGCCGCCTGCGCCAAATGAATCAGTGATTCTGCCCTTTTCACAGGCATACCCAATGCTTTCAGCGCCATCGGGTCGGCCACTGCGAGTTGTTCCGGCGTGGGAAAGCACACCATGTCTGGCGCTTCCTCAAGCGGTGTACCGTACAATTTCGCCACCCGGCTGGTGAGTTTGGCTGCCATCGCAACGCTAACCAATTGCCCCAGAATCGCCCTGACGCCCTGTTCAAAAGGATCAACACAGCCCGGCAGACGCAAGCCCGGCCTTACCGCAGCCAGTTCACCAAGCGCCATCGAAATTTGCTGCGGGTTACAGCGTAAATCGAAGAGTTGCTCCAGTTTTGCGAGACACTGTTCTTTTACCGGCAATAATCCGTCGGACAAACTCACCGCCAGCGTTGACGTTTCAGGGTTGGGCGTGGCCCGGATAATGCCCCGATGCGGCCCCAGCGCGAACGAGCGAACGTAGGTGTCGCCTTCAAAACGCTCAACGCCCTCAACGGTACGGCCTTCAAGAAAACCAAACATCCAGGCCCAGTCATACGGCGGCTGCCACGCTAAACTCAACATTGTCTCTCCTCGATAAGTCATTACAGAATAACCGCTTCGTGCCTTTCTCGCCTTGCTTTCATATTGTGACTTGTCGCCCAGGCCACATTCGGCTAAAGTCGTCGCCCTTTCTTCACTGGCATGGGGAATTTTAAGGTGTTTATTGGTTTTGACTACGGAACGGCTAACTGTTCAGTTGCCGTCATGAAAGGAGATTCGCCTCAGCTCTTAACGCTGGAAAACGGCAGCACCCTGCTGCCATCAATGCTGTGCGCCCCGACGCGCGAAGCGGTCAGCGAATGGCTCTATCGCCAGCACGATGTGCCTGCGACCGGGGACGAAACAGAAGCTCTACTGCGTCGCGCTATTCGCTATAACCGCGAAGAAGATATCGACGTACAGCGCAACAGCGTGCAGTTCGGCCTCTCTTCACTGCGCCAGTATATTGATGACCCGGAAGAAGTTTACTTCGTTAAATCCCCGAAATCATTCCTGGGTGCCAGCGGCCTGAAGCCGCAGCAGGTTGCGCTGTTTGAGGATTTGGTCTGCGCCATGATGTTTCACATCAAGCAACAGGCCGAAGCTCAACTGCCAGAAACCATCACCCAGGCCGTGATTGGTCGCCCGATTAACTTTCAGGGTCTGGGCGGTGACGACGCCAATGACCAGGCTCAGGGGATTCTGGAACGCGCGGCACTGCGCGCCGGTTTCCGCGATGTGGTATTCCAGTACGAACCTGTCGCCGCAGGCCTTGATTTCGAAGCGACACTCACGCAGGAAAAACGCGTGCTGGTCGTCGATATCGGCGGCGGAACCACCGACTGCTCACTGCTGCTGATGGGCCCACAATGGCGTTCGCGCCGCGACCGGGAAGGTAGCCTTCTTGGACACAGCGGCTGTCGCGTGGGCGGTAACGATCTGGATATTGCGCTGGCCTTTAAATGCCTGATGCCTTTGCTCGGCATGGGGGGCGAAACAGAAAAAGGGATCGCCCTGCCAGTACTGCCGTGGTGGAACGCGGTGGCGATAAACGATGTTCCGGCACAAACAGACTTCTACAGCACGGCGAACGGCCGCCTGTTGCGGGATCTGGTGCGTGATGCACGCGAGACTGACAAAGTCACGTTGCTGCTGAAAACGTGGCAGCAACGTCTGAGCTATCGTCTGGTTCGCAGTGCGGAGGAGAGCAAAATCGCGCTTTCCGGGAAGTCAGAAATCACCACCACACTGCCGTTCCTCAGCCCGACTCTGGCGGCAGACATTGATTTGATGGGCCTCGATAACGCGTTGAATCAGCCTCTGACCCGCATCCTTGAGCAGGTGCAGTTAGCGCTGGATAATGGCCAGGAAAAACCTGACGTAATTTACCTGACCGGCGGTAGCGCTCGTTCACCGCTGATCAAAAAAGCGTTAGCCCGGCAGCTGCCGGGAATTGAAATTGCCGGTGGAGATGACTTTGGTTCTGTCACCGCGGGTCTGGCTCGCTGGGCGCAAACTCTTTTTGCCTGAGATTGCGATCTACCCCGAAAGACCCGGATTGACTTCGCCGCTTTTTCGACCTACTTTGAAGGGCAAAGGGCGAGGAGGGATTTCTCCCCCCTCTGGTCTCTTAGTATGCTGGTAGGCTAATCACTAAGAGTATGACCAGTATGATGACTAACTTCATCATAACCCTTTTCCTTCTTAAGGCCCCTTCCTCGGGAGGGGCTTTCCCGTTTTAGCCCCTTGCTAACTTCCTTATCAGCCAGACATTCAGCATGAATGCGGCTGGCGATGACTTTACCTCGCCGCTTTCAAAGCCGCTTACTTTTCATCCGCTTTTACGAGGAGCCTCGTAAATCACCTTTCATTCAGACGTTTCCAGACAGTCTTTCATATTTCCTCCATTATTCCGGGGTGTTCCGTTACTAAACTAGTATCATTCGGTGAAAGGTTTCAGGACGAGATACGTATAACGATGAAAGGCAGCAATAAATCGCGCTGGTTAATAGCGCTGGGTGTAGTGGTTGTGGCGGGTGCTGCGGTGTTTTACTGGCACAGTCGCAGTGCGTCTGATAATGGTGCATCCGCCGCCACGGCTCAGGCTCCCAAAGCAGGCGAAGGCCGTCATGGTGGGCGCTTTAGCGGTGCGCTTGCGCCCGTTCAGGCAGCCACAGCCACCAGCGAGGCCGTTCCGCGCTTTCTGACCGGACTCGGGACGATCACCGCAGCCAATACCGTCACTGTACGTAGCCGGGTGGACGGCCAGCTTTTAGGACTGCATTTCCAGGAGGGTCAGCAGGTTAAAGCAGGCGATCTCCTCGCGCAAATCGACCCCAGCCAGTTTAAAGTTGCCCTGGCTCAGGCACAGGGCCAGTTAGCGAAAGACAACGCCACGCTCGCCAATGCCCGTCGGGATTTGTCTCGTTATCAGCAACTGGTCAAAACTAACCTGGTGTCACGCCAGGAAATGGACACCCAACAATCTCTGGTCACAGAAAGTCTGGGCACCATCAAAGCGGATGAAGCCGCCGTCGCCAGCGCGCAGTTGCAGTTAGACTGGACGCGGATCACCGCGCCGATTGACGGGCGTGTCGGCCTGAAACAGGTCGATATCGGCAACCAGATTTCCAGCAGCGACACCACCGGCATTGTGGTGCTGACCCAAACCCACCCAATCGATCTGGTGTTCACGCTGCCAGAAAATGATATCGCCACCGTGGTTCAGGCCCAAAAAGCAGGGAAAAGCCTGACGGTCGAAGCCTGGGATCGCACCAATAAGCAGAAGCTCAGCAGCGGCTCGCTGTTAAGCCTCGATAACCAGATTGATGCCACCACAGGCACCATTAAGCTGAAAGCCCGATTCAATAATCAGGACGACGCGCTGTTCCCGAATCAATTCGTTAACGCGAGGATGTTAGTCGATACCGAACAAAATGCCGTGGTTATTCCCACCGCCGCCTTACAAATGGGCAATGAAGGCAACTTTGTCTGGGTGCTGAACGATGAAAACAAAGTCAGCAAACACATCGTGGTGCCGGGCATTCAGGACAGCCAGAAAGTCGTGATTAACGCGGGCCTTTCCGCAGGTGACAAAGTAGTGACCGACGGGATTGACCGTCTGACCGAAGGCGCGAAGGTCGAAGTGGTCGAAGCGCATAGCGCAGCTGCTGAGAAACCTGCCGCAGAACAGAGCGGTAAAAAAGGAGCTCGCTCCTGATGCAAGTCTTACCTCCTGGCAACACAGGCGGCCCGTCCCGCCTGTTTATTCTGCGTCCGGTTGCCACCACGCTGATGATGATCGCCATATTGCTGGCGGGGATCATCGGCTACCGTTTTCTGCCTGTCTCAGCCCTTCCCGAAGTGGATTACCCGACCATTCAGGTGGTTACGCTTTATCCTGGCGCCAGCCCTGACGTCGTGACTTCATCAATCACGGCCCCGCTTGAACGCCAGTTTGGGCAGATGTCTGGCCTGAAACAGATGTCTTCCCAAAGCGCAGGCGGCGCGTCCGTTGTGACGTTGCAGTTCCAGCTTGAGCTGTCGCTGGATGTCGCCGAGCAGGAAGTGCAGGCCGCCATTAACGCCGCCACCAACCTGCTGCCGGGTGATTTACCGAACCCGCCGGTCTACAGCAAAGTGAACCCGGCGGACCCGCCGATCATGACCCTGGCCGTCACCTCCAGCGCCCTGCCGATGACGCAGGTTGAAGACATGGTGGAAACACGCGTCGCGCAGAAAATTTCACAAGTCTCCGGTGTCGGCCTCGTGACGCTGGCTGGCGGCCAACGCCCTGCCGTTCGTGTGAAACTCAATGCTCAGGCCATCGCCGCGCTGGGTCTGACCAGTGAAACCGTGCGCACGGCTATCACCAACGCCAACGTTAACTCGGCAAAAGGCAGTCTCGACGGCCCTACCCGCGCGGTCACGCTGTCTGCTAACGACCAGATGCAGTCCGCCGAAGAGTATCGCAACCTGATTATTGCTTATCAGAACGGTGCGCCCGTGCGGCTTGGTGCTGTGGCCACTATCGAACAAGGTGCGGAAAACAGCTGGCTTGGCGCGTGGGCGAACAAACAGCAGGCGATCGTAATGAACATTCAGCGTCAGCCAGGGGCCAACATCATCGCCACCGCTGACAGCATCCGTCAGATGTTGCCGCAGCTCACCAGCAGCCTGCCTAAATCCGTGCAGGTTAAAGTGCTGTCTGACCGCACCAACAACATCCGCGCTTCCGTCAGCGACACACAGTTTGAACTGATGCTGGCCATCGCGCTGGTGGTCATGATCATCTACGTTTTCCTGCGTAATATTCCGGCGACCATTATTCCCGGCGTTGCCGTGCCGCTGTCACTCGTCGGCACCTTTGCGGTGATGGTGTTCCTCGATTTCTCGATCAACAACCTGACGTTGATGGCGTTGACCATCGCCACAGGCTTCGTGGTCGATGATGCGATCGTGGTTATCGAGAACATCTCGCGCTATATCGAAAAAGGCGAGAAACCGATGGCAGCGGCGCTGAAAGGTGCGGGCGAAATCGGCTTCACCATTATCTCGCTCACCTTCTCGCTGATTGCGGTGCTGATCCCGCTGCTGTTTATGGGCGATATCGTCGGCCGTTTGTTCCGTGAGTTTGCGATAACCCTGGCGGTGGCGATCCTGATTTCTGCGGTGGTGTCGCTAACGCTCACCCCGATGATGTGCGCCCGCATGCTGAGCCACGAATCGCTGCGCAAACAGAACCGTTTCTCCCAGGCCTGCGAACGCTTTTTTGAGCGGGTCATTGCGGCGTATGGCCGAATGCTCGCCAAGGTGCTGAACCACCCCTGGCTGACGCTGGGTGTGGCTCTGAGCACGCTGGCGCTGTCGATTTTGCTGTGGGTCTTTATTCCGAAAGGCTTCTTCCCGATTCAGGACAACGGCATTATTCAGGGCACGCTTCAGGCGCCACAATCGGCCTCGTTTGCCAGCATGGCGCAACGTCAGGAGCAGGTTTCTGAAATCATCCTGAAAGATCCGGCGGTCGAAAGCCTGACGTCGTTTGTCGGCGTGGACGGCACCAACCCGGCACTCAATAGCGCCCGACTGCAAATCAATCTCAAACCGCTTTCTGAGCGTGATGACCGCGTGCAGAAAGTGATTCGTCGTCTGCAACACGCTGTCGACAGGGTGCCCGGCATCGAGCTTTACCTGCAACCGACGCAGGACCTGACCATCGATACCACCGTCAGCCGCACGCAGTATCAGTTCAGTTTGCAGGCCAACTCGCTGGATGCCCTGAGCGAGTGGGTGCCGCAGCTGATGGTGAAACTGCAAACCCTGCCACAGCTGGAAGACGTCAGCAGCGACTGGCAGGACAAAGGCCTGGCTGCGTATGTGAATGTTGACCGGGACAGCGCCAGCCGTCTGGGTATCAGCATGGCGGATGTCGATAACGCGCTGTACAACGCTTTCGGCCAGCGCCTGATTTCCACCATTTATACCCAGTCGAACCAGTATCGGGTGGTGCTGGAACATGACACCAGCGAAACGCCGGGGCTGTCGGCGCTGGATAACATCCGCATCACCAGCAGCAGCGGCGGGATTGTGCCGCTCAATGCCATCGCCAAAGTGGAAGAACGCTTTGCCCCGCTGTCCATCAACCACCTCGATCAGTTCCCGGTGACCACCATTTCCTTTAACGTGGCCCAGGACTCCTCACTCGGCGATGCGGTGCAGGCGATTATGGATGCCGAAAAAACGCTGAACCTGCCGGTCGATATTCGTACCGAGTTCCAGGGCAGTTCACTGGCATTTCAGGCAGCTCTCGGCAGCACCATCTGGCTGGTCGTGGCCGCTGTGGTGGCGATGTATATCGTGCTCGGCATTCTGTATGAAAGCTTTATCCACCCCATTACTATTCTCTCAACGCTGCCAACAGCAGGCGTCGGCGCGCTGCTGGCGCTGTGGGTCTCCGGCAGTGAACTGGACGTTATCGCCATCATCGGCATCATTCTGCTTATCGGCATCGTGAAGAAGAACGCCATCATGATGATCGACTTTGCGCTTGCCGCAGAGCGCGAACAGGGAATGCCACCGCGCGAAGCCATCTATCAGGCTTGTCTGCTGCGTTTCCGCCCGATTTTGATGACCACGCTGGCGGCGCTATTGGGCGCTCTGCCGCTGATGCTGAGTACCGGGGTTGGCGCAGAATTACGCCGTCCGTTAGGTATTGGTATGGTGGGTGGTTTGCTGGTCAGCCAGGTGTTGACGCTGTTTACTACGCCAGTGATTTACCTGCTGTTCGACCGTCTGTCGCTGTACCTGAAAAGCAGACTGCCTTCGCGTGAAGAGGAGGCATAGGTGAAGTTTTTTGCGCTATTTATTCACCGCCCGGTGGCGACGATTTTGATCTCGCTTGCCATCACGCTGTGCGGCGTCCTGGGCTTCCGGCTGTTGCCGGTGGCTCCGTTGCCGCAGGTGGATTATCCGGTGATCATGATCAGCGCCTCTCTGCCAGGCGCCTCACCGGAAACCATGGCCTCTTCGGTGGCAACGCCGCTGGAACGTTCGCTGGGGCGCATCGCCGGGGTCAACGAAATGACCTCAATGAGCTCGCTTGGCAGCACGCGCATCATTTTGCAGTTCGATTTTGATCGCGATATCAACGGCGCGGCTCGTGACGTACAGGCGGCTATTAACGCGGCGCAAAGCCTGTTGCCGACGGGAATGCCAAGCCGCCCGACCTATCGCAAAGCGAACCCGTCCGATGCGCCAATCATGATCCTGACGCTCACCTCGGATACCTATTCGCAGGGCGAGCTGTATGATTTTGCCTCCACGCAGCTGGCGCAAACCATTTCCCAGATTGATGGCGTGGGCGATGTCGATGTGGGCGGCAGCTCTCTGCCCGCCGTGCGTGTTGATTTAAACCCCCAGGCGCTGTTTAACCAGGGCGTATCGCTTGACGATGTGCGCTCGGCTATCACCAGCGCCAACGTGCGTAATCCTCAGGGTGCCATTGAAAACAGCTCTCAGCGCTGGCAGCTCGCCACCAATGACGAGCTGAAAACGGCAGCGGAGTACAAGCCGCTGATTATTCATTACAACAACGGTTCTTCCGTTCGTCTGAGCGATGTCGCCAACGTCATCGACTCGGTGCAGGACGTGCGCAATGCGGGGATGACCAACGCCAAACCGGCGATTTTGCTGATGATCCGCAAGCTGCCGGAAGCCAACATCATCCAGACCGTCGATGCCATCCGCGCCAAATTACCGGATCTGAAAGAGACCATCCCGGCCTCAATTGACCTGCAAATTGCCCAGGATCGCTCCCCCACCATTCGCGCCTCGCTCGATGAGGTGGAACAAACGCTGATCATCTCCGTCGCACTGGTTATTCTGGTGGTCTTCCTGTTTTTGCGTTCTGGTCGCGCCACGATTATTCCGGCCGTTGCCGTGCCGGTGTCGCTTATCGGCACGTTTGCCGCCATGTATCTCTGCGGCTTCAGTCTCAATAACCTGTCGTTGATGGCGCTGACCATCGCCACTGGCTTTGTGGTCGATGACGCGATTGTGGTGCTGGAGAACATTTCACGCCATCTGGAAGCCGGGATGAAACCGTTGCAGGCCGCGCTTCAGGGCAGCCGCGAGGTAGGCTTTACCGTGCTGTCGATGAGCGTTTCTCTGGTCGCCGTGTTCCTGCCGTTATTGCTGATGGGCGGTCTGCCCGGCCGCTTGTTGCGCGAGTTTGCCGTCACGCTTTCCGTCGCGATTGGCATTTCACTGGCGGTGTCGCTCACGCTCACGCCAATGATGTGCGGCTGGATGCTGAAATCTTCCCGCCCGCATCAACCGACGCGTAACCGGGGCTTTGGCAAACTGCTGGTCGGCATGCAGCAAGGCTATGGCAAATCACTGAAATGGGTGCTCGAACACGCGCGGCTGGTCGGCGTGGTGTTACTCGCCACCATCGCGTTGAACGTCTGGCTGTACATTTCCATTCCGAAAACGTTCTTCCCCGAACAGGATACCGGCGTGCTGATGGGCAACATTCAGGCCGATCAGAGCATCTCGTTCCAGGCGATGCGCGGCAAGTTGCAGGACTTTATGAAGATCATTCGTGAAGACAAAGCGGTGGATAACGTCACAGGCTTTACCGGCGGCTCACGAGTCAACAGCGGGATGATGTTTATCACCCTCAAGCCGCGCAGTGAGCGTAACGAAACGGCGCAGCAGGTGATTGACCGTCTGCGTAAAAAGCTCGCTAAAGAGCCCGGCGCAAACCTGTTCTTAATGGCGGTGCAGGATATTCGCGTCGGCGGCCGTCAGGCCAATGCCGGGTATCAGTACACCCTGCTTTCGGACAATCTGGCGGATTTACGCGAATGGACGCCCAAAATCACCACCGCGCTGTCGAAGCTGCCCGAACTCGCCGACGTCAACTCAGACCAGCAGGATAACGGTGCGGAGATGGATTTGGTCTATGACCGCGAAACCATGTCGCGGCTGGGGATTAACGTCGAAGCGGCGAACAGCCTGCTGCACAATGCCTTCGGTCAACGGCAGATTTCGACCATCTATCAGCCGCTGAATCAGTACAAAGTGGTGATGGAAGTCGATCCGGTTTATACCCAGGACATCAGCGCGCTGAACCAGATGTTTGTTATCAACAGCGAAGGCAAAGCCATTCCGCTCTCTTACTTTGCGAAATGGCAGCCGGCCAATGCGCCGCTGTCGGTGAACCATCAGGGGCTTTCTGCGGCCTCAACCATCTCCTTCAACCTGCCGACCGGAAAATCGCTGTCGGAAGCGAGGGATGTGATTGACCGCACCATGACGCAGCTTGGCGTCCCGCAAACCATCCGCGGCAGTTTTGCGGGCACCGCGCAGGTGTTCCAGCAAACCATGAACTCGCAGGTGATCCTCATCATTGCGGCAATTGCGACGGTCTACATCGTGCTCGGTATCCTCTATGAGAGCTATGTTCACCCGCTGACGATCCTCTCGACGCTGCCTTCCGCAGGCGTGGGCGCCTTGCTGGCGCTGGAGCTGTTCGGGGCGCCGTTCAGCCTGATTGCCTTAATTGGCATCATGTTGCTGATAGGCATTGTGAAGAAGAACGCCATCATGATGGTCGATTTCGCCCTTGAGGCGCAGCGCAACGGCAATCTGCCGCCGGAAGAAGCGATTTTCCAGGCCTGCCTGCTGCGTTTTCGCCCAATCATGATGACCACCCTCGCCGCCCTGTTTGGCGCTCTGCCGCTGGTGCTCTCCGGGGGCGATGGGTCTGAATTACGCCAACCGCTCGGTATTACCATTGTCGGGGGTCTGGTGATGAGCCAGCTACTGACGCTGTACACCACACCGGTGGTGTACCTGTTCTTCGACCGCCTGCGGTTGCGTTTTACGCGTAAATCTCGTCAAACGGTGATTGAGTAACTATGGAAGAGCTGCCCGCCAGCGTACGCTGGCAACTGTGGATTGTGGCGTTCGGCTTCTTTATGCAGGCGCTGGACACCACCATCGTCAATACCGCCCTCCCCTCTATGGCGAAAAGCCTCGGGGAGAGCCCGCTCCACATGCACATGGTGGTGGTCGCCTACGTGCTGACGGTAGCGGTGATGCTGCCCGCCAGCGGCTGGCTCGCCGACCGCATCGGCGTGCGCAATATCTTCTTCACCGCCATCGTGCTGTTTACGGCAGGCTCCGTGTTCTGCGCGCAGTCGAATACGCTCAATGAGCTGGTGATGTCACGCGTCTTACAGGGGATCGGCGGAGCAATGATGGTGCCGGTCGGCAGGTTGACGGTGATGAAAATCGTGCCGCGCGATCAATATATGGCGGCAATGACCTTCGTTACCATCCCCGGTCAGGTCGGCCCGCTGGTTGGCCCGGCGCTGGGCGGTATTCTGGTGGAATACGCGTCGTGGCACTGGATTTTTTTGATCAACATTCCGGTCGGCATTATTGGCGCGATTGCCACGTTGTGGCTGATGCCTAATTACACGATGCAGACCCGACGCTTTGATATCTCAGGGTTTATCCTGCTGGCGCTCGGCATGGCAACGTTGACGCTGGCACTCGACGGTCAGCGCGGGCTGGGCATTACACCGTGGATGCTCGCCCTTCTGGTCGCAGTCGGCGTGTTTTCCCTGCTTTTTTATCTCTGGCACGCACGCGGCAATGACAATGCGCTGTTCAGCCTGAATCTCTTCAAAAACCGTATCTTCTCGCTGGGGCTGGCAGGCAGTTTCGCCGGGCGCATCGGCAGCGGCATGTTGCCGTTCATGACCCCGGTGTTCCTGCAGATTGGCCTCGGTTTTTCGCCCTTCCACGCCGGATTGATGATGATCCCGATGGTGATGGGCAGCATGGGCATGAAGCGCATTGTGGTGCAGGTGGTGAACCGCTTTGGCTATCGCCGGGTGCTGATCGTCGCCACGCTCGGCCTGGCGCTCATCAGCCTGGTCTTTATGGCGACGGCGCTGATGGGCTGGTACTGGCTGCTGCCAGTGGTGCTGTTCCTGCAAGGGACTCTCAACTCCAGCCGCTTCTCGTCGATGAACACGCTGACGCTGAAAGAGCTGCCGGACGACCTCGCCAGCAGCGGCAACAGCATGCTGTCGATGGTGATGCAGCTTTCAATGAGTATCGGCGTCACCGTGGCGGGTTTGCTGCTGGGTATGTACGGCCAGCATCACATCAGCGTCGACAGCGCCGTGTCGCATCAGGTCTTTTTGTACACCTACCTCAGCATGGCGGTGATCATTGCGCTTCCGGCGCTGATTTTTGCCCGCGTGCCTGACGACATCAGTAAAAACGTGATTATCGCAAGACGCAAAAGGAGCGAGCCGTGAAATTCTGGCGCCCGGGTATTACCGCGAAGCTTTTCCTCGCCATTCTCGCCACCTGTATTGTGCTGCTGATCAGCATGCACTGGGCGGTGCGCCTCAGTTTTGAGCATGGCTTTATCGACTACATCAAGCGAGGCAACGAGCAGCGCCTGCAAATGCTGAGCGATGCGCTGGGCGAGCAATACGAAACGCACGGCAACTGGCGCTTCCTGCGCGGCAACGACCGCTTTGTGTTTCAAATTCTGCGATCCTTTGAACATGATGGCCCGGATGACAAACACGGTGGCCCACCCGGCCCGGGGCCTGGAATGCCCCCGCACGGCTGGCGTACGCAGTTTTGGGTCGTCGATCAGAATGCCAAAGTGATGGTTGGCCCACGCTCCCCCATTCCACCCGATGGGACTCGTCGCGGCATTATGGTCAACGGGGTGGAAGTCGGCGCAGTGATTGCCTCGCCGGTTGAACGCCTGACGCGCAACACCGATATCAACTTTGATCGCCAGCAACGCCGCACCAGCTGGCTGATTGTCGCCCTTTCCACCCTGCTTGCCGCGCTGGCGACTTTCCCGCTGGCTCGCGGATTACTGGCTCCGGTCAAACGCCTGGTGGAAGGCACGCATCGTCTTGCTGCGGGGGATTTTTCGACTCGCGTGGATTCGACAGGCTCCGACGAACTGGGCCGACTGGCGCAGGATTTTAACCAGCTCGCCAGCACGCTTGAGCGCAACCAGCAGATGCGCCGTGATTTTATGGCTGATATCTCCCACGAACTGCGAACGCCGCTGGCGGTGCTGCGCGGTGAACTGGAAGCCATCCAGGATGGGGTAAGGAAGTTCACGCCGGAATCCGTCGCTTCGCTTCAGGCCGAGGTCGGCACGCTGACAAAATTAGTGGATGACCTTCATCAGCTCTCGATGTCCGATGAAGGCGCGCTGGCCTACCAGAAAGCCCCGGTCGATCTTATCTCGCTCATCGAAATGGCAGCAGGAGCCTTCCGCGAGCGTTTCGCCAGCCGTGGGCTTAGCCTGAACCTCAGGCTACCGGAAAGTGCCAGCGTCTTTGGCGATCGCGACCGTCTGATGCAGTTGTTCAACAACCTGCTCGAAAACAGCCTGCGCTACACCGACAGCGGTGGCCAGCTACAGATTTCAGCCGAAACAGCGCAGCATCACATCACGCTCTCGTTCTCGGATAGCGCCCCGGGCGTAAGCAATGAGCAACTGGAGATGCTGTGCGAACGCTTCTATCGCACGGAAGGCTCGCGAAATCGGGCCAGCGGCGGCTCAGGATTAGGGCTCGCCATCTGCGTGAATATTGTGGCGGCGCACGGCGGCTCCCTGCGCGCCGAGCATTCGCCTTTTGGTGGGGTAAGCATTAAAGTAGAGTTACCTCTGGACCGCGATTTACCGGGAAATGTATGACCGAGCTACCGATTGATGATAAAACCCCGCGCATCCTGATTGTTGAGGATGAGCCCAAGCTTGGGCAGCTGTTGATTGATTATCTGCTGGCCGCCAACTATGCGCCGACGCTGATTAATCACGGCGATAAGGTGCTGAACTTTGTGCATCAGTCGCCGCCGGATCTGATCTTGCTGGACCTGATGTTGCCGGGCACCGACGGCCTGACCTTATGCCGCGAAATTCGCCGTTTCTCAGAAGTGCCGATTGTGATGGTGACCGCCAAAATCGAAGAGATTGACCGTCTTCTGGGGCTTGAAATCGGGGCGGATGATTACATCTGTAAGCCTTACAGCCCGCGTGAAGTGGTGGCGCGAGTAAAAACCATTCTGCGCCGTTGCCGCCCGCATCGCGAGTTGCAGGTGCTGGATGCTGAAAGCCCGCTGATTGTCGATGAAAGCCGCTTCCAGGCGTCCTGGCGCAACAAGGTGCTGGATTTAACGCCTGCGGAATTCCGCCTGCTGAAAACCCTTTCGCAGGAACCCGGTAAGGTGTTTTCACGCGAGCAGCTGCTGAATCACCTCTATGATGATTATCGCGTCGTGACGGATCGCACTATCGACAGCCACATCAAAAACCTGCGCCGCAAACTGGAAGCGCAGGATGCCGAGCAGTCTTTTATTCGCGCCGTGTATGGCGTGGGCTATCGCTGGGAAGCAGACTCCTGCCGCCTGGCCTAGGTTTTGCCGGGTGGTCTGGAATTGCCGGGTGGCGCTGGCGCTTACCCGGCCTACAACTCCCCGCAGGAAAGCAAAAGGTTTACTCCCCCTGTCCGCAGCGCTACAATTCCCGCCCTTAAAGTAGGGGAACACCCCCATCGCCTCACGCCGTGTGGCGAATCTGACCTGTCATCAGAACGAGAAAATCATGTTTAAACCGGAACTCCTCTCCCCGGCGGGAACGCTGAAAAATATGCGTTACGCTTTCGCCTATGGTGCCGATGCGGTCTACGCTGGCCAGCCACGTTATTCCCTGCGAGTGCGCAATAATGAATTCAACCATGAGAATTTGCAGCTCGGTATCAACGAAGCGCATGCCTTAGGCAAAAAATTCTACGTGGTGGTCAACATCGCGCCGCACAATGCGAAGCTGAAAACGTTCATTCGCGATTTGCAACCTGTTGTGGATATGGGGCCAGATGCGCTGATCATGTCTGATCCGGGCCTGATTATGCTGGTCCGCGAGCATTTCCCGCAGATGGATATCCATCTCTCGGTCCAGGCTAACGCCGTGAACTGGGCGACGGTGAAGTTCTGGCAGCAGATGGGTCTGACCCGCGTGATCCTCTCCCGCGAACTGTCGCTCGAAGAAATCGAAGAAATTCGCGCTCAGGTGCCGGAAATGGAGATCGAGATTTTCGTTCACGGCGCTCTGTGCATGGCCTATTCCGGCCGCTGCCTGCTTTCCGGTTACATCAACAAGCGTGACCCGAATCAGGGCACCTGCACCAACGCTTGCCGCTGGGAATACAACGTTCAGGAAGGCAAAGAGGATGATGTGGGGAACATCGTCCACAAACACGAGCCGATTCCCGTGCAGAATATCGAGCCAACGCTGGGAGAAGGCGCACCGACCGACAGCGTGTTTATGATTGAAGAAGCCAAACGTCCGGGCGAGTACATGACCGCGTTCGAAGACGAGCACGGTACCTACATCATGAACTCCAAAGACCTTCGCGCCATCGCACACGTTGAGCGCCTGACGCAGATGGGCGTGCACTCGCTGAAAATTGAAGGCCGTACCAAATCTTATTATTACTGCGCGCGCACCGCACAGGTTTACCGCAAAGCGATTGATGACGCGGCGGCCGGGAAACCGTTTGATACCACCCTGCTGGAAACCCTCGAAGGGCTGGCGCATCGCGGTTACACCGAAGGCTTCCTGCGTCGTCACACCCACGAAAGCTATCAGAATTACGAACACGGTTATTCTGTTTCCGAGCGCCAGCAGTTTGTCGGTGATTTCACCGGCGAGCGCAAAGGCAATCTGGCAGCCGTCGCGGTAAAAAACAAATTCCTTAAAGGCGACAGCCTGGAGTTGATGACCCCACAGGGCAACGTCAACTTCGTGCTGGAGCACATGGAAAACAGCAAAGGCCAGCCAACCGACGTCGCCCCGGGCGATGGTCACACGGTGTGGATCCCGGTACCGGAAGAAATTAGCCTGGATTACGCGCTGCTGATGCGCAATTTCGTCGGCGAGGCTTTGTTGAATAAATCAGATTTCGGGTAAGTCTCCCCGAAGCAGGTTGTGTTTTCAGGCAATACGCACGCTTTCTGGCATACCTGCTTTCGTCATTTTGTTCAGCGCTCGCACCATGGCCATTGCCTCCGCAACCT
>NZ_JBOFIN010000128.1:0-12641 GCF_051650185.1 Scandinavium sp.
CGGTAAGGCTCTGGTTTCTGATACCAGCATTCCGGGGTTCGAATCCCTGCACCCCAGCCAAGTTCCAAACGATGTAACAAGCGAAAAGAAAATCTGATGGGGTGTCGCCAAGCGGTAAGGCTCTGGTTTCTGATACCAGCATTCCGGGGTTCGAATCCCTGCACCCCAGCCACTTTTCTGTTCACATCGTTAAGTAAAAAATTATTGGGGTGTCGCCAAGCGGTAAGGCTCTGGTTTCTGATACCAGCATTCCGGGGTTCGAATCCCTGCACCCCAGCCAATAAACAAAAAAGCTCGCTTCTGCGGGCTTTTTTGTTTTCAGTCGTTTTTTTTGCCTGTAATTTATACGTTCATTGTCTTCAGGACGAAATCAAATGAACTATCAAACAACAGCGCTGTGGTTCTACAACCCCTACATTCTCATTGTCTTAGCTCTGTGTCTGGGATGCGTGTTTCTCGGCTTAACGAGCCCACTGTTCTACATCATAATGACAGGTGTTATCCTGCCCGTTGTTGTGTCTATGCGCCTTCATACCCTGAGTGAAGCCGGGAACGCCTGGCTTATCAAAGAGCGCTCCGAATGGATGCTGTATCTCACTGCAATACCGATTCAGGAACAACGTTCGACGCTCAACAACCCCTGTTTTTCATCGCCTGAACGGTTGAAACAGTTCTATTTGCGAGGATTTGGCGGCAAGCTTGCCATCCAGGTCGTGGCGCTGGTAATGCTCTTTAACCAGGGAAAAGAGATTGAATTGATGAGCTTTGCAGGGCTGGTTGAAGGTATTCTGGTGTGCCTGTTGGTTATCCTGCTGGCTTCCACTTTCAGAACATTAAGCCAAATCAGAAAGCAGCAATGGGACATTCAGACTGTCACCTCAAAAGCCGGCACACAATGGTACCAGGCCTTCTTCCTGAACAAACAGCGAGCACAACCCGCCTTAAACAAGCTGTGTTCGCTGGTGTGATCACAATCCTAAAGCATACTTCAGCGCCTGGCGTTTCAGCACGCCAGCGCGCTCAGCAGCCATCAGGCCGATATTACGCAGCATCCTCAACGGCGCCAGATCGTTACTGAAGCTGGCGTAAAACAAATCCATTCCAGACTGCATCAGGTAGTTATCGGCCATCCGCCGCGTTTGATAGCGCTTCAGAACCTGCAGGCTCGCCCAGTCTTCGCCATGGCTACGGGCATTCGCCAACACGTCGAGCAACGCATCCACATCACGGTAGCCAAGGTTGACGCCCTGCCCGGCCAGCGGATGAATGGTATGCGCTGCATCGCCGACTAACGCGAGTCCTGGCTGAACATAGCGTAATGCGTGGCGTCGCGTTAGCGGGAAAGCCCCGGCGGCAACAGCTTTGACATTTCCCAGCCGTGAAGGGAAATGCTGGCGGATCTCTTGATCAAGCTGCGGCAAAGAAAGCGCCTGAAGCTGGCGAATCTTAGCCGGAGAGTCATACCAGACCAGTGAGGCCCAACGATCATACAGCGGCAGGAAAGCACGAGGACCAGCGGGCGTGAATTGCTGCCAGGTGCTGTCACACGGATCTTGTTCACACTCGACGGTTATCAACATGCACGATTGCTGATACTGCCAGGCATGGGTCCCAATCCCCGCCATCTGGCGTACCTGAGAGTTAGCGCCATCAGCACCGACCACCAGCTTCGCGCGCAGGTCACTGCCATCCTTAAAGTTCAGCAGATAACCCTGCGGCTCATGCAGCATCGTTTCGAGCGTAGCTGGTACGCACAATTGCACATTGTCATGAACTTGCAACGCCTGCCACAGCGCGAGCTGAAGGACGTTGTTCTCCACCATATAGCCGAGCTCGGGCAGTTTCAGTTCAGCGGCATTAAATATCACATGCGCACTTTCCCACTCCCAGGTTTCAAGCTGGCGATAGCGATGCGTACGCATCCCCAGAATCGCCTCCCAGACGCCCAACCCGCGCAGCAATCCCACCGAGGCGGCGCTGATGGCAGAAATGCGCACATCGGGCTGACTGGACGCGTCGAAAGCCGGTGGCGTGGTCTGTTCAATCACCGTGACAGTGAATCCCTGCTGCGCCAGCCCGAGCGCCAGCGCTCCGCCTACCATTCCGCCGCCGACAATCGCGACGTCTGTTTGTTGAGTGCTCATGGTCAATAATCCTTAAACCTGAATCCCTTAAGTTTACCGGATTTTTTCCCCTTTGGGTGAAGGCTCGGTCATACTGGTCACACTCGCCGCAAAGCATTACAATACGCGCCCTGCGTTCCTTAGAGAAAAGCTAAGTCGATGACAAAAAAACTCCACATCAAAACCTGGGGCTGTCAGATGAACGAATACGATTCATCAAAGATGGCCGATCTGCTGGATGCCACTCATGGCTATCAACTGACCGACATCGCGGAAGAAGCCGACGTGCTGTTGCTGAACACCTGCTCGATTCGCGAGAAGGCGCAGGAAAAAGTGTTCCATCAGCTAGGACGCTGGAAACTCATTAAGGCAAAACGCCCGGACGTGATTATCGGCATTGGTGGTTGCGTGGCTTCTCAGGAAGGCAAACTCATCCGCCAGCGCGCGCATTACGTCGACATCATTTTTGGCCCGCAGACCCTGCACCGCCTGCCAGAAATGATCACTTCCATTCGGGAAATGCGTGACCATCGCAAACCTATCATTGACGTTAGCTTCCCGGAAATCGAAAAATTCGACCGACTGCCAGAGCCGAAAGCCGACGGCCCAACGGCCTTTGTCTCGATCATGGAAGGCTGCAATAAATACTGTACTTACTGCGTGGTGCCTTACACCCGCGGCGAAGAAGTCAGCCGTCCAACGGACGATATTTTGTTTGAAGTCGCCCAACTGGCGGCTCAGGGCGTGCGTGAAATTCATCTGCTCGGACAGAACGTGAACGCCTGGCGTGGAGCGAACTACGACGGCAGCACCGGGTCCTTCTCCGAACTGCTGCGTCTGGTGGCCGCCATCGACGGTATCGACCGCCTCCGTTTCACCACCAGCCATCCTATCGAATTCACTGACGACATCATTGACGTGTACCGTGATACGCCTGAGCTGGTGAGCTTCCTGCACCTGCCTGTTCAGAGCGGCTCTGACCGCATCCTGAACCTGATGGGCCGTACGCATACCGCGCTGGAATACAAAGCGATTATTCGTAAGCTGCTGGTAGCACGCCCGAATATCCAGATAAGCTCTGATTTCATCGTCGGCTTCCCTGGAGAAACCAACGAAGACTTCGAGAAGACCATGAAGGTCATTTCTGACGTCAATATGGATACGAGCTACAGCTTTATCTTCTCTGCCCGTCCAGGCACGCCAGCCGCCGACATGGTCGATGACGTGCCGGATGAGGATAAAAAACAGCGTCTGTATATCCTGCAGAAACGTATCAACCAGCAGGCAATGGCCTGGAGCCGCCGGATGATCGGCACCACCCAGCGCATTCTGGTGGAAGGCACTTCCCGTAAGAGCATTATGGAACTGACGGGCCGCACCGAAAATAACCGCGTGGTGAACTTCGAAGGCACGCCGGACATGGTGGGTAAATTCGTCGATGTTGAAATCGTTGACGTTTATACAAACTCGCTGCGCGGCAAAGTGGTTCGCACCGAAGCTGAAATGGGGCTGCGCGTTGCAGAATCTCCGGAATCCGTGATGGCCCGTACCCGCAAAGAGAACGATCTCGGCGTCGGCATTTTCCAGCCATAATCTTGTCGGCCTGCCCCTGTGGCAGGCCCTTGTTTTTCCTCGCCCTGCCCCCCACATAAACTGCAATGCTTGCACCTTTAAACGCTTGCGAGAATAATTTCCTTAAAGCACGTGGAACTCCTACGCACATCGTCAGCCAGAAGAGGAACAGTTTGAATACAGAAACCCGTGAAATCACCCTTGAGCCTGCGGACAACGAACGCCTGCTGAGCCTCTGTGGTCCGTTTGATGACAACATCAAACATCTGGAGCGCCGTCTGGGCATCGAAATCAACCGTCGCGACAACCATTTTAAACTGACCGGGCGCGCTATCTGCGTAAACGCAGCCGCAGATATTCTGCGAAGCCTCTATGTGGACACCGCGCCAATGCGCGGCCAGACGCAGGATATTGACCCGGAACAAATCCACCTCGCGATTAAAGAAGCACGTGTGCTGGAACAAAGCGCGGAAAGCGTCCCGGATTACGGCAAAGCCATTAACATCAAGACCAAGCGTGGCGTGATCAAACCGCGCACGCCGAATCAGGCGCAGTACATCGCCAATATTCTCGACCACGACATCACCTTCGGCGTTGGCCCGGCGGGGACAGGCAAAACCTATCTCGCGGTTGCCGCGGCGGTTGATGCCCTTGAGCGTCAGGAAATTCGCCGCATTCTGCTGACTCGCCCTGCGGTTGAAGCCGGTGAAAAACTGGGCTTCCTGCCAGGCGATCTGAGTCAGAAAGTCGACCCGTATCTGCGTCCGCTGTATGACGCCCTGTTCGAGATGCTCGGTTTCGAAAAAGTCGAAAAATTAATTGAACGCAATGTCATCGAAGTCGCACCTCTGGCCTATATGCGCGGACGTACTTTGAACGATGCTTTCATCATTCTCGACGAAAGCCAGAACACCACCATCGAACAGATGAAGATGTTCCTGACCCGTATCGGCTTTAACTCGAAAGCGGTGATCACCGGTGACGTGACACAGATTGACCTGCCACGCAACATGAAATCCGGTCTGCGCCACGCGATTGAAGTGCTGGCGGAAGTCGATGAAATCAGCTTTAACTTCTTCCACAGCGAAGACGTTGTGCGTCACCCGGTAGTGGCCCGTATCGTCAACGCCTATGAAGCGTGGGAAGAAGCAGACCAGAAACGCAAAGCTGCGGAAGCAGCAGAACGCAAGCGTGAAGCGCTGGCGGCACAAACCCAGGAGCAAAAATGAGTTCGGTGATGTTGGATTTGCAGCTTGCCTGCGAAAATGAAAACGGCCTGCCACAGGAGGCTGCATTTCAACGCTGGCTGGATGCAACCATCCCTGCGTTTCAGGAAGAGTCAGAAGTCACCGTGCGTCTGGTGGATGAAGCAGAAAGCCACGAGCTGAACCTGACCTACCGCGGCAAGGACAAATCCACCAACGTGCTCTCCTTCCCGTTTGAAGCGCCGCCGGGCATGGAACTACCGCTGCTGGGCGACCTCATCATCTGCCGTCAGGTGGTGGAACGCGAAGCGGAAGAACAAGGCAAACCGCTGGAGGCTCACTGGGCACACATGGTTGTGCACGGCAGTCTGCATCTGCTCGGTTACGACCATATCGAAGACGAAGAAGCGGAAGAAATGGAGAGTCTGGAAACAGAGATAATGCTTGCTCTGGGCTATGATGATCCGTACATTGCCGAGAAAGAATAACCCGTGCGGCGGCTAACCGCCGCGCTGGCATTTTATGCTGTCTGACGCTGAGTTTACGCGCAGCAGCCACGATTTCCCTAACATGAGACCCCATACGACGCCATGAGCGACGACAACTCACACAGTAGCGACACCTTAAACAGCAAAAAGGGATTCTTCTCCCTCTTACTGAGCCAACTGTTCCACGGCGAACCGAAAAACCGTGATGAACTTCTGGCGCTGATCCGTGATTCCGGGCAGAACGATCTTATCGACGAAGATACTCGTGACATGCTCGAAGGGGTAATGGATATCGCCGACCAGCGCGTCCGCGACATCATGATCCCCCGCTCGCAAATGATTACCCTGAAACGCAACCAGACTCTGGATGAGTGCCTTGATGTCATTATCGAGTCTGCACACTCGCGCTTCCCGGTTATCAGCGAGGACAAAGATCATATCGAAGGGATTCTGATGGCCAAGGATCTGCTGCCGTTTATGCGCAGCGATGCCGAAGCTTTCAGCATGGATAAAGTGTTACGCCAGGCGGTGGTGGTGCCGGAAAGCAAGCGTGTTGACCGCATGCTCAAAGAGTTCCGTTCCCAGCGCTACCACATGGCGATTGTGATTGACGAGTTTGGCGGTGTGTCGGGTCTGGTGACCATCGAAGACATTCTGGAACTGATCGTCGGCGAAATTGAAGACGAATACGATGAAGAAGAAGACATCGATTTCCGTCAGTTAAGCCGTCACACCTGGACCGTGCGCGCGCTGGCTTCCATCGAAGACTTTAACGAAGCCTACGGCACCCACTTCAGCGATGAAGAAGTGGACACCATTGGCGGCCTGGTGATGCAGGCGTTCGGGCATCTGCCTGCACGCGGTGAATCCATTGACATCGATGGTTACCAGTTCAAAGTTGCGATGGCGGACAGCCGCCGTATCATCCAGGTACATGTCAAACTTCCGGAAGATGCACCACAGCCTAATCTGGAAGACTAATTTAACGGGACGACAACGCTAAATGGCATTTGCCCCTCTGATTGAACGCCAGCGCGTACGCTTGCTGCTGGCGCTACTTTTCGGCGCCTGCGGAACGCTGGCATTTTCTCCTTATGATTTCTGGCCTGCGGCGATCGTCTCGCTGATGGGTCTTCAGGGATTAACGCTCAATCGCCGGCCGCTGCAAAGCGCATGGATTGGTTATTTCTGGGGCTTAGGTTTATTTGGCTCTGGCATTAACTGGGTCTATGTCAGCATCGCCCAGTTTGGCGGCATGCCGGGCCCAGTGAACGTGTTCCTGGTGGTATTGCTGGCCGCTTATCTGTCGCTTTATACCGGTCTGTTCGCGGGCATTCTTTCCCGCCTGTGGCCCAAAGCGACCTGGCTGCGTGTGGCGATTGCGGCTCCTGTCATCTGGCAAATTACCGAGTTTCTGCGCGGTTGGGTCTTAACCGGCTTCCCGTGGCTGCAGTTCGGTTATAGCCAGATTGATGGCCCGCTGAAGGGGCTTGCCCCGGTGATGGGCGTGGAGGCGATTAACTTCCTGCTGATGATGGTCAGTGGCCTGCTGGCGCTGGCGCTGGTCAGCCGCAACTGGCGTCCGTTGGTGGTTGCCGTGGTGCTTTTCGCGCTGCCTTTCCCGTTGCGTTATATCCAGTGGTATCAACTGCTGCCTGACCGCACCACCCAGGTGTCGCTGGTTCAGGGAAACATTCCGCAGTCGCTGAAATGGGATGAAAAGGAGCTTCTGAATACGCTCCAGATTTATCTCGATGCCACTGAAAAAGTGATGGGTAAATCACAGCTCATCATCTGGCCGGAGTCAGCTATCCCCGATCTGGAGATCAACCAGCAGCGTTTGCTGAGCATGATGGACGATATGCTGCGAGCGAAAAACAGCTCGCTGATTACTGGTGTGGTGGATTCCCGTCTTAACGCGAAAAACCGTTACGACACCTACAACACTATCATCACGCTGGGCAAAGATAACCCCTACAGCTATAACTCCACCGATCGCTACAACAAGAACCATCTGGTGCCTTTTGGTGAGTTTGTCCCGCTGGAATCCATTCTGCGACCTCTTGCCCCGTTCTTCGATCTGCCGATGTCATCATTCAGTCGAGGGCCGTATGTTCAGCCACAGCTTTCAGCCCATAACCTGAAGCTGACGGCGGCTATCTGCTACGAAATCATTCTCGGCGAGCAAGTGCGTGATAACTTCCGTCCGGATACCGATTTCCTGCTGACTATCTCTAACGATGCCTGGTTTGGTAAATCAATCGGCCCGTGGCAGCACTTCCAGATGGCAAGAATGCGCGCGCTCGAACTGGCTCGCCCACTTCTGCGCAGCACCAACAACGGAATTACAGCGGTGATCGATCCGCGCGGTGATGTGCAGGCGATGATCCCGCAGTTTACTCGCGAAGTGCTGACGACCACCGTTACGCCAACTTCCGGTCTGACGCCTTACGCCCGTACAGGCAACTGGCCGCTGTGGATCATCACTGCGCTGTTTGGTTTTGGCGCACTGGTCATGAGCCTGAGACAGCGCTCGAGGTAAACCTCTTTGCCCGGCGGCGCTTCGCTTGCCGGGCCTACTTACCCACTCCCTTCTACAAATTCAGTAGCTCGGGTCAGGCGAAGCCGCCACCCGACATTCTCATCTAAGCCATTTCTGGCACGCCAATTGCTTTGTTATTTCAGTGAGCTGCGTATTTTGTGCTGGTGCGACCAGGTTGCACCAACAGCGCCCATCGGTGGCACCTTTTCGGTGCAAGCCAGGATTTTTGCCTTAAAACGGTGCGGCGCACTTCGCAAAAACAAACAATAACGCAGCAAAATCTTTACATTAAGCCAGACTAAATGTTAACAAACAGGCTTAATACTGCACACAAAAGTGGCAGGCAATAACAACACAACACTCACAATGGGTATCTGCGCGTTTTCACGACGCCACGATAAGGAGTTGGATATGCAATTACGTAAACTGGCCACAGCAATGCTGGTGATGGGAATGTCCGCGGGCGTAGTCCATGCAGAAGACGCACCTGCAGCGGGCAGTACGCTGGACAAAATCGCCAAAAATGGTGTGATTGTGGTCGGCCACCGTGAATCATCCGTACCATTTTCCTACTATAACAACCAGCAACAGGTTGTCGGTTACTCTCAGGATTATTCCAACGCGATCGTTGACGCTATCAAGAAAAAGCTGAACAAGCCGGACCTGCAGGTCAAACTGATCCCAATTACCTCTCAAAACCGTATTCCTCTGCTGCAAAACGGCACCTTTGACTTCGAGTGTGGCTCCACCACCAACAACCTCGAACGTCAAAAACAGGCTGCGTTCTCTGACACCATTTTCGTGGTTGGTACTCGTCTGCTGACCAAAAAAGGCGGCCCGATTAAAGATTTCGCTGACCTGAAAGGCAAAGCCGTGGTCGTGACGTCCGGTACCACCTCCGAAGTGCTGCTGCATAAGCTGAACGACGAGAAGAAAATGGATATGCGCATCATCAGCGCTAAAGATCACGGTGACTCCTTCCGTACTCTGGAAAGTGGCCGCGCCGTTGCATTCATGATGGATGACGCGCTGCTGGCTGGCGAACGCGCGAAAGCGAAGAAACCTGACAACTGGGAAATCGTCGGCACCGCGCAGTCCAAAGAAGCTTACGGCTGCATGCTGCGTAAAGACGATCCACAGTTCAAGAAGCTGATGGATGACACTATCGCTCAGGCTCAGACTTCCGGCGAAGCCGAGAAGTGGTTTGATAAGTGGTTCAAAAATCCAATCCCACCGAAGAATCTGAACATGAACTTTGATCTGTCAGACGACATGAAAGCGTTGTTCAAAGAGCCAAGCGACAAAGCACTTAACTAATTAAAACAATGATGGGCGGGTTCGCCTGCCCTCTCGATTGCGAGGAAATACGGACAGACTATACGCCGAGGGGTCGTTCCCCACTCGGCATGAATTAAATATTACCCTAAATAATTTGAGTCACAGAAAGGCGGCAAAGGAGTGAATCCCCAGGAGCTTACTTGAGTAAGTGACTGGGGTGAGGGAGTGCAGCCAACGCATCTGTGGCTCAAAGTATGACGGGTAAAGGTTTCCTTAGCAGTCTTCGAGGGTAGCGCTGCTACCCTTTTTTTTTCGGAGTCCATTTATGTCAATCGACTGGAACTGGGGTATTTTTCTGCAACAAGCCCCGTTCGGCAACACCACCTATCTGGGTTGGCTGTGGAGCGGCTTTCAGGTCACCGTTGCGTTATCTGTAACGGCCTGGATCATCGCTTTTCTTGTCGGCTCGCTGTTCGGCATTCTGCGCACCGTCCCTAACCGTTTTCTTTCCGGGATCGGCACGTTGTATGTAGAACTGTTCCGTAACGTTCCCCTTATCGTTCAGTTTTTTACCTGGTATCTGGTGATCCCGGAGCTGTTGCCAGAAAACATCGGCACATGGTTTAAATCTGAGCTTGACCCTAACATTCAGTTTTTCGTGTCCTCCATGCTCTGTCTGGGGTTGTTCACCGCGGCTCGTGTTTGTGAGCAGGTGCGTGCCGCAATTCAGTCTCTGCCGCGCGGACAGAAAAACGCCGCTCTGGCGATGGGGCTGACGCTTCCGCAATCCTACCGCTACGTGCTCCTGCCTAACGCTTACCGCGTTATCGTGCCACCGATGACCTCTGAGATGATGAACCTGGTGAAAAACTCGGCCATTGCCTCAACTATCGGTTTGGTCGATATGGCCGCACAAGCAGGGAAACTGCTGGACTACTCGGCACATGCCTGGGAGTCCTTCACCGCCATCACCCTCGCCTATGTGTTTATTAACGCGGTGATCATGCTGGTGATGAATATTGTTGAACGCAAAATCCGCCTGCCGGGCAATATGGGAGGCAAATAATGTACGATTTTGACTGGAGTTCAATCGTCCCTTCTATGCCTTACCTGCTGGCGGGTCTGGTGATTACGCTGAAAATCACCGTGACGGCCGTGGTTATCGGTATCGTCTGGGGCACTATTCTGGCGGTCATGCGCCTCTCCACCTTCAAACCAGTAGCCTGGTTTGCAACAGCTTATGTGAACGTATTCCGTTCGATTCCGCTGGTGATGGTGCTGCTGTGGTTCTATCTGATTGTGCCGGGCTTCCTGCAAAACGTGTTGGGGCTGTCACCGAAGACTGACATTCGTCTGGTCTCGGCGATGGTGGCCTTTTCCATGTTTGAAGCAGCTTACTATTCCGAGATCATTCGTGCCGGCATTCAGAGTGTGTCTCGCGGTCAGGGCAACGCTGCGCTGGCGCTGGGGATGACCCAGTGGCAGTCAATGAAGCTGATTATTCTGCCGCAGGCCTTCCGCGCGATGGTACCGTTGCTGCTGACGCAGGGCATTGTCCTGTTCCAGGATACCTCACTCGTTTATGTGTTAAGCCTTGCCGACTTCTTCCGTACCGCCTCCACCATAGGCGAGCGTGACGGAACCCAGGTTGAGATGATCCTGTTTGCCGGGGCCGTCTATTTTGTTATCAGTTTGAGCGCCTCGCTGTTGGTCAGCTATTTGAAGAAAAGGACCGTGTAATGATTTCCCTGAAAAATGTTTCGAAATGGTATGGTCACTTTCAGGTGCTGACCGACTGCTCCACGGAAGTGAAAAAAGGCGAAGTGGTGGTGGTTTGTGGCCCGTCAGGGTCAGGCAAATCCACACTGATTAAAACGGTGAATGGCCTGGAACCCGTGCAGCAAGGTGAAATTCTGGTCAATGGCACTAAGGTTAACGACAAGAAAACTGACCTGGCGAAATTACGCTCTCACGTGGGTATGGTGTTCCAGCATTTTGAGCTGTTCCCGCACCTGTCAATTATCGAGAACCTGACGCTGGCGCAGGTCAAAGTCCTTAAGCGCGATAAAACGGCTGCACGCACCAAAGGTCTGAAGCTGCTTGAGCGTGTTGGGCTTTCCGCGCATGCCGATAAATTCCCCGCTCAGCTCTCCGGCGGCCAGCAACAACGTGTGGCGATAGCCCGTGCGCTGTGTATGGACCCGGTGGCGATGCTGTTTGACGAACCCACTTCCGCGCTTGATCCAGAGATGATCAACGAGGTGCTGGACGTCATGGTGGAACTGGCGCACGAAGGGATGACGATGATGGTGGTCACGCACGAAATGGGCTTTGCCCGCAAGGTGGCGAACCGCGTTATCTTTATGGATGAGGGCAAGATTGTCGAAGACTCCGACAAGGATGATTTCTTCAACAATCCGCAATCTGACCGTGCGAAAGACTTCCTGGCGAAAATCCTGCACTGAGTGTTATGCCGTTTTGTAGGCCCGGTAAGCTTTAGCGCCACCGGGCAGTTTGCCCAGCCTACAGAAATCCTCTGCGGCCTGATGCCCTCTCCCACAGGGCGAGGGTGCAACACTAAAAACCTTCTCCAAAGAGAAGGTTTTGCAGTTTACCTATGGCTCAAAAGCCTTGCGCTGAAACTGGTCGTGACCGCATTTCGGGCACAGCGGCAACACATCAGGTGAATATACCGCCAGATGAAAATGGCACTTTTCACAAACCAGATTCCCCAGCCCTACCACCTCACCGCTGTGATACACGCCATGATGATTTAAATCCTGGAAAACCTCGCGCCACTCAAGCTGTGTTTTGTCGGTGATATCTGCCAGTTCCTGCCAGATGCTCTCTTTAATGACCCGTAAAAAAACGCTGTCTTTTAGCTCGTCCTGGCTTTCGTTGTAGCTGATGGCAAACTCTTCCAGATCGCGACGAACAGCGCGAGTCAGTTCTTCAATTTCGGTTCGGGTTAACTCCCCGGTCTGGCTAACACTTGCGCGCGCTTGCTCAACCAGCGTATCAATATCGCGCTCGCCGTTGCGCAGGCGTTCCGTCAGCGTCGTCACCAGTTCACGATAATATTGAGCAACCTTGTTCATTGTTTCATCTCCCGGGCGGTTAACGTCTTCTAATAGTAGACCTTATTTCCCCTGAGCTTTGTCAGTTCAGCCACAGACCCGGTAAATAATCGCCAGCCTGGAGTGTGTGAAAGGCTGTTTTGACGTGCGCGTTTGGGCTATGCTATGCGGATCTGAATGACCACATCCATTGGCTACGTTTGTAGCTGTATTGAAAACAGGACCACTGGCTGCCATGCAAGAGCAATACCGCCCGGAAGAGATAGAATCGAAAGTCCAGCAACACTGGGACGAGAAGCGCACATTTGAAGTGACTGAAGACAACAGCAAAGAGAAATACTATTGCCTGTCGATGC
>NZ_JBOFIN010000129.1:0-4454 GCF_051650185.1 Scandinavium sp.
CAGGCATTTTCGTCGCACTCGATGCTTAGCAAGCGATAAACACATTGTAAGGATAACATATGAACAAGACTCAACTGATTGATGTAATTGCGGACAAGGCTGATCTGTCTAAAGCACAGGCAAAATCTGCTCTGGAATCCACCCTGGCTGCTATTACTGAGTCTCTGAAAGAAGGTGATGCTGTACAGCTGGTTGGCTTCGGTACCTTCAAAGTGAACCACCGCGCTGAGCGTACTGGCCGCAACCCGCAGACCGGTAAAGAAATCAAAATCGCCGCAGCTAACGTGCCGGCATTTGTTTCTGGTAAAGCACTGAAAGACGCAGTTAAGTAAGACCGCGTGGCAGTGAACAGTTTTAATGAAGGGGCGGTTTCGCCCCTTTTGTCATTCTGGCGTCGTTCACTGATGCTGGCAGGCGCACTGTTGCTTTCTGCCTGCAGTCACAACTCATCACTCCCGCCGTTTACCGCCAGCGGTTATGCCGATAACCAGGGCGCGGTGCGTATCTGGCGAAAAGATTCTGATAACGAAACCCATCTGCTTGCGGCATTCAGCCCATGGCGGAGCGGGAACACTTCAACCAGCGAATATCGCTGGCAGGGCGATTCGCTCTCTCTGATTGAGCTCAATATTTACGGTAAGCCACCGGAACACATTCGCGTGCGTTTTGATGACCACGGTGAACTCAGTTTCATGCAGCGTGAAGTGGACGGTCAGAAGCAGCAGCTTTCCAATGACCAGATTGCGCTCTACCGCTATCAGGCACAGCAGATTCGCCAGACCAGTGATGCGCTGCGCCAAGGGCGCGTCGTGCTTCGCCAGGGGCGCTGGCACGCGAATCACACCGTGACGACCTGTGAAGGGCAGACGGTTTCGCCTGATCTTGAGAGCCGCGCCATTGCGCATATCGAACGCCGCCAAAGCCATTCGTCAGTGGAAGTGAGCGTGGCCTGGCTGGAAGCGCCGGAAGGATCGCAACTGTTGCTGGTGGCGAATGAAGATTTCTGCACGTGGCAGCCGAAAGAGAAGACGTTCTGAGTGCAGTAATCCCCTCTCCCTGAGGGTTAGGGTGAGGGGGAAATGCTGAAATTCGCTGGGACTTACTTCCCTTGCTCACGTGCAATCGCACGATAACCAATATCCCCACGGCTGAAGCAGCCATCCCAGTGAATATCTGTCATCAATGCGTAAGCACGCTTCTGTGCCTCAGCCACGGTTTCGCCCAGGGCCGTCACGCAAAGCACACGTCCACCGTTGGTCAGCACACGATCGTCTCCCGACAAGGTGGTGCCAGCCTGGAACACTTTTCCGCCTTCAACTTCTTCCAGAGGCAAACCGTGAATTTCATCACCGTTACGATAATTCCCCGGATAACCGCCAGCGGCCATCACCACGCCCAGTGAAGCGCGCGGATCCCAGCGGGAGGTTTTCTCGTCCAGTTTGCCTGCGCAGGCCGCCAGACACAGTTCAACCAAATCAGACTGCAGGCGCAGCATGATAGGTTGTGTTTCCGGGTCGCCAAAGCGGCAGTTGAACTCGATAACCTTCGGATTGCCTTCTTTGTCGATCATCAGCCCGGCATAGAGAAAACCGGTGTAAGTGTTCCCTTCCGCCGCCATGCCGCGCACGGTAGGCCAAATGATGCGGTCCATGGTGCGCTGATGCACGTCGTCTGTCACAACCGGGGCAGGTGAGTAAGCTCCCATTCCGCCAGTGTTAGGGCCTGTATCACCGTCACCGACACGTTTATGATCCTGGCTGGTGGCCATCGGCAGCACATTCTCGCCGTCGACCATCACGATGAAACTCGCTTCTTCACCGTCGAGAAACTCTTCGATGACGATACGGTGGCCTGCATCACCAAACGCGTTGCCCGCCAGCATATCGTTAACCGCCGCTTCGGCTTCTTCAAGCGTCATGGCGACAATCACGCCTTTCCCGGCAGCGAGACCATCAGCTTTAATGACGATAGGGGCCCCTTTCTCGCGCAGATAAGCCAGAGCTGGTTCAACTTCGGTGAAATTCTGGTATTCGGCGGTAGGGATGTTGTGGCGAGCCAGGAAATCTTTGGTAAACGCCTTCGACCCTTCCAGCTGGGCCGCACCCTGAGTTGGGCCGAAAATGGTCAGCCCTGCTTCGCGGAAAACATCCACCACGCCAATTACCAGCGGCGCTTCCGGCCCGACAATGGTCAGACCGATATCTTCGCTTTTGGCAAAGTTCAGCAGTGCAGGAATGTCGGTTGCGCTGATAGCCACATTTTTAAGAGTCGGTTCCAGGGCTGTGCCAGCATTGCCCGGCGCAACAAAGACGGTATCAACCAACGGCGACTGAGCGGCTTTCCAGGCCAGCGCGTGTTCGCGCCCACCGTTCCCAATGACTAAAACTTTCATCATCTGCTCCTGCAATTAATGGCGGAAGTGGCGCATGTCGGTGAAGATCATGGCAATACCATGTTCATCTGCCGCAGCGATGACTTCTTCATCACGAATAGAGCCGCCTGGCTGGATGACGCAGCTCACACCGACAGCGGCGGCAGCATCAATGCCATCACGGAACGGGAAGAAGGCATCGGAAGCCATGGCGGAGCCTTTCACTTCCAGACCCTCATCGGCGGCTTTAATACCTGCGATTTTGGCGGAGTAAACGCGGCTCATCTGGCCAGCACCTATCCCGATAGTCATGTTTTCTTTCGCATAAACGATGGCATTGGATTTCACGAATTTCGCCACTTTCCAGCAGAACAGCGCATCACGCAGCTCTTGTTCGGTTGGCTGGCGTTTGCTGACGACTCGCAGTTCGCCTGCAGTCACCATGCCGAGGTCGCGATCCTGAACCAGCAGGCCTCCGTTCACGCGTTTGAAATCCAGACCCGGTACGCGAGCGTTCCACTGACCGCAGGTCAGGACGCGAACGTTTTGTTTCGCGGCGGTGATTTGCAAAGCTTCTTCGCTGGCAGACGGAGCAATAATCACTTCAACAAACTGGCGGGAAATGATCGCCTGAGCGGTTTCGGCATCCAGCTCGCGGTTAAACGCAATAATGCCGCCGAACGCTGAAGTAGGATCGGTTTTATAAGCGCGATCGTAGGCATCCAGAATGGAAGTGCTTACCGCCACGCCACAAGGGTTGGCGTGTTTAACGATAACGCACGCAGGCTCGCTGAACTCTTTCACACATTCCAGCGCGGCATCGGTGTCGGCGATGTTGTTATAAGAAAGCGCTTTGCCTTGTACCTGCTGGGCTGTGGCAACAGACGCTTCCTTTACCTCTTCTTCTATATAGAAGGCAGCCTGCTGGTGGCTGTTTTCGCCATAGCGCATATCCTGCTTCTTAATGAAGTTCAGATTCAGAGTGCGAGGGAAGCGGCCAGAAGGCTCGTTGGTGTCGCCGTGATAGGCGGGAACCAGGCTGCCAAAGTAGTTGGCAATCATGCTGTCGTAGGCCGCGGTGTGCTCGAAGGCTTTGATCGCCAGATCGAAACGGGTGTCGAGAGTTAAGGATCCTTCATTAGCATCCATCTCTTCAATAATGGTGCTGTAATCGCTGCTCTTTACAACGATTGCCACATCTTTATGGTTCTTCGCGGCAGA
The DNA here is from genome assembly GCF_051650185.1 of Scandinavium sp. Taxonomy (GTDB): domain Bacteria; phylum Pseudomonadota; class Gammaproteobacteria; order Enterobacterales; family Enterobacteriaceae; genus Scandinavium. Next base: position 3,593 of record NZ_JBOFIN010000129.1, read on the forward strand.
GCGGACCATGGTAGGTCCGCCGATATCAATATTCTCGACCGCATCTTCCAGCGTGCAGCCTTCACGAGCGACGGTCTGCGCGAAGGGATAAAGGTTAACGACGACCATATCGATCGGCGCGATCCCGTGTTTTTCCATAATAGCGCCATCTTGATCGCGACGACCGAGGATCCCACCGTGCACTTTCGGGTGCAGCGTCTTCACGCGTCCATCCATCATCTCCGGGAAGCCGGTGTAGTCAGACACTTCGGTGACCGGCAGACCTTTTCCTGCCAGCAGGCTGGCAGTACCGCCCGTGGAGAGCAGCTCCACGCCGCGTTCGGAAAGGGCCTGTGCGAATTCGACAATACCGGCTTTATCAGAAACGCTAAGTAAAGCGCGGCGGACTGGACGACGTTGTTGCATGGTAGTAAATCCCCAGGATTTGAACATTACAGAGAGCGTTAGCTGAATTTTCCGCAAAAAACTCAGCTAACACACCCAATGAAGGCATCCTTGTCATAGCGCGGCATTGTAACGAAAACGTTTGCGCATCGCTCGCGATTTTTTGGATTTTTGCCGGTTTGTGGATAACTCTGTGTGTAAATGGGTATAAGGTAGGGTTTTGCTGTGGAATGCAGCAGTCAGTCATTTTTCTGTCATTTAGGCCTTGCGGGCTGCGGAGAACTCCCTATAATGCGCCTCCATCGACACGGCAGATGTGAATCACTTCACACAAACAGCCGGTTCGGTTGAAGAGAAAAAATCCTGAAATTCAGGGTTGACTCTGAAAGAGGAAAGCGTAATATACGCCACCTCGCGACAGAGCGCTAAAGCGCGTCGCAACTGCTCTTTAACAATTTATCAGACAATCTGTGTGGGC
>NZ_JBOFIN010000130.1:0-8807 GCF_051650185.1 Scandinavium sp.
AGAATGGGGCAAAGTGTTCAGGGACAGGCTGAAGAAAAACGGGAAAAATGGGAAGCTAATAATCGGGGCGATGATGCGGAAGCTGGCGCAGGTGGCGTATGGCGTCCTGAAATCAGGACGCCCTTTCGATGCCACTCAGAATATGGAAAATGCTTGCGTGGCATAACAGTATCTACAAAAGAACGTAGGCCCGGTAAGCGTCAGCGCCACCGGGCATTTTTTTAGGCTTTCACGCGCTGAATATACTCCCCAAACGCGGTCAACTGACCGGTCAGGTGATCGAGCGTGCTCTGATCAACCACTTCCGCCGTCTGTGGGTCGACCTTGTTCTGAATCACACCGCCCATAAACTCTGGCTTGTTCATCACCATCGCATCCAGGAACACCAGAATCTGACGCAGGTGATACTGGCAGCGTGCGCCGCCAATCGCGCCCATCGAACTGGTCTGGATGAGCACAGGTTTACCTGCCAGCGGCTGTTCAGGCAGACGAGAAAGCCAGTCGATGGCGTTCTTCAGACCACCCGGCACCGAGTAGTTATATTCAGGCGTCACAATCACTACGCCATCAGCCTCGCGGATGGCCGCAGCCAGCGCTTCTACGCTTGCGGGGAAACCTTCTTCTTGTTGAATATCGGCATCGTATAGCGGAATCTCGCCGATGGACGGCAGAGCGGTGATGTCCATTCCTGCCGGGGCAATTTTTGGCAGGGTACGCGCAACCATACCGTTAAATGAACCTTTGCGCAGGCTTCCCAGTAACGTAACAACTTTCAACGCTTCAGACATGATTACTCCTTTCGTTTTCATCATGATGGGTCAGTTCAGTATAAGGGCTTTTTCCGCAGGCAGGCTGGTAAATCGCATCAGGCGGGCCTCGGGTTCGCTGGCGCGGGCTTGCATATCCGGTAAGCCACGCCAGCCGGTTTTGCTGTCATATTCCCAGACTTTCAGGCGCTCAATGGCAGGGGTTGCGGCAATCGACCACACCAGCACATCTTCCGCATCGCAAATGGCTTCTATCTTCATCACCCGAGCGGCTCTCAGACGGCCTGAACCGGGCAATAGCTGAAGCTGTTGCTGGGAATGACATTGGGTGTCGCCGATGAGTTTTAGCACGCTCTGGCGCAGGGCCATGAGCTGGGCGCGGGCTTCGTTCGGATCGTTTTGATTTTTGATCCACAGATTTTCATTACTGCTGAAGGGATAGGATTCGACCGCCGTCGGGCTGTGGAAACCACGAGTGGCGCGCTGAAGCTCCATATCCAGACCGCATTCCCCTTCGGTGCTTAGCGCAACGCCGACGATATTCCCGGCATAAGCGATGGAAAAACGAGGGTGATTGCTGTCGCGAAAAACCGGTTTGCCGTCTGGGCGCGTGATGATATCGGGTAGCTCGCTAATGCCGTAAAGCATAAACAGCAGCTCGGCAAGCAAAGAGCGCGAAGCCAGGAACCGCGAACGGCGATGCTGGGGAAGCTGGCGGGCTTCGTTGTGGCAGTATGATGAGAGTCGCACTGAGTGCAAATGCCCATCGTTAAGGATCCCTCTTGCAAAATGCATAGCCATTATGTCGCTCCGTGATTAATGGTCTGAGTGAAAACGATACCGTTATTATCGCTTAAACTGTTGAGGTTTTAATGTGGAAAATCCCTGTTGAAAAGGCCTCAGTCAGAACATTTACATTTCCTTAGCCGCAATAGTCTGTGGGTTCACGAAATGACGCGGCTAGCGGCCGATTTCCTGCTGAAAGGACCATTGCTGATATCACCGTTACTCCCTCTGAAGCGTTGCCAGAAATGCCTCGCCGTACAGCTCTTTTAAAACGGATTTCAGCCAGATCAGTTTCGGGTTATGCCCGTTGCGCTTGTGCCAGAGCAACGTGAAAGGCACTGCCAGCTTTTGCAGTAGCGCAGCTTCCAGGGGGATCGGGCGCGTCACCAGTTTGAGACCGTGCTGCTGATTGTAGTGCTGGCAATAGAGCGGAGCGGTAGCCAGTAAGGTGTGGTTCGGCTGCGCTGCCATGAACATCGACGCTTCAAAACCTGGCAGGCTGAGGGCTATCTGACGTTTCAGCCCGGATTCCTGTAAGACCTCATCAAGCGCCCAGGTGTCGCTGTTTTCCCAATAAATACTGATATGCGGATAGCGCAGAAAGGTTTCCAGATCCCACTTTTCCTGCAAAGCCGGGTGATCTTCGCGTAAATAGACGCGCGGCAAGTCGCTGAACAGCACTTCAAAATCGATATTCCAGGGCAACAGGCTGAGTGATTCGCGGGAACGCGGGTGCGTTTCGCGCCCGGTAAAGCCGATATCAACTTCCCCGCGGATGATGGCATCCAGAGAGTCGTAACCCCAGTTACGCAGCCGCACGGTCGCCTGTGGATAGCGTTGATAAATTTTCTGCGAAAGGGCGTTAAAGGCAATCAGCATCAGCGGGTTTTCCGCCGCCAGTTCAAAGGTGAGCCCGCGCGGGGTGTCGTGATGCGGCTTGTCCAGCAGCTGATGGCTCATTTGCAGCCAGTCTGCCAGATCCTGCTCCATACTCACCGCCAGCGGCGTGGGATGCAGGCCACCCGGCGTTTTCACAAAGAGCGGATCGTTAAACCAGTCTCTGAGTCTGGACAGAGACTTGCTGACGGCGGAGGGCGTGACGTTCATCCGCTTCGCCGTCTTGCTGACGCTGCGCTCCTGCAACAGCAGTTGCAGACACAGCAGTAAATTGAGATCGAGACTAGCCAGGGATTTTTTCATGGTCCGGCGCGTCCACTCGCGCGGACACAAAGGTAATCAACAAGATGCAGACCATGCTACAGCTAATCAGACTCCCGATCAGCATATTCAGTGCGCTGACGCCGGAAACGGCAGCCAGCCAGATATACAGCGAGGAACCGCAGACCTGAGCGATACCCAGGACAGAGCTCGCTACGCCCGCACGCTGTGAAAAAGGACTCAATGCCTGGCTCATGGTCACGCCAAAGCCCAGTGAGAAGCCCGAGCAGATGAGCGTCAGGCCAAACAGCATCACTGCGTTTGAAGACGCTGAGGCCAGAACCAGAGCCGCCGCAAATAACAGCCCTTGCGCGACCAGCATCAGCGTGCGTTGGCTAAAGCGTGTCAGGGCAAACGGCGTTGAGAAGGCCACGACCATGCTGATCAATGCGGTCAGCGCCATGATGGTGGAGTATTCGCCCCGATCAAACTGCAGGACTTCCATCAAAAGCACGGGCGAGATATTGACATAAGTCAGAATGGCCGTGACGCTCAGCGTGGTCATGATCACCCGGCTGATAAAGAAGCGGCTGGTCAGTGATTCCGAAGCCAAAGGTTGAGCGGAGTACTGAGAAGCTTGCGTGCCCGGATGGGATTCTTTCAGAACCAGCGTTGAGAGCAGGCAGACAATCACCCCCATGCCGGTCATTACCCAGAACAGGCTCTGCCACGGGAATCTGAGCATGATCAGATGGCCAATCACCGGCGCCAGCACCGGCACAATGCAGGTGATGCCATTGAGCAATGACAGAACTTTGGCCCGGCGCCGATCGTCGAGCGTATCGCGCAAAATCGCAAAAGCCACCACATAACAACAACCCGCGCCCGTGCCCTGAATAAAGCGGCCTGCCAGGAACAGCGAGCTGGTGGTGGCATTCGCACAAAGGACTGAGGCTAATGCAAACACAATCGCGCCACAGATGGCGACAGGTTGCCGCCCGGCCTTATCAGCCAGACGACCGGCAATCAGCATGGCTGTTGCCATACCGGCCAGATAAACCGAAAACGCGATATGCAGCTGCGCCTCGCTGGCATGGAGGTCGGCGGCGATATGGGGAAGGCCGACGAGGTACATGTCGATGCCGGAAGGATAAAGCAATACCAGGGCGAAACTGCAAAACAGGAAGCGTGCCATAGAAACCTCGCAGGAAAGAGCGGCTAAGCATACGAGGCTTTGCTGAGGGGCACGAGTTGCCATTTGGACAACAGCGATTTCCAGAATGGAAAAACAGTGAAAGTTGAGAAATGTTCTGATGCCGCTAAAGGGCGCAGGGCCTGAGAGTCAGAAATACCCTTACATATAGACTCGTTAAGTCCGAAAAGGGAGGTAGTGCGTTAAAGAAGTTATCCAGTAATGTCTCCATTAACGGATGGGGTGGCACCCTTACTCAGTAGCCCTTCTTTATCACGGCTACACTTCACGGTGGGAAGCCATTTGTAGTTTTTAAGCTAAATACAATGGACGGGGAGTAGCTTTTAAGCTACTTTTGGATAGATGAAAACGATAAAAACTTACATCACTGCTGATGGGCAGGACTTGTATGCTGCGTTTTTTAAAAAGTTACGTGACCCGGTTGCGAAAGCAAAAATAGCCTCGCGAATTAACCGGATGGCTTCAGATAATTTTGGTGATCACAAGCCATGTCGTGAAGGCGTTTGGGAGCTCAGGATCGATCAGGGGGCTGGATATCGGGTGTATTACAGTCTGGTCGGTGATGAAGTCATTTTGCTGCTGCTTGCGGGTGATAAGCGCACCCAGAGTGCTGACATTGATGAGGCTGTTTGCTGTCTCAAAGACTATTTGAAGAGGTGATGCATGGCTAAAGAACGTTTATATGATGAAGTGATGGTGGATGCACTCAGGGAAGATCCTGATTTTGCTCTGACTTATCTGCATCAGGCGTTCCTTGATATTGATGAAGATGGTGGCCAGGAAGCCTTTTTACTGGCGTTACGCCATGTGGTTGAAGCCCGGGGAGGGATGGCCGTGGTCGCTCAGAAAGCAGGTGTCTCGCGTGAATCTCTTTATCGCACGCTTTCTCCCACAGGCAACCCGACGCTGAAAACACTTCGCAGCGTTGTCCATGCCGCAGGTTTCCAGTTTTCCTCGCTGGTAAGTGCCTGATTCAGACACTTACCACATCAAAACCTGTTCAGGTTGTGTAAATCACTTCCCGATACAGAAGCTCGAGAAGATGCGGCCGAGCAGGTCGTCGGAGGTGAATTCCCCGGTGATTTCGCTTAACGCCTGCTGTGCGAGGCGCAGTTCTTCTGCCAACAGCTCACCGGCCCAGGCGCCGAGCAGTTGCTCCTTACCTTGCTGCAGATGATTGGCGGCGTTTTCCAGCGCTTGCAGGTGACGACGACGGGCAAGGAAACCGCCTTCCATGTTGGTGTCAAAGCCCATGCTCTGCTTCAGATGGTTGCGCAGAATGTCCACGCCTTCCCCCTGACGCGCAGAGAGTCGAATAAGTGAGTGGCCATTTACATCGCTCAGACCAGTCGCTTCGCCGGTGATATCCGCTTTGTTGCGCACCACGGTAATCGGCAAATTCTGAGGCAGTCGGGCGATAAAATCAGGCCAGATCTCTGCCGGATCGACGGCGTTGGTGGTGGTGCTGTCGACCATAAACAGCACGCGATCGGCTTGCTCAATTTCCTGCCAGGCGCGTTCGATACCGATGCGTTCGACTTCATCACTGGCATCGCGCAATCCAGCGGTGTCGATGATGTGCAGCGGCATGCCGTCGATGTGGATATGTTCGCGCAGCACGTCACGCGTGGTGCCAGCGATATCGGTGACAATGGCGGCTTCACGGCCAGCCAGCGCGTTCAACAGGCTGGATTTGCCTGCGTTAGGGCGCCCGGCAATGACCACTTTCATCCCTTCGCGTAACAGGCTGCCCTGGCGTGCTTCGGCGCGAACGGCATCCAGATCGCCCATCACGTTATTGAGCTGCGCTTCGATTTTGCCGTCAGAGAGGAAATCGATTTCTTCATCCGGGAAGTCGATGGCCGCTTCCACATAGATGCGCAGGTGAGTAAGTGCTTCCACCAGATGGTTCACCCGGGTGGAAAATGCACCCTGTAAGGAGTTCATCGCTGAACGAGCGGCTTGCTCGGAGCTGGCATCAATCAAGTCGGCAATGGCCTCGGCCTGTGCCAGATCGAGCTTATCGTTAAGGAATGCGCGTTCTGAAAATTCGCCGGGGTTGGCAATACGTACTCCCGGCAGCGTCAAAATGCGTTTCAGAAGAAGATCGAGAATGACCGGGCCGCCATGGCCTTGTAGCTCAAGGACATCTTCGCCAGTAAAGGAATTCGGGCCCGGGAACCATAACGCAATGCCCTGATCCAGCGTGGCGCCTTGCGCATCACGAAACGGCAGATAATCGGCATAGCGAGGCTTCGGCAATTTTCCGAGCACCGCCTGCGCCACTTCACGCGCTTTCAGGCCGGAGATACGCAGAATGCCTACGCCGCCGCGTCCTGGCGGAGTGGCCTGGGCGACGATGGTGTCGTTATGGCTCATGGTTTATCTCGTTTTATAGCAATAGAAAAGGCGGTCATTAGACCGCCCTGTCATTCCTGTTCTGATGGCCGGGTAATTCACTTACCCGGCTACGGAATCAGGATTTTTTCTTCTCGCGGCTATGCAGGCCACGTTTTTCCAGACCACGGTAAATCAACTGCTGCTGGATGATGGTGACCAGGTTGCTGACGATATAGTACAGCACCAGACCTGACGGGAACCACAGGAAGAACACGGTGAAGATGACCGGCATAAAGGTCATGATCTTCTGCTGCATCGGGTCAGTCACAGTGGTCGGTGACATCTTCTGGATGAAGAACATCGTCACGCCCATCAGGATTGGCAGAATGTAGTACGGGTCCTGTGCGGACAAGTCATGGATCCACAGAGCAAACGGCGCATGGCGCAGCTCAACGGAGCCCATCAGCATGTAATACAGTGCCAGGAAGATTGGCATCTGGATAATCAGCGGGAAGCAGCCACCCAGTGGGTTCACTTTCTCAGCTTTATACAGAGCCATCATTTCCTGGCTCTGACGCTGTTTGTCATCGCCCAGACGCTCACGCATCGCCGCAATTTTCGGCTGCAGCATACGCATCTTCGCCATGGAGGTGTACTGCGCTTTGGTCAGCGGGTACATGATGCCACGAACGATAAAGGTGATAACGATGATGGAGAAGCCCCAGTTACCCAGGAAGCTGTGGATAAATTTCAGCAGTTTGAACAGCGGCTGAGAAATGAACCACAACCAACCGTAATCAACGGTCAGATCCAGGTGTGGCGCGACAGCTGCCATTTTGTCCTGAATTTCCGGGCCGACCCACAGGGTGCTACCTACGGTCGCGTTCTGGCCTGGCTGAATCAGCGTCGGCTGAGACTTATAGCCAATCGCGGCAATGCCGTTACCCAGGTCGGTGGTGTAGAAGTTATTGCTGCCGTCGTTACGAGGCACCCACGCGGTGGCGAAATACTGTTGCAGCATCGCGACCCAACCACCTTTAGAACTGATGTTCAGGTTTTCGTTGTCGGCGATTTTGTCGAATTTGTATTTCTCATACTTCGCGTCTGGCGTGGAGTATGCCGCGCCGCGGAAGGTGTGCAGCGCGAAGTTGCTGCTGCCTGTGTCGCGATGGGTTGGCAGATTGATGGACTGCTTCAGCTGACCGAACGTGGACACTTCCAGCGGTTTCTCGCCGGTGTTCTTCACGTTGTAATCCACATTGACCGAATATTCACCGCGCTTGAGGACAAACGTTTTGGTGAAGGTGTTACCGGCTTTGTCGGTAAAGGTCATTGGGATAGACAGTTCGTTCTGTCCGTCAGCCAGTACAAACGCATCTTTATCAACGTTATACAGTGGGCGAGGGCCATTAGCCGGGTTATCCGGGCCATCACGACCCGTCAGGCCGCTTTGTGCCTGATAGATAAACTGCGGCGTTGTTTCCAGCAACTGGAACGGTTCGTTTGAACCCAGCTCTTTCGGGTAAGCTAACAGCTGTGCCTGCTCAACATCACCACCACGGGTGTTGATGGTCAGCTCAAGCACGTCGGTTTTCACCGTAATCTGTTTCCCCTGGCCACTGGCCTGTACGCCCTGGTCGGCGGCGCTACCCGCTGCGGTGGTCGTAGTCTGCGTGATCTGCTGCTGGGGCTGAGGATTTTTATCCTGTTCCCATGCCTGCCAGATCATGAAAGACACGAACAACAAAGCGATGATAAGAAGATTGCGTTGCGAATCCATCGTTAGTGTTCTCTGGTATTAGAAGGTCCTGGTGGGACGGGGTCGTCACCACCCGGGTGTAAAGGGTGGCATTTTAATACGCGTTTCACCGTCAACCAACTGCCTTTTATCACTCCAAACCTGCGCAATGCCTCAATTCCGTATTGCGAACAGGTGGGAGTAAAACGGCAGTGCGGCCCGAGTAGCGGACTAATCAGGCGTTGATAGACCCGGATAAGGGCTATCAGGACCCGTGAGACAGGCGACAGTGACGGCGCCATAATTTTTCCAACGCTTCCGTGAGTGCCCGGTTGTCGAGATCGGCAACCCCTTTTTTCGCGACGACCACAAAATCCATCGCAGGAAGTTCATGCTGACGTAAACGGAAACTCTCACGCGTCAGACGTTTAATCCGATTGCGTTCATGAGCGCGTTTAACGTTTTTCTTAGCGACAGTGAGACCGATGCGGGGATGCCCCAGCGAATTCAGGCGGCCGAGGATGGTGATTTGCGGCGTGCCAGCCCGTTGCGGCTGCTGGAAGACGAATGTGAAATGAGTGGGAGTTAACAAACGTAACTCCCTGGGAAAAGCTAGCTTAACCACTCAGGGGTTAGCTTTATTACTTGGAAACGGTCAGACGAGAACGGCCTTTAGCACGACGACGTGCCAGAACCTGACGACCATTTTTAGTAGCCATACGAGCACGGAAGCCGTGAGAACGGTTGCGCTTCAGTACAGACGGTTGAAAAGTGCGTTTCATGGCGATTTCTACCTAAACTTGAA
>NZ_JBOFIN010000131.1:0-89918 GCF_051650185.1 Scandinavium sp.
GTTGCTATGAAGTGTGGTGGTACAGCACGAAAGTGGGGGTTATCGACCTGAAGAAAAGGTCGATAACCATGGGTAAAGGATGTTAAATAGTGTTCACCATGTCCCCGAACACCTGTCTACCATGTCTCCGGACCGTACAGTGGGAGAGGGCCGGGGTGAGGGCATCAGCGCGCAGGGTGCTAAATGCCGGGCGACACCCAACACAAACTTGCGCTATGGTAGTCGGCAGCAACCTTCAACAAGGACTGAGCCATGACCCTACACTGTGCATTTATTGGTTTTGGAAAGAGCACCACTCGCTATCACCTTCCTTACGTGCTTAACCGCAAAGACACCTGGCATGTGGCGCATATCTACCGCCGCAGCGCAAAGCCGGAAGAGCAGCATCCTCAGTATCAACATATTCATTTCACCAGCGATCTCGACGAAGTGCTGAACGATCCGCAGGTCAAACTGGTGGTGGTGTGTACTCACGCCGACAGCCATTTCGACTATGCGAAGCGCGCGCTGGAAGCGGGTAAAAACGTGCTGGTGGAAAAGCCATTCACCCCGACGCTTGCAGAAGCGAAAACGTTGTTCGAACTCGCCAAAGCCAAAGGGCTGACGGTCATGCCTTATCAGAACCGTCGCTTTGACTCCTGCTTCCTGACAGCGAAAAAAGTGATTGAGAGCGGCAAGCTGGGCGAGATCGTGGAAATCGAAAGCCATTTCGATATGTACCGTCCGGTGGCGGAAACCAAGCCAGGTTTACCGCAGGATGGCGCGTTTTACGGCCTTGGCGTGCATACCATGGACCAGATTATTTCGCTGTTTGGTCGCCCTGATCATGTGTCGTATGACATTCGCAGCGTGCGCAACCCGGCCAACCCGGACGATACCTTCGAGGCACAGCTCTTCTACGGCAACCTGAAGGCGATTGTGAAAACCAGCCATCTGGTGAAAATCGACTCGCCGAAGTTTATCGTTCACGGCACCAAAGGGTCTTACTTCAAATATGGCATCGATCAGCAGGAAACCAGTCTGAAGGCCAACATCATGCCGGGCGAAGCGGGTTTTGGCGCGGATGACAGTATCGGCCAGCTGGAGTACATGAATGCTGAAGGCGTTAGCGTACGTGAAGAAGTGAAACCGGAAACGGGTGACTACGGACGCGTTTACGATGCGCTGTATGCCACGTTCACCACCGGTGCGGCGTATTACATCAAGGAATCTGAAGTTCTGACCAATATGGAGATCCTCGAACGGGGCTTCGAACAGGCAGCGCCAGCCACCATAACCCTCGCGAAGTAAGCGGATTTGGCTCCTCTGTACTTGTTCATAAATTTTGAACAGAGGAGTCAATTTTCACCCACTATCATCCTGAACGGTTCGGGTCCACACTAAGTCCATCGAAACGAACACGGGGTGAACATCATGATCTACTTACGCAAAGCAAACGAACGCGGCCACGCTAATCACGGCTGGCTGGACTCCTGGCACACCTTCTCATTCGCCAACTATTACGACGCGAACTTCATGGGCTTCTCGGCTCTGCGCGTGATTAACGATGACGTGATTGATGCCGGACAGGGCTTCGGTACTCACCCGCACAAAGACATGGAAATTCTGACCTATGTGCTGGAAGGCGCCGTTGAGCACCAGGACAGCATGGGCAACAAAGAGCAGGTGCCAGCGGGTGAATTCCAGATTATGAGTGCCGGTACCGGTATTCGTCACTCGGAGTACAACCCGAGCAAAACCGAGAAACTTCACCTGTATCAAATCTGGATCATTCCAGAAGAAACCGGCATCACGCCTCGCTATGAACAGCGTCGCTTTGATGCCGCTCAGGGCAAACAGCTGGTACTGTCGCCGGATGCGCGTGATGGTTCGCTGAAAGTCTATCAGGACATGGAGCTGTACCGCTGGGCGCTGGCAAAAGGCGAACAGTCTGTGCATCAGATTGCTGCTGACCGTCGCGTGTGGATTCAGGTGGTGAAAGGCGAAGTCTCTATCAACGGCACCAAAGCCACTACGGCCGATGGCCTGGCGATTTGGGATGAACAGGCGCTGTCCGTTCATGCCGACAGCGAAGCGGAAATTCTGCTGTTTGACCTGCCACCGGTATGATCCTGATTAAATAAATCGCGGAACCTTCCCACTTACCGGGAAGGTTCTGTCACGTCCATGGTAAACTGGTGAAATGTCTCCCCCTTTATCACTCTCTGGACGATGAAAAAGAAAAGACCCGTACTTCAGGATGTGGCCGATCGCGTCGGTGTGACCAAAATGACGGTCAGCCGTTTTTTGCGTAACCCGGAACAGGTTTCCGTGGCGCTACGTGGCAAGATTGCCGCGGCCCTTGATGAACTGGGTTATATTCCCAATCGCGCCCCCGATATTCTCTCCAATTCCACCAGTCGCGCGATTGGCGTACTTCTCCCGTCCTTAACCAACCAGGTTTTCGCTGAAGTGCTTAAGGGTATTGAAAGCGTGACCGACGCTTACGGCTATCAGGCAATGCTCGCTCACTACGGTTATAAACCGGAGATGGAAGAAGAGCGTCTGGAGTCGATGCTCTCCTGGAATATCGACGGCCTGATCCTTTCCGAACGCACGCACACTGCGCGTACCCGCAAGATGATTGAAGTCTCGGGCATTCCGGTGGTGGAGTTGATGGACAGCCAGACGCCGTGCATCGATATCGCCGTGGGCTTTGATAACTTCGAAGCCGCCCGCCAGATGACCGCCACCATTATTTCGCGTGGTCACCAGCACATCGCCTATCTCGGCGCACGCCTTGATGAGCGTACCATCATCAAACAGAAAGGTTACGAGCAGGCGATGCGTGATGCGGGCCTAACGCCTTACAGCATGATGGTTGAACAATCCTCGTCCTACTCTTCCGGCATTGAACTGATGCGCCAGGCGCGCCGCGAATATCCGCAGCTTGATGGCATTTTCTGTACCAACGATGACCTTGCGGTCGGTGCGGCGTTTGAGTGCCAGCGTCTGGGTTTAAAAATTCCGGATGATATGGCGATTGCCGGTTTCCACGGCCATGACATCGGCCAGGTCATGGAGCCCCGTCTGGCGAGCGTGCTCACCCCGCGTGAACGCATGGGCCGAATTGGCGCCGAGCGCCTGCTGGCGCGCATTCGTGGTGAAATAGTTACGCCGAAAATGTTAGATTTAGGTTTCACTTTGTCACCGGGCGGATCAATCTAGTCCGACAAGTTTGAAGTAGATCACACAACACAGTTTATCGTCCCACCGGTTATTGCTTATCCAGGGGCTCAGCAGGACAATGTTACCGATAACAGTTACCCGTAACAAACTCTGAGGAGCAACGCGTTGAGCACGACTAACCATGATCACCATGTCCACGTTCTGATGGGCGTTTCTGGCAGTGGCAAATCCGCCGTTGCCAGCGAAGTGGCGTATCGGCTGCATGCCGCGTTTCTTGACGGCGACTTCCTCCATCCGCGCAGCAACATTGTCAAAATGTCTTCCGGCGAACCGCTGAATGACGACGACCGTAAACCGTGGCTCCAGGCGCTGAACGACGCGGCCTTCGCCATGCAGCGCACTAACAAAGTGTCGCTGATCGTCTGTTCTGCCCTGAAAAAAAGCTATCGCGACCTGCTGCGTGAAGGCAACCCGAACCTCTCTTTCATCTATATGAAAGGCGACTTTGAGGTGATTGAAAACCGCCTGAAGGCGCGCAAAGGCCACTTCTTCAAAACCCAAATGCTGGTCACCCAGTTCGAAACCCTGGAAGAGCCGGGCGCGAATGAGCCTGACGTTCTGGTGGTCGATATCGATCAGCCGCTGGACGGCGTTGTCGCCAGCACCATTGAGTTAATCAACAAAGGCAGTAAGTAGTGAGTACTTTAACGCTTGTTTTGACGGCAGTCGGCTCCGTATTGCTGCTGCTGTTTTTAGTCATGAAGGCACGTATGCACGCCTTCGTGGCTTTGATGGTGGTGTCGATTGGTGCAGGGCTGTTCTCCGGTATGCCGCTCGATAAGATTGCGGCAACCATGGAAAAAGGGATGGGTGGCACGCTGGGCTTCCTGGCAATTGTGGTCGCACTTGGCGCGATGTTCGGCAAAATTCTGCATGAAACCGGCGCGGTCGATCAGATTGCCGTGAAGATGCTGAAGTCCTTCGGCCACAGCCGCGCGCATTACGCAATCGGCCTCGCAGGGCTGATTTGTGCGCTGCCGCTGTTCTTCGAAGTGGCGATTGTGCTGCTGATTAGCGTCGCTTTCTCCATGGCACGTCACACCGGAACGAACCTGGTGAAACTGGTTATTCCTTTGTTTGCGGGCGTTGCAGCCGCAGCGGCGTTTCTGCTGCCAGGGCCTGCGCCGATGCTGCTGGCTTCGCAAATGCACGCCGACTTTGGCTGGATGATCCTGATTGGCCTGTGCGCAGCCATTCCGGGGATGATCATCGCCGGGCCGCTGTGGGGGAATTTCATCAGCCGCTACGTTGAACTGCACATTCCTGACGACGTCACCGAGCCGCACCTGGGCGAGGGCAAAATGCCGTCCTTCGGTTTCAGCCTGTCGCTGATCCTGCTGCCGCTGGTGCTGGTGGGTCTGAAAACTATCGCCGCACGTTTTGTGGCGCAGGGGTCTCCGGCTTACGAATGGTTTGAGTTTATCGGTCACCCGTTCACTGCGATTCTGGTGGCGTGTCTGGTGGCGATTTACGGCCTGGCAGTGCGCCAGGGCATGCCGAAAGACCGTGTGATGGAAATCTGCGGCGCGGCACTGCAACCGGCGGGGATTATTCTGCTGGTGATCGGTGCGGGTGGCGTGTTCAAACAAGTGCTGGTGGATTCCGGCGTTGGCCCAGCATTGGGTGAAGCGCTGACCGGCATGGGCCTGCCAATCGCGATTACCTGCTTTGTTCTGGCGGCAGCGGTGCGCATCATTCAGGGTTCTGCAACGGTAGCCTGTCTGACAGCCGTAGGTTTGGTGATGCCCGTTATTGAACAGCTGCATTACAGCGGCGCACAGATGGCAGCTTTGTCGATTTGTATCGCGGGCGGGTCTATCGTGGTCAGCCACGTTAACGACGCCGGTTTCTGGCTGTTCGGTAAGTTTACCGGCGCCACAGAAGCGCAAACCCTGAAAACCTGGACGCTGATGGAAACCATTCTGGGGACCGTGGGCGCGATAGTTGGGATGATTGCGTTTTCGCTGTTGAGCTAAGTGCTATCCCCTCTCCCTAACCCTCTCCCAAAGGGAGAGGGGACCGATCGGCGGGCGCTGTGGCTTTCTCCCTCTCCCTGAGGGAGAGGGTTATCTCAAAACTATCCCTTCATCCACACCCGAATACCATCCAGGAACATCTGGGTGGCGAGCATCACCAGAATCAACCCCATCAGGCGTTCCAGCGCATTCACCCCTTTCTCCCCGAGCAGGCGTAAAAACAGCCCTGACTGCAGCAAAATCACGAAGGTTCCTCCCCAGGCGAGCATCAGCGCAATAATCAAATGCCCCATCTGATTTGGATACTGATGCGACAACAACATCAGCGTCGCCAATAATGACGGCCCGGCAACCAGCGGGATCGCCAGCGGCACAATAAACGGCTCTTCACCGACCGGTAAACCGCTGCTGCTGCCTTCGGCGCTCGGGAAAATCATCTTAATGGCAATCAGGAATAAAATGATGCCCCCGGAGATAGAAACGGTCTCCGTGCTCAGGTTGAGGAACGCCAAAATTTTCTCTCCGGCGAAGAGAAAAATGAGCATTATCAGCAGTGCGATAAACAGCTCACGTATCATGATCGCCCTGCGGCGCTTGGGTTCCGTGTGTTTTAACACCGACATGAAAATCGGTAAATTTCCCAATGGATCCATAATCAGGATCAATAAAACCGCAGCAGAAAGGATTTCGCTCATTACGTTGTTCCCTGATAATTGCCCCTCAAGCTCTGCACAGACGCAGAGGGTAAATAAGTTGCTTTACTGAGCGATGACGAATCATTGAATTTTTTCACTTGCGACTTTGGCTGCATTTTGTAATGTGAGGGATGTCCCGGCTTCAAGGTTGAAAACCGGCTCAGCACAACAGCACACACCTCTGCAGGAAAACACGCTATGAAAAATGTTGGTTTTATCGGCTGGCGCGGTATGGTCGGCTCTGTACTCATGCAACGCATGGTAGAAGAGCGCGATTTTGACGCCATTCGCCCCGTTTTCTTCTCCACCTCTCAGCTTGGTCAGGCTGCGCCTGCGTTTGGCACCCATAGCGGTGGCACGCTTCAGGATGCCTTTGATCTTGAGGCGTTGAAGGCTCTCGACATTATTGTCACCTGTCAGGGCGGCGATTATACCAACGAAATCTATCCAAAGCTGCGTGAAAGCGGCTGGCAGGGTTACTGGATTGACGCGGCCTCTTCGCTGCGCATGAAAGATGATGCGATCATTATTCTGGACCCGGTGAATCAGGATGTCATCACCGCGGGTCTTAACAACGGCATTAAAACGTTTGTGGGCGGTAACTGTACCGTCAGCCTGATGCTGATGTCGCTTGGCGGCCTGTTCGCTAACGATCTCGTTGAGTGGGTCTCTGTGGCGACCTATCAGGCAGCCTCCGGCGGCGGTGCGCGCCATATGCGTGAACTGCTAAGCCAGATGGGTGGCCTGCACAACTACGTGGCGGACGAGCTGGCGAATCCGGCTTCCGCCATTCTCGATATCGAACGCAAAGTGACTCAGCTGACTCGTAGCGGCGACCTGCCGGTCGACAACTTCGGCGTACCGCTGGCGGGCAGTCTGATCCCGTGGATCGACAAGCAGCTCGATAACGGCCAGAGCCGTGAAGAGTGGAAAGGCCAGGCGGAGACCAACAAAATTCTCGCCACTCAGAACGTTATTCCGGTGGATGGCCTCTGCGTGCGTATCGGTGCCCTGCGCTGCCACAGCCAGGCCTTCACCATCAAACTGAAGAAAGACGTGTCGATCCCGACCGTGGAAGAGCTGCTGGCGGCACACAACCCGTGGGCAAAAGTGGTGCCAAACGACAGGGATATCACCGTGCGTGAGCTGACCCCTGCGGCGGTGACCGGCACGTTGAGCACGCCAGTCGGGCGTTTGCGTAAACTGAATATGGGGCCGGAGTATCTCTCCGCGTTTACCGTTGGCGATCAGCTCCTCTGGGGCGCCGCCGAGCCGCTACGTCGCATATTGCGACAACTAGCGTAACAAAATGAAAAAAGGGGTGCTGAGTCACCCCTTTTTTACGCCTGTCACTTTATACGTAGAACAAGGAATAAACACGTATGCAGCAATTTTACCGGGAGTCAGATAAAGCCTTGGCTATGCTTTAAGGGAGAGGTTTTTCCTGAAGGTGGGATGGCGCAAAAAGGAAGCTCAATTTTGCCGCGCCATTCAGGTCAAAAAAAGTCGCTACCCAGAACAGACACAGCGACACTTACAACAGGATGAATAGCATGTCCGATCGTATCGATAGAGACGTGATTAATGCTTTGATAGCCGGCCATTTTGCGGACCCGTTTTCCGTGCTTGGCATGCATAGCACCGACGCAGGACTGGAAGTCCGCGCACTGTTACCTGACGCGACCGAAGTGTGGGTCATCGAACCGAAAACCGGGCGTAAAGTCGGCATGCTTGATTGCCTCGACTCACGCGGTTTCTTCAGCGGTGTGATGCCACGCCGTAAAAATCCTTTCCGTTACCAGTTGGCGGTGCTGTGGCACGGCCAGCAGAACCTGATTGATGACCCTTACCGTTTTGGCCCGCTGTTGCAGGAGATGGACGCCTGGCTGTTATCGGAAGGCACGCATTTGCGCCCTTACGAAACGCTGGGGGCGCATGCCGATACCATGGACGGTGTGACCGGCACTCGCTTTTCAGTCTGGGCACCGAACGCTCGCCGCGTGTCGGTTGTCGGGCAATTCAACTACTGGGATGGCCGCCGTCATCCGATGCGCCTGCGTGCAGAGTCGGGCATCTGGGAACTCTTCGTGCCTGGCGCACACAACGGTCAGCTCTATAAATTTGAGATGATCGACGCGCAGGGGCATTTGCGCATCAAGTCAGATCCTTATGCCTTCGAAGCGCAGATGCGCCCGGAAACGGCATCGCTGATTTGTGGCCTGCCGGAGAAAATCGAGCAGCCGGAATCACGTAAACAGGCCAACCGTTTTGATGCGCCGATTGCTATCTATGAAGTGCATCTCGGCTCCTGGCGTCGTCATACCGACAACAACTTCTGGCTGAGCTATCGCGAGCTTGCCGATCAGCTGGTGCCTTATGCCAAATGGATGGGCTTCACCCATCTTGAACTGCTGCCCATCAACGAGCATCCGTTTGACGGAAGCTGGGGTTATCAGCCAACAGGGCTGTACGCGCCCACGCGCCGATTTGGTACGCGTGACGACTTCCGCTATTTCATCAATGCGGCGCATAACGCCGGGCTGAACGTGATTCTTGACTGGGTGCCGGGCCACTTCCCGTCGGATGATTTTTCGCTGGCGAAATTCGACGGTACTGAGCTTTATGAGCACAGCGATCCGCGCGAAGGCTATCACCAGGACTGGAATACCCTGATTTACAACTATGGCCGCCGTGAAGTGCAGAACTTCCTGGTGGGCAACGCTCTGTACTGGATTGAGCGCTTTGGCATTGACGCGCTGCGTGTGGATGCGGTGGCGTCGATGATTTACCGCGACTACAGCCGTAAAGAGGGCGAGTGGATCCCGAACGAACACGGCGGTCGTGAAAACCTCGAAGCCATCGAGTTCCTGCGTAGCACCAACCGTATTATGGGCGAACAGGTGCCTGGTGCGGTGAGCATGGCGGAAGAATCGACCGACTTCGCGGGAGTCTCTCGTCCGCCGGATATGGGCGGCCTGGGCTTCTGGTACAAGTGGAACCTGGGCTGGATGCACGACACCCTCGACTACATGAAGCTCGACCCGGTTTACCGCAAGCATCACCACGACAAGCTGACCTTCGGAATGCTGTACAACAGCACCGAAAACTTCGTGCTGCCGCTGTCGCACGATGAAGTCGTGCACGGCAAAAAATCGATTCTCGACCGCATGCCGGGCGATGCGTGGCAGAAGTTTGCCAACCTGCGCGCCTATTACGGCTGGCTGTATGCCTTCCCGGGCAAAAAGCTGCTGTTTATGGGCAACGAGTTTGCACAAGGGCGCGAGTGGAACCACGACAGCAGCCTCGACTGGCATCTGCTGGAAGGAGGCGACAACTGGCACCACGGCGTACAGCGTCTTGTGCGAGACCTCAACCTGACCTATCGCCACCACAAAGCGATGCACGAGCTGGATTACGACTCCTATGGCTTTGAGTGGCTGGTGGTGGATGACCACGAACGTTCCGTGTTCGTGTTTGTGCGCCGCGATAAGCAGGGCAATGAAATCATTGTCGCCAGTAACTTTACCCCGGTACCGCGCACCCATTATCGCTTTGGCATCAACCAGCCAGGGCGCTGGCGTGAAATCCTGAATACCGATTCGATGCATTATCACGGCAGCAATGCCGGCAATGGCGGAGCCGTACACAGCGATGAGATTGCCAGCCATGGTCGCCCGGATTCGCTTTCCATCACGCTGCCGCCGCTGTCCACTATCTGGCTGGTTCGGGAGGGGGAATGAGCAAACTCACGGCGGGCAAACCCACACCGCTTGGCGCAAGCTATGACGGGCAGGGCGTGAACTTCACGCTCTTCTCTGCGCACGCGGAACGGGTCGAGCTCTGTGTGTTTGACAAGGACGGCTTTGAGCACCGCGAAGAGTTACCGGGCCGCACGCAGGATGTGTGGCACGGTTATCTGCCAAACGCGCGACCGGGGCTTCGCTACGGTTTCCGCGTGCACGGCCCGTGGGAGCCACATCACGGGCACCGTTTCAACCCGGCGAAATTGCTGATTGACCCCTGCGCTCATCGGATAGAGGGCGAAGCAAAAGACGACCCGATTCTGCACAGTGGGCATGATCAACCCGACGGTCGCGATAGCGCGTCGGTCGCGCCGCGCTCCGTGGTGGTCGATCTTCATTACGACTGGGAAAACGACACGCCGCCACGCACGCCGTGGGGCAGCACCATCATTTACGAAGCGCATGTGAAAGGGCTGACGTATCTGCATCCGGGGATCCCGAAAGAGATTGCCGGAACGTACCGCGCCCTCGCGCATCCGCTGATGATTGCGTATTTCCAGAAGCTCGGCATTACTGCGCTGGAGCTGCTGCCTGTCGCTCAGTTTGCCAGCGAACCGCGTCTGCAACGGCTGGGGCTTTCCAACTATTGGGGCTACAACCCGCTGGCGATGTTTGCCGTTGAACCGCGCTATGCCACATCGCCGGAGCTTGCTCTCAACGAATTTCGCGATGCGGTGAAGGCGCTGCATGAGGCGGGGATCGAAGTGATTCTCGACATTGTGCTCAACCACAGCGCGGAGATCGATCTCGACGGGCCGACCTTCTCCCTGCGCGGAATCGACAACCGTAGCTATTATTGGATAAGGGACGATGGCGATTACCACAACTGGACCGGCTGCGGAAACACCCTGAATCTCAGCTCGCCGGGCACGGTGGACTATGCCCTCCAGTGCCTGCGTTTTTGGGTGGATGAGTGTCATGTGGATGGCTTCCGTTTTGATCTGGCTTCCGTGATGGGCAGAACCCCGGATTTCCGTCAGGACGCGCCGCTGTTTGAAGCCATCAAAAACGACCCGCAGCTCTCCGCCGTGAAGCTGATAGCCGAGCCGTGGGATATCGGTGACGGCGGGTATCAGGTCGGGAATTTCCCGCCGCTGTTTACGGAATGGAACGATCACTTCCGTGATGCCGTAAGACGCTTTTGGTTGCAGCAAAATCTGTCTCTCGGCGACTTTGCCAACCGTTTTGCGGCCTCAAGCGATGTGTTTAAACGCAACGGGCGGCGACCATCCGCATCGGTCAATCTGGTGACGGCGCACGATGGTTTTACCCTGCGCGACTGCGTCTGTTTCAATCAGAAACACAATGAGGCGAACGGCGAAGAGAACCGCGACGGGACTAACAATAACCATAGCTTTAATCATGGTATAGAAGGATTAGGCGGCAGTCTTGACGTGATTGAGCGGCGGCGAGCCAGTGTCCATGCCCTGATGGCCACACTGCTTTTATCACAAGGGACACCGATGCTGCTGGCGGGCGATGAACACGGTCACAGCCAGCACGGGAACAACAATGCTTACTGTCAGGACAACGCGCTCACCTGGCTTGACTGGGAAAAGGCCAACGCTGGCCTGACGACGTTTACCGCTGCGCTGATTCATCTTCGCAAGCAGATCCCGGCGCTGACCGAAGATCGCTGGTGGGAAGAGGGAGACGGCAGCGTTAGCTGGTTTAACAAGGACGCGCATCCCCTGAGTGCAGACGAGTGGCAGCACGGCAGCCCGCAGATACAAATCCTGCTGGCAGGCAAGTGGCTTATCACCCTCAACGCTTCACAGGACGTTGCCGAAATTGCTTTACCTGAAGGGGAGTGGCGCGCCATTCCTCCATTCGCCGGAGAGGATAATCCGGTCACCCTGGCTGTCTGGCATGGGCCCGCGCACGGAGTGTGCGTATTCGAAAAGGTCCGCTCGAACAGATAACGAGCGAAAAAAGGAGTTAATCATGGTTAGACTTGAAAAGAACGATCCTCTGATGTTAGCGCGTCAATTGCCGATCAAATCGGTGGCGCTGATCCTCGCCGGTGGGCGCGGAACACGACTTAAAGATTTGACCACCACCCGCGCCAAACCCGCGGTGCATTTCGGTGGTAAGTTCCGCATCATCGATTTTGCCCTCTCTAACTGCATTAACTCTGGTATTCGCCGTATCGGCGTGATTACCCAGTATCAGTCGCACACGCTGGTGCAGCACATTCAGCGCGGCTGGTCTTTCTTCAGCGAAGAGATGAACGAGTTTGTTGACCTGCTGCCCGCACAGCAGCGCGTCAGCGGTGAAAACTGGTATCGCGGCACGGCGGATGCGGTGACGCAAAACCTCGATGTGATTCGCCGTTATAAAGCCGAATACATCGTGATCCTCGCCGGTGACCATATCTACAAGCAGGACTACTCGCGCATGCTTATCGACCATGTCGAAAAAGGCGCGCGTTGCACCGTAGCCTGCATGCCGGTGCCCGTTGTTGAGGCAACCGCCTTTGGGGTGATGGCGGTCGACACCGAAGACAAGATTATCGAGTTTGTCGAAAAGCCTGCGAAGCCGCCAACCATGCCGGGTGATGACAGCAAATCGCTCGCCAGCATGGGCATCTATATCTTTGATGCAGATTACCTTTATGAGCTGCTGGCGCAGGACGACGAGGATGAAAACTCCAGCCACGATTTCGGCAAAGATATCATCCCTAAAATCGTCAAAGCTGGCATGGCGTATGCACATCCTTTCCCACTGTCCTGCGTGCAGTCAGACCCGGAAGCAGAACCGTACTGGCGTGATGTCGGGACTCTGGAAGCTTACTGGAAGGCGAACCTCGACCTCGCCTCCGTCACGCCTGAACTGGATATGTACGACCAGAACTGGCCGATTCGCACCCACATGGAATCGTTGCCGCCTGCGAAGTTCGTGCAGGATCGCTCGGGCAGCCACGGCATGACGCTGAACTCGCTGGTTTCCGGCGGGTGCATCATCTCCGGCTCCGTGGTGGTGCAATCGGTGTTGTTCCCGCGCGTGCGGATAAACTCGTTTTGTAACATTGATTCGGCAGTGTTATTGCCGGATGTCTGGGTCGGGCGTTCATGTCGCCTGCGCCGCTGTGTTATCGACCGCGCCTGCGTGATCCCGGAAGGCATGGTGATTGGAGAAAATGCGGAAGAGGACGCGCGTCGTTTCTACCGTTCAGAGGAAGGCATAGTGCTGGTGACGCGTGAAATGCTGCGCAAACTGCAGGGCTGACAGGAGCGATAATGCAGGTTTTACATGTATGTTCAGAGATGTTCCCGCTGCTGAAAACGGGCGGTCTGGCAGATGTGCTTGGCGCGTTACCGGCGGCTCAAATTGCCGATGGGGTTGATACGCGCGTGCTGCTGCCAGCCTTCCCGGACATTCGCCGCGGCGTGACGGATGCACTGGTAGTGACCCGTCGCGACACCTTTGCCGGACGAATCACGCTGTTGTTCGGCCATTATAACGGCGTGGGCATCTATCTGATTGATGCGCCACATTTATACGACCGTCCAGGGAGCCCGTACCACGACACCAATCAGTTTGCCTATACCGACAACGTGCAGCGTTTTGCGCTGCTGGGCTGGGTTGGCGCTGAAATGGCGAGTGGGCTGGATCCGTTCTGGCGACCTGAGATTGTCCATGCGCACGACTGGCATGCGGGGCTGGCTCCGGCGTATCTCGCCGCGCGTGGCCACCCGGCAAAGTCAGTGTTCACGGTGCACAACCTGGCTTACCAGGGGATGTTTTATGCGCATCACATGAATGATATCGGCCTGCCATGGTCGTTCTACAACATGCACGGGCTGGAGTTTAACGGGCAGATTTCGTTCCTGAAGGCCGGGCTGTATTACGCCGATCACATCACGGCGGTCAGCCCGACCTATGCGCGGGAAATCACCGAGCCGCAGTTTGCCTACGGGATGGAAGGGCTGCTGCGTCAGCGCCATCAGGAAGGGCGGCTGTCGGGCATTCTTAATGGCGTAGATGCTCAAATCTGGAGCCCGGAAAACGATCTGCTGCTGGCGGCGCGCTACAACCGCGATCAGCTTGAAGAGAAAGCCGAAAACAAGCGCCAGCTGCAAATTGCGATGGGCCTGAAGGTGAATGATAAGGTGCCACTGTTTGCGGTGGTCAGCCGTCTCACCAGCCAGAAAGGGCTGGATTTAGTGCTCGAAGCGCTGCCGGGTCTGCTGGAGCAGGGCGGGCAACTGGCGCTGCTGGGCGCGGGCGATCCGGTGTTGCAGGAAGGTTTCCTTGCTGCCGCCGCTGAACATCCAGGGCAAGTTGGCGTCCAGATTGGTTATCACGAAGCGTTCTCGCACCGCATTATGGGCGGCGCGGATGTGATTCTGGTGCCGTCGCGCTTTGAGCCTTGCGGCCTAACGCAGCTATACGGGCTGAAATACGGCACGCTGCCGCTGGTGCGTCGCACCGGGGGGCTGGCGGATACGGTGTCCGACAGTTCGCTGGAAAACCTGGCTGACGGCATTGCCAGTGGATTTGTGTTCGAAGACAGTAATGCCTGGTCGCTGCTGAGAGCCATCAGGCGTGCTTTCGTGTTGTGGTCGCGCCCATCACTCTGGCGCTATGTCCAGCGCCAGGCGATGAGCATGGATTTTAGCTGGCAAGTCGCGGCGACGTCTTACCGCGAGCTTTATCAACGCTTGATGTAATCACAGGACCCTCTCTATGAATGCACCTTTTACTTACGCATCGCCGACACTCAGCGTTGAGGCACTGAAGCACTCCATTGCCTATAAGCTGATGTTCACCATCGGGAAAGATCCGGCGATCGCCAACAAACACGAATGGCTGAACGCCACGCTGTTTGCGGTTCGTGACCGCCTGGTCGAACGCTGGCTGCGCTCTAACCGCGCCCAACTTTCACAGGAAGGCCGTCAGGTTTACTACCTGTCGATGGAGTTTCTGATTGGTCGCACCCTTTCCAATGCGCTGTTGTCGCTCGGTATTTATGAGGACGTAAAAAACGCGCTGGAAGGGATGGGGCTCGATCTCGAAGAGCTGATTGACGAAGAGAATGACCCGGGGCTGGGTAACGGGGGCCTGGGTCGTCTGGCGGCCTGTTTCCTTGATTCCCTTGCCACGTTAGGCTTGCCGGGCCGCGGCTACGGCATTCGCTACGACTACGGCATGTTCAAGCAGAATATCGTCGACGGGCGGCAGAAAGAGTCACCGGATTACTGGCTGGAGTACGGCAACCCGTGGGAATTCAAACGCCACAACACGCGCTATGCGGTGCGTTTCGGCGGGCGTATTCAGCAGGAAGGCAAGAAATCCCGCTGGGTCGAAACCGAAGAGATTCTGGCGGTGGCCTACGACCAAATCATTCCTGGCTACGATACCGACGCGACCAACACGCTGCGCCTGTGGAACGCCCAGGCGAGTAGCGAAATCAACCTCGGTAAATTCAATCAGGGCGACTACTTCGCGGCGGTGGAAGATAAAAACCACTCCGAGAACGTGTCCCGCGTACTTTACCCGGATGATTCAACCTATTCCGGGCGCGAGCTGCGTCTGCGTCAGGAATATTTCCTCGTCTCGGCGACCGTGCAGGACATTCTCAGCCGCCATTATCAGTTACACAGAACCTACAGCAACCTGGCCGAAAAAATCGCCATTCACCTGAACGACACCCATCCGGTGCTGTCGATTCCGGAGCTGATGCGCCTGCTGATTGACGAGCACAAGTTCAGCTGGGATGACGCTTTCAACGTGACCTGCCAGGTGTTCTCCTACACCAACCACACGCTGATGAGCGAAGCGCTGGAAACCTGGCCTGTGGAAATGCTCGGCAAAATTCTGCCACGTCATCTGCAAATCATCTTCGAAATCAACGACTACTTCCTGAAGACCTTGCAGGAGCAGTACCCGAACGACACCGGGCTGCTGAGCCGCACGTCGATTATCGACGAATCCAACGGCCGCCGTGTGCGCATGGCGTGGCTGGCGGTGGTGATCGGCCACAAGGTCAACGGGGTGTCAGAGTTGCACTCGAACCTGATGGTGCAATCGCTGTTTGCCGACTTTGCGAAGATTTTCCCGATGCGCTTTACCAACGTCACTAACGGCGTGACGCCGCGCCGCTGGCTGGCGCTGGCGAACCCGTCGCTTTCAGAAGTGCTCGACGAAAACATCGGCCGCACGTGGCGTACGGATCTGAGCCAACTGACAGAGCTGGAACAGCATCTGGATTACCCGCTGGTCAATCAGGCGGTGCATCACGCCAAGCACGAGAACAAAAAGCGCCTGGCGGAATACATCGCCCAACAGCTGAACGTGGTGGTGAGCCCGAAATCCCTGTTCGATGTGCAGATTAAGCGTATCCACGAGTACAAACGCCAGTTGATGAACGTGCTGCACGTCATTACCCGCTACAACCGAATCAAGGCCGATCCCAACGCCGAGTGGGTGCCGCGCGTGAACATCTTTGCCGGTAAAGCGGCTTCGGCGTATTACATGGCAAAGCACATCATTCATCTGATTAACGATGTGGCGAAGGTTATCAACAACGACCCGCAGATTGGCGACAAGCTGAAGGTGGTGTTTATCCCGAACTACAGCGTCAGCCTTGCGCAGCTGATCATCCCGGCAGCCGATCTCTCTGAACAGATTTCGCTTGCGGGAACGGAAGCTTCAGGCACCAGTAATATGAAGTTTGCGCTCAACGGTGCGCTGACTATCGGTACGCTCGATGGCGCGAACGTTGAAATGCTGGAGCACGTCGGCGATGAAAACATCTTTATCTTTGGTAACACGGCGGAGGAGGTCGAAGCGCTGCGCGCCAAAGGCTACAAGCCGCGTGATTACTACGATCAGGATGAAGAGCTGCATCAGGTGCTGACGCAAATCGCGACAGGCCTGTTCAGCCCTGAAGAGCCGGGCCGCTATCGTGATCTGGTGGATTCGCTGATTAACTTTGGCGATCACTATCAGGTGCTGGCGGATTTCCGCAGCTACGTGGACTGTCAGGATAAAGTGGATGAGCTGTATAAAAATCCGGAAGAGTGGACCACCAAAGCGATGCGCAACATCGCCAACATGGGCTACTTCTCGTCAGACAGAACCATTCAGGAGTATGCGGAGAGTATCTGGCATATTGATCCGGTGAGGCTGTAGTTTTTTATACCCTCACCCCGACCCTCTCCCTAAAAGGGAGAGGGAGAAAACCGGCTCTGTAAGTGAGAATTTGCACAAAACGGTTCCCTCGCCCCTTTGGGGAGAGGGTTAGGGTGAGGGGAATGACTACGATGCTAAATCCAGTTCACGCTTTCCCGCGTGTTGTACCAGCCATTGCGCAACGCGGGACTGCTCTTCCGCATTCAGCCACATCCCTTGTTTCGTGCGACGCCAGATAGCGTCATCCAGACGGCGTACCCATTCGTGTTCCACCAGGTAGCGCAGTTCCGCTTCGTAGAACTCGTGCCCAAAGTGCTCGCCTAACCCGGTAATGTCTTTGGCTTCACCCAAAATCCACTCGCTGTTGCTGCCGTAGGTGCGGGCAAAGTGGCGCGCCATACCTTCGCTGATAAACGGATAGCGACGACGAAGCTTCGCCGCGTAATCATCGCGATCGCCTTCAATCTCACCGCCAGGCAGCACTGAGCCTTTGGTCCACGCCGGGCCGATGCCTTTGTAGTACGGCGTCAGTTTTTCCAGCGCGTGTTCGGCCAGCTTGCGATACGTGGTCAGCTTGCCGCCAAAGACGGACAGCAGCGGCGCCTGGCCGTCAACATCATGGATATCGAGCGTGTAGTCGCGGGTAATTGCCTGCGGAGAATCAGACTCGTCATCACACAGCGGACGCACGCCGGAATAAGTCCAGACAATATCGTCGCGGCCAAGCTGTTTTTTGAAGTGAGCGTTATGCACCTTCAGCAGGTAACTGATTTCACTTTCGTCAATTTCGACGTTTTTCGGATCGCCTTTGTACTCCACGTCGGTGGTGCCGATGATCGAGAACTCATCCATCCACGGAATAACGAACACGATGCGCTTATCTTCGTTTTGCAGGATGTACGCCTGCTTCTGAGTGTGTACGCGTGGCACCACGATATGGCTGCCTTTGATCAGACGAATGCCGTACGGCGAAGGCAGATGCATGCCGTCGTCGAAGAACTGTTTTACCCATGGGCCGGTCGCATTGACCAGACCACGCGCCTGCCAGCTGAATTTCTCGCCGGTGTCGATATCTTCGGCTTCAACAATCCACAGGCCATTTTCGCGGCGAGCAGAGGTTGCGCGGGTGCGGGTGAGCACTTCACCGCCTTTCTTCACCACCATTTGCGCGTTGGCTAACACCAGACGAGCATCGTCTACCCAGCAGTCGGAATATTCGAAACCGCGCACGATTTCCGGCTTAAGCACGGAGTCTGCGCCAAAACGCAACCCGGCGGAGCCCGGCAGACTGGTGCGTTTACCAAGGTGATCGTACATAAACAGACCGATGCGAATCATCCACGCCGGGCGAAGATGCGGGCGATGCGGTAAACGAAAACGCATCGGGAAAGCGATGTGAGGCGCCATTTTTAACAGCACTTCGCGCTCGGCCAGCGCTTCGCTGACCAGACGGAATTCGTAGTGTTCCAGGTAGCGCAGGCCACCGTGAATCAGTTTGGAGCTGGCGCTCGACGTGGCACAGGCTAAGTCCTGTGCTTCCAGCATCAGCACGGATAAACCGCGTCCTGCGGCATCTGCCGCGATACCGGCACCGTTGATGCCACCGCCTATCACAATCAGATCTTTGGTTTCCATGCTGCGCCCTCTCGCACTTTCGTTAAAGCTCATAAATGTTCGTTATCGCTCAATATAGCAAACAAACGAGCAATTGGTAACATCAAAAAAACATTTCAGAGTGATGCGTGTAACAAATTAGCGTTTCCCTGCCGCTCCAGCGTACACTTGGCAGTAAAATGTCTCTCCTCTCCCCAGCCCTCTCCCCAGCCCTCTCCCTGAGGGAGAGGGCTGGGGAGAGGGGGAAATTATGCGACCGACACAGAATAGAAAGAGAGCACCATGGATCAGTTTGAATGTATCAACGTAGAAGAAGCGCACCAGAAACTGCATCAGGGACTGGCGGTGATGGTGGATATTCGTGACCCGCAGAGCTATGCGATGGGCCACACGCCGGAAGCGTTTCATCTGACTAACGACACGCTGGGCGCGTTTATGCGTGATACCGATTTCGAGACGCCGGTGATGGTGATGTGCTACCACGGCAACAGCAGCAAAGGGGCGGCGCAGTATCTGCTGCAACAGGGCTATGACCAGGTTTACAGCGTTGACGGCGGTTTCGACGCCTGGCATCGCCATTTCCCGGCTGAAGTGGCGCACGGTAGCTAAGACGGTATACTGTCCCCTTTTGTGTGGAATAAGCGACGCCCCGTATGTTGATGATTACCTCCTTTACTAACCCGCGCGTGGCCCAGGCGTTCGTCGACTACATGGCGACGCAGGGCGTTATCCTGACGATTCAGCAGCATACTCATACCGATGTCTGGCTGGCGGATGAAAGCCAGGCTGCACGGGTGCAAAATGAGCTGGCGCGCTTTCTGGAAAACCCTGCCGACCCACGTTATTTAGCGGCGAGCTGGCAGTCAGGCCATACCAACAGCGGACTGCACTACCGCCGCTTCCCTTTTCTTGCCACGCTGAAAAGCAATGCCGGGCCTTTGACCTGGCTCATCGCCTGCGTCTGTATTCTGGTGTTTATTGCGATGAACGTGATGGGCGATCAGGCCGTGATGACATGGCTCGCATGGCCGTATGACGCTTCTCTGCAGTTTGAGTTGTGGCGTTACTTCACCCACGCGTTTATGCACTTCTCGCTGATGCATATCCTCTTCAACCTGTTATGGTGGTGGTATCTCGGCGGGATGATTGAAAAGCGCATCGGCAGCGGAAAGCTGCTGGTGATTACGGTCATCAGCGCCCTGTTAAGCGGCTTTATCCAGCACAAATTTAGCGGGCCGTGGTTCGGTGGATTGTCTGGCGTGGTGTATGCGCTGATGGGTTATGCCTGGCTGCGCGGTGAGCGAGATCCACAAAGCGGGATCTTCCTGCAGCGCGGGCTTATTATTTTCTCGCTGCTGTGGCTGGTGGCCGGCTGGTTTAATCTTTTCGGGATGTCGATTGCCAATGGTGCCCACGTGACCGGGCTGGTGGTTGGCCTGGCGATGGCGTTTGCCGATACGCAGAATGTGCGAAAACGAACATAGCTATTGATTTCACTGATTCCAGGGATCTTTCATGAAACAAACACAACGTCATGACGCGATTATTGAGCTGGTAAAAAAGCAGGGTTATGTCAGCACAGAAGAGCTGGTGGAGCAGTTTGCCGTCAGTCCGCAAACCATTCGTCGCGACCTGAACGACCTGGCAGAGCAACAGATGATTTTGCGTCATCACGGCGGCGCGGCGCTGCCGTCCAGTTCAGTCAACACCTCATGGCAGGACCGAAAGGCCACACAGGCGGCGGAAAAAGAGCGCATCGCCCGTAAAGTGGCCAGCCAGATCCCGAACGGTTCCGCGCTGTTTATCGATATCGGCACCACGCCGGAAGCGGTGGCGCACGCGCTGCTCAATCACTCTGATTTGCGCATTGTTACCAATAACCTCAACGTAGCGAACACGCTGATGGCAAAAGAAGATTTCCGGGTGATTCTGGCGGGCGGTGAGTTACGCAGCCGTGATGGCGGGATCATCGGTGAAGCCACCCTCGATTTTATCTCTCAGTTTCGACTGGACTACGGCATCCTGGGGATCAGCGGCATCGACAGCGACGGCTCACTGCTGGAGTTCGACTACCACGAGGTGCGCACCAAGCGGGCGATCATTGAAAACTCTCGCCATGTGATGTTGGTTGTCGACCACTCGAAGTTTGGCCGCAATGCGATGGTGAACATGGGCAGTATCAGCCTGGTCGACGCGGTCTATACGGATGTGATGCCGCCAGCGGGTGTGATGCAGGTGATTGCGGAGAACAATATTCAGCTGGAGTTGTGCTGAGGCCAGTAGGGCGTCGTTTGCTTCCCCTCTCCCTAACCCTCTCCCCAAAGGAGAGGGAATGGAATGTGCGCTTGTTTTGCTCCCTCTCCCCGTGGGAGAGGGTTGGGGAGAGGGCATCAGGCCGCAGAGAACCTAAACCCCATACCCCATCATTTTCAGCAACTGCTGGGCATGCTGCACTGCCGCCTGGCGGTGCGCCACGCCGAGCTTCTGATACAAATTGCGGATATGCGTTTTGATGGTCGTGGCCGCCACGTCCAGCTCTCCGGCAATCTGCTCATTGCTGTAGCCCGAATAAATCAGCCCTAACACCTGCCACTCGCGCTGCGTGAGGGGGCTGGTGCGGATCAGTTCCGGCACTTCAGGGTGATTCAGCAGGCGCTCGACGAAGTTCTCGTCAAAGTGTGCGAATTTATGCCGATGGTGCTGGTTAATCTCACGCAAAATGCGCTGAGCACGATGCTGTTCCAGCTCCGGCAACGTGTTGAGCTGAATCAGCTGGCGCAACTGCTGCGCCATGGCTTCTCCTTCAATCACGAAGTGGCTGATAAACCCGGTGCGGTTGGCGAGCGTCAGCGCTTCCATCAGCACGCGCTGGGCGTCGTTCTTCCGATTGGCCTGCCAGTAAAGCTGATTGAGCAGCAGCAGGTTGCGGTTGAGATCGCTCATCAGACGCAGGCTGCGCGCATTCTCATTGAGCTCTTCCAGTACAATTTCGGCGGATTCAAATTCACCCAGCAGGATCTGCGCCCGGGCGATATTGCGCCACTGGCTTTGCAGGAAGTGGTTGTTGGCGAACTCCGGTTTTGGCGTGTGGCGCAGCCAGTTGGCGGCGGATTTCTTATCGCCAATCATCTGCCAGTAAATCACGCGAACTTTATCGGCGTTCGATACCCAATCGCTGTGATACTGCCCATTGCCGAGCAGGTTTTCCAGACGGTTGAGGTGGTTGCGGGCGTTATCCAGATCGCCACGCGCCAGTGAACTTTGCACCAGTAGCGCCAGACACTGTAACTGCTGCTGAGGCTGGAAATTCGCCAGCACTTCCATTCCGTGACGGGCGCTCATTTCCGCTTCATCCAGACGTGCCCAGGCCCAAAGCAATTGCGCGCGAATGCGTAACAGGAATTCGTGCATTGGCAACTGTTCCAGGTGTTGCTCGCGAATCAGTTGGAAGGCTTTTTCCTGCGTTTCCCACGCAGCCTGTAAAAAGCCCTGCGCAAACAGGATTTCACCTTGTTGGATCAGGCTCCACAGTGCGTAGTGCCAGACTTCATGGCGACGCGCCATCTGTTCGGTTTGCTGCATCACCGCCAATGACTTGCTGAGTTTCCCCTGGCAATGCAGCACTTCGCCGTGCACCGAGGTGGCAACGATACGGCTGTAATAACTGGCGAGCGGCAGTTCGTCGAGGGCGACCATCGCCAGGCGCTCGGCTTCATCAGGATTGCCATCGTTGATAGCGACCTGCGCTCTCAGGGCGTTGAAATCGGCGTGCATCGTCGCGTCCATTTCACCGCTCATCTCAGCTTCCACCCGGGCCAGCAGCGTGTTCACCTCGCTGTAGCGATGCTGGCTCTGCATCAGCCAGGCCTGCAACAACACCAGGCGTGGGTTTTCCAGCAGGCTTTCCCACGGAAGGGCCGCCAGAGACTCTTCCAGCAATGACAGTTCGCTGTGATGGAATAAGCCCCAGGCGTGATTGAGCAGAATGTCTCGCAGCATTTTCGCATCACCCGCAGACAGCGCGTGATGGATGGCTTCGCTGGGGAAGCCTTGCGCCATCCAGCTTTCGGCGGCGGCGCGGTGGATCTCGGGGAGTTCGGTAGCCAGTTCCCACTGGCAACGCTGACGCAGGAAGCTGCCGAACAGCGGGTGGAAGCTGAACCACTCGCCGGAGTTATCCATGCGCTGCAGGAAAAGACCCTGACGCTCAACTTCTTCCAGCCGCATTTGGCCGTTTTCTTCCCCGGTGACGCGCACAATCAGGGCGTCGTTCATCGAGCGCAGAAGGGAGCTTTTCAACAGAAAATGGCGGGTCGGCAAATCCACATTATCCAGCACTTCATCCACCAGATAATCGGACAGATGACTGGCGTTGATGCCTGCCAGGCGGCGCGCCGAGTGATGAACCGCGCTGTTATTCTGACGTGCGGATAACGCAATAAGCTGTAATGCCGTTGCCCAACCGGCAACGTCGTCGCACATGCGGCTGCTTTCTGCGGCTTCAATCGGTGAGGTCAGACGGCAGTCAAAGAACTGCTTCGCTTCCTGATGATTGAACGCCAGCTGCTGGCTGCCAATTTCGAGCAACTGATCGCGCACGCGCAAATTGGCGATACCCAACTGCGGCAGGTTTCGCGACAGCACGACCAGCGTCATGTTTTCCGGCTGATGGCGCAGGAAAAAGCGCATTGCATCGTGGATAACCGGGTTGGTTATCAGATGATAATCGTCAATCACCAGCAGCAAAGGTTTCTGCCAGGCATTGAGTTCAATAAAAAGCTGCGCAAACAGCGAGGTCAGGCTGGCGTATTGCCGCTTCTGCACCATGGTTTCACTGGCGGCACAATGGCCGCCGGTCGCCTGCTGAATGGCCGCTATCAGATAGCTGGCAAAACGCTCCTGCTGGTTATCTCCGTCATCCAGAGAGAACCAGCCCAGTTCGCTTTTCCCTGCCGCCCACTGTGAAATGAGAGTGGTTTTTCCGTATCCTGCCGGACTTGTTACCAGCGCAAGACGGTAATTGTTCGCGCCGGAAAGTTTCGCCAGTAACCGTTCACGAACCACTGTGTGTTCGAGGCGGACAGGGCGACTTAATTTTGACGGAATCAACATAGGGTTATCACTTCACTGTGAGAGTAAGAGGTTTGTTTTTTTCGCGCTTCGTAATTAATGTCTATTAAGGTCGGCCAATCGCTTAATTATTGCAAGTTATGTCCGGGTTTTATGCTTATGAATTTGCACTCTGTCACAATTCTTAATGAAGGTTAAACGACGACGCTGAAACCGGTGCCAGTGCGCGTGGTTGCTGGTTTTGTTAATTCAACGAAAATTTATTGAACCCCGGTTTTAATCAATAAGGTCATTCTTAAGTGTTTATAATTCAGGGGCGGGATAGTCAGGAAATAAAACAGTAATCCGGTAGGGTAATGCGGAAATATTATTACACGTAAGTAATCATTTCCGCTATTCCACATAATTAGCAAAACGATCTTTCAATGTTTGCAACAATCCTGGCGTAAAACTGAGCAGAACCGTCGCGAAAGGCTAACGTTATAGTGGCGGCGATCACACTTTTCGCTCATCCCTGCTACTCCTCCCTGGCTAATGCCCTCCAGGATGAGGACGTTACCAGGGTAGCCTGGCACACTAGCGCCAACGTTTTTAGCTAACAGGATTGGATCCCTTATGTCACAGCCAACCTTCAATAAAGAACAGTTTCAGGCTGCGCTGACGCGTCAGTGGCAGCGTTATGGATTGCAGGCTGCTAATGAAATGACGCAGCGTCAGTGGTGGCACGCCGTGAGCGGTGCCCTGGCGGAGATGCTTGCGGCACAACCGACGGCGAAACCTGAAAAGAACCAGCGCCATGTGAACTACATTTCGATGGAATTCCTGATTGGCCGTTTGACGGGCAACAACCTGCTGAACCTTGGCTGGTATCAGGAGGTCACTGACGTGCTGAAAGGGCAAGATATTTCTCTTACTGACCTGCTGGAAGAAGAAATTGATCCGGGCCTGGGTAACGGTGGGCTGGGGCGGCTGGCGGCTTGTTTCCTGGATTCAATGGCGACAGTGGGCCAGTCCGGTACGGGCTATGGTCTCAATTATCAGTACGGCCTGTTCCGTCAGTCTTTTGCCGACGGGCAGCAGAGGGAAGCGCCGGACGACTGGCACCGCAACAGCTACCCGTGGTTCCGCCACAACGAAGCGCTGGATGTGCAGGTTGGCATTGGCGGTAAAGTGGTGAAAGGCCACTGGGAACCCGCATTTACCATGGTTGGCCAGGCGTGGGACTTACCCGTTCTGGGCTACCGTAACGGTGTGGCACAGCCACTGCGTCTGTGGCAGGCCACGCATGCTCACCCGTTTAACCTGACGAAATTCAACGACGGCGATTTCCTGCGTGCCGAGCAGCAGGGCATCGACGCCGAAAAACTGACGAAAGTCCTCTATCCGAACGACAACCATCTGGCGGGCAAAAAGCTGCGTCTGATGCAGCAGTACTTCCAGTGTGCCTGTTCGGTGGCGGATATTCTGCGTCGTCATCATCTGGCGGGGCGCAAGCTGGCGGAGCTGCCGAAGTTTGAAGTTATTCAGTTGAACGACACTCACCCGACTATCGCTATCCCTGAGCTGCTGCGCGTGCTGATTGACGAGCATCAGATGAGCTGGGACGACGCCTGGGCTATCACCAGCAAAACCTTCGCCTACACCAACCACACTCTGATGCCAGAAGCGCTCGAGTGCTGGGATGAGAAGCTGGTGAAAGCGCTGCTGCCGCGTCACATGCAAATCATTAACGAAATCAACAAACGCTTTAAAGTGCTGGTCGAGAAAACCTGGCCGGGCGACGAAGCGGTTTGGGCGAAGCTGGCAGTGGTGCATGACAAGCAGGTGCGCATGGCGAACATGTGCGTGGTGAGCGGCTTCGCGGTCAACGGTGTGGCGGCGCTGCACTCTGATTTGGTGGTGAAGGACCTGTTCCCGGAATATCACCAACTGTGGCCGAACAAATTCCATAACGTGACCAACGGCATCACGCCGCGTCGCTGGATCAAACAGTGCAACCCGGCGCTGGCGGCGCTGCTCGATAAGAGTCTGAAGAAAGAGTGGGCCAACGATTTAGACCAACTGATCAACCTGGAAAAATACGCTGACGACGCGAAATTCCGCAAAACGTATCGCGACATTAAGCTTGCGAATAAACAGCGCCTGGCTGAGTTCGTGAAGCACCGCACCGGCATTGAGATTAACCCGGCGGCGATTTTCGATATTCAGATTAAACGCCTGCACGAATACAAGCGTCAGCACCTGAACCTGCTGCACATTCTTGCGCTCTATAAAGAGATCCGCGAAAACCCGAAAGCCGACCGCGTGCCGCGCGTGTTCCTGTTCGGCGCGAAAGCCGCTCCGGGTTATTACCTGGCGAAGAACATCATTTTTGCCATCAACAAAGTGGCGGAAGCGGTGAACAATGACCCGAAAGTGGGCGACAAGCTGAAGGTGGTGTTCCTGCCGGATTACTGCGTGTCGGCGGCTGAAATGCTGATCCCGGCGGCGGATGTTTCCGAACAAATTTCCACAGCGGGCAAAGAAGCCTCGGGTACCGGCAACATGAAGTTGGCGCTGAATGGCGCGTTAACCGTCGGTACGCTGGACGGCGCGAACGTTGAAATCGCCGAGAAAGTCGGCGAAGAAAACATCTTCATTTTCGGCCATACCGTGGAAGAAGTGAAAGCCCTCAAGGCCAAGGGCTATGACCCGCTGAAATGGCGCAAGAAAGACAAAGTGCTGGACGCGGTGCTCAAAGAACTGGAGAGCGGTAAGTACAGCGACGGCGACAAACATGCGTTTGACCAGATGCTGCACAGCATGGGCAAGCAGGGCGGCGACCCGTATCTGGTGATGGCCGATTTCGCGGCTTACGTGGAAGCACAGAAGAAAGTCGACGAACTGTATCGTGACCAGGAAGCCTGGACGCGTGCGGCGATCCTCAATACCGCGCGCTGCGGCATGTTCAGCTCGGATCGTTCTATCCGTGATTATCAGAGCCGTATCTGGCAGGCGAAACGTTAAGGGAGCGCTATGGAGAGCAAACGTCTGGACACTGCCGCGCAGGCGGCGGGCATCAGCCCAAGTTACATCAATGCCCACGGCAAACCGCAGTCAATTGGTGCCGACACCAAACGACGTTTGCTCGACGCAATGCATCACAGTGCAACGGTCACGAAAGTGGCCGTCACGCCGGTGCCCAACGTGCTGGTTTTCACCCACGGCAAAAAAATGTCGCTGGCGGTGGAAGGCAACGGTGACTATCACTGGATGCTGACCACGGAAGAGGGCGCTCAACATCAGGGCAACGCCAGCGCGGGTAAAGCGCTGACGCTTCCGGCTCGTTTGCCAGAGGGGTATCACACGCTGACATTAGCCCAGAGCGAAAGCCGCTGGCACTGTCGGGTGATTGTTGCCCCTGAACGCTGCTATGAACCTCAGGCGTTAAAGCAGGGCAAAAAGCTGTGGGGCAGCTGCGTGCAGCTCTACACCTTACGTTCTGAAAACAACTGGGGAATCGGGGATTTCGGCGACCTGAAAGTGATGTTGCCGGAAATCGCCCGCCGCGGCGGGTCATTCATTGGCCTTAACCCGATTCATGCGCTTTATCCGGCGAACCCGGAAAGCGCCAGCCCGTACAGCCCTTCTTCGCGCCGTTGGCTGAACGTGATTTATATCGACGTGAACGCGGTCGAAGATTTCCGCCAAAGCAAAGAAGCGCAGGCGTGGTGGAAACTGCCGACCACTCAGCAGACGCTGAAATCTGCCCGCGATGCCGAGTGGGTGGATTACGCGACCGTCACTATGCTGAAAATGACCGCGCTGCGCATGGCATGGAAAGGTTTCTCACAGCGCGACGACGACCAGATGGCGGCCTTCCGTCAGTTCGCGCTCAATGAAGGGGAAAGCCTGTACTGGCAGGCGGCGTTTGACGCGCTGCACGCTTATCAGGTTAAAGAAGACGAGATGCGCTGGGGCTGGCCTGCGTGGCCGGAAGCGTATCAGGATATCGAAAGCCCGGAAGTGAAAGCTTTTTGCGAGAAGCATGCCGACGAAGTGGATTTCTTCCTGTGGCTGCAATGGCTGGCTTATTGCCAGTTCGCCGCCTGCTGGAACGAATGCCAGCAGTACGAGATGCCGATTGGCCTCTACCGAGATCTTGCGGTAGGCGTGGCGGAAGGCGGGTCTGAGACCTGGTGCGATCGCGAACTCTATTGCCTGAAAGCTTCGGTCGGTGCGCCGCCGGATATCCTGGGGCCGCTTGGGCAGAACTGGGGGCTGCCGCCGATGGATCCGCATATCATCACTGCGCGCGCCTACGAGCCGTTTATCGATCTGCTGCGCGCCAATATGCAAAACTGCGGCGCGCTGCGTATCGACCATGTGATGTCGGTCCTGCGTCTGTGGTGGATCCCCTACGGTGAAACCGCTGACCATGGCGCTTACGTCCACTATCCGGTGGACGATCTGTTATCGATTCTGGCGCTGGAGAGTAAACGCCATCAGTGCATGGTTATCGGGGAAGATCTCGGCACGGTGCCGGTGGAAATCGTCGGCAAACTGCGCAAGAGCGGCGTGTACTCCTACAAAGTGCTCTATTTCGAAAGCGATCATGAGAAGACGTTCCGTGCGCCAAAAGCCTATCCGGAGCAGTCGATGGCCGTGGCAACAACGCACGATTTGCCGACGCTCAGAGGCTACTGGGAAAGCGGGGATTTAACGCTGGGTAAAACGCTGGGCTTATATCCGGATGAAGTTATCCTGCGTGGCCTGTATCAGGATCGTGAACTGGCGAAGCAAGGTTTGCTGGAAGCGCTGCACAAATACGGCTGCTTGCCGAAACGCGCCGGGCATAAAGCCACGCTGATGAGCATGACCAGTACGCTGAATCGCGGCATGCAGCGTTATATCGCCGACAGCAACAGTGCGCTGTTGGGCCTTCAGCCGGAAGACTGGCTGGACATGGCCGGGCCGGTCAACATACCGGGCACCAGTTATCAGTATAAAAACTGGCGACGTAAGCTTTCCACGCCGATCGAAGCGATGTTCGCCGATGAGACGGTGAATAAGCTGATTAAGGATTTGGATAAGCGCCGGAAGGCTGCGGGGAAATAAAAGAGTCAGCGGGCCGCGAAGATTTCGTAGGCCCGCGCAAACGAAGTGCCGCCGGGCGAAAATGCCTGATGGCGCTGCGCTTATCAGGCCTACAATACTGCACTTTGTAGGCCCGGTTAGCGAAGCGCCACCGGGCTTTCTCTTAGTAGTAAGAGTGCTCACCACGCTGGTGTTCGGTCAGATCGCGAACGCCTTTCAGTTCAGGGAATTCGGCCAGCAGCTGCTTCTCGATCCCTTCTTTCAGCGTCACATCCACCATTGAACACCCGTTACAACCGCCGCCGAATTGCAGGATCGCAAAACCTTCATCGGTGATTTCCATCAGCGATACGCGACCGCCGTGGCCGGCCAGCTGCGGGTTAACCGTCGCTTGCAGCATGTACTCAACGCGCTCCATCAGCGGGGCGTCGTCGGACACTTTACGCATCTTGGCGTTCGGGGCTTTCAACGTCAGTTGTGAGCCTAACTGATCGGTCACGAAGTCGATGTCCGCATCTTCAAGATACGGCGCGCTCAGCTCATCAACGTACGCGGTCAGCAGGTCAAATTTCAGGGCTGTGTCGGTGGCTTCCACCGCATCCGGCGGGCAGTAAGAAACACCGCATTCAGCGTTTGGGGTACCAGGATTGATCACAAATACGCGGATTTGTGTCCCTTCTTCCTGATTCGCCAGCAGTTTGGCAAAGTGCGCTTGTGCAGCATCGGAAATACGGATCATAGCTTTGGCCTAATAGTTGACTACTTTAGTCGGTTATAATACGCCCATCACAGAGGGTCTACAAGGTGCGACACAGGCACCATACCTGAACTGACGCGGCGCCGTTTTGCAAAAGCAGGCGGGAAAGCTCGGCTACGGTGGTACCGGTCGTGACGACATCGTCCACAAGGGCGATATGGAGACCCGCGACAGAAAATTCAAGCTGAAAGGCATTTTTCAGGTTCTGCCGCCGTAATCGGGCGGAAAGCTGATGCTGCGTGGCTGTCGGCCGTATCCGGCGTATCGCTTCTGGCTGATAACGAATGCCAAGCCAGCGGGAAAGGGGCTGGCACAGCAAGTCGGCCTGGTTGTAGCCTCGTCGCCAGTGACGGCGTTGCCACAATGGAACGGCGACCAGCAAATCCGCCGTTGGCTGTCGCTGCTTTATCCTCAGCAACAATAACCTGGCGAGAGCTCGCGTCAGCTCCGGCTTGTTACTGAACTTCCAGCGTTTGATCAGTGTGGAGAGCGGGGCGACGTAATCGTTGATCGTCACCAGCGATTGCCAGGGCGGCTCGTGCCGTAAGCATCGCCCACAAACAACCGTGTTGCTGGTGGCGGGCAATCCACACTGCGGGCAAAGCGAGCGGTTCGAACTCACTGCGCGAGTGCAGCGAGAGCAAATGCCCCAGTGCGCCAGCGCTAACGGCATTTGGCATAGCCAGCACGAGCCGTGGACTGATAGCATATCTCCCCCCTCCTTTTTGAAGAATGAGAACAATAGCTGATGAACGACATCGGGTGGCAAACCAAAGGCGAAGGAAATACGCATCTTGTGCTGCTGCACGGATGGGGGCTGAATGCGGAAGTGTGGGATTGCATAACCTCTGAACTCAGCTCGCATTTCACGCTGCATTTGGTCGATCTGCCAGGGTTTGGTCGCAGTCAGGGCTTTGGGGCGATGTCCCTGGAAGCGATGACGGAGACAGTGCTGGCAAAAGCGCCGGAAAAAGCCGTCTGGCTCGGCTGGAGTTTGGGCGGTCTGGTGGCAAGCCTTGCTGCACTTACCGCGCCTGAGCGAGTGCAGGCGCTGGTCACGGTAGCTTCCTCTCCTTGTTTCTGTGCCCAAACGGAATGGCCGGGAATCAAACCTGAAGTGCTTTCCGGTTTTCAGCATCAGCTGAGCGAGGATTTCCAGCGCACGGTCGAGCGCTTTCTCGCCTTACAAACGATGGGCACAGAGAGTGCGCGTCAGGATGCCCGAAAATTGAAAAGCGCGGTGCTGGTGCTGCCAATGCCCTCGGCGGACGTGCTAAACAGTGGCCTCGAAATCCTGAAAACGGCCGATCTGCGCGACGCGTTGACTACCCTAAAGATGCCGTTCCTGCGGCTGTATGGTCATCTCGATGGCCTGGTCCCGCGCAAGGTGGTGCCTCTGCTTGATGCCCTGTGGCCGCAAAGTCAGTCTTTCGTTTTCCCTAAAGCGGCACATGCTCCGTTCATTTCGCATCCCACCGAATTTTGTCAGCAGTTGCTGGCGCTCAGGCAGGCGATTCTCTGATTTTTAAGGCAAACTGGCGAAAAATCCATTAACGGCAATACTTAGTGAGGCGCTGCATTTCGAACCGCAGCGTCCACATAAAATGGTCATATGGAGAGTACGGCTATGAAATTTGCTTCAGGTATTGTTGCGGCACTGGTTATGGGTTCAATCTCTTTTGGCGCAATTGCTGCCAAAGAAATTACCAAAGAAGATCTGGCGAAAATGAATCTGACCAAAATTGGTTCGGTGACCACTTCGCGCACGACTTCGCCGATGGACGCTAAGCGCGATCTGTCGAAGAAAGCTGACGAAAAAGGCGGGAAGTATTTTGTGGTGATTGCGGGTGAGAAGAACGAGAAAAACGTTCACGCTAACGCAGACGTCTACAAGTAAAAGCAAAAAGCGGGCTTTGGCCCGCTTGAGAGTGATGACAAACCTCTAACAAATGAAGATTTGTCAGAGGGTGTCTAATAAGAAACAAGGAAAATCAATTTATTGATTTTCGGCTGATAACCACAAAGAAGGAAAAACCACGCTTTTTCCTTCTTTGTCAGCAGTCTGAAGCGGGCTTTGGCCCGCTTCTTCATGTTTATGACTGAAGGACCCACCACTCCCGCACACAGGCTTTCCCTTCCGGACAACTTTTACAACTGCCGCTCAGACAATCCGACACATCGTCCGTCACGCGCTTCGCTTTGCCCATCGCTTCCAGACGCAGCAACATGGCTTCAATCATCGGCTGCGGCGTGTGCAGGACGTGGCTGAGCTGTTGGGCTTCCATCCGACCTTGTAGCGCCAGCGTATCCCGCAGTTCAATCATCGAAGCCATTGTGTACTCCTTAGTGGCAGTCGCCAGCCGGGCTGTTACAGCAGCTTTCGACCGTTTTGCGCGTCGCCAGCAAATTCACATTCACACGGCTACGAGCACGGCGTAGCAGGCCAATCACCACGACGTTAAACAGGACCACGGCCAGAATACAGACCAGGCTGTAGCGCGGATGCTGCTGGAAGCTGCTGATCTGATAGAACACCGTGGAGAGCGAGTAGGCGATATTCAGCCCCCATAGCACCGAGAAGCCCATCCAGCCGCGGCTCGACTCACGGGAAATCGCGCCCATCACCGAAATGCAGGGGATATAGAGCAGAACGAAAATCAGGTAGCTGTAGGCCGCCGCCGCGCTGCCAAATTTGCTGCTCATGACGCCCATTGCGCCGGTTGCCATTTCGCCGTCGCCTTTGCTGGCTTCGATTGGGTTAGCCAGCACGCTCAGGCTGAAGGTGTCTTTCAGGCTCTGCCAGGTTTCCCCTGCGGCGGCACCCAGTTCATCCAGCACGTTAAACGTTGCCGGGTCGAACTCTTCCTGCTGGATATTTTCGGCGGTGTAAAGCGTGTTCAGCGTACCGACCACCACTTCTTTTGCCATTGCTCCCGTGAACAGGCCAACTGTCGCCTGCCAGTTATCTTCATGCACGCCAATCGGCTTGAACAGCGGGGTGATGACGCGGCTGACGGAGGCCAGGGCGGAGTCGTTGATATTGTCCGCCGCTTTACCGCTCAGCGTGAAGCTGTTTAATGCGCTGAGGAAGATGCTGACAATCACAATCACTTTACCGGCACGCAGGACAAAGCCTTTCAGGCGCTGCCAGGTTTGAATAATCAGGCTTTTCAGATGCGGCACGTGATAAACCGGCAGCTCCATCACAAACGGTGAAGCTTCCCCACGCATGATAGTGTGCTTGAGCATCAGGCCCGTCAGGATAGCCATCACGATGCCCAGGACATACAGCGAGAAGACCGCCAGGGCGCCTTCCTGCCCAAAGAACGCAGCGGCAAAGACGGCGAAGATCGCCAGACGCGCGCCACAGGACATAAACGGCGCCATCATGATGGTCATCAGGCGTTCACGCGGGGCATCCAGCGTGCGTGCACCCATCACAGACGGCACGTTACAGCCAAAGCCGACAATCAGCGGCACGAAGGATTTGCCCGGCAGCCCCAGTGACTGCATCAGGCGGTCCATGACGAACGCCGCGCGCGCCATATAGCCGGAATCCTCAAGGAACGAGAGGAACAGGTACATCATGCCG
Source organism: Scandinavium sp. (assembly GCF_051650185.1). Taxonomy (GTDB): domain Bacteria; phylum Pseudomonadota; class Gammaproteobacteria; order Enterobacterales; family Enterobacteriaceae; genus Scandinavium. The sequence goes on from NZ_JBOFIN010000131.1 coordinate 32,949, forward strand.
ATTTGCGGTACCAGCGGCAGCACGGTGTTGATCCCGCCGCCAATCCCCTGCGCGAGGAAAATGGTCAGCCATTCCGGGAAGTGCAGGGTGGCGCCAATCCACTGAATGCCGTGGATAAAGATAGCGACAGAACCGCCGTCAAAGATGGGCTGTAGCGCTCCGCCGATGTTGATCGCCAGCAGGAACATCAAATACATCACGAAAAGGAAAATCGGCAGGCCGAGGAAACGGTTAAGAATGACTTTATCCACCGCCGTGGTAAACCGGCTCGGCTCGGCGGTGAGCGTGTTGCTGACTACATCGCACACGGCGGCGATGGTTTGATAACGGGCATCGGCAATGTGCAGCGCCGGATCGTCCATCTCGGTTTTCAGTCTCGCTTCTGCCGCTTCAAGCTGCTGCGCCGCTTCACCTGCGTAGTTGCGGCTGTAAATGTCACCTTCCAGCATTTGCAGGCCTAACCAGCGACGCTGCTTTAGCGGCATCTCCGGGCTGATAGCCTGCGCCAGCCAGTCGGCTTCACGCAGCAGCGGTTTGGCGTAATGCACCAGTTCGATATTGTCGTTGGCCTGATGGCGGTCGATGCTCATCTTCAGGGCTTCAATGCCGCGGCCACGGGTCGACACCAGTGGGATCACAGGGCAGCCAAGACGCGCAGCCAGCGCATCCACTTCAATGCGAATTTGTTGCTTCTCGGCAATATCCAGCATGTTCAGCGCCACGATGCACGGAATGCCCAGCTCCAGCAGTTGCAGCGTCAGGTACAGGTTGCGCTCAAGGTTGGAGGCATCGACCACGTTAATCAGCAAATCGGCATCGCCACTGAGGATGTAGTGGCAGGCAATTTGCTCATCCAGCGAGGTCTGTGAAGAGATGGTGGTCAGCGAATAGGTGCCTGGCAGGTCAACCAGCGTCACCTGATGGTCGGTGGTGCTGAACTGGCCTTCTTTACGTTCAACGGTGACACCCGCCCAGTTCCCGACTCGCTGGCGCGCGCCGGTTAACTGATTAAATAAGGTCGTCTTTCCTGAATTGGGGTTGCCAATTAAGCCAATGGTTAATTTTTTCATATTAATGAACTCGCTGTCTCTGGCAGGAATTAACGGCTAAGCGCTTCTGTTTCAATCAGCGCCAGGTCTTTTTTGCGTAATACGAGGCTGACGCGGCGAGTTTCAATATGCACAGGATCGCCAAGAGGGGCGACGCGAACCACATGAAAAGAGGACCCAGGCAACATGCCAAGGGAAAGTAATTTCTGCCGGTAAGCCGGGCTAATGTCTGCAGAGAACCCGGTGATCTTCCACGTACTGTCTGGAGTGAATTGCATAAGACCACTTTGAACGAAGGTTAAATAATCAACACTTTTATGATAATGAGAATGGTTTCCATCCACAATGTTTAAAATGTGACGAGATGTGCATTGGGCAATTAATTAGCAGACAGTTTGACCTGGCTCAACTTTTATTGAATTGAGTTAGCCGGGTCTACGTAGATGGTTTGTTAATTAATTGATAATCGAAAGCTTAAATATAGATGCGTAACCGGTTACATTGGTTTTGTGATACCTGAATGTTGATCCTTCTATGCAGGTTGACTTACCAGCATGAAGTTGATAGCGCGATCAGTTCAGGAGCGGAGGCTCGCCACAATGTGAGACCAGGCGTAACGGTACCGCTACGCTTAAAAGGTCTTATTTAGGATCTCTGCAAACTCAACTTCCACATCTTATCAAATTGAGGTTTAATTGCATCCTGCATTTAATATTCTTATGCCTGTTCATTCCTGTATTGCCAGAGATAGTTAGAATTTACGAAGAAATGATTACCATGAAAAAAAGAGGGGGAGGAGTGATTCTATATCATATATTTATTTTTATAGCTTCAATTATATATATGGCACCATCGTATGCTGATAGCGTTGCGGGTTGCGTTAATAACGCGATGACGATTACACCCATTATTAGATTCGATATGCCTCTTGTTTTTCCAGACAATGAACCAACAGGAACGGTATTTGCTACTGGGTCATCACCGGCACAGTTTCGCGCAAGGGTAACAACAGCTGAACGCTATGTCGGTTCTTATGATGTTTACTTAAAAACACCGGATCATCGTATTATGACATTAGGGAATGGCGTCAGTGTTTACAGGACAAATATACCGGGTGTCGGCATTGCGTATCCCGATGGTTCTGTCAGGTCTGATGCTGAATCCAGAGAGGTCTATTTATATACTAATCCTGTCATAAACGATGACAATTTAGTTAATATAAACCTGAGGTACCAATTGGTTAAAACGGGAAATAACGTTGGAAGTGGTTCGTTGAGCGGGAATTTTGGCAGCTTTGATCTCTGGTGCTACCCAAAGGGTGAATTGCTTAATGGTGGGCCCGGTTCTTTTGGTCAAACTTTAAATGTTGTAGGTAACCCTGTAATAATGAATGCTCCTTGCCGAGTTATTCATGACGATATCAAAGTCAGTATGGGGGCGATCTCTTTAAATCGTTTCAATGGAATAGGAACAACGAGTGCACCAAGGGATTTCAGCATACAGCTTTCGTGTAATGCTCAACCAAATGTGAGTTTTATGGTAACTCCAGGACCTAATGGCAGCCTGGATATCGATAAGGGGATCCTTAATCTTAATAATCCGGCAGACAGCACCACAGCGAAAGGTGTCGGTTTACAGGTTTTGTTTAAACATTCACCTTTAAAATTCAATCAAAATACGGCTGCGGGGGCTGCAACACAGAATTTTGAAATACCTCTGCAAGTTCAATATATACAGACTGAGAGTCAGGTATCGGCGGGGACTGCGAATGCTTCTGCTGCATTTATTATCAGCTATAACTAAATTCCTCAAAAATGATATTTCTGACAGCAGCCATGGCTTATAGATGCTGCGCTTATTATTGGGCGTATCGCTATTTACCCGGCCTTTGGATTCGGCCGGGTAAACAGGCCTAACGCTACCGCTTTTTGTTCATTGCAGCAGCCAGGGCATCCATCATGGCGCTGTTACCTGCTGGCTGAGCTTCACGCCCGCGCGGTTTTGCCGCTTTCGCTGCCGGACGGTTGTTTTGCTCACGTCCGCCACTGCTGCCACGACGCGAATTAGTATCGCCAGGCTGCTCGTCCAGACGCATCGTCAGCGCGATACGCTTACGTTGCAAATCCACTTCCAGCACTTTCACTTTGACGATATCGCCCGCTTTCACCACGGTGTGGGGATCTTCCACGAACTTGTCCGCCAGGGACGAGATGTGCACCAGACCATCCTGATGCACGCCGATATCAACAAACGCGCCAAAGTTGGTGACGTTGGTTACCGCGCCTTCCAGCACCATGCCCGGCAGCAGGTCGTTCATGGTTTCTACGCCGTCGGCAAACTTCGCAGTTTTGAACTCCGGACGCGGGTCACGGCCTGGCTTTTCCAGCTCTTTGATGATGTCGGTAACAGTCGGCAGGCCGAAGCGCTCATCGGTGAAATCGACAGCTTTGATGTTGCGCAGCTCGTTGCCATTGCCCATCAGGTCTTTCAGTGCCTGCTGAGTGGCCGCCAGAATACGCTCCACGACAGGATAGGCTTCCGGGTGAACCGTGGAGGCATCGAGCGGGTTATCGCCGTGGTTGATACGCAGGAAGCCCGCGCACTGTTCAAAGGCTTTTGGCCCCAGACGGCTGACTTTCAGCAGTTGCTGACGGTTCTGGAACTGACCGTTCTCGTCACGCCAGGAGACGATATTCTGCGCCATCATGCGAGTCAGACCGGCGACGCGAGTCAGCAGCGGTACGGAGGCCGTGTTGAGGTCAACGCCGACGGCGTTCACGCAGTCTTCTACCACCGCGTCCAGTTTACGCGCGAGCTGAGACTGGCTGACGTCGTGCTGATACTGGCCCACGCCGATGGATTTCGGATCGATTTTCACCAGCTCAGCCAGCGGATCCTGCAAGCGGCGCGCGATAGAGACCGCACCACGAATGGACACGTCGAGATCCGGGAATTCCAGCGCCGCCAGTTCAGAGGCGGAATAAACGGATGCGCCTGCTTCACTGACGATAACTTTCTGCGCCGTGACTTTCGGGAACTGTTTTTGCAGGTCGAGGAAGAAACGCTCGGTCTCACGCGACGCCGTGCCGTTACCAATCGCCACCAGTTCGACATTGTGCTTCTCGCACAGCGCGGCAACCGCGACAGCGGCTTTAGCTGCCTGGCCGGTGTGAGGATAAATGGTGTCCGTCGCAACCAGCTTGCCGGTGCCATCCACAACCGCGACTTTTACGCCAGTACGCAGGCCTGGATCGAGGCCCATGGTGGCTTTCAGGCCAGCAGGTGCGGCCATCAGCAGATCGTGCAGGTTACGGGCGAAGACGTTAATTGCTTCGTCTTCCGCGCGCTCACGCACGGTGCCCATCAGTTCGGTTTCGAGGTGCATCAGCACCTTGATGCGCCACGTCCAGCTGACCACGCCTTTACGCCAGCTGTCTGCCGGAGCATGGTTCAGACGCAGACCCAGATGGTCGGTGATGATTTGTTCGCAATAGCTCTCTTTCGGCGGCTCATCAAACTGCGGATCGGCGTTCAGGGAAAGCTGCAAAATGCCTTCGTTACGGCCACGGAACATGGCCAGCGCGCGGTGAGAAGGTATGCCGGAAATCGCTTCGTGATGATCGAAGTAATCGCGGAATTTCGCGCCTTCTTCCTTTTTGCCGCTGACAACCACGGCCACCAGATGCGCGTTCTTCCAAAGGTATTCACGGACTTTCGCCAGCAGCTGTGCGTCTTCAGCAAAGCGCTCCATCAGGATGTAGCGTGCGCCATCCAGTGCGGCTTTGGTGTCGGCCACGCCGTTATCGGCATTGATAAATTTGGCGGCTTCGGTTTCCGGATCGTGCGACGGCTCGTTCCACAGCAGATCGGCCAGCGGCTCAAGGCCTGCCTCAATCGCAATCTGCCCACGGGTGCGGCGCTTCGGTTTGTACGGAAGATAAAGGTCTTCCAGCTCGGTTTTGCTCAGCGTACCGTTAATGGCTTTCGCCAGTTCGTCCGTCAGTTTGCCCTGATCGTCAATCGACTTAAGAATCGACTGGCGACGTTCTTCCAGTTCGCGAAGATAGCCAAGACGAGTCTCCAGGTTACGCAGCTGGGTATCGTCCAGCCCGCCGGTGACTTCCTTACGATAACGTGCAATAAACGGCACGGTGTTCCCTTCATCAAGCAGTCGAACGGCAGCTTCTACCTGTTCGTTTCTGGCCTGAAGTTCACCCGCAATAATGCGGCAGAGCGAATCATTCATCATGGCTTTTTCATCTGGTTGGTCGAAAAACAGGGGGATAGTTATACGGATTGACCGGCGAAAATGCCAGTTATCCGCGCGCCTATCAGAGTGTTCCAGGCGAGTTATTTAACGTACTCGATCTCATTGACATACCATGTCGCCTCGCCACCGGGTGTCTGCACCAGCGCCAAATCGCCGACCTCTTTTTTCAGCAGTGCGCGGGCCATGGGGGAGTCGATAGAGATGTAATCTTTGCGGCCAAAAATCTCGTCGTAACCGACAATGCGAAAGCGCTTCACATTGCCGTCGTCATTTTCAATTTCCACCCACGCGCCGAAGAACACTTTGCCTTCCTGCTGCGGGGAATAATCGACAATCTTCAGATTTTCCAGGCACTTTGTGAGATAACGTACCCGACGGTCAATTTCGCGCAGGCGCTTTTTGTTGTACTGATAGTCAGCGTTTTCACTGCGATCGCCAAGGCTCGCGGCCCAGGTCACCTTTTTGGTGACTTCAGGACGCTCTTCACGCCAGAGGTAATCCAGCTCTTTTTTTAACTTCTCGTACCCTTCGCGGGTGATTAGCGGCGTTTTCATTGTAATGCTACCTTGTGACTACCTGCTCTTGCGCACATTTTGCCTCAAAGCATACGCGAGTTGGCTAAAAAATAGTTTTCTGTGATGAAATGTACAGATAAGCTGCTGTTAAATATGCTTTGTAACAATTTCGGCTAGAATTTATACCAGATTTAGCTGGAGCGTAGCGTAGGCTTTTTTGAGAATACGCACTCTGATTGTTGCGAACCTTCTGGGAGTAAAACCAATGCAAGAGAATTTTAAGATTCTTGTTGTGGATGACGACATGCGCCTGCGTGCGCTGCTCGAACGTTATCTGACCGAGCAAGGCTTCCAGGTTCGAAGCGTAGCCAACGCCGAACAGATGGACAGGCTGTTAACTCGTGAATCTTTCCACCTGATGGTGCTGGATTTGATGCTGCCTGGCGAAGACGGTCTCTCCATTTGTCGCCGCCTGCGTAGCCAGAGCAACCCGATGCCGATCATCATGGTGACGGCGAAAGGGGAAGAAGTTGACCGTATCGTGGGCCTGGAAATCGGTGCCGACGACTACATTCCTAAGCCATTCAACCCGCGTGAACTGCTGGCGCGTATCCGTGCCGTGCTGCGTCGTCAGGCGAACGAACTGCCGGGCGCACCTTCGCAGGAAGAAGCGGTGATTGCCTTCGGTAAATTCAAACTGAACCTCGGCACGCGTGAGATGTTCCGTGAAGATGAGCCAATGCCACTGACCAGCGGTGAGTTCGCGGTTCTGAAGGCGCTGGTTAGCCATCCGCGTGAACCGCTGTCTCGCGATAAGCTGATGAACCTGGCGCGTGGCCGTGAATATTCGGCAATGGAGCGTTCCATCGACGTACAGATTTCCCGTCTGCGCCGCATGGTGGAAGAAGATCCTGCGCATCCGCGTTACATTCAGACCGTGTGGGGTCTGGGCTACGTATTCGTGCCGGACGGTTCTAAAGCATGAGGCGAATGCGCTTCTCACCACGAAGTTCCTTTGCCCGAACGCTGCTTCTCATTGTCACCTTGCTGTTCGTCAGCCTGGTGACGACCTATCTTGTGGTGCTGAACTTCGCGATTTTGCCGAGCCTTCAGCAGTTCAATAAGGTTCTGGCCTACGAAGTTCGTATGCTGATGACCGACAAGTTGCAGCTTGAAGACGGCACCCAGTTAGTGGTGCCGCCGGCTTTTCGTCGTGAGATTTACCGCGAGCTGGGCATTTCGCTCTACTCTGATGAAGCAGCGGAAGACGCAGGCTTACGCTGGGCGCAACATTACGAATTCCTTAGCCAGCAGATGGCGCAGCAGTTGGGTGGCCCAACCGAAGTTCGCGTTGAGGTTAACAAAAGCTCGCCGGTAGTGTGGCTAAAAACCTGGCTGTCACCCAACATCTGGGTACGCGTTCCGCTGACAGAAATCCATCAGGGTGACTTTTCGCCGCTGTTCCGCTATACGCTGGCGATTATGCTGTTGGCGATAGGGGGCGCGTGGCTCTTTATCCGAATACAAAACCGACCCCTTGTCGATCTCGAACATGCTGCCTTGCAGGTCGGGAAAGGCATCATTCCGCCGCCGCTGCGTGAGTATGGCGCGTCGGAGGTGCGGTCAGTCACACGAGCCTTTAACCATATGGCGGCAGGCGTGAAGCAGCTTGCCGATGACCGTACGTTGTTAATGGCAGGCGTGAGCCACGATTTGCGTACGCCGCTGACCCGTATTCGCCTGGCAACAGAGATGATGGGCGAAGAGGACGGCTACCTCGCGGAATCCATCAACAAGGATATCGAAGAGTGCAACGCCATCATCGAACAGTTCATTGACTACCTGCGCACAGGCCAGGAGATGCCTATGGAACTGGCGGATCTCAATGCCGTGCTGGGTGAAGTGGTGGCCGCGGAAAGCGGTTACGAGCGTGAGATTGAGACCGAGATGCAGGCGGGTGAAATTCCTGTGCGGATGCATCCGTTGTCCATCAAACGTGCCGTCGCCAATATGGTGGTGAACGCCGCTCGCTACGGCAATGGCTGGATAAAAGTCAGCAGCGGCAGCGAACCGAACCGTGTGTGGTTCCAGGTGGAAGACGACGGTCCGGGTATTAAACCTGAACAGCGTAAACATCTGTTCCAGCCGTTTGTTCGCGGTGACAGCGCACGCAGCACCAGCGGAACAGGCCTTGGCCTGGCGATTGTGCAACGTATTATCGACAACCATAACGGCCTGCTGGAGATTGATACCAGCGAACGTGGTGGATTACTGATTCGTGCGTGGCTGCCGGTGCCTGTGGTTCGTACGTCCAGCGGCACGAAAGAGAGTTAAAAAAAAAGCCCGGTGGCGGCTACGCCTTACCGGGCCTACTTAGTATTGTAGCCCCGGTAAGCGCAGCGCCACCGGGGAGTATCTCTTAAATCCGTGGTCCTGCCTCTACCAATGCCGCACCAGCAGGCGTGTCGGTGTACTTCTCAAAGTTTTCCACAAACAGTTTTGCCAGCGTTTCTGCTTTTTCCTGCCATTGTTCCGGGGATGCGTAGGTGTTACGCGGATCCAGAATGTGCGTGTCCACGCCCGGTAACTCGGTCGGGATTTGCAGGTCAAACATCGGCAGGGTGAAGGTTTCAGCTTCATCCAGCGAACCGTCAAGGATAGCGTCGATAATCGCACGGGTATCTTTGATAGAGATGCGCTTGCCGGTTCCGTTCCAGCCAGTGTTCACCAGATAAGCCTGCGCGCCAGAAGCCTGCATGCGTTTCACCAGCACTTCAGCATACTGAGTCGGGTGCAGCGACAGGAATGCCGCGCCAAAACAGGCAGAGAAGGTTGGCGTTGGTTCTGTCACCCCGCGCTCGGTGCCTGCCAGTTTCGCCGTGAAGCCAGACAGGAAGTGATACTGCGTCTGGTTTGCCGTCAGGCGGGAAACCGGTGGCAACACACCGAAGGCGTCTGCGGTCAGGAAAATGACCTTGTTTGCATGACCCGCTTTCGACACCGGCTTAACGATATTGTCGATGTGGTAAATCGGGTAGGAGACACGGGTGTTTTCGGTCTTCGACGCATCGTCAAAGTCGATGCTGCCATCGGCACGCACGGTGACGTTTTCCAGCAGCGCATCACGGCGGATAGCGTGGAAGATGTCCGGTTCGGCTTCTTCAGACAGACGAATGGTCTTCGCGTAGCAGCCGCCTTCAAAGTTAAACACGCCGTCATCATCCCAGCCGTGTTCGTCATCGCCGATTAAGCGGCGTTTCGGGTCGGTGGACAGGGTGGTTTTCCCTGTCCCCGACAGGCCGAAGAACACGGCCACATCGCCTTTTTCGCCGACGTTAGCGGAACAGTGCATCGAAGCGATGCCTTTCAGCGGCAGCAGGTAGTTCATGATTGAGAACATGCCTTTCTTCATTTCGCCGCCGTACCAGGTGCCGCCAATCAGTTGCACACGCTCGGTCAGGTTAAACGCCACGAAGTTTTCAGAGTTCAGGCCCTGTTCTTTCCACTGTGGGTTGGTGCACTTCGCGCCGTTCATCACCACGAAGTCAGGCTTGAAGGTTGCCAGCTCTTCGTCGGTTGGGCGAATGAACATGTTTTTCACAAAGTGGGCCTGCCATGCCACTTCAGTGATAAAGCGCACGCACAGACGGGTGTCGGCGTTGGCGCCGCAGTAAGCGTCGATAATAAACAGGCGCTTACCAGAAAGTTGATGAGTAACGAGGGTCTTCAGATGTTGCCAGGTTTCAGGGGAGAGCGCCTTGTTGTCGTTCTTGCCTTTACCTTTATCTGCCCACCACACGGTGTCGCGGGTGGTGTCGTCACGGACAATGTACTTATCTTTCGGCGAACGGCCGGTAAAGATACCGGTGTCGACATTGATAGCACCAAGATTCGTCAACACGCCTCGCTCGTACCCTTCCAGATTGGGGTTGAGCTCTTCCTGATACAGAGTGTCGTAATCGGGGTTGTAGACGATATCCTGAACGTCGTTGATACCATAAGCCTTGAGATCCTGCGGGGTAATACCATTAACACGCATGTCACTGCTCCTTAGCCAAATGTTCTGCTAATGATTGTAGGGTTTTTAAGAGGTTTCTTACCGCGACGAGGCTCATAGAATTGCGTATCCGGACTGATGTCAAACTAACGGAAAACACGGTGACTCCTGTCACGAGGCGAGACAGATTATGGCAGGAAACGTTTTTGAATGGGGGGAAATGTTCTTAAACGGTTAATGATTAGTTTAATGAACTGATGGAATGTGAATGTAATCGCATTCCTGAAAGAAAATGACGAAAGAGTTACAGCAAAAATCGATTCACTTCTCGAGGTAAATAGCACAACCAGGGTTGCCGTTTTTAGTGTTTGCACCCTCTCCCTGTGGGAGAGGGCTGGGGTGAGGGCACCAGACCGCATTGGCCCTGGCCGATCAGCATCAATGGATCTGCGGGTCCGCCGGTGATGCGTTGTTACGAATTTCCGCAATGTCCATGGCGTTGAAAACGTAATGGCTGGCGCAGTAATCGCAGTGCATATCGATTTCACCGTCATCGGCCAGGATGCTATCGACCTCTTCATCCGGAAGGGTTCTTAACGCATCGGCGCAGCGTTCACGGGAACAGGTGCATTTGAACTCTACTTTCTGCGGATCGTAGACCGTCACTTCTTCCTCATGGAACAGGCGCCACAGCACATCGGTCGCTGGCAGGCCAAACAGCTCTTCCGCTTTGATGGTGTCGGCCAGGGTTGCCAGGTGTTCAAAATCCTGGGCCTGAGCGTTTTGTGCTGGCATCACCTGCAGCAGAATGCCGCCTGCGGCCATTTTGCCTTCGTGCTCACCGGTACGGATGATCAGACGCGTTGGCAGCTGTTCGGAACGCAGGAAATAATCTTCCAGACAGGCCGCCAGGGTATCCCCTTCCAGACCGACCACGCCCTGATAACGCTCGCCTTCTTCCGGCGCAATGGTGATAACCAGATAGCCGTTACCGACCAGCGTTTTTAAATCGGCATCTGCCGGAATATCAACCTGGACACGAGCCACACCGCGTAGCTCCTGATTGTTGTTGCCGTTAATCACCGCCAGCGACATTGGGCCATCGCCCTGAAGTTGCACCGTGATATCCCCGGCAAACTTCAGCGTGGCGGTCAGCAGGCTGGTGGCAACCAGCAGCTCGGCCAGCACGTTCTTCACGGGCTGCGGGTAATTGTGGTTTTCCAGCACCTGTTCCAGCGTTTCGGTGACGGTGACCAGTTCGCCGCGTACGGCCACGTTTTCAAACAGATAGCGGTGTAATTGATCGTGTTGAATCATCGTTTTCTCTCTTAAGGGGACGGTTACTCGCTGTCCCCATGTTTAAATCTCATCAGGTCCCGGCGCTCTTTTTTATCAGGGCGACGATCCGGGTGCGGCATGGTCAGCGCATTCAGCTTACGGGCGACGGCCATTTTTTCCCGTTTCTCGATACTTTCCGCGGTCTCTTCATACATCAGAACCGCTTCAGAGGCCGGGCGACGCTGTTCGGAAATGCTTTTCACAATCACCGTGCGTTCGTCATTCCCCTGACGAAGCGTCAGTGTGGCGTTCAGCTCCATCGCTTTGCCCGGTTTGCTACGCTGGCCGTTGTAGTGAACTTTGCCGCCTTCAACCATTTCACGCGCCAGAGCACGGGTTTTGTAAAACCTGGCTGCCCAGAGCCATTTATCCAGGCGGACGGCTTCTGCAGGCTTCTCTTTCATGGTTTCTCCTTCACCGAATCGCGGGGATCAGCCGACGATAATCATTCAGTGCCGGGTGACGCTGATACTGCTTTTCCGCCACGCCAGAATCCGGATTGGTGACGCCCAGGCAATAACGAATGCCGAATAATGCCGCGGCATCCAGAATGGGCTCGCTGTCGTCAATGAACACCGTTTTGTGTGCGTCTAACGCCGTCTCTTTTGCGACGGCCCGCCACAGGCGCTGATCTTCTTTCGGATAACCAAATGTGTGGGTGGAAAGTAATAAATCAAGGTGTGAAGCCAGGCCAGTATGTTCCAGCTTCACGGCCAGATTGTGTGGATGCGCATTGGTGAGCAGCACCCGACGCTTCCCGCTGGCTTTCAGGGCATCCAGAAAAGGGACCGTATCTTCGCGAAGCACGGCATTTGGGCCTTGCGCGGTGGTCATGGCGCAGATATCAAGCCCAAGACGGTCGCTCCAGTAATCCAGACAGTACCAGTTTAGCGTATGCTGCACGGCGTGATATTCTTGACTTATCCGCAGCTTCGCTTCCTCAACGCTGAGGCCGTTTTGTGCGCCATAGGTTTCAGGAACCAGCTTTTGCCAGAAATGGGTGTCGAAGGCGAGATCGAGAAGGGTACCGTCCATGTCCAGCAAAACGGTATCCACCTCTTGCCAGGCGATATCAAAATGCATGTTGCGTCTCCAGCCGAAGAATGCGCGACAGGGTATCACACCGGCCGCGCTTGCGGGAGCAGGGCGGTTTAGCTGTCTGAGCTTTCCTGGCGTAGGGCCTCACCGGAAGGGATCAGCACCGGGTTGATGCAGCTATCATAATATTTCTGTATTTCCACCCTGCGCATACGATGGCGTTGATAGCGTCGAATGGCCTGAAGCGCGTTCCAGAAACAGCATGCCAGCATCGCCAGCATCAACAGAGTGGTGCTGATGTAACGCCACAGCCCGGAGCTGTCCGGAATGCGATGCAGATTAATATGACGGGTGCCGTTTGCATCGGTGGTCAGGTTGGTGACGATACCTTCTGCCACGAAGGGGGTGTGCATTAGCATCCCGGCCAGGCGCTGAAACTCAGCCCATTGTTCGTGAGCCGGATAATCATAGAGAGAAACGGATGGCCAGGGCTGCGAGACCAGGTCACTGCCCTCGTCACTGGAAATCAAAAAGCCGCCCGGTGCAGGGCTGTTTAACGCTTGTGCCGCTCGTGCCGTTTCGCGCATCACAAACGGCGCGGTAGAGGTGGTGACCAGATTATCCAGAGATTCTGCGCTAACCGGGCGAAGCAGAACGTTAACGCCGTCGAGCTTGCCGGAGCTGGCTCGTTTGGTCAGCGTTTCCCAGTCACGGGTGTTACCGAGGTTAACCAGCGCATTTTTCAGGCGAGCGCAGTCGTCTTCAGCGGAACACAAATCTTTCGTTTTCAGCACGATGTCGGCGAAGTCATCCAACAGCACCATGCCTGATTTCTGAATGGCGGAGCGCAATGCCGGGCTCACGCGGGAGCTGTCATCCGGATTAGGATGCAGCTGACGGTTCACCGCCTGCATCAGCGCCGTGGCTTTGGTAACAACTTCGGATTCCGGTAGCGGCAGCGGAGGCGCATCGTTCCAGATAATCTGCGAACAGTCGAACGGCATAAACGGCGAGTTTTCCTGCGCCGTCCAGGTGCCTGGCGAATGAATATTGCACATGCCGGTGCCGCTGATATGCAGCGTATCGCCCACGCGAACGCCTGCTTTATCGAGCTGGCTCACGGTGGTGGCTTCAATCGTCTGCGCGCCTTTCAACCACGACAGCGTGAATTTAAACGGCATTCCCAGTGGAACGCTAATCCACAGCATCATCACAATCAGTAAGGCTCCGCCCGCGATAATGGCGCTACGCAGCCAGTGCTGAAGGGGGAAATGTTTCACCTCTTCGTGCAAGGACAGGAAGCGGCCCTGACGCACGACATGGCGGTCGAGGTAAATATCGATATCCGTTTGCTGGCCTAAATCCTGGCCGATGTACGGCTGCCAGTGGCGCGGGTAAATCAGGTCAATAATCCCCAGTGAGATATTGTTGATTTGTTCCTGATCGTTTTCACCAAACAGGCCCCAGCGCTTTGGCGTGCCTCGCAGGCAGTGAATCTCCCGCAGCGACGTTTTAGACGGTGGCGCAAAAAGACCCCAAAGCCCAAAGGCCAGCAGCAACACTGCGCCGCCAGCCACCCAGGGTACAAAGACCTCTGGCACCATCAACGCACAGAAGAACAGCAGAAAGGCGCTGACGATAAGCAACGCTTCGCGTAAACCATCCGGACGGCTCAGCGCGTACTCTTCGCGAGTTTCCTGGCGAATATTCAGCAGTTCAATCTGTTCGCTTTCTTCACCGCGAATGGAAGCCTGAGTGGCAGAACGTTGTTCGAGTGCGTAACCACGAGCTTCTTGTTTGTGATCCTGAAGCGTGTGGCCGTTGAGCGAGATGACTAACGGCAATGAATCGGTGTGGATCAGCTCTACCGTATTCTCATCATTGATGTACTGTTCCCAGAACGGCGGGAGGTGAATCTCGACGGAATCAAGGAAGTAGCGCCATTTGTTCGGATCGTCAGTGGTGATGCCGTAGCGAGTGATCGATCGGGTGACACAGTAGACAATATTGCTTTGGGCATTGAGGGTTAACGCAGTCGGCGCAACAGTGGCACCGGAAGCGGGCACTTCCTGCGTGCGGCTCAGGCCTTCGAGATAGCTTTCAGCGGCAGCGCGTTCGTCCGCGCTCAGTTTACGCGTGGTCGCGCCCACAAAAGCATGCAGCCGGGGAAGTCTTCCGTGTTGTAAGCGCTGTCGATAAAACCACCCTGCAAGCAATGCGCAGACCAGCATAGCAGCGAGGAGAATCAAAAAGGTGCCCATGCTTTTCCCATCATACTTATTCTTACAGGTTTCGTCGGTTGCCCATTAACACAGAACGTGAGCCCGTAGTTAGCTATCGGCACGCATCACCCAGAACTTGAAAGATTAATTACGTTCTGACGCAACATTTGAGGATATCAGAGGTCAGTAAGTGCGAATATCAGCAAATTCTCAAATTCATTGCAACCTCTTGACTTTTTGATCAAAAAAGTGACTCCGGCAAAAAGTTATGCGAATGTAAATACATAGCATCAGGAATTGCCTAAACTGTGCGGCATGTCGCACAATTACCCTGTTATCACAGAAAAATCAGGTCACCATGGATAAACCATTAACAAAACCCACCCTGCATAAAGTTGAAACCGTTGCTCGTTCACGGCTGTTTACTGTGGAAAGTGTGGACCTGGAATTCAGCAATGGCGAACGTCGCGTGTACGAAAGAATGCGTCCTTCGACGCGGGAAGCCGTGATGATAGTGCCGATTGTTGACGATCACCTGATCCTAATCCGCGAATATGCCGTGGGCACAGAATCGTATGAACTGGGCTTCTCCAAGGGGCTGATTGACCCTGGCGAAAGCGCCATGGAAGCGGCAAACCGCGAGCTGAAAGAGGAAGTGGGCTTCGGGGCGAATCAGCTGACGTTCCTGAAAAAGCTCAGCATGGCACCCTCCTACTTTTCCAGCAAAATGAACATCATCGTTGCTGAAGATCTCTACCCGGAGTCATTGCCGGGCGATGAGCCGGAACCGCTGCCTCAGGTTCGCTGGCCGTTAGCGAATCTGATGAGCCTGCTGGACGAGCCGGACTTCAACGAAGCCCGCAATGTCAGCGCGTTGTTCCTTGTGCGCGAATGGCTCAAAGGGCAGGGACGACTTTAGGGCGCTGTCGGGCGGCACTTTGTTTGCCCGACCTACAACATCCGTAGGCCCGGTAAGCATCGCGCCACCGGGCATTTCTCTTCAGGAATTAAAACAGCTCGTGTGCTTCACCGTTATCGATGAGCGTTGTCCCTACCTCATGAACGGCCTGTTGGTTCGGCTGCGTCCCTTCAATAAAGTACTCTTCACGGCTATTGCCACCGTTGGCGAGCTGGCCTGTCGCACGATCGATATTGATAGTCACCACGCCTGCCGGTGGCGTTAGCGGTTGTTCCGGCACGCCTTCCAGCACGGTTTTCATAAAGGCATCCCAGGCAGGTTGTGCGCTCTTGGCACCGCCCTCATAACCTGAAATCTGATCTTTAATTGCCCCGGAGGCCGTGGTGCGGCCAAGGTCGCGGCGATGATCGTCAAAGCCAATCCATACGGA
Organism: Scandinavium sp.; assembly: GCF_051650185.1. GTDB lineage: Bacteria > Pseudomonadota > Gammaproteobacteria > Enterobacterales > Enterobacteriaceae > Scandinavium. The sequence continues at coordinate 48,727 of NZ_JBOFIN010000131.1, forward strand.
GGTCACGACGCCCGGGCCATAACCGGAGAACCAGGCATCTTTCGAACTGTTGGTTGTCCCGGTTTTTCCGCCGATGTCATGACGCTTAAGGTCACGGCCTGCACGCCAGCCTGTTCCCTGCCAGCCTGGTTCACCAAAGATATTGGTGTTCAGGGCGCTCTTAATCAGGAACGACAGCGGGGTGCTGATCACGTGCGGGGCATATTCCTGACCGCCGCTGCGCGCAACCAGCGCCTGGTTCGCCTGCTCAAGGCTTGGCATCGGCACGGAGGAGTTTTGAGGCTCCTGCGAGGTGGCGACATCTTCCACGTTCTGATTTTCCAGCACGTTTGATTTCTGCGTGTCGCCGTAAATCACCGGAATATCGCAATCGGCACAAGCCACTTTCGGTTTGGCTTCAAAAATCACGCCGCCCATATCATTTTCAATCTTGCTGATGAAATACGGGTCAATCAGGAAACCGCCGTTGGCCATCACGGAATAGCCACGGGCTACCTGCAGTGGGGTAAAGGAAGCGGAACCGAGCGCCAGTGATTCGGTGCGAACAATGTTATCCGCCGGGAAGCCAAAGCGTTGCAGGTATTCTGCGGCGTAATCCACGCCCATCGCACGCATCGCGCGGACCATCACCACGTTTTTGGACTGACCCAGACCCTGACGCAGACGAATCGGGCCCGCATATTCTGGCGGCGAGTTCTTCGGACTCCAGTCTGAACCTGCTCCGGCATCCCAGCGCGAGATTGGCACATCGTTGAGCATGCTGGCCAGCGTCAGGCCTTTATCCATCGCGGCGGTATACAGGAATGGCTTGATGTTGGAACCGACCTGACGCAGCGCCTGGGTCGCGCGGTTAAATTTGCTCTGGTTGAAATCAAAACCGCCAACCAGCGCAATGATCGCGCCGTTTTGCGGATTGAGGGACACCAGCGCAGAGTTCACATCCGGCACCTGCGCCAGCCACCAGGTTTCACCCACCTGGCGAACCCAAATTTGTTGCCCTGTCTGTACGACATCCGTGACTTTGCGCGGTGTCGGGCCTTGCTGAGTATCAGAACGATACTGACGCGCCCAGCGCATGGCGTCCATGTTCAGCGCGATGGAGGTGCCGTCCGCCATCATCACGGTGGCTTCCTGCGGATTTGCGGCTGTCACCACAGCAGGCTCAAGCGGCCCATAAGTTGGCAGGCTCTTCAGGGAGTCAGTGATTTTTTTGCTGTCCCACGGCGTCTCGCCAATTTTCCACAGCACGTTAGCCGGGCCGCGATAACCATGGCGCATGTCGTAATCCATCACGTTATTACGCAAAGCCGTTTGCGCGGCTAACTGATCTTTGCGGGTGATGGTGGTGTAGATGCGATAGCCGTCTTCATATGCCTTTTCACCGTAACGGTGATACATCTCCTGACGCACCATTTCCGTGAGGTAAGGGGCAGAGAAGGCGATTTCCGGCGCATGGTAGCTGGCATCAATCGGCTGGCCGACGGCGTCGTTGTACTGATCCTGAGTAATGTAATTCTCGCTCAGCATGCGCGACAGGACGACGTTACGACGCGCTGTTGCTCTGTCCATCGAATACAGCGGGTTGAAGGTTGACGGTGCTTTAGGCAGGCCGGCAATGACGGCCATTTCGCTAAGCGTCAACTGATCGACCGATTTACCAAAATAGACCTGCGCCGCGGCACCCACGCCATAGGCGCGGTAGCCGAGGTAAATCTTGTTCAGGTAGAGCTCAAGAATTTCGTCTTTGTTCAGCAACTGCTCAATGCGAATCGCCAGAAAGACTTCTTTGATCTTACGCGTCAGTGTCTTTTCAGGGCTGAGGAAGAAGTTACGCGCGAGCTGCTGAGTAATGGTACTCGCCCCTTGCGAAGCGTGACCGGAGAACAGGGCTACGCTTGCCGCACGGAAAATCCCAACAGGATCGACGCCGTGGTGCTCATAGAAGCGGCTGTCTTCTGTCGCAATGAAGGCTTTGACCAGTTCAGGCGGCATTTGACTGAGCGTGACGGGAATACGGCGCTTTTCACCGTACTGTGCGATGAGCTCGCCATCGGCACTGTAGATCTGCATCGGGATTTGCAGGCGCACGTCTCTGAGCGTGGCAACGTCAGGCAACTGCGGCTCAATGAATTTGTAGAGGCCGTATATCGAGCCTGCTCCCAGCAGAATGCAACAGACTGCAAGGATGAATAAATACTTTACGAACTTCACCGGAGATTTCCCATTAAGTGGCAATTGGGCAGTTTATAAACAAACGCGCGGTAGTATAAAGGCAAGCCAGAAGCATTGATATAGCCGGAATGGTTTGAAGGATAAGGAGATCGTAAGAATGACTTACAGTCACTGGCAAGCAGGGTTGCACTTTCAGCAAGATAGCGTGGTCTGTGTTGCGCTACAAAGAACACGGTTTGGACTGGCATTACGCCGCTGGTGGCAAGTCCCTCTTACAGAAGAGGTGACAGAGCCAAAAGCGATTGCAGCGTTATGCAAAATTCGGCGCGAAATGCCACGTTATCACAGGATTGCGGTTGCGCTCCCCGCAGGCGATACGCTGCAAAAGCAATTACCCCCACCACAGATGCCCTTGCGAGAAAGCGAGCAGGTTCAGTGGATAGTTAACACGGTCTCGCAGCAGCTTGAGATGCCCGCCAACACGCTGGCTTTTGATTTCCACAATACTGACGCGAACAGCTATAGCGTGACAGCTGCGCGCCGAAAGGACATCAGCCTTTTGCAACAGCGCTTGCGCGCCGCCAGGCTGAATCTGTTTGCGATTACGCCGGATGCCTGTGCGCTGCAAAGCTTCCTGCCCTGGGTGTCAGAGGCGGTACCGGGCTTGTGCTGGTACGATGGGGAGCGCTGGCTATGGGCGACGCGTGAAAGTTGGGGAAGTGGCCCTGTTCAGCCAGACGAATTTCTTCCTTGTACTACCCAGTCCCGGGTTGGGGAAACGTTCAATCCCTGGTTCCCGTTAAACCAACTCCAGCCGCCTCTGCCCGAAAACGGTGATGCTTTTGCCATCGCACTTGCGCTGGCTGTGGGAGTGAGCTGAGATGAGGCGCCCGGTGAATTTACTGAGCTGGCGGGAAGCGCGACGCCGTAGCTGCGTGCGGTTTTGGGCCATGATGTTTTCCGGTCTCTGGCTGGCGGCTATTCTCCAGATTGTGACGGGGCGGCTGGCGCACACCCAGTTCTTAGCCCGCCAGGAAGTGTATCGCGTAAATGAAAGCGCGTTATCAGCGCTATTGGCTAATAAGGAGAAAGCACTTCGCGAACAGCACCTGCGTTGGGCAGCGGCGCAGGCACATGAACTCAGGCGAAAACAGACAGCGAACTGGGAAGCCATGTTGCTAACGCTGGCCGAAAAGCTACCCGAACAGGCATGGCTGACCGCGCTTCAGTGGCAGGGTAATCAGTTTAGTTTGGCTGGCATGGCAATGCGCTTTCCCGCGCTTTCCTCCGTCGATCAGATGGTCAAAAGTTTGCCCGGCTTTGTTTCCGTCATGCCGGGGCCAACCCGACAGGATAAGCAGGGGCGATGGCAATTCAGTTACCAGCTGCGAGTGGGGGATACTGATGTTAGCGCTCGCTGATCGCTGGTGCGATTTACCAAAATCTGCGCGGCCTGGAAGCTGGGCAGTGATGCTTTTGCTGTCGGCCATTATCTGTGTGATTTGCTATCACTCCCCTGAGCGGCAGCCGTCGGGCCACAGCTTGCGGGCGCAATGGAGCAAAGTGATGCCATTACGGATAGAGCAAAATCAAATCCCTCTTTCGACAACGGTTCCGTTTTCCGCTCTGGCATTTCAGCGCAGCCTGGTGAGCTGGCAGCCAGCGGCTTCCGGGGGAGAGCTGGTGCTTGAAGGAGAGTGGCCGACGTTGATGGGGGCGTTTAGCCGACTTGCCGCAAGTGACCGAGCCATCAAAGCCTTCAGTCTGCAGCCTGATAAAGGAAGCTTAAGGATGACGCTGCAACTGGAGTCCTTGGGTAATGAATAGCTGGCGCGTACTATTTTTGGTGTTCATTCCAGGGTTATTAGGGATGCGCGACCCTTTCAAGGTTCCCGAGGACAACTGTTCTGCCTCTCAGCTGGCGATGTGGCATTACCGTGGCATGGCTGATTTTGGCGGGCAAGTGACCGGCATTGTGCAGGATGCCGAAGGGAAATGGCATCGCCTGCGACCAGGGCAACAGCTGGAGAACCGCTGGACTGTCTCAGGCATCACCCCGGATCAGATTGATCTCACCCTTAATGCAGAGTGCGAACCCTCGCAGTGGCGCTGGGTTAAAGAAGGAACGAACCATGATTCGAAGGATACTGCTGGGGCTGCTGTTCCTGACGACAGTCGCCATAGCGAAAGAAAAAACCGTCACGCTGGCGGTCGATGAGGTGCCCGTTGTGCAGTTGCTGCAGAGTTTAGCCGGGCTGGGCGAGCGTAACATTGTGATAGCGCCAGACGTAAAGGGGCAAATTTCTCTGCAGTTGAAGAACGTGCCGTGGAAACAGGCCTTGCAGACGGTGCTCAACAGCGCGGGCCTGGTGCTTGAAACCCGCAACAACATCTTATTTGTTCATACTCGAGGCTGGCTTGTTGAGAAACAGGCTCAAAACGAAGCCGAGCGCCAGAAGCAGCAACTTGCCTTGCCGCTGAAAGGCCAAAGCGTTGCGGTGCATTATGCGGATGCTACCGAACTCGCAAAAGCCGGGGAGAAGCTGCTGAGCAGCAGGGGAACGCTAACAGTAGATAAAAGAACGAACCGCTTGCTTATCAAAGACGACGAGGCGCATCTGACAGACCTGCTAGCCTGGGCCGCAGAGATGGATGAGCCCGTCGGCCAGGTGGAGCTCACGGCGCATATCGTCACCATGACCGAAAAAAGCCTGCGTGAGCTTGGCGTGAAGTGGAGCCTGGCGGATGCCGAAGGCAGGGCTGGAGCAGGGAAAGCGACGACGCTGACAGCCGATCTTTCTGTCGGCGTTGCGACAACGCATGCCGGGTTTAATATTGGCAAAATCAGCGGGCGTCTGCTGGAGCTTGAACTCTCTGCGCTGGAGCAAAAGCAGCAAGTGGAGATCATCGCCAGCCCTCATCTATTAGCTTCACATCTGCAACCGGCGAGCATCAAACAGGGCAGCGAAATTCCGTATCAGGTGTCCAGTGGCGACAGCGGTGCGACATCGGTTGAATTTAAAGAGGCAGTACTGGGGATGGAAGTGACGCCTACGGTATTACAGAAGAACCGGGTGCGTCTAAAACTGAAGATAACGGAGGACATGCCGGGTCAGGTGCTTCAGCAGGCCGACGGTGAAGTCCTGGCTATTGATAAGCAGGAAATTGAAACTCAGGTGGAAGTGAAAAGCGGTGAGACGCTGGCGTTAGGCGGCATTTTCTCGCGCAAGAGCAAGTCGGCACAAGACAGTGTGCCGCTGCTGGGGGATATTCCGTGGCTGGGACAATTGTTCCGCCATGATGGCAAAGATAGCGAGCGACGCGAGCTGGTCGTCTTCATTACGCCGCGTATTATTTCTGTGCAATAAACGTTTTCAGGCAACGCTTTTTCTTACTGAACACGTTTCAGGTGTTTGACGTGGGACCGGATTTAGCATACAAGGAGTACCGATTTGAGAGTCGGCGCCCTGCAAAATCCGGTAATGATTAGAGTTGCCAAACCTGCCGGAGTATTGAGATAATTTTCGGTCTGACTCTCGCACTATCGCATATGAGGTTTCAGTTCATGTCCAGCGTCGTCAAAGGTGTTCACGGCGCGGGTTTATTATTAACGAAATAGTCTTAGTAGTACCGAAAAAATGGCAGAGAAACGCAATATCTTTCTGGTTGGGCCTATGGGTGCCGGCAAAAGCACTATTGGGCGCCAGTTAGCTCAACAGCTCAACATGGAATTCTACGATTCTGATCAAGAGATTGAGAAACGCACAGGCGCTGACGTGGGCTGGGTCTTCGATGTTGAAGGCGAAGACGGTTTCCGTGATCGTGAAGAAAAAATCATCAACGAGTTGACGGAAAAACAGGGTATTGTGCTGGCTACTGGCGGCGGCTCTGTGAAATCCCGTGAAACTCGCAATCGCCTCTCCGCCCGTGGCGTCGTTGTGTATCTTGAAACAACGATCGAAAAACAGCTGGCACGCACTCAGCGCGATAAAAAGCGCCCGTTGCTGCAGGTTGAAACGCCTCCGCGTGAAGTTCTGGAAGCCCTGGCGGGCGAGCGCAATCCTCTGTATGAAGAGATTGCTGATGTCACCATTCGCACTGACGATCAGAGCGCGAAAGTGGTGGCGAACCAAATTATTCATATGCTGGAAAGTAACTGATTCTGGTTAGCGCTATACGGCATCGTTCAAGCTGCATCATGGCGGCAACGGCGTGAACTCTTGCTGGCATAGGCCAGCAACCGGGGCGCAAAAAGCCAGTGATAAAAAGCAGCCTGAAGGATAGCGTGTAGCTCGCCAGTGAATTCAAGTAACCAAGGTGGACGTCGCGTTATGGAGAGGCTCACTGTAACTCTCGGGGAACGTAGTTACCCGATTACCATCGCGGCTGGTTTGTTTAACGATCCAGCTTCCTTTCTGCCACTGAAATCCGGCGACCAGGCTATGCTGGTCACCAATGAAACACTGGCGCCTGTCTATCTGGACAAGGTGCGATCGGTGCTTGAGCAGGCTGGCGTGAAAGTCGACAGCGTCATCATTCCGGACGGCGAGCAGTACAAAACGCTGGCGGTGATGGACACCGTTTTCACTGCATTGCTTCAGAAACCGCACGGTCGCGATACTACGCTTATCGCGCTGGGTGGTGGGGTAGTGGGCGATCTGACAGGATTTGCTGCTGCCAGTTATCAGCGCGGCGTGCGCTTTATCCAGGTGCCGACCACGCTCCTCTCTCAGGTTGATTCCTCCGTTGGAGGCAAAACAGCCGTTAACCATCCTCTCGGTAAGAACATGATTGGCGCCTTCTGGCAGCCAGTGAATGTTGTTGTCGATCTCGATTGCCTGAAAACCCTGCCTGCACGCGAGCTCTCCTCGGGCCTGGCTGAGGTCATCAAGTACGGCATCATTCTGGATGCAGACTTCTTCTCCTGGCTTGAAAACAATATCGATGCTTTGCTGGCGCTGGATGAAAAAGCGATGGCTTACTGTATTCGTCGCTGTTGTGAGCTGAAAGCCGAAGTTGTTGCGGCAGACGAGCGAGAAACAGGCTTACGTGCTTTACTGAATCTGGGGCACACCTTTGGTCATGCTATCGAAGCCGAAATGGGCTACGGTAACTGGCTGCACGGGGAAGCTGTTGCGGCCGGTATGGTCATGGCGGCGCATGCTTCTGAACGTCTCGGTCAGTTTGCAGCACAGGATACTCAGCGTATTATTGCTTTGCTTAAGCGCGCAAACCTCCCGGTTTCCGGGCCGCAAGAGATGTCAGCCGAAGCTTACCTGCCGCACATGATGCGGGATAAAAAGGTGCTTGCAGGCGAAATGCGTCTGGTGTTGCCGCTGGCAATTGGCAAAAGTGAAGTGCGTGGTGGTGTGGCGCACGATGTGGTTCTTGGCGCTATTGCTGATACTCAGCAGGCGTAACTAATAAGAAAGGTCATGCCGCTGTTGCGGCGTTATAACTTCAGGTGATGTGCAGTGTCGTTGGCATAAGCCTTTTAGTGGGGTGTTAAATGGATGAATTCAAACCAGAAGACGAGCTGAAACCCGATCCCAGCGATCGTCGTGCTGGTCGTTCCCGTCAGTCTTCCGATCGTGAAAACGATCCGCAGATCAACTTCGATGATGTTGATGTAGACTCCGACGAGCGCCGCCCGGCTCGCGCACGTAAAGTGCGTGATGAGCGCGAAGAGGAAGAAGAGTATTACGAATCTGATGACGACGGCGAGGAAGAAGCCCCCGTTGAGCGTCGTCCACGCAAACGCAAAAAAATGCCTGCCCGCAAACCGGCTTCTCGCCAGTACATCATGATGGGTCTGGGGATTGTCGTCCTGCTGGTTCTGATTATTGGTATCGGCTCTGCACTGAAAGCGCCGTCCACTTCTGGCGAGCAAGCAGCGACTTCCGGTGAGAAGAGCGTCGATTTGTCCGGAAGTAATGGATCGCCTGCCGATCAGGCAAACGGTGCACAGCCTGCGCCAGGCGCGACGCCAGCGGGACAAGCCGCAGGAAATCCACAGCAGGATGTCTCTCTGCCGCCCATTTCCTCTACCCCCACTCAGGGTCAGAATACCGTTGCGCCTGATGGTCAGCAGCGTGTTGAAGTTCAGGGCGACCTGAACAATGCACTGAACCAGCAGCAAGGCCAGATTGACAGCGCGGTGGCGAACTCCACTCTGCCGACCGAACCTGCCACTGTTGCACCTGTTCGCGGCGGCAGCGCTCCGCGTCAGGCGACCACCAGTACTGCAGAAACGGCTCCAGCGGCAACTTCACGCCCTGAACGTAAGCACACGGTGATTGAGCCGAAGCCGCAGACTAAGCCTCAGGCCACAGTCAAAGCCGAGCCAAAACCTGTTACTCAGCCGAAGCGTACAGAAACCACGACGGCAGCCACCAGCACGCCTGTAAAACCGGCTGCACCAGTTGAAGCGGCAAAACCAGCCGCCACCGCAGCAGCGAAACCTGCGGCGACAACGGCTCCGGCAGCCACGGCTTCTGCGGCCACTGGCGGCAAAGAAACGGGTGATGTAGGTTCCCTGAAATCTGCACCAGGTAGCCATTACACCCTGCAGCTCAGCAGTTCGTCGAACTACGACAACCTGAACAACTGGGCGAAGAAAGAGAATATTCAAAAATATGTGGTCTATCAGACCACCCGCAATGGTCAGCCCTGGTATGTGCTGGTGAGCGGCGTTTATGCTTCGAAAGACGAAGCGAAACGCGCAGTGACCGCGCTGCCAGCGGATGTCCAGGCGAAAAACCCATGGGCAAAACCGTTGCATCAGGTTCAGTCTGATCTGAAGCAGTAGTCGTCCATGACACAGCGCCTTCAGTCTGCATTCGCGGGCTGAAGGCGACTGTGTTTTTAAGCGCAGGATGCTGTAGGAGCCTTTTCTCCTCAGCCGGGGAAAGTGTAAGCAGTCAGACAGCATGAAAAAAAATCGCGCTTTTTTGAAATGGGCAGGGGGAAAATACCCGCTGCTCAACGATATTGAAAAACATTTGCCGAAGGGCGAGTGTCTTATCGAGCCCTTTGTCGGGGCCGGTTCTGTGTTCCTCAATACCAGCTATTCCCGCTACATTCTGGCGGACATCAACAGCGACCTGATTGATCTCTACAACATCGTTAAAACCCGCACCGACGAATACATTCGCGAAGCGCGCCTGATGTTCACCCCCGCTCATAATCAGTCTGAAATCTATTATCAACTGCGGGATGAGTTTAATCAGTGCAAGGAGCCGCTGCGTCGTGCGGTGCTCTTTTTGTATCTGAATCGTCATGGCTATAACGGCCTGTGTCGCTATAACCTGAAAGGCGAGTTCAACGTGCCGTTTGGGCGTTACAAAAAGCCTTACTTCCCGGAAGCGGAACTGAACCATTTTGCGCTGAAGGCGCAGCACGCCGAGTTTTATTGCCTGTCTTACGAAGCGTGCATGGCCATGGCGAATAAAGAGTCGGTGGTTTACTGCGATCCGCCTTATGCACCGCTCTCAGCGACCGCCAATTTTACTGCCTACCACACCAACAGCTTCACGCCAGACCAGCAAAAGCACCTGGCAGAAATGGCAGAAAAGCTGGTCAGTAAGCAAATACCGGTGTTAATTTCGAACCATGACACGCCCGCCACTCGCGAGTGGTACAAAGCGGCGAAGCAATACCAGGTCAAAGTGCGCCGCAGCATCAGCAGCAATGGCGGCACGCGAAAGAAGGTGGATGAACTGCTGGCGCTCTATCGCCCGGTTGCCCCATAAACGTTTTCAAGGAGATGCGGATGAAACAGTATTTGATTGCCCCGTCGATTCTGTCGGCCGATTTTGCCCGTCTGGGTGAAGATACCGCGAAAGCCCTGGCGGCTGGCGGTGACGTCGTCCATTTCGACGTAATGGATAACCATTATGTGCCGAACCTGACGATGGGCCCGATGGTGCTCAAATCCCTGCGTAATTACGGCATCACCGCTCCGATTGATGTGCATCTGATGGTCAAACCGGTCGATCGCATTATCCCGGATTTTGCCGCAGCAGGCGCCAGCATTATCACTTTCCATCCTGAAGCGTCCGAACACGTTGATCGCTCGTTACAGCTGATTAAAGAACACGGCTGCAAAGCCGGTCTGGTGCTCAATCCAGCGACCTCGCTGAGCTTCCTGGATCACGTGATGGATAAACTCGACGTGATTTTGCTGATGTCCGTTAACCCGGGTTTTGGCGGTCAGTCCTTTATTCCTCACACGCTTAATAAGCTGCGCGAAGTGCGTCGGCGGATTGATGCGTCAGGGCGCGACATCCGTCTGGAAGTGGACGGTGGCGTGAAGGCCGCGAATATCCGCGAGATTGCGGCCGCCGGTGCCGATATGTTTGTGGCTGGCTCGGCCATTTTTGACCAGCCGGATTACAAGAAAGTGATTGATGACATGCGCAGTGAACTGGCAAAGGTAAGTCATGAGTAAATTCGATTCTATCCGCGGCGTGGCCTTCGATCTCGACGGCACGCTGGTCGACAGCGCTCCGGGCTTAACGGCCGCGGTGGACAGCGCGCTCTATGCGCTGGAGTTACCGACGGCAGGCGAAGAGCGCGTCGTTACCTGGATTGGCAACGGGGCCGACGTTCTGATGGAACGAGCGCTGACGTGGGCGCGTCAGGAGCGGGCTTCGCTGCGTGCGCAGCAGGGCAAACCGTCCGTCGATCATGACGATATCCCGCAGGAAGAGCAGCAACGCGTACTGCGTAAGCTGTTTGACCGTTACTACGCAGAATTTGCCGAAGAGGGCAGCTATCTGTTCCCGGCAGTGGCCGAAACGTTAAGCGCGCTGCATGCCAAAGGCTTGCCCCTGGCGCTGGTCACCAACAAGCCATCCCCGTTTGTTGCGCCTATTCTGGAAGCGCTGGATATCGCGAAATACTTCTCCGTGGTTGTCGGTGGCGATGACGTGCAGAACAAAAAGCCGCATCCGGAGCCGCTCCTGCTGGTAGCAGGAAAATTATCCCTAACGCCCGCAGAGCTGCTGTTTGTTGGCGACTCACGCAATGATATTCTTGCCGCCCAGGCCGCTGGCTGCTGCTCGGTGGGTCTGACCTATGGCTATAACTATGGCGAAGCGATTGCCGACAGCAATCCCGACGTCGTCTATGACCGTTTTAACGATTTGTTGCCCGCGCTCGGGCTCCCGCACAGTGAAATTCAGGAAGTGAAAAATGACTAAGCCCATCGTATTTAGTGGCGCACAGCCGTCCGGTGAATTAACCATTGGTAACTACATGGGTGCGCTGCGTCAGTGGGTCAACATGCAGGACGACTATCACTGCATCTACTGCATCGTTGACCTGCATGCCATCACCGCCCGTCAGGAGCCAGAAAAGCTGCGCAAAGCGACGCTGGACACCCTCGCGCTGTATCTGGCCTGCGGTATCGATCCTGAGAAGAGCACCATCTTCGTTCAGTCTCATGTGCCAGAGCACGCACAGTTAGGCTGGGCGCTGAACTGCTACACCTACTTCGGCGAGCTGAGCCGCATGACCCAGTTTAAAGACAAGTCAGCGCGCTACTCTGAAAACATCAACGCCGGTCTGTTTGATTACCCGGTGCTGATGGCGGCAGATATTCTGCTGTATCAAACCAATCAGGTGCCGGTTGGCGAAGATCAGAAACAGCATCTGGAGCTGAGCCGTGATATCGCTCAACGCTTCAATGCGCTGTACGGTGAGGTGTTCAAGGTGCCCGAGCCGTTCATTCCGAAATCTGGCGCGCGCGTGATGTCGCTGCTTGAGCCGACCAAGAAAATGTCCAAGTCCGACGATAACCGCAACAACGTTATCGGCCTGCTGGAAGATCCGAAATCCGTGGTGAAGAAAATCAAACGTGCGATGACCGACGGTGATGAACCGCCTGTTGTGCGCTACGACGTGCAAAACAAAGCGGGTGTTTCCAACCTGCTGGATATTCTCTCCGGTGTGACGGGCAAGACGATCCCAGAGCTGGAGCAGCACTTCGAAGGCAAGATGTACGGCCACCTGAAAGGTGAAGTGGCTGATGCCGTGTCTGGCATGCTGAGTGAGCTGCAGGAGCGTTACAACCGCTTCCGCAACGACGAAGCGCTGTTGCAGAAAATCATGCGTGAGGGTGCGCAGAAGGCGAGCGCTCAGGCGGCAGAAACCCTGAAAGCGGTTTATGAAGCGATTGGCTTTGTGGCTAAGCCGTAAACCCTGGTGGCACTTCGTTTGCACTGGCCTACGAGGAATTTGTAGGCCGGATAAGCGTAGCGCCATCCGGCAATAAAAAAGGCGGGGAAACCCGCCTTTCTGTTTTTTAATGATTTGAAAACCAGTTCAATTTTTCCCGCAGCGCCACGACGCGGCCAACAATGATCAGCGCCGGGCTTTCGACCTGCTGCGCAAGCTCTGCCAGCCCTGCCAGCGTCCCTTCCACGACGCGTTGTTTGATCGCCGTGCCATTTTCAACCAGCGCCACGGGCATCTCTGCCTCCATACCGTGTTCGCGTAGCTTTTCGCTGATGGTTGCCGCCTGATTCAGGCCCATATAGAACACCAGCGTCTGTTTTTCTGCTGCCAGGTTATGCCAGTCGAGTTCCGCGCCGGTTTTCAGGTGACCGGTGACCAGACGCACGCTTTGGGCGTAATCACGGTGGGTGAGCGGAATGCCAGCATAGGCCGAACAGCCAGAGGCGGCGGTAATTCCCGGTACCACGGAGAACGGAATACCTGCATTGCACAGTGTTTCCAGCTCTTCGCCGCCGCGCCCAAAGATAAACGGATCGCCGCCCTTCAGACGCACTACGCGCTTCCCTTTCTGCGCTTCACGCAGCAGGATCTGGTTAATTTCTTCCTGCGGCACGCAGTGGAAGCCCGCACGCTTACCCACAAAGACCCGATCAGCATCGCGGCGCACCAGATTCATAATGTCGTCGGACACCAAACGGTCATAGACCACGATATCTGCCTGCTGAATTTGCTGCAGGCCTTTCAGCGTCAGCAGCCCCGCATCGCCGGGGCCTGCGCCAACCAGCACCACTTCGCCGCGATTATCCAGCGGTTCGCTAAGTAACTGCTCAGTGGTGGCCTGAATGGCCTGCTCGTCCTGATTCGCCAGTGACTGCGCCAGACGATCGTTCACGAACAGCTTTTCCCAGAAGCGGCGACGCTCACTAACGGTCGCAAACTGTTGTTTGACGCGTGAGCGAAGCTGGCCTGCGAAATGGGCGACCTGGCCCAGATGCTGTGGCAACAGAGACTCTAACTTTTCACGCAGTAAACGCGCCAGAACCGGGGAGGCACCGCCCGAAGAAACGGCGACCATCAGCGGAGAACGGTCGATAATGGACGGCATGATGAAGCTGGCCTGTTTTGGCGCATCGACCACATTACAGAATATCCGGCGTTTTTCTGCCTCTTCACTGACATGGTTATTCACCGCATCGTCATCCGTGGCGGCGATAGCTAGCCAGCTCTTATCGAGCAGAGCGGCCTCAAATTCCCCTTCGACCAGTGTCAACATGCCTGCTTCCGCCCAGACGTGGAACTGGGGCGCGAACTCGAGAGCATTGACCGTCAGCCGCGCGCCGGCGTCCAGTAACAGACGGGCTTTGCGCTCGGCAACGTCACCGCCGCCGACTAACAGGCAGTCGCGATCGCGCAGTTGGCAGAAAATGGGTAAGTGATCCATGGGCGTCTCGCAGCAATGAAGGGGAAAGAAGTCCGGCGACAGAACGCCGCCGGAAGGGTCATCAGGCCTTTAATTGTACCTGACCGTCTTTAACGCGCACGTCAAAATGTGCAATGGAATGGCTTTCATCTTCCATGCACAGCCCGTCGCTGAGGCGGAAGCGCTGTTTTTTCAACGGACTGGCGACCCACAATTCACCGTTGTGCTCCGCAATCAGCCCACGAGAGAGGACGCTGGCGCGGAAGAAGGGGTCGATGTTGCTGATAGCGAACACCTGCTCGTCATGATACGGGCGGAAAATCGCCACCTGCTCGTGGCCGAGCAGAGCGCAGACGCCGGTCTGAGGCAGGATTTCGTCGATGTTGCAGATAGTTACCCACTGGCTCATGCGTTTTCCTCCACCAGAGTGACCGGGATGCGTTCGTACGGGGTTGCCGGGCGATGCTGTTCGCGCTCAGGTACAACCTGCACGTTTGGATCGCGCTGCTTGCTGTTCACAAAGTGCTGGAAGCGGCTTTGTGCAGCCGGGCTGTTGACCGTCTCGGTCCATTCACAGGCAAAGGCGGCACGCAGACGAGCCAGCTCTTCTTCCAGATGGTCATTGAGGCCAAGCTTATCGTCGATGATGACGGCTTTCAGATAGTCGATGCCGCCTTCCATGTTATCGAGCCACGGCGCGGTACGGGTCAGTTTGTCCGCGGTACGGATGTAGAACATCATGAAGCGATCGAGGTATTTGATCAGCGTGTCGTGGTCGAGGTCCGCAGCCAGCAAATCGGCGTGACGCGGTTTCATCCCGCCGTTACCACATACGTACAGGTTCCAGCCTTTTTCGGTGGCGATGATGCCCACGTCTTTGCCCTGGGCTTCCGCACATTCACGGGTACAGCCGGAGACACCAAACTTCATTTTGTGCGGCGTACGAATGCCTTTGTAGCGGTTTTCCAGCTCAACGCCGAAGCCAACGCTATCGCCAACGCCGTAACGGCACCAGGTGCTGCCGACGCAGGTTTTCGCCATACGCAATGCCTTGGCATAGGCGTGACCGGTTTCGAAGCCTGCGTCGATCAACTGACGCCAGATTTCTGGCAGATCATCTTTCTGCGCACCAAACAGGCCGATACGCTGAGAACCGGTGATTTTGGTGTAGAGGTTAAATTCCTGCGCGATACGCCCCACCGCCATCAGGTCATCTGGAGTGATTTCGCCGCCCGCAGAGCGAGGGATCACCGAGTAGGTGCCGTCTTTCTGGATGTTGGCGAGGAAGTTGTCGTTGGTGTCCTGCAACGGCGTGTGCTGAGGCTTCAGCACATATTCGTTCCAGCAGGATGCCAGCAGGGAACCGACGGTTGGCTTACAGACTTCACAGCCGTAGCCTTTGCCGTATTTTGTCAGCAGTTCGTCGAAGGTTTTGATCCCTTCTACACGAATCAGGTGGTAGAGCTCCTGACGAGAGAAGGCGAAGTGTTCACAGAGGTTGTTGTTCACTTCGATGCCCTGTTTCGCCAGTTCGGCATTCAGCACCTGCGTCACCAGCGGGATGCAACCGCCGCAGCCAGTGCCCGCTTTGGTTTCGGCTTTCAGCGCCGCCACGGTGTGACAGCCTTTATTGATAGCGCTGACCAAATCGCCTTTGGTCACGTCGAAGCAGGAGCAGATCTGCGCGCTGTCCGGCAGTTTGTCCACGCCGATGGCCGGTTTACCGCTTGCTGCGTGAGCCGGCAGAATCAGTGCGTCCGGGTTTTCCGGCAGTTCGATAGCGTTCAGCACCAGCTGCAGCAGGTTACCGAAGTCGCTGGTGTCGCCGACCAGCACGGCGCCGAGCAGCGTTTTGTTATCCGGGCTGACGATCAGGCGTTTGTAGACTTCTTTGCTTTCGTCGAGGTAAACGTAGCTGCGTGCGCCCGGCGTGCGGCCATGCGCATCGCCAATGCCGCCGACATCAACGCCCAGCAGCTTCAGCTTGGCGCTGAGGTCTGCGCCTTCGAACGTGTTCTGGTTGCCGAGGATATGATCGACGGCCACCTGCGCCATTTTGTAACCTGGCGCGACCAGGCCGTAAACGCGGTTGTTCCAGCTGGCACATTCACCGATAGCGTAGATATCGGGATCGGACGTCTGACAGGTATCATTGACCATGATCCCGCCGCGCTGACCGGTTGCCAGGCCGCATTGGGTGGCGAGTTTGTCGCGTGGACGGATCCCGGTCGAGAAGACGATAAAGTCGATTTCGAGCTCGCTGCCGTCGGCAAAGCGCATGGTTTTGCGCCCTTCGGTCCCTTCCTGCACGATCTCTTCGGTGTTCTTGCTGGTGTGGACGCGTACGCCCATGCTTTCGATTTTGCGCTTCAGCTGGTCGCCGCCCATCGCGTCAAGCTGTTCGGCCATCAGCATCGGGGCAAATTCGATGACGTGTGTTTCAACGCCGAGGTTTTTCAGCGCGCCTGCGGCTTCAAGACCAAGCAGGCCGCCGCCGACCACTGCACCACGCTTGCTGCGACGAGCACAGGCTTCGATGGCGTTAAGATCTTCGATAGTACGGTAGACGAAGCAGTCCTGAGTATCAGAGCCTTTGATCGGCGGGATCCACGGATAAGAACCGGTCGCCATGATCAGTTTGTCATAAAAGACAGAGCGACCCGCGCTTGAGTGAATCACTTTTTCCTGACGGTTAATCGTGATGGCACGCTCACCAATCAGCACCTTGACGCCGTGTTTCTCATAAAAGCCTTCGCGCACCAGCGAAAGTTCTTCCGCAGTATGGTGAGAGAAGTATGATGAGAGATGCACGCGGTCGTAGGCGATACGGGGTTCTTCACAGAAGACGGTAATCTCGAACTGGTCTGCTGGCGCTTTATCGAGTAAATCCTCAATAAAGCGGTGGCCGACCATGCCGTTACCGATAATTGCGAGTCTGACTTTGCTCATTTTTGCCTCGATTTCTTTTCTATTACCGCCTACCTTAACGATTCAGCAAGGTGACTTATTGATGTGAATCAATTCCGGCCTAACCTACCACCTAAGTGGTATGCGGTTGATTTGTCAGGTTTTTTATAAGTTGCGGAAATGTCAGACTTTTCTGTGGTGCTGAAATAATGTACAAAAAGTGCGGGTTTTAGCCTAAAAATGAAACAAGGCGCGCAGTGCGCCACTCCTGGGGGAAATGAGGATGGGAAGCACACCGTTGTGGTTGATTGAAAATGTCCGCTTGCCTGGGCGTGAAGGGCTATGGCAACTCGGGATTGAAGACGGTAAGTTCCAGTCGATTATTCCTATGGGAGAAACTCGCCATGAGAGCTTAGAGGTACTCAATGCCCGCGGCGGGTTGGCCATTCCGCCTTTTATTGAACCTCATATTCACCTGGATACCACCCAGACGGCAGGCGAGCCAAGCTGGAACCAGTCAGGCACGCTGTTTGAAGGCATCGAACGCTGGGCAGAACGCAAAGCGCTGCTCACGCATGAAGATGTGAAAGCGCGAGCGTGGAAAACCCAGAAATGGCAGATTGCCAACGGTATCCAGTTTGTTCGTACCCACGTTGATGTGTCGGACCCGACGCTCACGGCGCTGAAAGCCATGCTGGAAGTGAAAAAGGAAGTTGCGCCTTGGGTGGATCTGCAAATTGTGGCGTTTCCACAGGAAGGCATTCTTTCCTATCCGGATGGCGCTGCTTTGCTGGAAAAAGCGCTGGAATTAGGGGCTGACGTTGTGGGAGCCATTCCGCATTTTGAATTCACCCGCGAGTACGGCGTGGAATCCCTGCATATTGCTTTCGCCCTGGCGAAAAAATACGACCACCCGTTAGATATTCACTGTGATGAAATCGACGATGAGCAGTCTCGCTTTGTCGAAACGGTTGCAGCACTGGCGTTGAAAGAAGGCATTGGCGCTCGCGTCACGGCCAGTCACACCACCGCGATGCACTCCTATAACGGGGCTTACACCTCGCGCCTGTTTCGTCTGCTGAAAATGTCGGGTATTAACTTTGTTGCCAATCCGCTGGTCAACATCCACCTGCAGGGCCGTTTTGATGATTATCCTAAACGGCGTGGTATCACCCGCGTGAAAGAGCTTTTGGGCGCGGGCATTAATGTCTGTTTCGGCCACGATGATGTGTTTGACCCCTGGTATCCGCTCGGCACGGGCAATATGCTTCAGGTGCTGCATATGGGGCTGCACGTTTGCCAGATAATGGGCTATCAGCAGATTAATGATGGCCTGAACCTGATCACGCACAACAGTGCCAGAACGTTTGGTCTGCAGGATTACGGTCTTGAAGTGGGGAACAGCGCTAACCTGATTATTCTGCCAGCCGAAAATGGCTTCGAAGCCGTGCGCTGTCAGGTGCCGGTTCGCTGGTCGATTCGTCAGGGGAGAGTGATTGCGACGACACAACTGGCGCAAACCTGGGTGCAAATGGATAACGGCGGGGAAGAGGTGTTCTTTACCAAAAATAGCCCCTTCGGCGAACGCAAAGGGGCTTAACAGATGCTTAGTGGCCTGCTACCGCATTATGCTGGCGGTGGCGAGTCACAAAGCCGAGGATAAAGCACATCACGAACACTACGGCATACAGACCGTTCGCGGTGTGCAGCGCAGCCAGCGGGCCGCTGTGGGCGACAATCGGGCCGGTGACGACAAACGTCAGCATCGTGCCGATGGTGCCGCAGGTCAGAATGAAGTTCACCAGTTTTGGCGAGGCGACTTTAGTCTGCAGGGAACCCAGGGTGATGATTGAGGTATAAATCGCGCTGGAGAAGAAGCCCAGGCACAGAATGAACCATGGCATATGCTCCGGCGAGCCGTTGATGAACAGATACATCAGCACAACGGCGGCACCTGCCAGCACGGTCAGAATGCGTTGCAGGTCGAAGAAGCGCAGGATAAAGCTAAACGCCCACATGCCCAGCATATAGGACATCCAGAACTTGCTCACCAGCTCACCCGCATCGCTCAGGCTCATGCCCAGGCCTTTCGCATACTCTGGCACCCAGGCAATAAAGCCCAACTGACCGAGGATGTAGCACAGGGCGGCCACGGCGAGGAACAGCACGCCAATGCCCCATTTTTCTTTTGCCACAGGCTGCGCGTTCGCTTCAGCTTTCTTGCCGAGCACCGGGAAATCGCAGCCAAAGGTCAGAATGAAAATCGCGACATACACCAGACCAATGCAGGCGTAGACCCAGTACCACTCAATGGTGCGCGCCAACAGATACGCGGCAACCATCGGGAAAATCATCCCGGCCATACTGAAGAAGGAGTCAGTAAACAGCAGACGAGCACCACGCTGACGGCCTTCATACATATGGGTGATGAGGAAGGTACCAATCGACATCGTTATCCCGCTCACCAGCCCAAGAACGAACATCGAGGCGGAGAAGAGCGCAAGGCTGTGGCTGTACATCAGGCCAGCTATCGCTGCCAGCATCAGTACGAAGCCAAAACGCAGCTGTGTTTTCAGCGGCACGATTTCCATCAGCCAGGCGTTAAGGAAAATAGAGATCAAAATACCGGCGTTGAGGAACGTGAAGGTGTTGCTCATGCTGGACACCGGCAGGTGGAAATAGTCGGCGATATTGCCCATCACCATCCCGGTGACGATTACCAGCGCCCCGGTCAGGGCGTAGGAGAAGAAGCTGATCCATGTGAGCTTGATACGATTGCTGTTAGTCATGACTGGCCTGTGAATAGAACTGTAAAACGCATTGACAATGCGTGGGGTGTGCAGATTTTATGCGTTAGCGTGACTGAGGCAAATGTTTATTCTGAAAATGATGAAATTAGTCTTAAATTGGCGCGGCATTCGTCACATTTTTGTCGGCCTTCAAATAAAATCCACTACGTTACATCTGTTTCTGATAAGTAAACTTAAGTAAAAGGCTGGTTTGTCAGCCGAACGCCTTTTAGAATCAAGCGATTCGCACTCTCTACCGTTCCCGTTTAAGGAATTCACATGCTCAAATCTACCCTGGCTGTCGTGACGGCTGTTTTTGCACTCTCTACGATTTCCCCTGCAGTTCTGGCGGCAAAAGCAGATCCGCACGTTTTACTGACAACGTCTGCCGGTAATATTGAGCTGGAACTGAATAGCCAAAAAGCCCCTGTTTCTGTCGAAAACTTCGTGAACTATGTAAACAGTGGGTTCTATAACAACACCACGTTCCATCGTGTGATCCCGGGCTTTATGATTCAGGGCGGTGGCTTCACCGAGCAGATGCAGCAGAAGCAGCCAAATCCGCCTATCAAAAACGAAGCTGACAATGGCCTGCGCAATACTCGCGGGACTATTTCTATGGCGCGTACAGCGGATAAAGACAGCGCAACCAGCCAGTTCTTTATCAACGTGGCAGACAACGCGTTCCTGGATCACGGTCAGCGTGATTTTGGCTACGCGGTCTTTGGTAAAGTTGTGAAAGGCATGGACGTGGCCGATAAGATTTCTCAGGTGGCGTCTCACGACGTTGGCCCATACCAGAATGTGCCAACAAAACCGGTAGTTATCCTGTCTGCGAAAGTTCTGCCGTAATCTCTTCTCTCGCGGGCTAACCTGCCCGCGTCACTCTGACCTTTCTGCGTAACCCGAAATTGCTGCTTATACTTGTGGCACAAGGGGAACCGTCAGGGAGGTTCAGATGAAAAAGCTCACCGATAAGCAAAAAATTCGCCTGTGGGAAAAGCGACGAGCTCACTCGTTTGCGACCAGCGGTCGGCTGGATGTCCCTGAGCCTCACGCCCAGGATGCGCTTTTCGCCCAGCGTGTCGAATCCCTCGAACTCGGCCCGCTGCATCGCGGTTTGCCGTGGCTGTGCGCCATTCACCAGCAGATTTTTCAGGATGCTTATGATTGGGCAGGCGAACTGCGCGAGGTTGATATCTCCCGTGGTGAGACCCGTTTCTGCCATTTTGAGTACATCGAAAATGAAGGCAACGACCTGATGCAGGAGCTGGAAGACGAACACTACCTCGTTGGGCTGCCCAGAGAGGCGTTTATTCAGCGGCTGGCACACTACTACTGTGAGATTAATGTGCTGCATCCGTTCTTTGTTGGCAGCGGCCGTGCGCAGCGCGTGTTCTTCGAGCAATTGGCCATTCACGCCGGATATGTGCTGGACTGGGGCGTCGTTGACCCGGAAAGCTGGAGTCAGGCGAACCAGAGCGGGGCGATGGGTGATTTACAGCCGTTGACCGACCTGTTCACTAAAGTGGTGAGCGAAGCGCAGGAAACTGAGTAGAATAGCGCGGTTTGCTGTCACCGGAGCCGCTATGATCCTGCTTATCGATAACTATGATTCGTTTACCTGGAACCTCTACCAGTATTTTTGCGAGCTGGGAGCCGAGGTGGTTGTCAGGCGCAATGATGAGATCAGTCTCGATGAGATAGCGCAGCTGGCACCGGCAAAAATCGTCATTTCGCCAGGCCCTTGTACGCCGGATGAGTCCGGGATTTCGCTCGACGTGATCCGTCACTATGCTGGAAAACTGCCTGTTCTCGGTGTTTGTCTGGGCCACCAGGCGATCGGCCAGGTTTTTGGCGCGACCATTGTTCGTGCGGCTAAAGTGATGCACGGGAAAACTTCCCCGATAACGCATAACGGTGCTGGCGTTTTCAGCGGACTGAATAATCCACTCACGGTGACTCGCTATCATTCACTGGTGATTGACCCGCCAACGTTACCCTCCTGTTTTGAGATAACTGCAACCAGCGAAACAGGTGAGATCATGGGCATTCGCCACCGTGAATGGGATCTCGAAGGCGTGCAATTTCACCCCGAAAGCATTCTCAGCGAGCAGGGCCATCAGCTGCTGGAGAACTTCCTTAAGCGGTAAATGCGCTTGCCACGATCTGATTTTTTATGCATATTTCATGATTATATTTTCATAATCATGCTGCGTAAGAGGTTTTGACATGGCGAGTGAACAAATGGCAATTACCCGGGCAACTTTTGACGAAGTGATCCTGCCCATTTATGCCCCGGCGGAGTTTATCCCGGTGAAAGGGAAAGGGAGCCGAATCTGGGATCAGCAGGGCAAAGAGTATGTTGATTTTGCTGGTGGGATTGCCGTTACTGCGTTGGGTCACTGTCATCCCAGACTCGTCGAAACGCTGAAAAGCCAGGGCGAAACGTTGTGGCACACCAGCAACGTCTTCACCAATGAACCTGCGCTGCGTCTGGGGCGTAAGCTGGTGGCATCGACATTCGCTGAACGTGTGGCGTTTATGAATTCCGGCACTGAGGCGAACGAAACCGCTTTTAAACTTGCTCGCCACTATGCCTGCATGCGCCAC
Organism: Scandinavium sp.; assembly: GCF_051650185.1. GTDB lineage: Bacteria > Pseudomonadota > Gammaproteobacteria > Enterobacterales > Enterobacteriaceae > Scandinavium. Next base: position 70,867 of record NZ_JBOFIN010000131.1, read on the forward strand.
AGTCCGTTCAAAACCAAAATCATCGCTTTCCATAACGCTTTCCATGGTCGTTCACTGTTTACCGTGTCCGTTGGCGGGCAGCCGAAGTATTCCGACGGCTTCGGGCCAAAACCTGCGGATATCATTCATGTGCCCTTCAACGACCTGCATGCAGTGAAAGCGGTAATGGACGACCATACCTGCGCCGTTGTGGTTGAACCTATTCAGGGCGAAGGTGGCGTGACGGCGGCGACGCCTGAATTTCTGAAAGGCCTGCGTGAGCTGTGCGACGAACATAAGGCTTTGCTGGTGTTTGATGAAGTGCAGTGCGGCATGGGGCGTACGGGTTCGCTGTTCGCCTATATGCATTACGGCGTGACGCCGGATATTCTCACCACCGCTAAAGCTCTGGGCGGCGGTTTTCCTGTCAGCGCTATGTTGACCACGGAAGAGATCGCCAGCGCTTTTCACGTGGGATCACACGGCTCAACTTACGGCGGTAATCCATTGGCCTGTGCGGTAGCGGGTACAGCTTTCGACATCATCAACACCCCGGAAGTGCTGGAAGGGGTGAAGGCAAAGCGCGAACAGTTTGTGAAGCATTTACAGCAGATTGACGCCGAACTGGATGTATTCAGCGATATCCGCGGCATGGGGCTGCTGATTGGGGCTGAGCTTAAGCCCCAGTTCAAAGGGCGTGCGCGTGACTTCCTGCATGCAGCGGCTCATGAAGGCGTAATGGTGCTGAATGCAGGGACTGACGTGATGCGTTTCGCGCCTTCGCTGGTGGTTGAGAGCGCTGATATCGATGAAGGGATGAAGCGTTTTGCTGCTGCGGTGAAGAAGGTCGTCGGCTGATTTTTCGCCCGGCGGCACTGCGTTTGCCGGGCCTGCGTGATGTGACCGTCTGTAGGCCTGTGCAAGCGAAGCGCCGCCAGGCAGGGTATCTATGCCCGGCGTTTCAGCCAAATCCCGTGATGCGGACGCTGACGCCAGGCCACCGAAGAGATGGTGTGCATGGTATTCAGGTGCCCCAGTATCCGCTGTAAATGCTGTTCCATGGTGCTCAACGGGCCGTGGGACAGCGTATCAGGTGACTCCATAATATTCGCATCTCCGCTTCCCCCTGCTTCGTCATACTCCAGGCGCTGCTGACACCGTTGCAGCGCAATCTCACAAGATTCCAGATAACGCTGGGCCAGTGATTCCGTCAGCATGTTGTGCTCGCGGGCGAGCGTGGTCATGGCGTTAATATGCTCGACAATAAACTGGCTGTGGGTCACCCATAGCTTCATATCGGCAAGATAGCGCGAGTTAAAGCCGGGCTCCTGCATCGCCTGATTAAGCGAATTGAATAGTGCGTTATGTGCCTGATTCACACGCATACGCTGATAGGCGAGGGTTGGTGCTTCCGGGTCGTTACTCAGAATAAGGCGTAAGGCTTCCTGATCGGCTTCCAGCGCCTGCTGGGCATTTTTACGCAACAGGCCGCTTTGCCATTGCGGCCACAGCCAGACCATCCCACCAAAGGCAATCAGACAGCCGATTAGCGTGTCTATCAGCCGGGCAACAATAAATTGATCTCCGTTGAGCGTCAGCAACTGGATGGTGTATACCGCCGTCACCGTAAAGCCCACCGTGGCCCAGCCGTAGCTTTTGCGGATGATGAGATAGCTTATGAGGGTGATAACCAGCATCGCCGCCAGCGCATAGCCTTCTGGAGCATGAAAGTGCAGGGTGATGCCTGCGATGACTAATCCAGCCAGCGTACCTGCCGCCCGGTGGAAGATCCTCACTCGCGTCGCACCATACCCGTTTTGTGTGACCAGCAGGACCGTCATCAGGATCCAGTAAGGTTTTGGCAGGTGTAATGCCGACCCCATCAGGCTGGCGATGCTCAGCATCACGCTGATTCGCGCGGCATTGCGCAGTGCCGGGGACTTCAGCGAAAGATAGCTTTTGAGTGCCGCGAAGACCGGCAAGCGGCGTTCATTATCTGCCATTAAATCACGCGGATAGAGCGGGCGCTGGAGGCGCAGCACTCTGGCGATGCGACTGAAATGCCAGGCGCAGAACTGGCCCACGGGGTTATCGGGATGCTGACGGGCGATTTTCTCCAGCGCGCCAATCTGCTTGTCCATCGAGAAGCGTTGGGGAAAACGGTGGTAGAGAATATCATCGGCCATCACGCGCAGGCGGGTGGCAATGGTTTGGGCATTCCAGCGGATAACGGCTTCAGCATGGCTGCGCTCAACCAGCTTCTGGACTTCTGCCGGTTGGTGCAGGCTGACGGAGATATGCTCCTGCAAATCAAGGCCCATCTGGAAGGAGCGCAGCAGGCGTTTGTAATCATGGTTCTTATTGGCCGCGAGCATGTGAAGCTGCTGATAGCACTGGGTGATTAAATCGACGGCTTTTTGCTGACGAGCCAGCAGCGGCGGCAAAGCTTTCTCGGGATCGGTGTGCTGGGTCAGCAGGCTGTACTTGGCCTCGCAGTAATCCGCCAGCTGGCGATACAGCAGACTCAGCGATTCCCGCAGCGGCTGTTCACGCCACATCCAGAACCAGAACCAGTTAAACAGGCCATACCAAAGCGTGCCGAGGGCATAAATCAGCAGCGGCTCCCAGACTGGCATGTTGCCCGCAAGGCTCAGGGTAAAAATTGCGGCGATGAGAGACGCCGGAAGTAAACGGGCATGCAGAGAACTTATCTCGGCCGTTACGCCAAGCGTCATGGCGAGAACGGTCAGGATCAGCGGCAAGGGGAGGGTATGTGCCAGCAGTAATTGAACCGCGAGGCTGCAGCCCGCAAACAGTGAACCGCCAATAATCAGGCGTTTAAAAAAGCGTTTGTGCGGCGTATCGAGACCGGCAATGTTGCAGCAGGCGGGAACTAACGAAAACAGCAGACCGTACTTGAGATACCCCAGCATCAGGCCGATAGCCACGGGCGTACAGAGCACCAGGGTTTGCCGCAGTGCGTAGTTAATTTCCGGGTGATAAATTAGCCTGCGCCACATAGCGGTAGAGACAAAAATGGCGTATTGCGTGAACAATACGCCATTTATCGAGCTTAGCGGGTGCCGTAAACGACGATGGTCTTACCGTGGGCGGAGATCAGGTTCTGATCTTCCAGCATTTTCAGAATACGGCCAACGGTTTCACGGGAACAGCCCACGATCTGACCGATTTCCTGACGGGTAATTTTAATCTGCATACCGTCCGGGTGGGTCATGGCATCGGGTTGTTTCGCCAGGTTCAGCAGCGTCTGGGCGATACGGCCCGTTACGTCGAGGAACGCAAGGTTGCCGACCTTCTCTGAGGTGACCTGCAGACGGCGGGCCATCTGCGAAGAGAGGCGCATCAGAATATCCGGGTTTACCTGAATTAACTGACGGAATTTTTTGTACGAGATTTCGGCCACTTCACAAGCGGTTTTCGCCCGAACCCAGGCACTACGCTCCTGGCCTTCTTCGAAGAGACCAAGCTCACCAATGAAATCGCCCTGGTTGAGGTAAGAGAGGATCATCTCTTTCCCTTCTTCGTCCTTGATGAGTACAGCAACTGAGCCTTTCACGATGTAGTACAGCGTTTCTGCTTTTTCACCCTGGTGAATCAGCGTGCTCTTCGATGGGTACTTATGAATGTGGCAATGAGACAAGAACCATTCAAGGGTAGGGTCTGTTTGCGGTTTGCCAAGCACCATGCGCGGTTATCCTCTGTTATAAGCTGTCTCCAGTGGCAGACATGACACTGCCGCTGGCTTTGCAATCGTATCCTTCCCTGTGCCTGGGAAGTCGGCTGTCGAATTGTGCAGCAGCCTGTAATGTGGTGTCCTCTGCGTACATTCAGCACTTCAATGCATTACTGTCGCATCCCGACTGTTTTAGCATAGCTTTAGCTGCGTGTCTCCTGGTGTCTCGCTTCAGCATGATGCACGTCTCCTTCCGTTGCGAGTTTTGTTATGTGCGCGTAATCTGAGAGGAAATTTGCAACTTCGGAGTTAAAAATTATGCAAGCACGTGTGAAATGGGTTGAGGGTTTAACCTTCCTGGGCGAGTCTGCTTCTGGCCACCAGATTTTGATGGACGGTAACTCTGGAGACAAAGCGCCGAGCCCGATGGAAATGGTGCTGATGGCAGCCGGCGGTTGCAGTGCGATCGACGTGGTGTCTATTTTGCAAAAAGGGCGTCATGACGTGAAAGATTGCGAAGTGAAGCTGACCTCGGAGCGTCGTGAAGAAGCGCCGCGTATGTTTACGCACATTAATTTGCACTTCATCGTAACGGGTAAAGACCTGAAAGAAGCGGCAGTGTCTCGTGCGGTGGATTTGTCTGCGGAGAAATATTGCTCTGTGGCGCTAATGCTGGAGAAAGCGGCGAAGATCACCCACTCGTTTGAGGTGGTTGAGGGGTAATCGTGTGCGGCCTGATGCCCTCACCCCGACCCTCTCCCACAGGGAGAGGGAGCAAACACTAAAAACCTTCTCGTAAGAGAAGGTTTTGCTGTTTACCTTGGCCGCCCGGTTGTGGTTTAAATCGCTCTGCCATCCATCAGCCGCTCAACCAGCGGCGTCATGATCAACTCCATCGCCAGCCCCATTTTCCCTCCAGGCACCACCAGCGTGTTCATGTGTGAAATGAACGAGCCTTGCAGCATCGCCAACAGCCAGGGGAAATCAATGTCGCCCAGATTCTGGAAATGGATAACCACAAAGCTTTCATCCAGCGACGGAATGCCTTTGGCGGCAAACGGGTTAGAGGTATCGACCGTAGGGACTCGCTGGAAGTTGATATGCGTGCGCGAGAACTGGGGCGTGATGAAGTTGATGTAATCCTCCATGGAGCGCACCACGGAATCCATCACCGCTTCACGAGAATGTCCGCGTTCGCTGGTGTCGCGCGTAAGCTTCTGAATCCATTCCAGGTTCACAATCGGGACTACGCCAACCAGCAAATCCACATGCTTTGCCACATCATGCTGAGGCGTGACTACGCCACCGTGTAATCCTTCGTAGAACAGCACATCGGTGGGTTCCGGCAGCGGCTGCCAGGGCGTGAATGTTCCGGGTACCTGATTCCACGGCACGGCTTCATCATAGGTATGCAGATATTTGCGCGACTGCCCGGTACCGCTTTGGCCATAGGTAAGAAACGTCTGTTCCAGCAGGCCGAAGTCGTTGGCGTCCGGGCCGAAATAACTGATATGGCGGCCCATATCGCGCGCTTTACGGATGGCCATGTCCATCTCAGGGCGGGTATAGCGATGGAAGCTATCCCCTTCGACTTCGGCGGCGTTTAAATTGAGCTGAGCAAAGATTTTACGAAAGGCGAGGCTGGTGGTGGTGGTCCCCGCGCCGCTGGAGCCGGTCACGGCAATCACCGGGTATTTGGCAGACATAACGACTCCCTGGGTAAGCTGTGATAATGAGTATAGTCAGCCGCGAAATTGAGTGCGGGTCATTAAGTTGACGGTCTCGTGCAGTTCGGACCACACCAGAACCACTTCCCCGCTTTGCAATTGCTGTTTGACGTCGGCGACTTTATCTTCGAGCGAACGTTCATGTTCACCATAATCGGTGCCTTCGCGCAACACAAAGCTTTCAATCAGGTTTTCCAGCGTTTCGGGAGCCAGATCCTGCCAGGGAATGATCATGCGATGGCTCCAAGAAAACGGGTCAGCCAGTCAGGAATGCGTTTTTCCAGCCACATTTCTGGATGGCGCAGCGTGCCGCCGACAAAGCCAACGTGCCCGCCGTATTCGGTAAGCTGATACTGGATATTCTTCGGCAACTCTTCCTGTGCAGGAATCGAGTGGTGATCCATAAAGGGATCGTCTTTGGCGTGAATAATCAGCGTCGGTTTGGTTATCTGACTCAGCACCGGCATGGCGCTGCACTGGCGGTAATAGTCGATGGCATCGGCGAACCCGTGAATTTTTGAGGTAATCAGATCGTCAAACTCGCGAATACGGCGAACGCTTTTCAAACGCTTAAGATCGACCGGCAGCGTACCAGGATAAGCTTTAAGCTTGCGTGAAGCATTGGCCTTCAGCAGATTAAGCAGGTAGCGCTGATAAACGCGGGAAAAGCCCTTATCCATGTGATAGCTGCAGGCTTCGAGCATAAAGGGCGCAGAAACGATCACTGCGGCATCCAGCGGCGTCGCGTCGCCTTCTTTCGCTAACAGACAGCCGAGCATGTTGCCGCCCAGCGAGTAGCCGACCGCCGCCGTCGGCACTTCTCCAAATTCACGTTTCAGCCAGGAGAGGAACCAGGTGCCATCTTCGGTTTCACCAGAATGGTAAATACGGTCGTTGCGGTTCGGTTCACCGCTGCAGCCGCGAAAATGCATCACCACGCCAAGCCAGCCGCGCTGCTGTGCCGCATGAATCAGGCCATGAGCGTAAGGGCTGTAAAGGCTGCCTTCAAGGCCGTGAAACACCACCAGACGCGGTTTGTGACGTGCCTGATTCGGATCTTCACTCCAGGCCAGATCGACAAAGTCACCATCCGGAAGCTCCAGACGCTGCCAGTGCGGCGTGAACAGCACTTTGCGACGGATCAGGCGCGGCAGCATGGTCTGCAGGTGGCAGTTGCGCACGCCTTTCATCGGCACAAATGTGTCGTTCTCTTCGGGTGGGACTTCAAATTCTACAGGGGTGATCTGGGCCATACTGTTACGCTGTTGTGATGAAAATCCTGTTTACTATACCGTCATGACGGTTTCGTGTTTATGAAAATGAGCCGCGTGACGCTTTTGCAACGCGTTGCCCGGCGGCACTTCGTTTGCCGGGCCTACGGATCATCTCCTTGTAGGCCCGGTAAGTCGTAGCCGCCACCGGGCATGGGTTACTCTTCCTGGAGCATTTTTTCCAGTTGCTCATGGGCATCAAGCCAGGCCATTTCGCACTCTTCCAGGCCTGATTTGGCGCTGGCCTGCTGCTGAAGGCACTCCGTCAGCTCCGCTTTACGAGCCTGATCATACAGTTCGCTGTCACCCAGCTTCTCTTCAGCGGCGGCGAGTTTCGCATTGAGTTTTTCCATCTCTTTTTCCAGACGGGTTATCTCTTTGCGCAGCGGCTGGGTCAGCGTGCGTAACTCTGCTTCGCGACGTTTCTGATCTTTTCGCGCCTGGGCGCTGTTGGCGTTGTCTTTGGGGGCTTCGTCAGCCTGGTTTTCCTGCTTCTGAACATCTGTCAGCCACTGCTGATAATCTTCCAGATCGCCATCGAAAGGCTCCACTTTCGCATCGTGAACCAGATAGAGGTCATCGGTCGTGGAACGCAGCAGGTGGCGATCGTGCGACACCACGACCAGTGCGCCCTCAAATTCAATCAGCGCTTCGGTCAGCGCCTGACGCATGTCGAGATCCAGGTGGTTGGTCGGTTCATCGAGCAGCAACAGGTTAGGGCGCTGCCAGACGATTAACGCCAGCACCAGGCGCGCTTTCTCGCCTCCGGAGAAACGACGCGTCTCTTCGCTCACTTTATCGCCCTGGAAACCAAAACCGCCGAGGTAATCGCGCAGCTGCTGTTCCAGCACTTGCGGCTCCAGTCTTACCAGATGCTGAAGCGGTGACTCATCAGCGCGTAAAAATTCAAGCTGATGCTGGGCGAAGTAACCGAGCTTGATGCCTTTCGCCAGACCGATTTCACCGCTTTGCGGGGCCAGTTCACCGGCCAACAGTTTGATAAGCGTAGACTTGCCCGCACCGTTTCGACCGAGTAAACCAATACGCGAACCCGGGACAAGGTTGAGCTTAATGGAGTCGAGAATGGTGCGGTCGCCGTAACCGGCACTCACTTTTTCCATCTTCAGCAGCGGATTGGGCAAGCTCTCTGGCTCACGGAAGCTAAAGTGGAACGGGTTATCGACGTGCGCCGGGGCAATCAGCTCCATACGCTCCAGCATTTTCACGCGGCTTTGGGCCTGCTTGGCTTTCGACGCCTTCGCTTTAAAGCGGTCAATAAAGCTCTGCAAATGCGCCACTTTCTGCTGTTGGCTTTCGTACATCGACTGCTGCTGAGACAAACGCGTCGCGCGCTGGATCTCAAAAGAAGAGTAGTTGCCGGTGTACTCGAACATCGACTGCTGTTCGATATGGATAATTTTGCCCACCACTGGATCAAGGAAATCGCGGTCATGGGAAATCAGGATCAGCGTGCCCTGATAGCTCTTCAGCCACTTCTCCAGCCAGATAACGGCGTCAAGATCGAGGTGGTTAGTTGGTTCATCGAGCAGCAGCAGGTCGGAGCGGCAAATCAGCGCCTGCGCAAGGTTGAGGCGCATACGCCAGCCACCGGAGAAATCACTGGTTGGACGCTCCAGTTGCTCATTGCTGAAACCCAGACCGTGCAGCAGGCTGGACGCGCGAGAACGGATGGTCCACGCATCGATAGCATCCAGCTTGCCATGAACGGTGGCGATGGCATGACCGTCGTTGCGCTCATTCGCGGCATTCAGTTCCGCTTCAAGCTGGCGGTATTCGCGGTCGCCATCGATAACATAGTCGAGCGCAGGCTGCGGCAGCGCCGGGGTTTCCTGATTCACCCAGGCCAGTTGCCAGTTACCCGGATAAGTGAAACTCCCGCCATCGGCGCTAATCCCGTTCTTTAGTAGCGACAGCAGCGTGGATTTGCCGCAGCCGTTCTTTCCCACCAGACCGACTTTTTGCCCAGGGTTAATAGTGGCTGTGGCGTTGTCCAACAGGACACGCACGCCGCGACGAATTTGTAACGAGGAGAAAACAATCATAAGGCGCCGTATGTTCTGACTATGTTAAATTGTCATTATGATAATGTAGTGTGGTGACGCATCGCGACACCGGGCGGCAATGGTAGCCCAAAACAACAACGCCAGACAAAAGTATTCAGGCGCAGGCATGAAATGAGGCCTGCCCATTGGCCGGGAGGGGAATGATGTCAGAGACAGCAAAAGTGTTGCTGCTGTATGCCCATCCGGAATCTCAGGACTCGGTGGCGAACCGGGTTTTGCTTAAGCCGGCACAACAGCTTGAAAATGTTACCGTGCACGATTTGTACGCACACTATCCCGATTTCTTTATCGACATTCCACGCGAGCAAAAATTGCTGCAGGAGCACGATGTCATTGTGTTCCAGCATCCACTTTATACCTACAGCTGTCCGGCGCTCTTAAAAGAGTGGCTTGACCGTGTGCTGAGTCGCGGCTTTGCCAGTGGCCCGGGCGGAAACCAGCTGGCGGGAAAGTACTGGCGAAGTGTCATCACCACCGGTGAGCCGGAGAGTGCTTATCGCCACGACTCCCTGAATCGCTATTCGATGAGCGATGTTTTGCGGCCTTTTGAACTGACCTCCGCGATGTGTCGCATGCACTGGATGAATCCGATCATTGTTTACTGGGCCCGCCGCCAGCCTCCGGAAGAACTGGCCAGCCATGCCAGAGCTTATGGTGAATGGCTGGCAAACCCTATCGCTCCGGGAGGTCGCTGATGGAAGGATCGGATTTACTGCTGGCGGGCGTGCTGTTTCTCTTCGCGGCCGTTGCGGCAGTGCCTTTGGCATCGCGTTTGGGCATTGGCCCGGTGCTGGGGTATCTGCTGGCTGGCATCGCGATTGGCCCGTGGGGCTTGGGGTTCATCAGCGATGTGGACGAAATTCTGCACTTCTCCGAATTAGGCGTGGTGTTCCTGATGTTTATCATCGGGCTGGAGCTGAATCCGTCGAAGCTCTGGCAACTGCGGCGTTCTATCTTTGGTGTGGGAGCCGCTCAGGTGCTGCTGAGCGCAGCAATCCTGACCGGTTTGTTAATGCTGACCAATTTCTCATGGCAGGCGGCGGTGATTGGCGGCATTGGTCTGGCAATGTCCTCCACGGCGATGGCACTTCAGCTGATGCGCGAAAAAGGGATGAATCGCAATGAGGCCGGGCAGCTCGGCTTCTCGGTATTGCTGTTTCAGGATTTAGCCGTGATCCCCGCGCTGGCACTGGTACCGCTGCTGGCGGGATCGGGCGATGAGCATCCTGACTGGATCAAGATCGGCCTGAAAGTGTTGGCGTTTGCCGGCGTGCTGATTGGCGGGCGCTATTTACTGCGCCCGGTTTTTCGCTTTATTGCAGGTTCCGGCGTGCGCGAGGTGTTTACGGCGGCCACGCTGCTGTTGGTGCTCGGGTCCGCATTGTTTATGGATGCGCTGGGCTTGTCGATGGCGCTTGGCACGTTTATCGCCGGTGTGCTGCTGGCGGAAAGTGAATACCGGCATGAGCTGGAAATCGCCATTGAGCCGTTTAAGGGGCTGCTGCTCGGGTTGTTCTTTATTTCCGTTGGCATGGCGCTGAATCTTGGCGTTCTCTATACCCATTTGCTGTGGGTTATTGGCAGCGTGATTATCCTGGTGGCGGTGAAATCACTGGTGCTGTATGTCCTGGCGCGGGTTTATGGTTTGCGAAGTTCAGAGCGTATGCAGTTTGCTGGTGTACTGAGTCAGGGCGGAGAATTTGCGTTTGTGCTTTTTTCGACGGCTTCTTCGCAGCGCCTGTTCCATCACGATCAAATGGCGCTGCTGCTGGTGACGGTTACGCTGTCGATGATGACCACGCCGCTGGTTATGAAAGTTGTCGATAAGCTGCTGTCTCGCCGTTTCAATGGTCCGGAAGAAGAAGATGAAGCGCCGTGGGTTGAAGATGATAAACCGCAGGTGATTGTGGTTGGCTTCGGGCGCTTTGGTCAGGTTATCGGGCGCTTGCTGATGGCCAACAAAATGCGGATAACCGTGCTGGAACGTGACATTAGCGCGGTGAACCTGATGCGTAAATATGGCTATAAGGTCTACTACGGTGACGCGACGCAGATTGAACTGCTGCGCTCCGCAGGGGCAGAAGAAGCGCAATCTATCGTCATCACCTGTAATGCGCCGGAAGACACCATGAAGCTGGTGGAAATCTGCCAACAGCATTTCCCTCATCTGCACATTCTTGCCCGAGCACGCGGGCGTGTGGAAGCTCACGAATTGCTGCAGGCAGGTGTGAAACAATTCTCACGCGAGACGTTTTCCAGTGCGCTGGAGTTGGGACGCAAGGCGCTCATTACGCTGGGGATGCATCCTCATCAGGCGCAGCGCGCGCAGCTTCATTTCCGTCGTCTGGATATGCGCATGTTGCGTGAGCTGATGCCAGTGCACTCGGATACGCAGCAAATATCTCGCGTGCGGGAAGCCCGACGCGAGCTGGAAGAGATTTTCCAGCGTGAAATGCAACAAGAACGACGCCAGCTGGACGGCTGGGACGAATTTGAATAGAAGGTGAACAATGGCAATCCGTAAACGTTTTATCGCCGGGGCAAAATGCCCGGCATGCCAGGCGCAGGATTCAATGGCGATGTGGCGTGAGAATAATGTCGATATTGTTGAGTGTGTTAAGTGCGGTCACCAGATGCGAGAGGCTGACAAACAAGCCCGCGAGCACGTTCGCAAAGATGAGCAAGTGATTGGCATTTTTCATCCCGAGTAGCGATCCTCGCTGTCTTTTTTTAAGCTAAGGGGTACACAGGTGCAGAATTCCGCTACAATCTGCGCCACTATTCTTCCCATGCTCAGGAGATATCATGAAAGTAGCAAAAGACCTGGTGGTCAGCCTGGCCTATCAGGTACGTACAGAAGACGGTGTGTTGGTTGATGAGTCTCCGGTAAGCGCGCCGCTCGACTACCTGCATGGTCACGGTTCCCTGATCTCTGGCCTTGAAAAAGCGCTGGAAGGTCACGAAGTTGGCGATAAGTTCGACGTTGAAGTTGGCGCGAACGACGCTTACGGTCAGTATGATGAAAACCTGGTTCAGCGCGTACCAAAAGACGTCTTCATGGGCGTTGACGAGCTGCAGGTCGGCATGCGTTTCCTGGCTGAAACTGACCAGGGTCCAGTACCGGTAGAAATCACCGAAGTGGAAGATGACCACGTCGTTGTTGATGGTAACCACATGCTGGCTGGCCAGAACCTGAAATTCCACGTTGAAGTGGTAGCGATGCGTGAAGCGACCGAAGAAGAACTGGCTCATGGCCACGTTCACGGTGCACACGACCATCACCACGATCACGACCATGAAGGTGGTTGCTGCGGTGGTCACGGCCACGATCACGGCGACCATGAACATGGTAAAGGTGGTTGCGGTAACGGCGGCTGCGGTTGCCACTAATGCGTTTTGCCTTTGGGCTGGCGCATTAAAGGAAAAAGCGGGGAAACCCGCTTTTTTTACGCCTCAATAATGAGGTGGTGGCGTCTCTTCTGCCTGTGAGGCAATGTGGGAAGGCTGGCTGGCTTTCAGTTTTTCGACCATCAGACGCATATTGTCTCGCATCTTCGCCATCTCTATTTCGTGCGCGGTGACTGTCCGGTTGAGATCTTCAATGGTGATCTCCTGAAAGGCCAGTCGGCTTTCCAGCTCTTCCAGGCGCGCTTCGAGTGTTGTCTCGCTCATGAATCACCTCTTTAATCAATTCGCGCGGATTTTACGGGACTTTTCCCGGTTGTGCAGCCAATAACCCGAATGACGAAACTTATTTACACAAAAAGAGTCTGAAAAGATCCGAGATTACAGAGTGTTCATATGTAGATTTCTTCTGTGACGCTTTATAGTAGACAACTCATTTACGTAAACCCCGGGGTGAGAAAGATGCCCCGTCCCTGGAGAGATGGATGAAATCACTGTTTAAAGTAACGCTTCTGGCGACAACGATGGCCGTTGCCCTGAATGCTCCGCTGACTTTCGCTGCCGATGCTGCTGCCGCGAAAGCTGCTCCGGCCGCTGATGCTGCGAAAGCCGCACCTGCTGGCCTGAACGCTGCATTCAAAAACGACGACCAGCAATCTGCTTATGCACTGGGTGCATCGCTGGGTCGTTACATGGAAAACTCCCTGAAAGAGCAGGAAAAGCTGGGCATCAAACTGGATAAAGCACAGCTGATCGCCGGCGTTCAGGACGCATTTGCGGATAAGAGCAAACTCTCTGATCAGGAAATCGAACAGACCCTGCAGGCCTTCGAAACTCGCGTAAAAACCTCTGCTCAGCAGAAAATGGAAAAAGACGCGACTGACAACGAAGCGAAAGGCAAAGCCTTCCGTGACACCTTTGCCAAAGAGAAAGGCGTGAAAACCTCTTCGACTGGTCTGCTGTACAAAGTAGAGAAAGAAGGTACCGGCGATGCGCCGAAAGACAGCGACACTGTGGTCGTGAACTACAAAGGCACGCTGATTGACGGTAAAGAGTTCGATAACTCTTACACCCGCGGTGAGCCACTGTCCTTCCGTCTGGACGGCGTAATCCCAGGCTGGACTGAAGGCCTGAAAAACGTCAAGAAAGGCGGCAAAATCAAGCTGGTCATTCCACCAGACCTGGCTTACGGCAAAACTGGCGTCCCGGGTATCCCTGCTAACTCTACGCTGGTGTTTGACGTAGAGCTGCTGGATATCAAACCAGCACCTAAAGCGGATGCCGCTGCACCTGCTGCAGACGACAAAGCCGCTGCTGATTCCAGCAAGAAATAAGCGTGATGAAAACCGCCGTCCTTAAGGGCGGCGGTTTTTTATTGGGCGCAACAAACGTTGTGTTGTCACCCACGCACAGGCAACTTGATGTATGACGAGTATAATAAACACTGGAAAGTGCCTGAGGCGCGTATTACTTTAGATGCCTTATTTTTGATGATGATAATGAGCCTGCCCTGACAACCTAACGACAGGCTCCTGAAAAGGAGTGCTTTTTTTCATGTCCAGGTCGCTTTTAACCAACGAAACCAGTGAACTTGATTTGCTGGATCAACGTCCTTTTGACCAGACCGATTTCGACATTCTGAAATCTTACGAAGCGGTAGTGGACGGGTTAGCGATGCTCATTGGCTCCCATTGCGAAATCGTGCTGCACTCACTGCAGGATCTCAAATGTTCCGCCATTCGTATTGCCAACGGTGAACACACAGGTCGTCAAATCGGTTCGCCGATAACGGACCTGGCGCTGCGTATGCTCCATGATATGACCGGTGCGGACAGCAGCGTTTCCAAATGCTATTTCACTCGCGCCAAAAGCGGCGTGCTGATGAAGTCTGTGACGATTGCTATCCGCAACCGTGACCAGCGTGTGATTGGGCTGCTGTGCATCAACATGAACCTTGATGTGCCGTTCTCGCAAATCATGAGCACCTTTATTCCGCCTGAAACGCCTGAAGTAAACTCTCAGGTGAACTTTGCATCTTCTGTTGAAGACCTGGTGACCCAGACTCTGGAATTCACCATCGAAGAGGTCAACGCCGATCGTAACGTTTCCAACAACGCCAAAAATCGTCAGATCGTCCTTAACCTTTATGAAAAAGGGATCTTCGATATCAAAGACGCAATCAACCAGGTGGCCGATCGTCTCAACATCTCCAAACACACCGTTTACCTCTATATTCGCCAGTTTAAGAGCGGCGATTTCCAGGGACAGGATAAGTAATGCGGTTTGCCCTGATGGTTACGGGGCCTGCGTATGGCACCCAACAAGCCAGCAGTGCCCTGCAATTTGCGCAGGCGGTGCTTGCCGAAGGGCATGAGCTCTCCAGTATCTTCTTCTACCGTGAAGGTGTGTATAACGCCAACCAGTTGAGCGCGCCGGCAAGTGATGAATTCGATCTGGTGCGTGCGTGGCAGGCACTGCATGAGCAGCACGGTGTAGCGCTTCACATTTGTGTCGCTGCGGCATTGCGCCGTGGGGTGACGGATGAAACCGAAGCAAAACAGCTTGGGTTAGCGGGTGCCAATCTTCAACCGGGCTTCCACTTAAGTGGATTAGGCGCACTGGCTGAAGCCTCATTAACCTGCGACAGAATGGTGCAGTTCTGATGAAACGTGTGGCTTTTGTCTTTTCCACCGCACCGCACGGAAGTTCTTCCGGCAGGGAAGGGCTGGATGCACTCCTCGCCACCTCGGCGCTAACGGAAGATATCGGCGTGTTTTTTATCGGTGACGGGGTTCTTCAGCTTCTAAGCGATCAAAAACCGGCGGCGATCCTGGCCCGGGATTATATCCCTGCTTTTAAATTGATGGCGCTGTATGACATCGAAGAGAGTTGGGTATGTGCTGCTTCGCTACGAGAGCGCGGGCTGAGTTCGCCTTCCTTTATTATCGAACCTGAGATTCTGGAGCCAGCTGCGTTGCGCCAGAAACTTGAGGGATACGATGTGATTTTACGTTTCTGAGGTGTCGATGCTTCATACGCTTAGTCACTCTCCCTGGCAGCATGATATCAGTGCCTTTCTGCGACTCACGGCCGATGGGGATGATTTGCTGCTGCTCTCCGATGGGGTGATTGCGGCGCTGGATGGCAGCCGCTTCCTTGATCTTCTCAATGACGCCCCCATAACCCTGTATGCGCTGCAGGAAGACATTGAAGCTCGTGGCCTTTGTGGTCAAATTTCGAGCAGTGTCGTCAGGGTTAGCTATACTGACTTCGTCAGACTAGCGGTCAAACACGACGGGCAACTTGCCTGGTAGTGCAGAGATCGTTGTATATTTCTTGACACCTTTTCGGCGTGGCCCTAAAATTTCGCGTCCTCATATTATATGAGGCGATTTATTACGTGTTTACGAAGCAAAAGCTAAAACCAGGAGCTATTTAATGGCAACAGTTAACCAGCTGGTTCGCAAACCACGCTCACGCAAAGTTGCAAAAAGCAACGTGCCTGCGCTGGAAGCCTGCCCGCAGAAACGTGGTGTATGTACTCGTGTATATACCACCACTCCTAAGAAACCTAACTCCGCACTGCGTAAAGTTTGCCGTGTGCGTCTGACTAACGGTTTCGAAGTCACCTCCTACATCGGCGGTGAAGGTCACAACCTGCAGGAGCACTCCGTGATCCTGATCCGTGGCGGTCGTGTAAAAGACCTCCCGGGTGTTCGTTACCACACCGTTCGTGGTGCGCTTGACTGCTCCGGCGTTAAAGACCGTAAGCAAGCTCGCTCCAAGTATGGCGTGAAGCGTCCTAAGGCTTAATGGATTCCGTTAAGTAAGGCCAAACGTTTTAAATTAATGTCAATCTAAACTCTTTGAGTTTTGGACAATCCTGAATTAACAACGGAGTATTCCCATGCCACGTCGTCGCGTCATTGGTCAGCGTAAAATTCTGCCGGATCCTAAGTTCGGATCAGAGCTGCTGGCTAAATTTGTAAATATCCTGATGGTAGATGGTAAAAAATCTACTGCTGAAGCAATCGTATACAGCGCGCTGGAGACCCTGGCTCAGCGTTCTGGTAAAAATGAACTGGAAGCTTTCGAAGTCGCTCTGGACAACGTTCGTCCGACTGTCGAAGTTAAGTCCCGCCGTGTAGGTGGTTCTACTTATCAGGTTCCAGTTGAAGTTCGTCCGGTTCGTCGTAATGCTCTGGCAATGCGTTGGATCGTTGAAGCTGCTCGTAAACGCGGTGATAAATCTATGGCTCTGCGTCTGGCGAACGAACTTTCTGACGCTGCAGACAACAAAGGTACTGCAGTTAAGAAACGTGAAGACGTTCACCGTATGGCAGAAGCCAACAAGGCGTTCGCTCACTACCGTTGGTAATCCCTTCGGAGTGTTAGTCACCAGGCGGGCGCTTCAGGTAAGCCGCCCGCTCTGGGTTACTTAATCTGAACGTCTAAAGAAACAAACGAGGAATCAAATGGCTCGTACAACACCCATCGCACGCTATCGTAACATCGGTATCAGTGCGCACATCGACGCCGGTAAAACCACGACTACCGAACGTATTCTGTTCTACACCGGTGTAAACCACAAAATCGGTGAAGTTCATGACGGCGCCGCAACCATGGACTGGATGGAGCAGGAGCAGGAGCGTGGTATTACCATTACCTCCGCAGCGACTACTGCATTCTGGTCTGGTATGGCGAAGCAGTATGAACCGCATCGCGTAAACATCATCGACACCCCGGGCCACGTTGACTTCACCATCGAAGTAGAACGTTCCATGCGTGTTCTTGACGGTGCGGTAATGGTTTACTGCGCAGTTGGTGGTGTTCAGCCACAGTCTGAAACCGTATGGCGTCAGGCTAACAAATACAAAGTTCCACGCATCGCGTTCGTTAACAAAATGGACCGTATGGGTGCTAACTTCCTGAAAGTTGTTGGTCAGATCAAATCCCGTCTGGGCGCGAACCCTGTTCCGCTGCAGCTGGCGATTGGTGCTGAAGAAGGTTTCACCGGTGTTATTGACCTGGTGAAAATGAAAGCCATCAACTGGAACGATGCTGATCAGGGCGTAACCTTCGAATACGAAGATATCCCAGCTGATATGCAGGACCTGGCTGACGAATGGCACCAGAACCTGATCGAATCCGCTGCGGAAGCGTCTGAAGAGCTGATGGAAAAATACCTGGGCGGCGAAGAGCTGACCGAGGAAGAAATCAAAGTCGCTCTGCGTCAGCGCGTTCTGAACAACGAAATTATCCTGGTAACCTGTGGTTCTGCATTTAAGAACAAAGGTGTTCAGGCGATGCTGGATGCGGTAATCGATTACCTGCCAGCACCAACTGACGTACCTGCTATCAACGGTATGCTGGACGACGGTAAAGATACCCCGTCCGAGCGTCACGCTAGCGATGAAGAGCCGTTTGCTGCTCTGGCATTCAAAATTGCTACCGACCCGTTCGTAGGTAACCTGACCTTCTTCCGCGTTTACTCTGGTGTGGTTAACTCCGGTGATACTGTATACAACCCAGTGAAAGCGGCTCGTGAGCGTTTTGGTCGTATCGTTCAGATGCACGCCAACAAACGTGAAGAGATCAAAGAAGTTCGCGCAGGCGACATTGCAGCTGCAATCGGCCTGAAAGACGTGACCACAGGTGACACCATCTGTGATCCGGACAACGTGATCATTCTTGAGCGTATGGAATTCCCAGAGCCGGTAATTTCCATCGCCGTAGAACCAAAAACCAAAGCTGACCAGGAAAAAATGGGTCTGGCTCTGGGTCGTCTGGCAAAAGAAGATCCATCATTCCGCGTATGGACTGATGAAGAATCTAACCAGACCATCATCGCCGGTATGGGTGAACTGCACCTCGACATCATCGTTGACCGTATGAAGCGTGAATTCAACGTTGAAGCGAACGTCGGTAAACCTCAGGTGGCTTACCGCGAAGCGATTCGTGGGAAAGTTACCGATATCGAAGGTAAACACGCCAAGCAGTCTGGTGGTCGTGGTCAGTACGGTCATGTTGTTATCGACATGTACCCGCTGGAGCCGGGCTCAAATCCGAAAGGTTACGAGTTCATCAACGACATCAAAGGTGGTGTAATTCCTGGCGAATACATCCCTGCCGTTGATAAAGGTATCCAGGAGCAGCTGAAGGCTGGTCCTCTGGCTGGTTATCCGGTTGTTGATCTCGGCGTGCGTCTGCACTTCGGTTCTTACCATGACGTTGACTCCTCCGAGCTGGCGTTTAAACTGGCCGCTTCTATCGCCTTTAAAGATGGCTTTAAGAAAGCGAAACCAGTTCTGCTTGAGCCTATCATGAAGGTTGAAGTAGAAACTCCGGAAGAGAACACCGGTGACGTTATCGGCGACCTTAGCCGTCGTCGTGGTCAGCTGAAAGGTCAGGAATCCAACGCTACTGGCGTTCAGATTCACGCTGAAGTTCCGCTGTCTGAAATGTTCGGGTATGCAACTCAGCTGCGTTCTCTGACTAAAGGTCGTGCTTCTTACTCTATGGAGTTCCTGAAGTATGACGACGCGCCGAACAACGTTGCTCAGGCCGTTATCGAAGCTCGTGGCAAATAAGCCATAGGTTAAAAACTAATGTCCCGTGCTCTCTCCCAAGGGGGAGAGCACTATAGTAAGGAATATAGCCGTGTCTAAAGAAAAATTTGAACGTACAAAACCGCACGTTAACGTTGGTACTATCGGCCACGTTGACCACGGTAAAACTACTCTGACTGCTGCAATCACTACCGTACTGGCTAAAACCTACGGTGGTTCTGCACGTGCTTTCGACCAGATCGATAACGCACCAGAAGAAAAAGCTCGTGGTATCACCATCAACACTTCCCACGTTGAATATGACACCCCGACTCGCCACTACG
>NZ_JBOFIN010000132.1:0-6857 GCF_051650185.1 Scandinavium sp.
GCAACATCACCGACGCGGACTTCGCCACCGAAGCCTCCAACATGAGCCGCAACCAGATGCTGGCCCAGACCTCTATGTCGATGCTGAAGCAGTCCAACAGCATGTCCGGCATGGTGATGTCTCTGCTGGGCTAATCCCCGCTCATGATGTGAAAAACACCGCTTATGCGGTGTTTTTTTTCGTCGAACTCTTTCCTCCTGCCGGGAAACGAGCCTTCCACTGCCGCACTATCCTCATGATCTAAAAAGAATTAACTTATTGGCACGATGATTGCTTGTAGCCAATACCCTTGTGCAGACAATTGACGGCAGGGAAAACCGCCTTTTTGCACAACGCTCCGGAGAATCACTCAGTCAGGCGAATCAAAGACTATGTCCAGTAAGAAGAAAGTAACAACGCCCACGGCATCCAAAGACAGCCTTTTGTCGTCTTTGCTGCAGCGTCAACAGACAGGGAAAACGCAGGAACTGCCGTTTGTCAGCGTGATCTGCCCGACGTGGAACCGCCGGGAGTTTCTGCCCTACCTGCTCTACATCTATCAATATCAGGATTATCCGGCGGACAAGCGCGAGCTGATTATCGTTGATGACTCCGCACAAAGTAACGAAGACCTGATTGAGATGCTGGTCGATAAAACCCAGCAAAATGTGCGTTACCACTATAGCGAGAAGAAGCTGATCCTGGGTGAAAAACGCAATCTGCTCAACGAGATGGCGACCGGAAAATACATTATCTGTTTTGACGATGATGACTATTATCCGCAGGACAAAATCAGCGCTCAGGTTGCCGCGATGCAAACCCATAACGCTACCTTTTCCGGCTGCGATCAGATTTACATCTGGTACAGCCATCTCGATAAAATTTATCGCACCCGTTCGTTTGGCAAAAACCATGCCCTGAACGGCACCTTTGGCTATCACCGCAATTTCCTGCGTACTCATCGGTATGACGATACCGCTACGCTCGCCGAAGAAGTCAGCTTCCTTAATAACTTCACTGCGCCGGTGCTGCAACTGCCACCGGAGAAAGCGATTTTGTGCATTTCTCACAGCGCCAATACCTATGACAAAGATTTCATTCTGGGCTCGACGGAACCGACGGATTTAACGCTGGAAGACTTTGTGCAGGACAACAACCTGCTCAGCCACTATCGCCGCCTGAGTACGCTGCCGACTAACACGCGCGTGGAATGGAGCACCTTCAGCAAAATTGCTGTTCTCTACGAGGCGGGTGACCAGCAAGAGTGTGACAACGCGCTGACGACTTTGCGTGAGTTGGGCATATCGCAAGAACAACTGCTGCCGGTTGAAAAAGTACGCCATGCATCCGCCGAACGCGCCGAGCTGGAAACGCACTGCCAGATCCTCGAAAAGGCTAAAGAAGCCCAGTGGCCAAACGTGCTACTGCTGGACGCTCGCCTCAGCTACGTGCATAAAGAAGGCGCGGTGAACAACCTGAACGGCCTGCTGCGCCAGCTGCCGAACATCGACTGGCAGGTTTTGCTGCTGGGTGCGAATTACCACCAGATTATTCCCCTGAAATCCCTCAACGGCGTCGCGCGAGTTGGCGCGGCGGAATGCGGATGTGCTTATGCCGTCCAGCAGCCGTTTATCGACACCCTGCTGACTGTCTACCGCGAAGCCCTCGCGCAAAACGTGTCGCTAACGGCAGGGTGGCCTTTGCTGATGCGTGAGTCCTGCTGGCTTGGGTGTTATCCGAGTTATGCGTTCTTACAACACCTCCCCTCGCCCGATGGGAAAGAGATGATCGACTCCACGCATCTGTTTTTCAAAAAAATTCAGCCCAATACGGCTTCGTAATTTGTTAAAGGACACTGAAAAATATGGAACATTATCAACCCGAGTTTGTACTTCGCTTTCTGGCCGAAAACGCCGACTGCACCTGCCCTGCCTGCCAGTCAGCCGCTGAAGGATCGCCGCTTATTCAGGTGAAATTCAACAACCAGCAGCGCGACTCGCTGGATTTACGCTGTGAAAGCGCAGCCCGTCAGGTGTTGCTGAACCCAAAGGCGTTCGTGCTGCATGCCGAAGAAAATGATGAGCAGGCCGATGCCCCCGCAGACCTGTGGCTGGAAACCCTGAACCAGCAGTGTCTGAACCTGGCGATGCACCCGGCGCTGACCGTTGAAACGGCGCTTTATGCCATCGGCATTCTGCTGAGCAAAGCCAAACAGTATCAGCAGACGCAGCAGGACGATTCGTCCCTGCTGGTGATGATGGCAGAGCAGATTGGGCATTTAGGTGAAGAAGGCGTTCTGGCAGAGCAATATGCACAGCTGCCGCAGATTGGCAGCGTCGAAACGGAAGCGCTCAAAACGCTTGGGACGCATCGCATTAGCTTCAATTTGCCGATGATGGAAAAGATGGCCGTTTCCCTGAAAGTGGGTGAACTGGTGGTGATGAACGACGCACAGCTGGCTGACCGGGTGACCGCTCTGAATGCCGTCTGGGCACAGGCATCGTCAGACAACGCGCTGGTCTGGATGGCACGCAATGTGCTTATTTATCAGCTGTATCACGATATTTTCCCGGGCAGCGACAGCGCCACTTATGGCACGAAGATGCTGCAATTAGCCACGCAGTTTTTCCAGTTAAAAATGCTGCTGGCTATCTGGGTGGAAACCGGTAATGCCTTAACCGAAGAAAGCGTGGTGTCTCTGTTCAGTAGCTGGAAACAGCTTCCTGCGACCACCTCTTCTCCGCTGGCCTTAAAGAGCGATGACGACACCGCGTTGCTGCACGCTTTATCCCTTATTTAATCTTTTTGGCGGTCGTCTCGATGACCGCCTGTTCTGGTTTACCTCCCCCATTATTGAGAACAGATAACGCATGAACGTGATGAAGAGCAGTGACGCTCTGCTGCATAATCAAGCCCTTAATGAGGCCGCAATCGCCTGCCTGTCGCTGGAAGCAGTGACGGCTGAAGAGCGCCTGTACGCCCTCGCCATTTTGCTTTCTGCAACCGACAAACTGGCTGACAGCGAAGAAAGCCGCCGCAAAATTCTCTCCATGCCTGCGCGTCTGGCTGAGCATGCCCAAAGCGGCGAATTGAGCACAGGTTTCCAGAACGTGGTGACGGTAGACGTGCTGCGTAAATCCTTGATTCAGGTTTGTGGAACGATGGTTGCCGAGTGGAAACAGTTGCCCGAGTCGAAGCGTAAAAACAGCTGGCCGATGCAGGTCAGCCTGCTGCGTCTGGACAAGGTGCAGAAAGACGACACCGTGCAGCACGAACTCGATGCGATCTGGCAAACAAAAGGCCAGAAGGCCTTCGAAAAAATGCCGTGGTCAATCAGTCATTATCTGACCTTCCGCATACAGCAGGGTCAGTTCACGGCGCATTCTGCGCGCGCAATCAGCGACAGCTTTCTCGATTTGGTCGCCGACTATTATCAACTGCGCACCTTATTCAGCCTGTGGATGCAGGACGGCAGCGAACTGGCAGAATCTGATGTCGTGAGCATCATGGCTTTGTTTGAAAACTGGCGTACCGATGAACAAGCAGACCGTGGTCGCCCGCTCGATATCTCGTTATTTGCCGACAATGCCGTCCTTGCTGCCTGCTCCCTCCTGCCGGGTGGAGCAGCGCTATGAACACCAACACCGTCACCTTTTCCGCCAGGAAGGCCGAAAATGAATGGCACAGTGCCATTGCACAAGCGCTTAAAACCGGCGCCGATATCCTTGTTGAAGACCTCGACGAAGATCGGTTTCACGTCGTCGCCCACGAACTGAAGCAGCATCAGTATCGCTGTATAGGCGAAAGCCGCTTTACACCGCTGCGCGACGAGCAACTGCACATTGTCGTCACCGCCACCAATGACAACACACATTTCCTGCAACCCGTGATAGCGATGATGCGCGAGCAGGGCCACCTTGTAAGCGAACTTCCGAATGCAGGCATGACTCAGGCATCGTTAACCGACAAGCTGAAGCATTGCGATCTGGCATGGTTTGAGTGGGGTGATAGCGCGATCATTGCCGCCAGCCATCTGCCTAAATATTGCCGGATCGTCTGCCGCATCCACCGTTACGAGCTGTACGGTTCAGCCTTCTTACAGGCCAACTGGGAAAATGTGGATGAAGTCATCGTGGTCAGCGAAGCCATGAAAAAACGCTTTGTGAGCCAGTTAGCGGATAAGCTCCCTCCCCGGTTGAAAATCACGGTGCTACCCAACCTGACCGGGCATTTGCCGAAACCCGTTCAGGGTGAAAAGAACCCGTTTCATCTGGCCTGTGTTGCCCGCTTTGCGCCGCAAAAAAACCTGATGCAGCTGCTGCCCATCATGCAGGCGCTGGTCAGGACAGACAGCCGCTACACCGTATATATCGCCGGACGCATCGAAGATCAGTGTCTCTATGAGAGCTTTTGCGAGCTGGTCAAAACCTACGGCTTATCTCGCAATGTGGTGATTGAAGGGGCGCTTCCGGCTGCGGAAATGGCGAACTGGTATCAGCGTAAATCGTTCATTCTCTCGGTGAGCTATAACGAATCGCAAGGAATGGGCATTTTTGAAGCTATGCTCGCAGGCTTAAAACCCATCGTCTTCCACGCTGCCGGAGGATTAAGCGAGTACTTACCAGCCCGTTATCTGCTTTCCTCCATTGATGATGCTGTGGCAAGCATTGTGGCCGGGAATGAACATCCTGAACGTTATGCGCAAGAAGCCCAGGCGGCACTTCAGCAGGATGCGCTCTACCCGAAATACGCCAGGCTCTGGCAACGCGCGCCACACGACGCGGCGTTATTCTCCATTGTTATCCCCTGCTACAACCGGGAATCCTTGATCCTGCCTGCCGTTTGTTCGGCGCTAAACCAGCGAGATGAGAACTTCGAAGTGGTCGTGGTGGATGACGGTTCGCAAGACCGCAGTATGGAGATGCTTGAGAACCTTCATGACTCCCGTCTGCGAATCATCAAAAAACCGCATACCAACGCGCCTGATACCCGAAATGCAGGCATTGCAGCGGCTAAGGGGTGCTTTATTGTCTGGCTCGACAGCGATGACTTGCTGCATGCCAATGCGCTTTCCCACTACCGCGAATTGCTGGCGCAGTGGCCTCAGGTTGATGTGATTTCCTGTGGCATGGAAACCCATGGCGATAACAAAGAATTCCGTGCGCTCAATAATCATTCCCCCGCAAACTGGCTGCATCTGATTGCCCGAGGCAACATTGTCGCCAACCCCGGCTGCTGCATCCGTAAAACGCTGTACGCCAAAGTGGGTGATTACGATGTCCGCTATCTTCGCGCTCACGATTATGAATTCTGGTCACGAGCGTTAGGCACAGCCAAAGCAGGCTTCACCGCGCAATGTAACATCACCTATCGCCTGCATGACGGCAATCTGACCGGGATGGGCAAGCCGGTCGACCACAGTTACGAATACCGTATTTTCAACGCTATTTTGCAGCGCTACCGCCCGGAAGCACTGTTCCCGGGCGTGCCACGCAAACAGGTCGAAGCGTTTATTGCAGCGCAACGACAAAGCCTGCGGGACGATTGTGGGCTGGACAATCTGCTGATTGTGATTGATGCGACCCAGGGTGCAGTTGAATCCTTGCTGGACGCCATCAACCTGTTTGGGTTACAGCAGGACAAAGCGTTCCAGCTGGTGGTGGTTTCCAGTGAGGCGTTACCGCTGGCGAGTTTGTCAGTGTTAATTGCGCCAGAAGTGTGCCCTGTGCAAGTAAAGGAGTACGCACAAACCGTGTTCCCTGAAACCTTCAGCCGCATTTACCAGTGGCAGCCACAGCCGTCGAACGACAACCCACAGCTGGTGGCTGACCTGAAAAACGCCATCCTCGAAGACAGCGCACTGCCTGCTGTTTTCAGAGCGCTCTAATTTTTACCGTACAGGAACCATGATGTCTCAACAAAACACGTTAACGTTTTCACATTCGGCCCAGTACTGGGACGACCGTTATCGCCTGAGCGGGAACTCCGGGGCTGGCTCCTATGGCCGATTAGCGGATTTTAAAGCCGATGTCCTGAACCGGTTTGTGGCTCAGGAGAACGTGCAGTCAATTACCGAATTTGGCTGCGGTGACGGCAACCAGCTGTCGCTGGCTCACTATCCTCAGTACACGGGATTTGACGTCTCTGAGCATGCTGTTCAACTTTGCCAACAGCGTTTCAGTAACGACCCGACGAAGGAATTTAAGTTAGTGGATGCCTGGGATGGTGAGCAGGCAGAGCTGACGCTCTCGCTGGATGTGATTTATCACCTGATTGAAGAAGATACCTTTGAGCGTTATATGACCACGCTGTTTAAGGCTTCCTCACGATTTGTAGCGGTATACGCTTCTAATGATGAAGCACTAAATACGCTACTGGGTGGGCACGTGAAGCATGTTCGCCATCGCTGTTTCACCGACTGGCTTGCCAAAAACATCACCGATCGCTGGGTGCTACACGAGTTTATTGCCAACCAGTATCCCTTTGATGTTCGCGCGCAAAACCAAACGTCGTTTGCCGATTTCTTCATTTTCCGCCGCTGGGATAACTGATTTTACTGCTTATGCCTTTGCCGGGTGGCGCTGACGCTTACCCGGCCTGCCAGACCTTCCCCATAGGCCCGCGCCGCCGGGCTTTTAATCCGCTGATTCAAAACAAATTATAATTTTTTCAAAATAAAATTTAATTCGCTGCTCCGGCGTGTCGTTTTGTCTCAGTACACAACAGGAAAGCCGGATGAGCCGGTTTCTTCAGGAGATAAATACAATGGCACTTTCCCTTTTCACTAACTCTGCAGCTATGTCTTCCACCAATGCCCTGAACCAGGCTAACAGCCTGCTCTCCACCTCTATGGAGCGTCTGGGTACCGGTAAACGTAT
>NZ_JBOFIN010000133.1:0-30820 GCF_051650185.1 Scandinavium sp.
AACTGAGAAGAATGCGGGAAAACGTGAAACAATTTATCCTGCCTGAGAAAAGAAAACGGCCCAAAGAAAGGACCGTTCGTATCTCAAAAACCCAGTATCCCGTTCACTCAAAGCATCTTAAGTGAACGGTGTTATCCGATTTGGAGGCTTTTGTTTTTGTGATATCGCCGGGCGGCACTGCGTTGGCCCGGCCTACATTTGCGGCCTGTAGGCCGGGTAAGCGTCGGCGCCACCCGGCAATTGCGCAACATCAATTGCGATTACGCATCACCCCTTCCTGCACCGTCGAAGCGACTAACACACCATCCTGAGTGTAAAACTCGCCGCGCACAAACCCGCGAGCGCTGGAGGCAGACGTGCTCTCCACGCTGTAAAGCAGCCATTCATTCATATTGAATGGACGGTGGAACCACATGGAATGGTCGATGGTGGCGACCTGCATGCCTTTTTCGAGGAAACCGACGCCATGCGGCTGAAGGGCGACTGGCAGGAAATTGAAATCTGAGGCATAACCCAGCAGGTACTGATGGACGCGGAAATCGTCGGCGACGGTGCCGTTCGCACGGATCCAGACCTGGCGGGTCGGTTCTGCCACGTGGCCTTTTAAAGGGTTGTGGAACTCAACCGGGCGAATTTCCAGTGGCTTATCGCACAGAAACTTCTCTTTGGCCTGCGGTGGGAGCAGATGCGCCAGCTTGCGTGCAATCTCTGTCTCAGAAGGCAGGTCATCTGGCGCAGGGGCAGGAGGCATCTGCTTTTGATGCTCATAACCGGTTTCCGGCGCCTGGAAAGAGGCGGTCATATAGAAAATCGGTTTGCCATGCTGAATGGCGGCCACGCGGCGAGCGCTGAAGCTATTGCCATCACGCAGCACTTCTACGTCATAGACAATCGGCTTTTGGCTGTCGCCAGGGCGTAAAAAGTAGCTGTGAAACGAGTGAACGAGGCGGTCGGCAGGAACGGTTTCTTTTGCCGCATACAGCGCCTGACCAACGACCTGGCCCCCAAATACCTGACGTAATCCCAGATCCTCACTCTGGCCGCGGAATAATCCCTCTTCGATTTTTTCCAGATTTAACAGGGCTAGCAGATTAGAGAGAGCCTGACTCATAAATGTCCTCAAAGGTAAAAAAGCCACGACGGAGCGCGGGAATAGCCACAGTATAACGCAGTTTGCGAAGTGGTCCGATGGGTGCAATAGTCTGAATAACGAGCCGAATACAGGCAAATATCTGAGATCTGTGCCACACTTAGTGCGTCACAAATGTTTTATCCACTCACTCTGGCAGGATATCGTCCTGCGAGTGCATGGATGAAAAGGAGAACATAATGAAACTCGTGCACGTGTTAAGTGGTTTAGCGGTTGCGGTTGCGCTGTCGGCCTGCGCTCAGAAAAGTGCAGACATTCCGACACCTGCGCCTAGCCCGAACCCCTCTGCGGCTACACAGCCTGTGATCCAGCAGCCTAATGTTTCAGGTACTGCGTGGATCCGCCAGAAAGTGGCGCTGCCACCGGACGCTGTCCTGACGGTGACGCTGTCTGATGCTTCCCTGGCCGATGCGCCATCGAAAGTCTTGTCACAGAAAGTGACCCGCACCGAAGGGAAACAGGCGCCGTTCAGCTTCGTTCTGCCTTATAACCCGGCTGATATTCAGCCGAATGCCCGCATCCTGTTGAGTGCGGCAGTCACCGTGAACGACAAGCTGGTGTTTATCACCGATACCGTTCAGCAGGTGATTAACAACGGTGGAACAAAAGCCGATCTGACGCTGGTACCTGTTCAGCAGACCGCGGTGCCGGTGAATGAAATGGGTGGTGCAGCGACGACGGTGCCGTCTACTTCGCCGACTCAGGTCAACCCCTCTTCGGCTGTCCCAGCTCCAACGCAAATGCCGTAATGACGTGAGTTCCTCCCTCCTTCGCGGGGGAGGACTCAGTATTTCCAGCGGTACTTTTGCAAATCAATTCTTCCGCTTCCCGACACCTGAACGCCCTCAGATAACAGCGCCTGGCGCTGACGTTGCAAATCTGGCCCGGTAAGGGAAATGGTGCCCTGACTGTTGATCACCCGGTACCAGGGAAGGGTCGAACCTTCTGGCAGCCTTCGAAGCACGCCGCCGACTTGCCGCGCCGCGCGCGGTGAACCTGCCAGCCGCGCCACTTCACCGTACGTCGTTACAGACCCTTCCGGAATCGCGGCCACAATTTGCCATACCCGCTGCGGGAATGAATCTTTAGGTTCCATCACTGTGCCCGAATCGCCAAAAAACACAGAATAAGTGACGCCTCTGCCCTTGTGAAGCGATCACTCGGGCTGCTGAACGGTAAATTCGAGCGCCAGGCCAATCACTTGTGTGGTTGTCGGGGCAAATTTATCCGGGCTGACGACCTGATTCTCCAGAAACTTGAGCTTTCTTGAGGCGGTGTTGATGATGAGTTTCCCGCGCAGCTCCGGCAGCTCCTGAGTGCAAATCGGGTAGATAACCCGACCAGATACCGCGACGGGGATCTGGCGTAAAGGCACGTGATTCACCACGCCGAGCGAGGCGAAAAGCACAGCCACAGGCGTGACAAACAACAACGGGCTGGGGCTGATGGTGATGAAATCCAGCACCAATTCCGGGCGTAAATAGTTTAGCCCCTGATGAGGGATGGTCGCTTCATCGATGGCGGGCATGGGTAACGTGAGTGTCTGAGGCGGTGTCTTGATCATTGTCATACCCTGTACGATTCGAAGGATAAACAGAGTCTGCACGCTGTAGGGGGATTTGCTGAGAGCAGGTTCGCAATCTGTAAATTCCACTTTCGGGTGCTGTACAGAAAGAATGGCGCAAAGATGGGCAATAAACCAGCATCCGGTCGGCGGCGGGTTGCAATTGCCGGGCAGCACAGGGATAATGCGCCAGCGCGTTAGGAATAACGCTCTCAATGGGGGCTCTGTTGGTTCTCCCGCAACGCTACTCTGTTCACCAGGTCAGGTCCGGAAGGAAGCAGCCAGGGCAGACGACGTGTGTGCCGGGATGTAGCTGGCAGGGCCCCCACCCAATTCTGCTCCCCAACAGTCTCCCTCTTCCTCGCTCCGAGATGGCAATTCAGTAAAGCCTTCACTATGGTTATTTTGTGCCATTTGCCACTGACGCGGAAATCACGATGATGCAGCTTGACCCCGAAACCGATCTGAAGCTCGAACGTATTATTGAGGTCCCTCGCCAGCTGGTCTGGGCTTGTTGGACGACGCCTGAACATATCAAACACTTTTTCGTTCCTGAGCCTCACCGCGTCACGGCCTGTGAAATCGACCGGCGAGTCGGGGGCCGCTTCAACACCACTTTTGAAGTGAACGGCAGTGAGATGAAGAATAATGGCGTGTTTCTCGAAATAACAGACGGCGAAAAACTGGTGTTTACTGACAGCTACACCGAAGGCTGGAAACCCAGCGAGAACCCTTTTATGACGGCCATTTTACTGCTGGAAGAGGCCGGGGAAGGGAAGACGCGTTATACCGCCATTGCTCGCCACCGCACGCCTGAAGCACGTCAGCAGCATGAACAAATGGGCTTCTACGAAGGCTGGGAGATTGTGGTTGATCAGCTTACCCGCTACGCCAAATCACTCGCGTCGGCGTAACGGGCCATAAGGGGGTTACTGTTTTTTTGCTCTGCCAGGCCAGATATCCACGCAGTTTCCGGCTATCAGGCTTAAGTTAATCTGCTCTGTCTGACCGCGCTCTTCTTCGGTCCAGGAGTCGAGCGGCTGTCGTCCACCCCAGACGGTAATGGCATCCGGCGCTTCACACCACGGATTGACTTCAGCCAATTCTATGGTTTTGCCATTTTCCAGTTGAAGTACAACGCTTTCCCCTTCAACTTCATGCAAGGCACCTTTGCTGTCAGTGACGAAAATTTTCATGCTTATCCTCTTTTAAACCGTTCACCACAGTGTAGCGCGAACTATCGTTTCAAAGATAAAGGGTAAATTAACGATGAAAAGTTAAGCCGTACTACTCCCATTACGTAGTGCTAATAAATAATTTGTCATGTCACTGAAATATTACTGTCATATAAATGTCATTTTATAGGCAGACAATAAAGATGGGTAATTATTAAGTTAACGGTTGTGAAAAATTTATTTCTGGATCACTTTGTCATGTTCATGTATTAATTATCTGAATTTATTGCACGGGAAACGTGAACATGAGTACTGCAGTACTGAATGTAAAGATTGATGGCGATCTGAAAGAGCAATTACGGCATTACGCGGAAGTCCATAACGAGACCCTGAGCGCGGCAACACAGAAGCTGTTACAGCTTGCGTTCGACAAGGAGGTTGCGGCGGGAGTATCCGAAGATGAGGTCGACAGCCAGCATGCCGAAGAAGAATCATCACCTCTTACTCCTAAAGAAATCAAAGCACTACGCAAACTTTTGAAGAAGAGAAAATGAAACAACAACTTTCAACAGCCAGCACTTATGGCGAAGCCTGTGAACTGCTGCGTTCCGGTTATGTTAAGCATGTGCGTCTGAACTGGAATGTGGGGAGCGATGAGTTTTTCCGCATCGCCTCTGACTGGTGTGATACCGGTGCAAAAATTAAAAAAGATGGCGACAGTTTTATTATTTCTTTAAAAGGTTTCCCGATCCCACGCCAGCATTAATAAAACTGCCAACATCTTGTCATCTTGCAGACATCTGAATACAGGATGATGTTTTGCAATAAGAAAGACATGATCATCTCATAACATCATGGACGATATATTTAGACGAGCCATTGTCATGCTGGCTCGTCGTTATTTTATTATATTATTTTCCGTGTACGTAAATTATTCTGCTGACCGTTCAGAGAATCCCAGATGGGCTGCAGCGCCTTAAAGGCAACACGCAGCGTTTCGTCGTCATGGGTGAAGGGCAGGCGAAGCCAGCGATCGAAGGCACCCGCCAGACCAAAACGGGTACCCGTTCCCAGATGAATACCGATGCCTTCAGCGCGTGCGGCAAACTGCGTTGCCAGCATATCCGGCAGTTCCACCCAAAATGACAGACCCCCTTCCGGCTGCTCGTAGCGCCATTGTGGGAAATACTCCGCCATTAACGCACTGCACATGTCCCGACGAGTCGCCAGCATCTGGCGGCGCTGAGACAGCAAACCCTCACTGTTTTCCAGCAGCCAGCAGGTGGCGAGTTGCTCCAGAATGGGCGAACCCAAATCAAGCGTGTCGCGTGCCTGAACCAGCGATGCAATTGTGCGGGTTGATGCTCTGATCCAGCCCAGCCGTAATCCGCCCCAAAAGCTTTTTCCTGCCGACCCGATCGTAATGATTTGCGCCTGAGAATTAAACGCTGCCAGTGGCGGCGGCGGCGGGGCGTTGAACCATAAATCAACCATTGTTTCATCAACCACAACCGCGGTGCGTGTTCGTGCTGCGAGGTCTGCGACGGCCTGCCGGGTGGCGCTGTCCATGCACCGTCCTGTGGGATTGTGAAAATCGGGCATCAGGTAAGCCAGTCTTGGCGCGGTTTGTGCGATGGTGGCGGCTAACCCTCCAACGTCCCAGCCCTGATGCGCAAGCGCAACGCTGACCGGACGGCAGGACGCGCCCTGAATTGCGGCAATCGCCAGAGGATAGGTGGGATTTTCAACCACCACACGATCGCCCGGCCCGGTCAGTAAACGCAGGATCAGTGCTAATCCGCTGACGGCACCATTGACCACCATGATTTCATCCGCACGGGTAGGCAGGCCGCGCAGGCAATAGCGCTGTGCGATAGCTTCCCGCAGCGCCGGTAAGCCTTGCTGATCGTAACCGGTACTGGCGAGATGTTCGGGTAAAGCGGCCATCGCGTGGCTGTAGGCCTGGTGGATTTCAGGCCCGGCGCTCAGGGCCGCCGTGGAAAGATCCAATGACTGAGCGGCGCTCATTCGGGTTGACACCTGAAGATGGTGAGCGGGCAGCATGACCTGCGATCCGCTGCCGTGGCGGCTGACGATAAACCCTTCTTCGCGCAAATGAGCAAGGGCGCTGGCAATCGTGGTTCGGCTAACCTGAAGCGCGCTCGCCAGTTCACGTTCACCAGGCAGACGGCTGTCCAGCGCCAGGCGTCCATCCAGAATCAACAGGCGCAGTGCTTCAGCCAGCTGCCGCCAGAGCGGCATGCGAGAAGGGCTTTCCTGCCAGTGACCCAGCAGGCTCACCAGCGACTGACTTCCGGAACGACGTTGAGGCATAGCAGTCCACTTTTATAAAACTGGTCATTAATAATAAGTCCATTTTTAACGATGATGCTGTTTTGGGCAATCCATCGTGAGGTTTTTATGCTGCGCCGTTTAGTTCAGCTGTATGTCGGGCTTTGTCTGTATGGGATTTCCACCGCGATGTTTGTCCGGGCGAATCTCGGGGCCGATCCGTGGGATGTGTTTCATCTTGGCGTCGGGAAAGTGTTTTCGCTGGATATCGGCACGGTGATGATCCTCACCGGAGCGCTGGTGTTGCTGCTGTGGATCCCGATTCGCCAGCGGCCAGGGCTTGGCACTATCAGCAATGTGATTGTGCTGGGTCTGGCGGCCAATGCCACGATGGCTGTTTTACCCAGGCCGGATCCCCTGTGGCTAAAGTCAGCGTTGATGGTAGCGGCTGTCGTGCTGAACGCGCTGGCAACAGGGATGTATATTGGCGCAGGGTTTGGCCCGGGGCCGCGCGATGGATTAATGACTGGCCTGCACGCCCGTACGGGCTGGTCGCTTCGGGGCATCCGTACCACCATTGAGCTGACCGTGCTGGTGATTGGCTATCTGCTCGGTGGCAGCGTGGGAGTCGGCACGCTGGTCTATGCGCTGGCGATTGGTCCGCTGATTCAGCTCTGTTTGCCCTGGTTTCGCACTGCACCCAAAGCAGAGCCTGTCGCCGCAAAGGTAAAAGCCGTTAGCTAAATTTGCGAAGCGCTCACAGTCAGAGGAAAGCTTTTCAGGTACACTGAGAGCTTCTCTGACTGGATGCCGCATTTGATGAAACCCACAACGCTATACGATGTCGCTCGCCTCGCGGGCGTTTCCTACCAGACTGTCTCCCGCGTGATTAACCAGGCGGAGCACGTTTCTGCTCGCACGCGAGAGAAAGTCCAGCACGCCATGGCCGAACTGAATTACGTGCCCAACCGGGGCGCACAGTTGCTGGCGGGGAAACATCAACCCACGCTGGGGTTAATCACTGCCGATCTGGCGCTGCACGCGCCTTCGCAAATTGCCTCTGCGGTAAAAACCCGCGCCAGTGAGAAAGGGTATGCCGTGTTGATTTCGATGGTAGCCAGCCATCAGCCGAGGGATTGCGCCCTCGCCGTGCAGGAGTTGTTAGCGCAGCGTGTCGATGGGTTGTTGATCAACATTCCGCTGGAAAATGAAGCGGCAACACAGCTTCGCGAACTGGCTGCACCGTTACCGGTGCTCTTCCTTGATGTGGGCGAGCAGGCACAGGTGAATAGCCTGGTATTTGATGCCGCTCAGGGTGCGGCGCTGGGCGTTGAACATCTGCTGGAGGAAGGGCATCGCAGAATAGCGTTATTGGCGGGGCCGAATACCTCTGTTTCAGCACGGGCGAGGCTGGAGGGTTGGCTGCACACGCTTCGGAATGCAGGCTTAGAAGCAGCCGCAATTGCAGAAGGTGACTGGAGCGCACAATCAGGCTTTGAAAAAGCCCACAGCCTGCTTGCCAGCACCCCGCGCCCGGAGGCCATTTTGGTGGGCAACGATCAGATGGCGCTGGGTGTGCTTCGTGCCTGCGCCGACAAGGGGATTTCAGTCCCACAGCAATTATCCGTCATCGGGTATGACGACACCACGGACAGCGCCTGGTATACGCCGCCGTTAACCACCGTGCGGCAGGCTTTTCGTGAGGCCGGTGAGAAGGCGGTTGACTGGCTGATTGATTCCAGTCGGAATACCGATTCTGTCAGCCAAACCCGTTTGCCCGTTTCTCTGATCGTCCGTGGATCAACATCGCCGTCTGGTCAGGCGACATCGCAGGATCTGGCGGAGCGTTTTCAGGCCCTGGCCGAAATGGCCAACAAGCTTGGGCTGCGCTAAGCGCTTTGTGATCCTCCTCGCTTCCTGCCGATCTGATCCTTTACTGGCACAGGATAACGATGCACTCTCACTTTAAATTGTGAGCGCTTCGCAAAAGAGGTTTACTGATGCAGTCTGCTACCCAAACTCTGGCTTCGTTACTGGCTCGTCGTGACTGGGAAAACCCCGGTGTGACCCAGTGGCACCGTTTACCTGCCCATGCCCCCATGTTTAGCTGGCGTCACCAGGAGGAGGCCCGGTGCGATGAAGCTTCCCCTTCACGTTTGCTGCTTAACGGTGAGTGGCGGTTTAGCTTTTTTACCCGCCCGGAAGCGGTGCCTGAGAGCTGGCTCGTAAAAGATTTACCTGATGCCGTCGCCATGCCAGTGCCCTCAAACTGGCAGATGCAAGGGTTTGATATCCCGATTTATACCAACGTGACCTACCCCATTCCCGTCACGCCGCCGCACGTGCCAGAGGAAAACCCGACAGGCTGTTATTCCCGCGAGTTTGAGGTACCGGAGGACTGGCTGGCGGAAGGGCAGACGCGTATTATCCTCGATGGCGTGAATTCCGCTTTTTATCTATGGTGCAACGGCCAGTGGGTGGGCTATTCCCAGGACAGCCGTTTGCCCGCGGAATTTGACCTCAGCGCTGTGCTGGTGGCCGGGCGAAACCGTCTGACCGTTCTGGTGCTGCGCTGGTGCGATGGCAGCTATCTTGAAGATCAGGATATGTGGCGGATGAGCGGCATTTTTCGTGATGTCACGCTGCTGCATAAACCCGCGACGTGCATTGCCGACTATCACCTCTCAACCCGGCTTAACGAAGATTTCACCCACGGCGTAGTGGAACTTCAGGCCACGCTGGAAGGTGAGGTTTACGCCCATGGCGTTGTGGAAGCTGTGCTTTGGCGTAATGGTGTTGAAATAGGACGAGTGAGCCAGCACCCCGGCAGCGATATCGTGGATGAGCGCGGAAATTGGGCTGAACGTCTTCACCTGAACATTCCCGTTGCGCAGCCTGCATTGTGGAGCGCTGAGCTTCCCGAACTCTATCGACTGACGCTGACCCTGAAAAATGCGCAGGGCGCTCCCCTGGAAACGGAAGCTTGTGATGTCGGTTTTCGCAAGGTGGAGATCGCTGATGGCTTGCTGAAGCTCAACGGCAAACCCTTGCTTATCCGTGGCGTGAACCGGCATGAACATCATCCGCTCACCGGGCAAGCCGTGGATGAGGCCACGATGGTTCAGGACATTCTGCTGATGAAGCAGAACAATTTTAATGCCGTGCGCTGCTCGCATTATCCCAATCATCCCCTGTGGTATCGCCTTTGCGATCGCTACGGCCTCTACGTGGTGGATGAAGCCAATATCGAAACCCACGGCATGGTGCCGATGAGCCGTCTGGCGGACGATCCGCGCTGGCTTCCGGCGATGAGCGAACGCGTGACGCGGATGGTCGCCCGGGATCGCAACCATCCGTCGATCATTCTCTGGTCGCTGGGGAATGAATCCGGCCATGGCGCAAATCACGATGCGCTCTATCGTTGGATCAAAACCACCGATCCAACCCGCCCGGTGCAGTATGAAGGCGGCGGCGCAAATACCGCCGCAACGGATATTGTCTGCCCGATGTATGCTCGCGTCGATCAGGATCAGCCTTTCCCGGCGGTGCCAAAATGGTCGCTGAAAAAGTGGATCGGTTTGCCTGGCGAACAGCGTCCGCTGATCCTTTGTGAATACGCGCATGCCATGGGCAATAGCTTTGGTGGCTTTGCCAAATACTGGCAGGCTTTCCGTGAGTTTCCTCGCCTGCAGGGTGGTTTTGTCTGGGACTGGGTCGATCAGGCGTTGTGCAAAACTGACGCGGAAGGCAAGACGTTTTGGGCCTATGGTGGCGATTTTGGCGATAAGCCAAACGATCGTCAATTCTGCATGAACGGGCTGGTGTTCCCTGATCGCAGCCCACATCCTGCACTTTATGAGGCCAAACGCGCGCAGCAGTTCTTCCAGTTCCGTTTGCTGTCCACTTCACCGCTTCAGATTGAAGTCACCAGTGAGTACCTTTTCCGTCGTAGTGATAACGAAACAGTGCGCTGGCGGCTGGCGTGTGAGGGCGAAACCCTGGCAGAAGGCGAGATGGTCCTTGATGTTGCAGCAGAAGGTCAGCAACGGTTTGAGCTGCCTGAGTTTACGAAGCCAGAAAAAGGCGGGGAGAGTTGGCTCAATGTCGAAGTGTGGCAGCGGGGAGCCACCGCCTGGTCTGATGCCAACCATCTTTGCGCCTGGGATCAGTGGCTGCTGCCCTCGCCACTGACGCTGCCAGAACCACTCGCACAGGGCACGGCTCCACGTCTGAATGAAACGGAAGCCGCTTTTAACATCTCGCAGGGCGATCAGCGCTGGCAATTCAGCCGCCAGAGTGGCGATCTCAGCCAGTGGTGGCGCAATGAGCAGCCCGCTTTGCTTTCGCCGCTTACCGATAATTTTACCCGTGCGCCGCTGGATAACGACATCGGCGTGAGCGAGGCCACGCGTATCGATCCGAATGCCTGGGTCGAACGCTGGAAGGCGGCCGGTATGTATACGATGCAGCCGCGCCTGCTGCTCTGTGAGGCTCAGGAGCAGGGCAATGAAGTGGTGGTGGTGACTCGCCACGCCTGGCTGCACGGTGACAAGACGCTGTTTATTTCTGATAAACGCTGGCGCATCGACGGACAGGGCGAACTGCACGCGGAAATAGACGTCACCGTGGCAAGCGATATTCCTGAGCCTGCGCGTATTGGCCTGAGCTGCCAGCTGGCGGTAGCGGCCAATGAGGTGGCGTGGCAGGGGCTTGGCCCTCATGAAAATTACCCCGACCGTAAACTGGCAGCACGGCAGGGACGCTGGACGTTACCGCTGGAAGCGCTGCACACGCCGTACATTTTCCCGAGCGAGAATGGGCTGCGCTGCGACACGCACGAATTGCAATATGCCGATCACTGCCTGCGCGGGCTGTTCCATTTCGGCCTGAGCCGCTACAGCCAAAAGCAGCTTCATGAAACCACGCATCAGCACTTGTTGCGGGAAGAAGCGGGCTGCTGGCTGAATCTCGATGCGTTCCATATGGGCGTTGGCGGGGATGATTCCTTGAGTCCGAGCGTGTCGCCAGAGTTCCTTTTGCCCACGCGCCGTCTGCGTTATGCGTTCAGCTGGCGTCGCGACTAAACTTATCAACGCCGGACGCGGTCAGACCCGCTGGCTGCGCCGTTCACTTCGGAGGTTATCTCATGAAGTATGTTGATGGTTTTGTCGTTGCCGTGCCGGCGGACAAAAAGGAGGAATATCTGGCGCTGGCGGCAAAGGCGGCACCGCTGTTTAAAGAGTTTGGTGCCACTCGCGTGGTGGAGTGCTGGACGGACGATGTCCCCGCGGGAAACCTGACTGATTTTCGCATGGCGGTAAAAGCTGAAGACAGCGAGGAAGTGGTGTTCAGCTGGATTGAGTATCCGTCGAAAGAGGTTCGGGATGCTGCCAACGCGAAGATGATGGCCGATCCACGGATGAAAGAGATGGGCGAAAGCATGCCATTTGACGGTAAACGCATGATATACGGCGGCTTCGCACCGATTCTTGACGAGTAATCCCTCCCGGCTGTGCGGCGTGCCGCCAGCCGTTTTCATGTCAGTTTTGCCGAAGGTTCTCTTCCGTCCAGGCGATAAATGCCGCTTTCGGCAGCGCTTTGCTGTAAAGCCATCCCTGACCAAACTGCACGCCGTGAGTCTCCAGCCACTCCGCCTGTGACGGCGTTTCTACGCCTTCGGCAATCATCGACAGATTCAACGTTTTGGCTATCTCGATAATGTGCGGCGTGAGGCTGGTGAAAGCCTGTGGGTCGACAAAGGCTTTATCGATTTTGAGCGTATCCACCTGTAAATCTTTCAGGTAGCTCAGGCTGGAATAGCCTGTGCCGAAGTCATCAATGTAGATAGCGTGGCCTGCTTCGCGGAACTGGCTAAGGCGTGTTGATGAACGTTGGGGATCGATAAAGCTGCGCTCCGTCAGTTCAAGCGCTATCTGCGACGGCGAGAGCCCGTATTCCAGCAGCTTATGGAACAGCAGCGCTGAAAGCGACGGTGAGTTAAGGTCGCCCGGGTCGAGATTCACTGAGATATGAAGCTGCGGATGGTGTTTCAGCCAGGCCCCCAAATCTTCAAAGACCCTTTCAACCACCAGTTCGGTGAGGTCTGTCATCAACCCGGCTTGTTCTGCGATAGGAATGAAAATGTCGGGTGACAAAAAGGTGCCGTCGGGCTGCGGCCAGCGGGCCAGCGCTTCGGCCCCGACCATTTTCCTTGTCTTCAGCGAGACCACCGGCTGGTAATAAACCTCAATAGTCCGGTTTTTGATCGCGTCCTGGATCCTGTGCCACGGCAGCTGTGTGCGTCGCACCATCCAGATAATCAGCCCCGCGCCCGCCAGACTGATAACAATGCCTAACGGTAACCACAGCAGTAACTGGCGATGCCAGCTTTTGTCGAGAGGAAGGGTTGAGGCCCAGACCACCAGTGAGATACCCAATTCCGGATAATCTCGCAGGTTGTACATCATGCCTTTGCGTTCAAACGTTCGTAGTCCGTCGCGATGCGCCTTTTCCCAGAGATTCGGTGCTAAGTCTACGTTCTGCGCGATGATATTCCCGGTATGAGTGGCAATCAGCGCGGCATTAATGTTCCATGAGGAGAAAGGAATAACATCGACAAAGGCGGTGGGATCGACCATCACCATGTAATGCTCGTTGGCGAGCGCAACCATCGCGTGCTTGATACCCAGATCGTTATCGGTGGTCAGCCAGACGCGGTAGCCGTCGCGTGTATGCCCAAAGTTTGAAGGAAACCAGATTTCAGCGCTGCGCTTTTCCATCGATGAACAGAGAGGCTGCAATCCGTTCAGCCACAGCACTTCCTGAACATCACGCCAGGTGTAAGCGATACGGCGCATC
This sequence comes from Scandinavium sp., assembly GCF_051650185.1. Taxonomy (GTDB): domain Bacteria; phylum Pseudomonadota; class Gammaproteobacteria; order Enterobacterales; family Enterobacteriaceae; genus Scandinavium. Next base: position 13,040 of record NZ_JBOFIN010000133.1, read on the forward strand.
GCCATCAAATGTTCGTCACTGCAAGGCGTTCCCTGGAACTGGCTGATGACGTTAATGGCTTGTTTCGCCTGGTCGGCAACCTGTTGGGAACGCAGAATGACTCGTTCGCCGTACTCATCCAGGGTGTAGGTAAAATCCTTTTGCGCCTGATAATGCGCCAGCCAGATGCTTAACGTGACGGGCAGCAGCACGACCAGGAACAGCACGGCGATGACAAGAGCAATCAACCGGGTATTTGTCATAGCCTGCTTTCCTTTCAGCGCGAATTTCGTAAAGTTAATCCAGTATATGCGCTGCCAGCCTTTACTGTCTTACGTAGATCAAGAATGAGAAAAACAACGTATGAAGAAGAATGAATTCGTCACCCAGGATCTGCTCAGTAAAATTTATCAGCACAGCGAGGGGGGCCCGTGCAAGCTGCCTCCGGAGCGGCAACTGGCCGAAGAGTATGGCGTGTCGCGTTTCACCGTGCGTCAGGCGCTGGAAAAGCTGGCGAGTATTGGGGTGGTCAGCATCGTTCAGGGGTCGGGAGCGTGGATTAACGAACAGGCGCGGAATAACCCGCTGGTTTACAACTCGATCACGGAAAAACGCTTTGATCAGATGCGCTACCGGATGATCAGTCTGCATAAAAAACGCCCGAATCGCGAGGAGCAACAGATATTCGGGCTAACGGATGATGACTTTATCTGGCAGTTTTGCCGCCTGCGTTATGTGGACGACAATCCTGTGCAAATTGAGGTGTCGCGAATGCCGTCGGCGGCATTCCCGGACCTTACGCAGCAGGTTATCGAACGATCGTTACAGCAATATGTCCTCGAGAAGGGTTACGCCATTTCACACATGCTGACGACGTATCGGGCGGTGAACGTCAGCCGTGAACAAGCAGAATTACTGGGCTGTAAGAAAGGCGGAGCCGCGATGCATATCAGCAATCGCGGCATTCTGGCGGGCGGGCAGGTGTATGAGATAAGCGATATCATCGACATCAATTACACCTGCACTTACGTTATCCCGCACAACCGCGACAATCTCGCTTTCCGCCAACAGCCAGGGTGATTACGGTGTGTGAATGGTGCCGTCAGGCAGGCGGCTCTGAGTCCATTCATGTGGGCGATACGCCACCGGGTGAGCCAGCGCGACCTCTTCGTTAAACCCGACGCCAATACCCACGCCCTGCGGCGGATAGACATAGCCCTCTTTCACTTCTGGCGCACCCGGGAACACCGCGTCAGTGGTGGCTGAGCGAGGAATAAATTCCTGAATCGCCGCATTGTGCAGATGAATATTCAGATGCGTGTTCACGGCGACGCCAATCGGCGTCATATCCCCCGGCCCGTGCCACGCAAGGCGCACGCCAAATGCCTGGCACAAAACCGCAAGCTTCAGCGCAGGCGTGATTCCGCCAATCTGTGAAACGTGGCAGCGAATGAAATCAATCTGGCGATTAACAATCAGATCGTGCCACTCCGCCGGGTTATTGAAGAGTTCGCCAAGGGCCAGCGGAACACAGCTTTGCTGACGGATTTGTGCCAGCCACGGCGTTTGCTGTGGGGGCAAGATGTCTTCAATAAAGTACGGCTGATACGGCTCAAGCAGCTTCGCCAGCTGGACGGCCTGTTGTGGGAACAGACGCTCGTGCACGTCATGCAAAATATGAAAGCGGTGACCGTAGCGCTCACGCAGGGCGCGGAACATCTCAACGGTATTGCGCATGTACTGGTCCTGATCGAACCAGGCGCCGGAAGACGGGTTTTCGGGAGCGTGCAGTTCCGTCGGTGTGCCGCCATAAAAGCCCAACTGACAGCGAATATGGCGATAGCCTTTTTGCAAAAGCGCGTCGACGGAGGCATACAGTTCTTCCAGGGTTTCGCCGCTGGCGTGAGTGTATGCGGCGATGGCATCGCGAGCTTTTCCGCCAAACAGTTGATACAGCGGCATATTCGCCAGGCGAGCTTTGATATCCCACAGCGCCATATCCACGCCAGCCATTGCGTTATTCATGGCGGGGCCGTTACGCCAGTAGGCGTTGACGTTCATCATCTGCCAGAGATCTTCAATGTTGTTGGCATCACGGCCTATCAGCAGAGGACGAAGATACTCGTCGACCAGCGTCTTTACCGCCAGTGGGCGCTGTTGAAAGGTTGCACAGCCGAGTCCAGTCACCCCTTTATCGGTTGTCACGCGGACGGTCACCAGGTTGTGACGATCCGGGCGGGTGATGAAACAATCAATCGCGGTGATAAGTGTCGGTTCCACGCCAAAGGCTCCCTGTAGAAGACGGAAAGAGAATACGGTTGATACAGTATCTTCACTCTATTTTCAGGCAGAGGTAAACCCTTTTTCTGAATAAATTTTTTGGTCTGTAATTGTGATGTATTTTAATTAAAAACCAGACCAATTATCGCTATCTCTTCATTTTGCTCTGCTGTTGTCGATAATTGTGAGGGGATTCAACTTTTATTGGTTTGTTTTATTGTTTGGGCTTTATTATCCTCCAGACAACCAAAACAAGAACATTTCAGCAGGAGTCACTATGGGGACGCGAGACGCCATCGCCAGCATCATTCAAGGGGTGGGTGGGCAGGAGAATATTAATAAAGTCTGGCACTGCATGACCCGCTTACGCTTTGATTTAATTGATGATAGCAAAATAAAACAGAGCGAAATCAAGCTGCTGCCTGGCGTGCTGGGCGCACAGCTGCAAAGCGATCAATTCCAGATAATTATCGGGCCGAAGGTCAACAGCTGGTATGAGCAATTGCAGGACGCGTTGGGCCAGCGTGATGACAGCTCGGTGGAAAGCAGTAAAGGGCGCAAAAGCCTGGTGTCGTTATTTATGGATACCGTCTCCGGCGTATTTGGTCCGATAGTCCCGGCCATTGCCGGCGCGGGGATGATTAAAGGTTTGCTCGCGGGCTTAATTGCGCTGAAGGTCGTTTCGCCAAAAAGCGATACGGTGATGATCATCGATTTAATTGCCAGCGGCGTGCCTGATGTATCCCACGCTTATCGATGCCGCCAAAGCGCTGGCGGCTCATCAGGCAGATGCGGCTTCTGCGCTGTGGCTGATGAATGCCATTCCTGTTTCGGTGTTTAACTACGCCTCGAGCGTGATCCCGGTGATCTTCTCGGTGCTGGCGCTGAAATATATCCATAAATGGGTCGACAGCATCATGCCCGACGTGCTGAAAACGGTCTTTACGCCAACGCTGACGCTGTTCATTGGCGCGCTGGCGGCACTGGTGGTGATCGGGCCGACTGGCATCTGGCTGGGGAAAGCGCTGGCCTTCTTTATTGAAGGGCTGTTTGGCGTTTCCGCGAGTTTTGCGGGGCTGGTGGTGGGGGCCATTCGTCCTGTGGCAATCCTGACGGGTATGCATCACGCAATGACGCCTATCGCGTTGCAAAACTTTAGCGATCGCGGGTACGACATGCTGATGCCGATGATGTTTATGGCCAACATGGCGATTGCCGGGGCGACGTTTGCAATCTGGCGTTTGAGTAAAGACCGCCAGGAGAGAACCGTCACGCTTTCCGCTGCGGTTTCTGCGCTGCTGGGGATCACCGAACCCGCGCTGTTTGGCGTGCTGACTCGCTATAAGAAGGCGTTTATTGCGGCGACCATCGCAAGCTCACTGGCTTCCGCGTTTATCGCGTTCTTTGGCGTTCGGCTGTACGGCTACATCCTGTCGAGCATCTTCAGCTTGCCGGCTTATATCGGCCCGTACTTTGTGTTCGCGCTGTCCGGCGTGGCTATCGCGCTGGTGCTCTCCTTCACGCTGACGACAATGCTGGTGGGGCGTGAGCAGCGGTAGAGAAATCGGGTATTTGCGAAAGGCGACTTCGGTCGCCTTTTTTGCGCCTGCTTTAAACCCATACAACCTACAGGGTTGATCTTGTTCAAACGTCGGTGTACTTTATTGTTATGTTATACTATAACAATTGAGGTTCATCATGAAAGCCGGCATTCATCCGCACTACCGTACCGTGGTGTTTCACGACACCAGTGCTAACGAGTACTTCAAAGTGGGCTCGACCATCAGGACGGACAGAGAGATTGAGCTGGAAGGCGAAACGTATCCGTACATCACGCTGGAAGTGTCGTCTAAATCGCACCCGTTCTATACCGGGAAACAGAAAACCTTCTCCAGCGAAGGCAGCACGGCGCGCTTCCGCCAGCGTTTTGCTGGTTTCCTTAATGCGAAACGAGGCTAAACATGCAGGTGCTTAACTCTCTAAAAAGCGCGAAACAGCGCCATCCGGATTGCCAGATAGTCAAACGCAAAGGGCGGCTGTACGTCATTTGCAAAAGTAACCCCCGCTTTAAAGCTGTGCAGGGGCGTAAGAAAAGACGTTAACGTTTTGGCTGTCGCCAACTTTCCAGGGAACTTAACTGCTTGCCGTCGGGACCAAAATTCCCGGCGGCAAGCCATTTCTGCATTGCAGAATCGACTTCAGGCCACTCGCTATCAATGATCGAGAACCAGTCGGTATCCCGGTTATGTCCTTTAATCACCAGCGCCTGGCGAAAACGCCCCTCATACTGAAATCCCATACGCAACGCCGCGCGACGTGAGGGTTCGTTCAGGCTGTTGCATTTCCATTCATAGCGGCGATACCCCAGCGTTTCAAACGCGTAGCGCATGAGCAACCACTGGGCTTCGGTCGACATCGGCGTGCGGCTGAGTAAAGGCGAAAAATGCACATGTCCCACTTCGATGACGCCATTTTTACTGTCGATACGCATCAGCGCCAGACTGCCCACAGGCTGCCCTGTGTTTTTGTCGATAACCGCAAAGTGAATCGGATCCTGTAGTGCAGCAACGCTTGCCACCCACGCCTGATAGCTCTCAACGTTTGTATCTGGTTCGCGCAGTAACCATGTCCAGCTACGCGTATCTTCTGCCAGTTGATAAGCTGAGAACAGCGCTGATGCATGGTGTTCAGCCAGCGGTTCCAGCCTGCACAAACGGCCCTCAAGGGTGACTCGTTGTGGATGTGGTCGTGGTTGCCAGTCCGGAAGGGCATCGCCCACCGGCTGACCAAACTTATTATTCTGACTCATACTCACTCCTTTTATGAACGCACTCCCGCAGAATAGAGATAAGATGGTTCTCTAAAAAGAACCATCAATACGTATTCTGGTGGTACCACGAGGGGAGGCGATGAACATTCCGCAGGACGCTTTCTACACGTTGCTGGCAAAAACGTTGCAGCAACGAGGTGATGAAACGCTGGCTCGCGCACTCTATCTCGGGCTGCGAGAAGCCATTTTGCAGGGGCACCTGCAGGCGGAAAGCCGTTTGCCTGGGTCGAGAACCATCGCGCAGCAGCTGCTTCTTTCGCGCAACACTATCAATGCCGCGCTGGACCAACTGGCGACAGAGGGGTATCTGCTGCGTGACCGGCAGGGTTCGCGAGTTGCTATTCTGCCTAAATCTTCTGTGAGCCAATCAACCGTGATGCCGGATCTGCGTCTGCCGTCCAGGCTGGCACAACTGCCACCGGGCACCCGTCGTGATTCCCCTGCTTTTATGTTCACGCCCGGCACGCCAGCGGTGAACTATTTTCCGCTGCCGCTGTGGCGGCGCCTGCTGGATCGTGTGTTGAGGGAAGAGGGCAGCACGCTGCTGGGTTACGGTGAATCGGCAGGCGAATGGCCGCTGCGCACAGCGATTGCCCGCCATCTGGCGCTGTCGAGGGGCATTCATTGCGATGCAAGCCAGGTCATCATCACTGAAGGTGCGCTGGAAGGGCTAAATTTATGCACTCAATTGCTCAGTGAAAGCGGGCAGTTAGCCTGGCATGAAGATCCCGGTTACTTTGGCGCGCGTAGTGCTTTTGTGTCCTGTGGGCTGCAGGTGAAAGGGATTAGCGTGGACGAAGAGGGCATGAACTTTAGCGCGCAAACCACGCAGGCTCCACGGCTTATTTTCACTTCACCTTCTCATCAATTCCCCTTAGGGAGCGTGATGAGTGCTTCAAGGCGTCTGGCGCTGTTGGATTTCGCGCGCAGCAGTGGCGCATGGATCATCGAGGATGATTACGACAGTGAGTTCCGTTACAGCGGTGAACCGATCCCCGCCATGCTGGGGATGCATCCTCAGGCGCCTGTGGTGTATTTAGGCACATTTAGTAAGACGCTTTTCCCGTCGTTACGAATGGGATTTGTGGTGATGCCGGAAGCACTGGCGAAAGCGGTACAGCCAACCATCCATTCGCTGCTGCGCGGCGGTCACAGAACGGAACAGCGGGCGCTGGCACATTTCATTGAAGAAGGTCACTACGCGCGCCATCTTGCCTCGATGCGAAGGCTTTACCGCAAGCGACAGGGGCAGTTGCGTGAAGCGATTGCGCTGGAGCTGGAGATGCCGCATACGGTTTCCGGTGGTGAAGGGGGGATGCACTTGACCGTACAAATTGAAGGTATTGATGATGGCAACATTGCCGATCTTGCCCGGCAATATCAAATGGCACCTGCCGCACTGAGTCGTTATTACCTCGATGCTTCCAGTGGGAAAACAGGCTTTGTATTGGGGTATGGCAATACGTCCGCATCCCAGTTCATCTCTGGTATGCGGACGCTGAATAAGCTTATTGCGCAGTCTCGGCGCGGGCGAGGGTGAAGATATCGTAGAACGACAGTTCGCCCTTGGAGGCCATCATTTTCTGAAGTTGGCTTTTCTGCGGCTCGGCCACACGCGGAGAATGCAAAATGTTCTCGATGAGTTCATCTGGCACAAAGCGGGTGTTGTACCACTCACCGTTATAGCAGACGCGAAAATCCAGAACGTCGATATCTTCGTAGCGGTAACGCGGGGCGACGTCGAAAAAGAAAAAGCCGTTGAGGACAATAAACAACACCACCAGTAACCACAGGGAATCCGCCAGCGTTTCTGAACGATGCATGACTACCCAGGTCGCCAGAAAGCCGAGGTACATCGCCAGGAACAGCCCAGGGAAACGGCGAATAAAGCTGATGCTGAAGCGCGGACGATTATCGCGCTTCTCGGCGCTGTTTAATTCTTCGATGGTGTTGGTAAGCAGTCGCTGGATTTCGGCCATCTGCGCCCTCTGTTATGCCTGAATCGGGTGATGTCCTATTTTATGTTGCCGTGATTCAGGCGAAAAGTAACAGTTTGGTTGCAGAAAAGCATAACAGTCAGTCGAGCATTTTAATGATTTGCGCCGGATTGCCACCAACCACGGCATTCGCTGGCACATCTTTCACCACGATAGCGCCGGAAGCGATCACCGCATTATCACCAATCGTGACGCCAGGATTGATAACCGCTCGCCCGCCGATCCACACATTGTGGCCAATCGTCACGGGTTTGCCGAATTCCGCTCCGCCTGTGCGTTCCTGCGCATCGAGAGGATGAGTGGCGGTGTAGATATGCACGCCGGGCGCAAGCATGCAGTTGTCGCCGATACGAATCGGACAGACGTCGAGCATGATGCAGTCAAAGTTGGCGTAGAAGTTACGGCCGAGGAAAATGTTGTAGCCGTAGTCACAGCGGAAAGTCGGTTCAATATAAGCGTCATGCTCATACCTCAGCAAGTCACTGAGCAGATCGTGACGTAACGCTTTCTCTTCTGGCGAGGAATGGTTATAGCGATGCAGAATGTCTCTTGCCCGCAAACGGTCGGCCCGGAGGGTGACATCACCCGGACGATACAGCTCTCCGGCGATCATTTTGCGTTTTTCTTCACTCATGTGATTCTCCTGTTAGCGAGAGAGTCACAGTATAAGGTCTGTCACAATCAGGGAACGTTCCCTGTCTTGCCGTGTGACGCTTGTCACATTGCGCTCCACTCTCCCGAGTGAGGCAGACAAAGCCGTGGCTTTTTTAGTTGCCTGGGAAAATTAACGTATAAACTTCCACACGGAAGAGGGGATTTTATCGTACAGCTTATTCATAGTCAGTTCGGCCAGACGATGATCTGCTGCTGAGTAAAAAACAGCCAGTTCATTATCGGAGAGTTCATATTTATTTTTTTCAATAACACGTTCCAACGTATCAATAGTCTGACAACGTCGCAGACGCATCAAATAATCGGTTTTGGTTAAAGGTTTATCTGACATCACGTTACCTTTTTGATTGTAATAATTTTAACAAGAATGACTTACAGGATTCGCCCGGCTGACGTTGATGAAGCAGCGAAAAAGTCTGTTACCTGATTTACGCCATTTCTGCAGATCGTCTGCATTAATGCCGTAGTTACTGAACAACATAAAGGTATCGTCCAGATATTCATCAATTTGTGCGATCAATTTATTGTCTTCGTCATACTTAATTTTGTAATTAAGTGCGAATGTGGCTATATGCTCGATCAGTTCATTAAGTTGAAGATTAAGCGCTGACGTCGGGTCATTGACCCAGCCAGCTCGGTTTTCTTCAAGGTTAACCAGACAATCATGATACAGGGTTTCGCAGAGAAATTTAAGCTGCGCAATATCATGTCTTTTTGGCGAGTATTCGTCCATAACGCATCCCCTTATGATAAACCAACAAACACCGTGTGGGATGGATACAACAGTCTGACCCGGAACATACGCTTCTAACCTGATGCTCTAACTATAATCCACTCTGAAAAAGATTTCACCGCGCTATTACGAAAAATTACAATTAGCGTTATTTCGGCCATTCAGTCTGCGTAAAGCTTAAGCATTTCTAATAGCTGAAATTTTAGGTTTCGCTCGCTAAATATGCTGCGGGATGCTTAGTTTTCATTAGCTTATGTTTATATCGGGCTAATGAAAGAGGGTGAAAATTCTTAGTGAGTGGGAAAACTAAGAGTATTCTTAAGTAGATTAAGATAAAAATCAACGCTATCGCTTATTGCTACGGAAAAATTGTCAGAATATTAGGATTATATCCCTGATGTTTGTTGTGGAGATATAAACAGAGATGCAATAAGTCCGATTTTAGTGGGAATGGAGAGATTAAAAAGGGCCGCGATTGCGGCCCTTTGTCGTTATGGTTTAGCCAAATTAATGGCGTTCAACCGGGTGGCTATGTTCCAGATCTTCGTTCTTTTTACTGAAACGACGACGAACAACCACAAAGAACACCGGCACGAAGAAGATAGCCAGCACCGTCGCGGTGACCATCCCGCCCATTACGCCTGTACCGACGGCGTTCTGTGCACCGGAGCCTGCACCGGAGCTGATAACCAGCGGTGTTACCCCGAGGATGAACGCCAGAGACGTCATCAGGATTGGACGCAGACGCATACGGACCGCTTCCAGCGTCGATTCAATCAGGCCTTTGCCTTCTTTATCCATCAGATCTTTGGCGAATTCCACGATAAGTATCGCGTTCTTCGCCGACAAGCCAATGGTTGTCAGCAGGCCTACTTGGAAGTACACGTCGTTGGTCAGGCCACGGAAGGTGGCTGCCAGAAGTGCACCGATAACCCCGAGCGGAACGACCAGCATAACCGAGAACGGAATCGACCAGCTCTCATACAATGCCGCCAGACACAGGAACACGACAATCAGTGAAATCGCGTACAGGGCAGGGGCCTGGTTACCGGACAAACGTTCCTGATAAGACATGCCCGTCCAGTCGTAGCCCACGCCGGTCGGCAGTTTGCCAGCCAGTTGCTCCATCAACAGCATGGCTTCACCGGTACTCTTACCTGGTGTTGCCTGACCGAGGATTTCCATCGATGGCAGACCGTTGTAACGTTCCAGACGCGGTGAACCGTATTCCCAACGTGAAGTGGAGAAGGCGGAGAACGGAACCATCTGACCATTGCTGCCGCGAACATACCAGTTACCAATGTCATTTGGCAGCATGCGGTATGGCGCTTCGGACATCACGTACACTTTCTTCACGCGACCACGGTCGATGAAGTCGTTGACGTAGCTGCCACCCCAGGCTGCGCCCAGCGTGGTGTTGATGTCGCTAATGGACACACCCAGTGCCTGCGCTTTTTCCTGGTCAACGTCAATTTTAAACTGCGGTGTATCTTCCAGGCCGTTTGGACGAACCTGCGTCAGCACATCCGGATGTTTGGCGATTTCACCAAACAGCTGGTTACGCGCCTGAGTCAGTTTTTCGTGGCCCAAACCGGCCTGGTCAATCAGCTGGAAGTCAAAGCCGGTTGCGGTACCCAGTTCGACGATAGCCGGCAGGTTAAAGGCGAACACCATCGCATCTTTAATCTGCGAGAAGTAGCCCATCGCACGGCCGGTAATCGCGCCGACTTTGTTCTCTTCCCCTGGACGCTCGCTCCAGTCTTTCAGAGAAACGAACGCGATACCGGTGTTCTGACCACGACCCGCGAAGCCGAAGCCGTTAACCGCAAACACCGATTCAACGTTGTCTTTCTCTTTGGTGAGATAGTAATTCGTCATCTCATCCAGGACTTTCTGCGTACGCTCCTGAGTCGCACCCGCTGGCAACTGCGCCATTGACAGGAATACGCCCTGGTCTTCGTCCGGCAGGAACGAGCTTGGCAGACGCACGAACAGGTAAGCCATGCCAACCACGATGATGATGTAGAGCAGCAGATAACGACCGGTGCTGCGCAGAATGTTGCCTACGCTGTCGGTGTAATGGTGCGTGCTCTTATCGAACATGCGGTTAAACCAACCGAAGAAGCCTTTATGTTCACCATGGCCGCCTTTCTGAATTGGCTTGAGCATGGTGGCACACAGGGCTGGCGTCAGGATCAATGCCACCAGAACCGACAGCGCCATCGCTGAAACGATAGTGATCGAGAACTGGCGATAAATCGCACCGGTTGACCCGCCGAAGAACGCCATCGGGATGAATACTGCCGAGAGCACCATCGCAATACCGACCAGCGCGCCTTGAATCTGACCCATCGATTTACGGGTCGCTTCTTTCGGCGGCAGGCCTTCTTCCGCCATCACACGCTCGACGTTTTCGACCACCACGATGGCGTCATCCACCAGCAAGCCGATGGCGAGCACCATCCCGAACATCGTCAGGGTGTTTATCGAATAACCGAAGATGGCCAGTATCGCAAACGTCCCGAGCAGTACCACCGGTACCGCAATGGTTGGGATCAGCGTCGCACGGAAGTTCTGCAGGAACAGATACATCACGAGGAACACGAGGATGATCGCTTCCACCAGCGTTTTCACCACTTCGTGAATGGAGATTTTCACGAACGGCGTGGTGTCGTACGGATAAACAATCTTCAGACCTGATGGGAAGAAGGGCTCCATACGTTTCAGTTCAGCGCGAATCGCATCAGCGGTGTTCAGTGCGTTAGCACCGGTCGCCAGTTTGATCCCCAGACCAGAAGCTGGCTGGCCGTTGAACTTCGCGATAATGTCGTAGTTTTCACCGCCGAGCTCAATTTTCGCCACATCACGCAGACGAACCTGCGAGCCATCCTGATTCACTTTCAGCAGAATTTTGCCGAACTCTTCAGTGGAGGTCAGACGGGTCTGAGCGATGATCGAGGCGTTCAGTTGCTGGCCTTTCACCGGCGGCGTACCGCCTAACTGACCGGCTGCAACCTGGGCGTTCTGTGCTTTGATGGCGGTAATCACGTCAACCGGAGTCAACTGGAAGTTGTTCAGTTTGTTTGGGTCCATCCAGATACGCATGGCGTACTGAGAACCAAACAGCTGAACGTCACCCACGCCGGAAGTACGGCTGATAGGATCCTTCATGTTAGCCGCAACGTAGTCGGAGATATCGTCCTGCGTCATGGTGCCGTTGGTGTTAATGACACCGACAACCATCAGGAAGCTGCTGGACGATTTCTCAACGCTCACACCCTGCTGCTGAACTTCCTGCGGCAGAAGCGGCATGGCCAGCTGCAGTTTGTTCTGCACCTGAACCTGGGCGATGTCAGCATCGGTACCCGATTCAAAGGTCAGGGTGATCTGGACTGTACCGGTTGAGTCACTGTTTGAGGACATGTACATCAGGTTATCGATACCGTTCATGTTCTGTTCGATAACCTGCGTGACGGTGTCCTGCACCGTTTTCGCATCAGCGCCAGGGTAGACTGCGGAGATCGTCACTGCCGGTGGCGCAATCGTAGGATATTGCGCGATCGGCAATTTGAGGATCGCAAGCCCCCCTGCCAGCATGATAATAATGGCGATCACCCACGCGAAAATGGGGCGATCGATAAAGAAATTAGGCATGTCTTAACGTCTCCTGTTTAAGTTAAGACTTGGTTTGTTCTGACTGCGCGCCGCCCGCGGCCTGCTGTTTATTGTCAGAATTCACTTCCTGCGCTTTGACCTGGGCGCCCGGTCTGACTTTCTGTAAACCGGTAATGACGACGCGATCGCCTGGCTTCAGACCGTCGGTCACCAGCCATTTGTCACCAATTGCCTGAGTGGCGGTAATCTGGCGAACTTCAACTTTGTCACCTTCACCCACAACCATCGCACTCGCATCACCACGCGGTGTACGAGTGACGCCTTGCTGAGGAACCAGCAGAGCGTTAGGGTTGGTCCCTTCTTCCAGTTTCGCCCGCACGAACATCCCCGGCAGCAGGGTATGGTCTGGGTTCGGGAAGACGGCGCGCAGGGTGATTGAGCCGGTGGTCTGGTCAACGGTCACATCAGAGAATTCCAGGCTACCGCTTTGCGAATATTTGATACCGTCCTGCGTGACGAGATCGACTTTCGCTTTGCCATCAACCTTTTTCAGTGAGCCGCTTGCCAGCTCCTGCTTCAGACGCAGGAAATCGTTGCTGGACTGGGTCACGTCGACGTAAATCGGGTCGAGCTGCTGTACGGTTGCCAGCGCATCGGCCTGACCGTTTTGCACCAGCGCACCTTCCGTAACGGAAGATTTGCCGATACGGCCACCAATTGGCGATGTCACTTTGGTATAAGCCAGGTTAATACGTGCCGTTTCAACGGCGGCTTTCGCAGCCACGACGGCAGCGTTTGCCTGCAAGGAATCAGACAGCGCGGTGTCATAATCCTGACGGCTGATGTACTGAGTTCCCAACAGTTTCTGGTAACGGCTTGCGGTCAGCTGAGCCACTTTCGCGGCGGCTTCGGCTTTGGCTAAGTCGCCTTTGGCGCTGTCGTAGGAGGCTTGATAGGTTGCTGGATCAATCTGATAAAGAGACTCACCGGCTTTAATTTCACCGCCTTCCGTAAAGTTACGTTTCAGGATAATCCCGCTCACCTGAGGACGAACTTCTGCGATACGGAAAGCACTGGTGCGGCCAGGTAATTCAGTTGTGATTTGGAGAGGTTCGGTTTTGAGCGTCACCACGCCAACTTCTGGCGTCTGGGCCGCGCCCTGTTGAGCCTGTTTATCGTCACATCCTGTAAGCGCTAAGCTGCCTGAAAGCATCAGAACGACCGCCAGAGGCGTTAACCCTCTGTTTTTGTTCATATGTAAACCTCGAGTGTCCGATTTCAAATTGATCAATGGATCAAATGTCCACAAACCCATTGCTGCTTTATATTATGGTCGTGCTATGGTACATACATTCATAAATGTATGTAAATCTAACCTCTGTAAATTCACGAACCTATGGCACGAAAAACCAAACAACAAGCGCTGGAAACACGGCAACACATTCTCGATGTTGCCCTGCGTTTGTTTTCTCAACAGGGGGTATCATCCACCTCGTTGGCCGAGATTGCAAAAGCGGCTGGTGTCACCCGTGGTGCAATATACTGGCATTTCAAAAACAAATCAGATCTCTTCAGCGAAATCTGGCAGCTCTCGGAGCTTAGCATCAGCTCATTAGAAACAGAGTATCAGGCAAAATTCCCCGGCGATCCACTCTCAGTTCTTAGGGAGATTCTAGCCTATATTCTTGAAGCGACAGTGACAGAAGAGCGCCGCCGCCTGCTGATGGAAATAATCTTCCATAAATGTGAATTTGTTGGCGAAATGGCTGTTGTACAACAGGTTCAACGCAATCTTTACCTTGAGAGCTATGACCGCATTGAGCAGGCGCTAACGGAGTGCATGAACGTTGGGCAACTGCCAGCAGATTTATTGACCCGACGGGCGGCGATTCTGATGCGTAGCTATGTCTCCGGGATTGTTGAAAACTGGCTTTTTTCGCCGGATTCTTTCAACCTGAAAAACGAAGCCCGTGCTTACGTGGAAGTGTTGATCGAGATGTACCAGTTCTGCCCAACGCTGCGGGCGGGTTGCGCGAAGTAAGGCGCGAATGAGTCCGAGAATTTTCCTGGTGAGACCTGCTATTCGGTTCCCGGCAGAAATGCTATTCTTCGGCGGCACTTGTCCCCGGTTTTTCCGGTCCTGAACTCATTCGTGTCGACACTATGCTGCACAACATTTTCTGGCGGAAGCCACTCTCCGCATTCATTATTGTTTTGGTCTTTTTCTTTGGCGCCACGGGCATTAGCCAGGCACGTGCGCAGAACAGCAGCGATCTTCCCGATCGCGCAGATGTTCAAAAACAACTGACCACGCTGACCAAGAAAAAAGATCTCACCCCTCAGGATAAACTCGTTGAGCAGGATCTGTCGGATACCCTGCAACTGCTCGATAAAATCGATCGGGTGAAAGACGAGACCAACCAGCTCAAGCAGCAAATTGACCAGGCACCGGTAAAAATGCGTCAGGCGACAGACAGCCTGACTGCCTTAAGCGACGCCGATAACGACGAAGAAACCCGCAAAACGTTGAATCAGCTTTCCGTTCGCCAGTTAGAAGCGCGAATTACCGACCTGCTTGACCAGCTACAAACCGCGCAAAACGATCTCGCCACGTTTAACAGCCAGCTTGTTTCCCTGCAAACTCAGCCAGAGCGCGTTCAGAATGCGATGTATAACGCTTCGCAGCAGCTACAGCAGATTCGCAACCGTCTGAACGGCACGACGGTAGGCGAAGATGCGCTGCGTCCCACTCAGCAAAATATGCTGCTGGTGCAGCAAGCCTTGCTGAATGCAGAGCTCGATCAGCAGCGTAAAAGCCTTTCCGGCAATACCACGTTGCAGGATGCGCTGCAAAAGCAGCGCGACTATGTGACGGCAAATGCCAACCGGCTGCAACATCAGCTTCAGCTCTTGCAGGAAGCGGTAAACAGCAAGCGCCTGACGCTGACAGAAAAAACGGCGCAGGAAGCGGTTTCTCCGGATGATGCTGCCCGCATTCAGGCCAACCCGCTGGTGAAACAGGAGCTTGATATTAATCATCAGCTCAGCGAGCGCCTGATCAAAGCGACTGAAACGGGCAACCAGCTGGTTCAGCAAAATATTCGCGTGAAAAACTGGCTCGACAGGGCGCTGCAGTCCGAACGCAATATCAAAGAACAAATTTCCATGCTCAAAGGCAGCCTGCTGCTGTCGCGTATTCTGTATCAGGAACAGCAAACGCTGCCTTCCGCTGATGAGCTGGAAGACATGACCAACCGCATCGCGGATTTGCGTCTGGAGCAGTTTGAAGTCAACCAGCAGCGTGACGCATTGTTCCAGAGCGATGATTACGTGTCGAAGCTGGAAGAAGGGCATACCGGCGAAGTGAACGACGAAGTGACCGATGCGTTAACGCAGGTTGTGGATATGCGTCGTGAACTGCTGGACCAGATGAACAAACAGCTGGGCAATCAGCTGATGATGGCCATCAACCTGCAGGTTAACCAGCAGCAGTTGATGAGCGTCTCGAAAAGCCTGCGCTCCATTCTGACCCAGCAAATTTTCTGGGTGAACAGCAACAAGCCGATGGACTGGGACTGGATCAAATCCTTCCCGTCAGCGCTGAAAGACCAGTTCAGCAAAATGAAGCTGACCGTTAACTGGCAGAAAGCCTGGCCTGCGGTGTTCGTCGCTTTCCTCGCCGGATTGCCGCTGTTGTTGATCGCCGGGCTGATTCGCTGGCGGCTGAAATGGCTGCGAAGCTATCAGGCAAAACTGGCTTCAGAAGTCGGCCAACTGCGTAACGACAGCCAGTTACATACGCCGAAAGCGATTCTTATCGACCTGATTCGCGCGCTGCCGGTGGTGATGCTCATTCTCGCTACAGGGTTAATTCTGCTGACCATGCAGCTGAACGTCAGCGATTTGCTGTGGGCATTCAGTAAAAAACTGGCGCTGTTCTGGCTGGTGTTTGGCGTGTGCTGGAAAGTGCTCGAGAAAAACGGCGTGGCGGTGACTCACTTCAACATGCCACCGCAATTGACCAGCCACTGGCGTCGGCAGATTGTGCGTATCAGCCTGGCGCTGTTACCGCTGCATTTCTGGTCCGTTGAGGCGGAGTTGTCTCCGCTGCATCTGATGGATGACGTGCTGGGCCAGTTTGCTATCTTCCTCAACCTGCTGCTGATAGCCGTGCTGATCATGCCAATGTGCCGCGACGCCTGGCGTGATAAAGAGTCGCACAGTCTGCGTTTGCTCACCATCACCGTCCTGGCGATTGTGCCTGTCGCGCTGCTGGTGCTGACGGCAACGGGGTACTTCTACACCACGCTGCGACTGGCGGGGCGCTGGATTGAAACCGTTTATCTGGTCATCCTGTGGAACCTGCTTTATCAAACCGTCCTGCGCGGCCTGAGCGTTGCAGCTCGCCGTATTGCTTATCGCCGTGCGCTGGCTCGCCGCCAGCATCTGGTGAAAGAGGGTGCAGAAGGGGCAGAGCCGCAGGAAGAGCCGACCATTGCGCTGGAAGACGTTAACCAGCAAACGCTGCGCATCACCATGCTGGTGATGGCGGCACTGTTCGGGTTGGCATTCTGGGCTATCTGGTCAGATTTAATCACCGTCTTCGCTTATCTCGACAGCATCACTCTGTGGCACTACAACGCGACCGAGGCCGGTTCTGAGGTTATCCGTAACGTCACGCTGGGCAGCATTCTGTTCGCACTGATTGCGTTGGTCGTGACCTGGGCACTGATCCGCAACCTTCCGGGGCTGCTGGAAGTGCTGGTGCTCTCTCGCCTGAATATGCGTCAGGGGGCGTCCTACGCCATTACCACGATCCTGAACTATGTTCTTATCGCCGTTGGCGCGATGACCATTTTCGGCTCGCTTGGGGTGTCCTGGGATAAACTGCAGTGGCTTGCAGCCGCGCTGTCGGTCGGTCTTGGTTTTGGGCTTGGTGAGATTTTCGGTAACTTTGTTTCGGGTCTGATTATTCTGTTCGAACGCCCGGTGCGCATCGGCGATACGGTCACGATCGGCACGTTCTCAGGGTCGGTAAGCAAAATCCGTATTCGTGCCACGACAATCACCGACTTCGACCGCAAAGAAGTGATCATCCCGAACAAAGCGTTCGTGACCGAGCGTCTGATCAACTGGTCGTTGAGCGATACGATCACCCGTGTGGTTATCCGCCTTGGTGTGGCTTACGGATCGGATCTCGACAAGGTGAAAGAGGTTCTGCTGAAAGCCGCCAACGAACATCCAAAAGTGATGCATGAGCCGGAGCCCTCTGTCTTCTTCACCACCTTTGGCCCAAGCACGCTCGATCACGAGCTGCGTCTCTACGTGCGCGAGCTGCGGGATCGCAGCTACACCGTCGATGAACTGAACCGCACTATTGACCGCATGTGCCGCGAAAACGGCATCAACATCGCCTTTAATCAGCTTGAAGTGCATCTGCGCAACGGGAAGGGTGATGAAGTGACGGAAGTGAAGCGTGAGGTAAAAGGGGACGATCCGACGCCTTCTCAGGCATAGCACCCGTTTTTCCCCCTCTCCCTAACCCTCTCCCCTGTACGGTCCGGAGACATGGTAGACAGGTGTTCGGGGACATGGTGAACACTATTTAACATCCTTTACCCATGGTTATCGACCTTTTCTTCAGGTCGATAACCCCCACTTTCGTGCTGTACCAC
>NZ_JBOFIN010000134.1:0-35614 GCF_051650185.1 Scandinavium sp.
AATCAAATTAGGTAAAGGTGAATATGGGTAAAGCTCTCGTTATCGTTGAGTCCCCGGCAAAAGCCAAAACGATCAATAAGTATCTGGGTAATGACTACGTGGTGAAATCCAGCGTCGGTCATATCCGCGATTTGCCGACAAGTGGCTCAGCAACCAAAAAGAGCGCTGACTCTGCCTCCACCAAAACGGCGAAAAAGCCGAAAAAGGATGAACGCGGTGCGCTGGTAAATCGCATGGGCGTTGATCCATGGCATGACTGGGAAGCGCAGTACGAAGTGCTCCCGGGGAAAGAAAAGGTCGTTTCAGAGCTCAAACAGTTGGCCGAAAAAGCCGACCACATCTATCTCGCAACCGACCTTGACCGCGAAGGGGAAGCCATCGCATGGCACCTGCGGGAAGTGATCGGCGGTGATTACTCACGCTATAGCCGCGTGGTGTTTAACGAAATTACCAAGAATGCGATTCGTCAGGCGTTTGACACGCCGGGCGAACTGAATATTGACCGTGTGAACGCTCAGCAGGCGCGTCGTTTCGTTGACCGCGTTGTGGGTTACATGGTCTCTCCGCTGCTGTGGAAGAAAATTGCCCGTGGCCTTTCCGCAGGCCGCGTACAGTCAGTAGCTGTGCGTCTGGTTGTGGAACGCGAGCGTGAGATTAAAGCGTTTGTTCCGGAAGAATTCTGGGAAATTGACGCCAATACCACCACGCCTGCGGGTGAAGCACTGCCGCTTGAAGTGAGCCATCACCACGACAAACCTTTCCGTCCGGTAACTCGCGAAGAGACCATGTCGGCGGTGAGTCTGCTTGAGAAAGCGCGTTACAGCGTGCTTGAGCGTGAAGATAAGCCGACCAGCAGCAAGCCGGGCGCGCCCTTCATTACCTCTACGTTGCAGCAGGCGGCAAGCACACGTCTCGGTTACGGCGTGAAAAAAACCATGATGATGGCCCAGCGACTGTATGAAGCGGGTCACATCACCTATATGCGTACTGACTCCACCAACCTGAGCCAGGACGCGGTGAACATGGTTCGCGGCTATATCGGTGATAATTTTGGCAAGAAATACCTGCCGGAAAACCCGAATCAGTACGCCAGCAAAGAGAACTCGCAGGAAGCGCACGAAGCAATTCGTCCTTCCGACGTTGCCGTTCTTGCTGAATCGCTGAAGGACATGGAAGCCGACGCGCAGAAGCTGTATCAGCTTATCTGGCGTCAGTTTGTGGCCTGTCAGATGACACCGGCGCAGTATGATTCCACCACGCTGACCGTTGGCGCAGGTGACTTCAAACTGAAAGCCCGTGGTCGTACGCTGCGTTTCGACGGCTGGACGAAAGTGATGCCTGCGCTGCGTAAAGGTGATGAAGACAGAACGCTGCCGCCAGTACAGAAAGGCGATGCCCTGTCTCTGGTTGAGTTGCTGCCTGCGCAACACTTCACCAAACCGCCAGCACGTTTCAGCGAAGCCTCGCTGGTGAAAGAACTCGAAAAACGCGGTATTGGCCGTCCGTCGACCTATGCGTCAATTATCTCGACGATTCAGGATCGTGGTTATGTGCGCGTTGAAAACCGCCGTTTCTACGCTGAGAAGATGGGTGAGATTGTTACCGACCGTCTGGAAGAAAACTTCCGCGAGCTGATGAACTATGACTTCACCGCGCAGATGGAAAGCAGCCTTGACCAGGTCGCCAACCATCAGGCTGAGTGGAAACAGGTTCTTAACGACTTCTTCGGTGATTTCACCCGTCATCTTGAAGCCGCGGAAAAAGATCCTGAAGAGGGCGGCATGAAGCCGAACTCGATGATCCTGACCAGCATCGATTGCCCAACCTGCGGACGCAAGATGGGGATTCGTACGGCCAGCACCGGCGTGTTCCTGGGATGTTCTGGTTATGCGCTGCCACCGAAAGAGCGCTGCAAAACCACCATCAACCTGGTGCCGGAAAACGAAGTGCTGAACGTGCTGGAAGGCGATGACGCTGAGACCAACGCGCTGCGTGCCAAACGTCGTTGCGCGAAATGCGGCACGGCGATGGACAGCTACCTGATCGATCCGAAGCGTAAACTGCACGTCTGTGGTAACAACCCGACCTGCGATGGCTACGAAATCGAAGAGGGTGAGTTCCGCATTAAGGGTTACGACGGTCCAATCGTTGAGTGTGAGAAATGTGGTTCTGAAATGCACCTGAAAATGGGGCGCTTCGGTAAGTACATGGCGTGTACCAACGACGACTGCAAAAACACTCGTAAGATCCTGCGTAACGGTGAAGTGGCTCCGCCGAAAGAAGATCCGGTTCCGCTGCCAGAACTGCCTTGTGAAAAGTCTGACGCGTACTTCGTTCTGCGTGATGGTGCTGCGGGTGTCTTCCTTGCCGCGAACACCTTCCCGAAATCGCGTGAAACTCGTGCGCCGCTGGTGGAAGAGCTGTTCCGCTTCCGCGATCGTCTGCCGGAAAAACTGCGTTATCTGGCAGATGCGCCGCAGGAAGATCCACAGGGCAACAAAACCATGGTGCGTTTCAGCCGTAAAACGAAGCAGCAGTACGTGGCTTCCGAAAAAGAAGACGGCAAAGCCAGCGGCTGGTCTGCCTTCTTTATCGACGGAAAATGGCAGGAAGTGGCGAAGAAATAATCTCGCCTGAGAGCCAGAAAACACCGCTAAGGGCCGCATTGCGGCCCTTTTTATTCCTGCGTTATTATTTTTTATTCACATCTATACACATCCGGCATAAATGATATAGTGGTTATAGTTAACCACTTTCTTATTGTCAAATCGTATTAGGCATCACCGCCTTTACGCATGCGGATACCGGTCATGAAACTACAGCAACTCCGTTATATCGTTGAGGTTGTGAACCATAACCTTAACGTCTCCTCGACCGCCGAAGGGCTTTACACCTCGCAGCCGGGCATCAGTAAACAAGTTCGTATGCTTGAGGACGAACTGGGCATTCAAATCTTCGCTCGCAGCGGGAAGCATCTGACCCAGGTGACGCCAGCCGGGCAGGAGATCATCCGGATTGCGCGTGAAGTGCTGTCAAAAGTCGAAGCCATTAAGTCAGTGGCAGGTGAACACACCTGGCCAGACAAAGGTTCGCTGTATGTCGCCACAACGCACACTCAGGCGCGGTATGCGCTTCCTGGTGTGATTAAAGGCTTTATCGAGCGTTATCCTCGTGTGTCACTGCATATGCACCAGGGTTCGCCAACGCAGATTGCTGAGGCGGTCTCAAAAGGCAATGCTGATTTTGCGATTGCGACCGAAGCGCTGCATCTCTACGACGACCTGGTCATGTTGCCTTGTTATCACTGGAACCGTTCGATTGTGGTCACACCAGATCACCCGCTGGCCGGGAAAGGGTCGGTGACTATCGAAGAACTGGCGCAGTACCCGCTGGTCACCTACACCTTCGGTTTTACCGGGCGTTCCGAACTCGATACTGCGTTTAACCGTGCAGGACTAACGCCGCGCATTGTCTTTACCGCGACAGATGCAGATGTGATCAAAACCTACGTTCGGTTGGGGCTGGGAGTAGGGGTGATAGCCAGCATGGCTGTTGATCCTGTTTCTGATCCGGACCTGGTGAAGCTCGAAGCCAAAGACATTTTCAGCCACAGCACCACCAAAATTGGTTTCCGCCGCAGCACCTTCCTGCGCAGTTATATGTATGATTTTATTCAACGCTTCGCGCCGCACTTGACCCGTGATGTGGTGGATACGGCGGTCGCTTTACGCTCGAATGAAGATATTGAAGCGATGTTCAAAGATATTAAATTACCTGAGAAATAATCCCCTCAGTCATTATTGATATCCCCGGCCACGGGGATATCGTGAAACAGATCACTTAACGTGAATTAAAATCGCCCTCAGTTGCATTTCATCCCTCTCTGTCATCCTTTTCTAAAAAATCGAAAACCGGATAATGCAGTGTCAAACGGTAACAAAGTAGAAACTATTTTGCCGCTACGCAAATTTCTGTGACTCAATATTTATTTTCCGTCAAAGATTCAAGATTCACATACGGTCGATTCGTAAAATCGCTGGATTTTTGCTTACTTTTTAATTAGGATTTATCTCAATGACGATTACTTGTGCCGATTGGTTGGTGCAATAACGATAAGTGGTACCGATTGTATGAGGTTAGCAATGCCATCAGGACGTGAAGAACCGCAGCGGGATGCTGAGCTGAAGCGCAAAGCCTGGTTCGCGGTTTTCCTGGGCTCCGCTGTGTTTTGGGTCGTTGTTGCCCTGCTCATCTGGAAATATTGGGGTTAAAAATGGTCGTTTCTGGTCAGGGTGTATCAGTCAAGCCAGTGTGTCAGTCAAATGACAAACCACAGACGCGTAAAAAAGGGCCAGTGACCGTTCCACAGAGCTGGAAACTGACGTCTCAGCAACAGGCTTTTATTGATTCCTTTGCCGACGACGAAGATAAAAAACGCTAATTATTCCACCTGAAGTCGCTTTACTCTTTTGCTGTTATTTTTCTGTACTCGTTAATAAATACACCACAGCAATAACGCCATTGCCTGAAAAGGCATTAAAAATGAATAACTATGGGTATTTAATAATGAATACAAACCGTAGCATGAAATACTGGTCATGGATGGGGGCCTTTTCACTCTCAATCGTGTTCTGGTGTCAGCTGGTCTGGATGTTGACCAACTAATCTTCTAAAACCCGATGCTTGCATCGGGTTTTTCATTTCCGCAGGTAAAGTTTCTTCAGCATTTAGCATTTCGGGTTGTTATCAAAACGTTACGTAGATCGTGTGTTATCTTTAAAGACAGACCCTGAGGAGAGTCAGGGCTTCGCAATCCCTGTCATTAAGGAGGAGCTATGTCGTCAACCCTACGAGAAGCCAGTAAGGATACGCTGCAGGCCAAAGCAAAAACGTACCATTACTATAGCCTGCCGCTGGCCGCCAAAACCCTCGGTGATATTACCCGCCTGCCAAAATCACTGAAGGTCCTGCTTGAAAACCTGCTGCGCTGGCAGGACGGTGATTCCGTCACCGAAGAAGATATTCACGCTCTGGCGGGCTGGCTCAAAAACGCCCATGCTGACCGTGAAATTGCCTATCGTCCCGCCCGTGTTTTGATGCAGGATTTTACCGGTGTTCCCGCTGTCGTCGATTTGGCGGCGATGCGAGAGGCGGTTAAACGTCTCGGCGGCGATACCGCTAAAGTCAATCCACTTTCCCCCGTAGACCTGGTCATTGACCATTCTGTGACCGTCGATCACTTCGGCGATGATGACGCATTCGGTGAAAACGTGCGCCTCGAAATGGAGCGTAACCACGAGCGCTACGTATTCCTGCGCTGGGGCCAACAGGCTTTCAGTCGCTTCAGCGTTGTGCCACCAGGCACCGGCATTTGCCATCAGGTGAACCTTGAATACCTCGGCAAAGCCGTCTGGAGCGAAGAGCAAAACGGTGAATGGGTGGCGTACCCGGATACGCTGGTCGGCACTGATTCCCACACCACGATGATCAATGGACTGGGCGTGCTGGGCTGGGGCGTGGGCGGGATTGAAGCCGAGGCCGCCATGCTCGGCCAGCCTGTTTCCATGCTGATCCCTGATGTTGTCGGCTTCAAGCTGACCGGAAAATTACGTGAAGGCATCACCGCCACCGACCTGGTGTTAACCGTCACGCAAATGCTGCGTAAGCACGGTGTGGTCGGTAAATTTGTTGAATTCTACGGTGATGGGCTGGACTCTTTGCCGCTGGCTGACCGCGCGACGATTGCCAACATGTCTCCGGAATATGGGGCGACCTGCGGCTTCTTCCCGATTGACGGCGTGACGCTGGACTATATGCGTCTGAGCGGCCGCAGCGAAGAGCAGATTGAACTGGTGGAAGCCTATGCCAAAGCGCAGGGCATGTGGCGTAATACCGGGGATGAACCTGTCTTTACCAGCACGCTGGAACTGGATATGGGTGGTGTTGAGGCAAGCCTCGCTGGCCCGAAACGCCCGCAGGACAGAGTCGCTCTGGGCGATGTGCCCAGGGCGTTTGCGCAAAGCTCGGAGCTGGAACTCAACACCGCGCAAAAAGACCGCCAGCCGGTGGACTATACCCTGAACGGGCATCAATATCAGTTGCCCGATGGCGCGGTGGTTATTGCTGCAATCACCTCCTGTACCAACACGTCAAACCCAAGCGTGCTGATGGCAGCAGGGCTGCTGGCGAAGAAAGCCGTTAAGCTTGGGTTGCAACGTCAGCCATGGGTTAAAGCCTCGCTGGCACCGGGATCGAAAGTCGTTTCAGACTATCTGGCTCACGCCAAATTGACCCCGTATCTGGACGAGCTGGGTTTCAACCTGGTGGGTTATGGCTGCACCACTTGTATCGGTAACTCCGGCCCGCTACCGGACCCGATTGAAACCGCGATTAAAAAAGGCGACCTGACTGTCGGCGCCGTGCTTTCAGGCAACCGAAATTTCGAAGGGCGTATTCATCCGCTGGTCAAAACCAACTGGCTGGCTTCACCGCCGCTGGTGGTGGCCTATGCGCTGGCGGGCAACATGAATATTAACCTGATGAGCGATCCGCTGGGGCATGACCAAAAAGGCGACCCGGTTTACCTGAAAGACATCTGGCCGAGCGGTGCGGAAATTGCCCGGGCGGTGGAAGAAGTCTCGACTGAAATGTTCCACAAAGAGTATGCCGAGGTCTTTGAAGGCACGCCGGAGTGGAAAGAAATCAAGGTCGAACGTTCGGATACCTATGGCTGGCAGCATGATTCTACCTATATCCGTTTGTCGCCATTCTTCGATGAAATGGGCGTACAACCTGATCCGGTGGAAGACATTCACGGGGCGAGAATACTCGCCATGCTGGGTGATTCGGTCACCACGGACCACATTTCACCCGCGGGCAGCATCAAACCGGACAGTCCGGCAGGGCGCTATCTGCAAAATCACGGCGTCGAACGGCGGGATTTCAACTCCTATGGGTCACGGCGCGGCAACCACGAAGTGATGATGCGCGGTACTTTTGCCAATATCCGCATTCGTAATGAGATGGTGCCGGGCGTGGAAGGCGGCATGACGCGCCATCTGCCGGGGTCAGAAGTTATCTCAATTTACGATGCCGCGATGCGTTACAAGGAGCAGGGCACTCCGTTGGCGGTCATTGCCGGGAAAGAGTATGGTTCTGGCTCCAGCCGTGACTGGGCAGCGAAAGGCCCACGTCTGCTGGGCGTGCGGGTGGTGATCTCCGAGTCTTTTGAACGTATTCACCGTTCTAACTTAATCGGAATGGGGATTTTGCCGCTGGAATTTCCACAGGGCGTTACCCGCAAGACTCTGGCGCTGACCGGGGAAGAGCAGATTGACATTGCCGACCTGCAAAACCTCAAGCCAGGTGCTACGGTTCCGGTCACCCTGACGCGTGCTGACGGGAAAAAAGAGGTCATTGACTGTCGCTGCCGTATCGATACGGCGACGGAGTTGACCTACTACCAGAACGACGGGATCCTGCACTATGTGATCCGCAATATGCTGCATTAAATCGTGAAAAGCCGGATGGCGCTGGCGCTTATCCGGCTTACACAACCACTTTGCTGGCCGGGTAAGGCGTCAGTCGCCACCCGGCCTTTTTCTCAGAACATCACCGGCAAACCCAGCCCACGTTTCACCGCAACCAGCGTTTGCTGCGTTTTCTCATGTGCTTTCTCACTGCCTGCTTTTAGCAGCGTCATCAACATCTCTTTATCGACTATCAGCTCAGCACGACGCTGACGAACAGGGGCCAGCAACTCCTGCAGGCAGGTTTCCAGCTCATTCTTACATTGTCTGTCACCGAGCCCGCCTTGCTGATAATGAGCTTTCATGGCGGCGACTTTACTGCTGTCAGGGTGGAAGGCATCCAGATAAGTGAACACCACATTGCCCTCAATTTGCCCTGGATCACTGACCCGCAGATGGCCTGGGTCGGTGTACATAGCGCCCACGGCTTTATGAATTTCCTCTTCACTGGCAGACAGCGTCAGCGTGTTGCCCAGCGATTTCGACATTTTGGCATTGCCGTCAATGCCCGGCAGACGGCTGACCGGGCTGAGCAGCGCTTTACAGTGGCGTAAGACAGGCTGCGGAAGCAGGCTATTCATCTTGTGTACGATTTCATTGGTTTGCTCGATCATCGGCAACTGGTCATCGCCCACAGGCACAAGGTCGGCCCCGAAAGCGGTGATATCTGCCGCCTGGCTTATCGGGTAAACCAGAAAGCCCGCAGGCAGCGAACGAGAAAATCCCTTTTGCTGGATTTCGTTTTTCACCGTGGGATTACGCTCAACGCGAGAGACCGTCACGATATTCATATACAGCATCGTGAGTTCGGCCAGGGCAGGCAGAGCGGACTGCAGGCAAATCGTTGAAAGCTGAGGATCAATGCCGACGGCCAGGTAATCAGCCATCACTTCCAGCACGTTACGGGTGATTTTTTCCGGCTGTGAGCCGTTGTCGGTCAGCCCCTGCAAATCGGCAATCAGAATGTATTGCGGATGCTGGGTCTGTAACTCAACACGCTGGCGCAGTGAGCCGACATAATGCCCGAGATGCAGCTGGCCTGTCGGGCGATCGCCGGTGAGGATCAGGTGAGAATGTTCAGTTTGCTGTGTCATCAGAAGCTCCTTTATTGCAGCCGGAGAGCGGTTCTGTAGACAGAAAGGACGCCTTCCGGCGGCCTGAGATAAAAAAGAATAGGGGAAATCAGGCTGCCTGGTTTAAGGCTGCCACCAACGAAGGGAGAGGTGAGAGACGATTACGGATTCGCTGTTCATTCCCTAAAAGTACGCTAAAACTGCCAGCCCGACAATAAACAACACTTCAACGTTTTAATGAACGATGCGGCGCGCCGTTTCATAACGTGGTGCCCAGTAGGGATTGTCGAGTCGGGAAATGGTGACGCCGACCTTCTGCGAAGCATGGATGAACTGTTTATCACCGATGTAAACGCCGACGTGTGGAACACGTGGTGACGATTTGAAAAAAACCAGATCGCCAACGCGGAGTTCATGTTTACTCACCTTCATGCTTTTTGCTTTTTGCTGATGCGTGGTACGCGGCAGGGCGATGTGCTGAGAAAAGATCTTCTGCACTAAAGCTGAACAGTCGATACCGCGCCGGGTGTTGCCGCCAAGATTGTAGGGTGTGCCTTGCCACTGAGCATACTGGCGCAGCAGGGCGGTTTTCAGGCCGGAACCCTGACGCGAAGAAACCTGCCCGGCAGTGGACTGGTTGAGGGTGGTCATTTTGGTTGGCAAATTCAGGGCATGAACCGATGAAGCAGCAAAGGCCAGAATAAAAATCAAAACAGCAGAAGTCAGCGTAGTTGAAAAAGACATAACGAAATCACGACACAATCAGGAAAAAGGATCCATAAGCAACGACCTGTAAGACGTGAGAAGATCATACCAACTGTCTGTTTTTTACTCAGGGCAATAAAGGGACAAGTTTGGTGCTAATTCCTGGCGCTGTAACCTGCACAACACTTGCGTTTAACGAAGGGAAAACATGAGGCGAGGGAAGCCAAAGTGAAGATAACGAAATCATGACAAAAACGGGCGGTACCTGAGATACCGCCGGAACATCAGTTACCGAGAAGATGGCCCATCTTAGCGGCTTTGGTATCAAGATAATGTGCGTTTTTCGGGTTGCGGCCAACGATGAGCGGCACGCGCTCAACGATGTTGATCCCCGCTTCAGACAAGATCTGAACCTTCTTCGGGTTGTTGGTCAGCAGGCGAACTTCATCCACGCCCAGCAGTTTGAACATGTCGGCGCAGAGGGTGAAGTCTCGTTCGTCAGCAGCAAAACCTAACTGATGGTTTGCTTCAACGGTGTCATAGCCTTGATCCTGCAACGCATAAGCGCGGATTTTATTCAGCAGACCAATATTGCGACCTTCCTGGCGATGATAAAGCAGCACGCCACGGCCCTCTTCCGCAATGTGGGTCAGCGCCGCTTCAAGCTGGAAACCACAGTCACAGCGCAGGCTGAACAGTGCATCGCCCGTCAGGCATTCAGAGTGAACACGAGCCAGCACAGGGGTTTGACCTGCGATATCGCCGAACACCAGCGCGACATGATCCTGACCGGTTGCCAGTTCTTCAAAACCCACCATCAGGAAATCGCCCCAGGGGGTTGGCAGTTTGGCTTCTGCCACACGTTTAAGCTGCATGTGATTCTCCAGATTATATCGGCATGCAAGTGCCTTCTGTTTGCGCTCATTTTGCCACAACGCGCAAGCTTCACCTAATAGCTGACAGCTATCTGCTGTTTAAGCGCACAATTCGGCATCCTTCACCGATGTGACGATTTTCAGTTATGATTGTGATGTTTAAGGAAAAAGGAGATGTGATGCTCTCAATCGCCAAACGCACGGCCGTCGGCACGGCGCTTTTGCTTGTGATGCCCGTCGCAGTATGGATTTCCGGCTGGCACTGGCAGCCAGGCAATAACAGCTGGTGGCTAAAAGCGCTCTACTGGGTGACGGAAACCGTGACTCAACCCTGGGGCATTATTACTCACGTCATTCTTTGCGCCTGGTTGTTGTGGTGCCTGCGTTTTCGCCTTCGGGCCGCCCTGGTGCTGTTTCTTATTCTTGCCGGGGCTATTTTGATCGGGCAGGGCGTGAAGTCCTGGATTAAAGAGCGAGTGCAGGAGCCGCGTCCTTACGTTATCTGGCTTGAAAAAACGCAGCAGATGCCGGTGGAGGCGTTCTACACTTTAAAACGCCATCAGCGTGCGCAACTGGTGCAGCAGCAGCTTGAAAACCGAAATGATTTACCTGAGTTTTTGCGCCATCACTGGCAGGTGGAAACGGGCTTCGCCTTCCCGTCGGGCCATACCATGTTTGCTGCGAGCTGGGCGTTGTTGGCCGTTGGTTTGTTATGGCCTCGCCGCAGAACGATAACCATCGCTGTGCTACTGGTGTGGGCGATAGCCGTCATGGGCAGTCGACTGCTGTTGGGGATGCACTGGCCACGTGATTTAGTGGTGGCAACACTGATCTCCGGGCTGTTAGTGACGTTCGCGACCTGGCTTGCACAAAAATTCTGTGGGCCACTGACGCCGCCGGCAGAAGAGGCAAGGGAAATCCGAAAGCGCGAGTCCGAAGAGTAGCTGCGGTTGATTTTGCAGACTTTCGCCCATAAATCGACCCTGTGCGGCACGCTTGCCAGTTTCGCCTTTGCGGCGAAGATGGTACTTTATAAGGCTGGATGCAGCAGATTGAACAGTCTTTATTCACATAAACCACATAACGGGAAGTCATGTGAAATATTTACTCATTTTCTTATTGGTGCTGGCGATTTTCGTCATCTCGGTCACCCTGGGCGCGCAAAACGATCAACAGGTGACGTTCAACTATCTGCTGGCGCAGGGCGAGTTTCGTATCTCTACGCTGTTAGCGGTTCTTTTTGCTGCAGGTTTTGCTATTGGCTGGCTGGTGTGTGGTCTGTTCTGGCTGCGTACCCGCGTTTCATTGCTGCGTGCAGAACGCAAAATCAAACGTCTTGAGCAACAAATTGCCCCGGCGACCCCTGTCCCGACTGCGCCGGCCGTTCCGGCGGTGAAGGAATAATTCTCTATGCTGGAGTTGTTGTTTCTGCTTTTGCCTGTCGCCGCCGCGTATGGCTGGTACATGGGCCGCAGAAGTGCACAACAGTCCAAACAGGACGATGCTAACCGTCTGTCCCGCGATTACGTCGCGGGCGTTAACTTCCTGCTGAGCAATCAGCAAGACAAAGCCGTAGACCTGTTCCTCGACATGCTGAAAGAGGACACCGGCACCGTTGAAGCTCACCTGACTCTCGGTAACCTTTTCCGCTCTCGTGGTGAAGTAGACCGTGCCATTCGTATTCACCAGACGCTGATGGAAAGTGCTTCATTAACCTACGATCAGCGTTTGTTGGCCGTGCAGCAGTTGGGCCGCGATTATATGGCCGCAGGCCTGTACGATCGCGCGGAAGATATGTTCAGCCAACTGGTCGACGAAACGGATTTTCGTATCAGCGCACTGCAACAGCTGCTGCAAATCTATCAGGCCACCAGCGACTGGCAAAAGGCCATCGACACCGCTGAACGTCTGGTGAAACTGGGCAAAGAAAAGCACCGTCCTGAAATCGCACACTTCTGGTGCGAGCTGGCCTTGCAGCAAATGGGCAATGACGACATGGAAAAAGCCATGACGTTACTGAAAAAAGGCGCCGCCGCAGACCGCAACAGCGCACGCATCTCCATCATGATGGGGCGGGTGTGGATGGCAAAAGGCGATTACGCCAAAGCCGTAGAATCCCTCCAGCGCGTTATCGACCAGGACAGAGAGCTCGTCAGCGAAACGCTCGAAATGCTGCAAACCTGCTATCAACAGTTGGGCAAAGACGCTGAGTGGGAACATTTCCTGCGGCGTGCGGTGGAAGAAAATACCGGCGCCACGGCGGAGCTGATGCTGGCGCAAATCATGGAACAGCGTGAAGGCGCAGATACGGCTCAAACGTACGTAACCCGCCAGTTGCAACGCCATCCCACCATGCGCGTGTTCCACAAGCTGATGGATTATCACCTGAATGAAGCGGAAGAAGGGCGCGCGAAAGAGAGCCTGATGGTGCTTCGTGACATGGTTGGCGAGCAGGTACGCAGCAAACCCCGCTATCGCTGTCAGAAATGCGGCTTCACGGCTTACACCCTCTATTGGCACTGCCCATCCTGTCGTGCCTGGTCCACTGTAAAACCTATCCGCGGCTTAGACGGCCAGTAATTTTTAAAAACGCCCTTATTAGTTACAACATACTTATTAATTACAGGAAGAGCTGAATTTGGCATCGTGCAAGCCTTTGTCAGGCAGGGAAGTTCTGCCGTGATTGCAGCCTGTCAATTTCGCCACTTCGCAGGTAGAATGCACGCCGTTTACCGTTTTTTCGCCGGTTGCGGCCCATCAACAAGAAGGTCTGGTCATGACGTCTGAATCCCGTATTGTTACATCCTCTCCCGTTGTTGTTGCCCTTGATTACGCCAATCGCGACAAGGCGCTGGCCTTTGTCGACAGAATCGACCCACGCGATTGCCGTCTTAAAGTCGGGAAAGAGATGTTTACCCTGTTTGGACCACAGTTCGTCCGTGATCTGCAACAGCGCGGCTTCGACATCTTCCTCGACCTGAAATTTCACGATATTCCCAATACGACGGCACATGCTGTCGCTGCAGCCGCAGACCTTGGCGTGTGGATGGTGAACGTCCATGCTTCTGGCGGCGCACGCATGATGACAGCGGCACGCGAAGCGCTGTTACCTTTTGGTAAAGATGCGCCATTGCTGATTGCGGTGACTGTGCTGACCAGCATGGAAGCCAGCGATTTACAGGATTTGGGCATCACGCTTTCTCCCGCAGATCATGCGGCGAAACTCGCAGCCCTGACGCAACGTTGTGGTTTAGACG
Organism: Scandinavium sp.; assembly: GCF_051650185.1. Taxonomy (GTDB): domain Bacteria; phylum Pseudomonadota; class Gammaproteobacteria; order Enterobacterales; family Enterobacteriaceae; genus Scandinavium. The sequence continues at coordinate 13,440 of NZ_JBOFIN010000134.1, forward strand.
GCGTGGTGTGTTCCGCGCAGGAAGCGGTGCGTTTCAAGCAGGAATTAGGGCAGGCCTTTAAACTCGTCACCCCGGGTATTCGCCCGGCAGGTAGCGAAGCCGGTGACCAGCGCCGTATCATGACGCCGGAGCAGGCACAGGCCGCTGGCGTAGACTATATGGTTATTGGTCGCCCAGTGACGCAATCGGAAGATCCTGCCCTGACCCTGCGTCAGATTAATGCATCGCTTGTGAAGGAGGCCTGATGAACGACAGTAACAGCCGTCTGGTGTATTCCACCGACAGTGGGCGTATTGCCGAAGAGAAAACCGCACCAGAACGCCCAAAAGGGGACGGAATTGTGCGTATTCAGCGCCAGACGAGCGGCCGTAAAGGGAAGGGCGTTTGCCTGGTTACCGGCATCGATGCAGACGACGCAGAGCTGATCAAAATCGCCGCTGAGTTAAAGAAAAAATGTGGCTGCGGCGGTTCAGTGAAAGACGGCATTATTGAGATTCAGGGTGATAAGCGTGACCTGATTAAATCTCTGCTGGAAGCCAAAGGAATGAAAGTCAAACTGGCGGGCGGTTAAAATAACAAGGGCTACGCAATGCGTGGCCCTTGTTTTACCGGAACGAATGTTTGGTGCGTAAGTCAGACCTGAATATCGTTATCTTTATTATTTCCCGCGAAGGGGATTATTTGCCTACCTGGTGGCCGATAATACCACCCACTGCTGCACCACCCAGCGTACCCAGGGTGCTGCCGTCAGTCAGTACCGCACCACCAAGAGCACCGGCACCGGCACCAATAGCGGTATTACGATCTCGTTTAGACCAGTTAGAACATGCGCTCAGAGACATGGCCAGGGTCACGGCCAGAACAGCCGCAGTCATTTTTTTGCTCATTGAAGTCATAAAGTTTTCTCCTGAATAATTCATCCACGAAAACGTCTTACCCTCAGTGATAACCACTGCCATAACGTAAGCGTTCATGGAGCATGTTGCGCAGGTGTTACTTAAATCACGCAAGTGATAGTCACTTCCTGTTATATCGCTAACATTAATTTTACGTCCTGGGGAGAGAACCGGGAGGTTAAAAACTCTTAATTGGCGGGTAGGAACAGTCTGAGATATGACAGAATGTTGTGAAATGAAACAGATAAAACTGCCATACGCCCTAAATGAAAAACCCTCGCAGGCGAGGGTCAGAACTCAGGAGCGTGGAATAATGTCTACCGTTAGACCCGCCATCTCTAACTGACGCTGCTGTACGGCAGACAGCCCGTCGTCGGTGATGACCCGGTTAAATTTACTGGAAGGGCCAAGCGGGTAAGGATGAATGGCCCCGAACTTGGAGCTGTCGCTCAGGACGATGGATTCACAGCCCTTATCGAGCACGGCACTCACCACATCAGCACGCATCATATCGCGGCCAGTAAAGCCGGTTTCCTGCTGCCAGCCATCCACACCGATAAACGCTTTGCTGAAATGCACCTGCTGAATGTACTGGCGGGTGAGTGGCCCAACCATACTCTCACTTTTCTTCTGGTAGATGCCACCCAGCAGAATCACTTCCCCTGGCGTTTCTTTTAGCAAATGCGCGATGTAACTGCTCACCGTGATAATGGTGATACCTGGCTGTTCTGCCAGCGCACGAGCCAAAAGCGCGTTGCTGCTGCCGTTTTCGATAAACACCGTTTCGCCCGGGCTCACGAGCTTCGCGGCAAAAGCAGCAAGCACACGCTTAAGCGAAAAGTTGTTCATCATACGCGTTTCGACATCTTCGCTGTCCAGCGGGACGGCAAAGCCGTGAGTACGACGCAGATAGCTCTGCTTCTCAAGCAGATTCAGATCCTGACGAATGGTCACTTCTGAAACCCCGGTCATCCGGGAAAGATCGGCAACGCTCATGCGGCCTTTGTCGATCACCATTTGTAAAATAGATTGTTGTCTGGTGTTCATATCAAGATCGTGGCTGTTCTCAAATTTCCCATGGGGATTTCGGCTGGGCAGAAGGGGACTCTTGCTCGCCGGACGGCTGGGCCAATAATTCCGCTTTCAGTATTTCCAGATTCTTAATCGCGGAGTGGTTATCTCCCGCTACCAGAATATCCAGTACGGTATCAATACGTTGAGCTAACTGGCGCGCATCAAGGTTGGACATAGGCAATCCTGAAAGAAAAGTAATAAAAATCAATGATGCAAAAAATGGCGGTAAAAGAGAAGCGGAAAATGTATTGGCGGTAAAACACATAACATTAAATTATAAATTACTACCACCGCATTCCTGCTCCAAATGGCCTGGATTAGTCTGAAGAAGCGCGCAACGCGCTTTTTTCTATGAGGAATAGATGATGACCGTGATTAATCAGCCTGGCTGTAAATGGTTTACCAATACTGAACGATTCACCCAGCTCTCTGCCTACTATGAGGAGGAGCGTCGTACCGTCTGGATGATGTTGCGAGCCCAGCCGCGACCCTGCTTCAATCATATGCTGATTGAAGAAATCATGAACCTTTCGTGGCTGGTTAAACAGCAGGGGTTTGAGGTCGATTTTTGGGTCACTGGCTCACTGGTGTCGGGGATCTACAACACCGGAGGCGATTTGCGTTTCTTCGTGGAATGCATTCGTCACGGGCGGCGAGAGGCGCTTCGCTCCTATGCCCGCGCCTGTGTTGACTGTGTGCATGCGGCATCCCGCGCTTTTGATACCGGCGCTATCAGCATTGCGATGATAGAAGGAAGCGCATTGGGTGGCGGGTTTGAAGCGGCGCTGGCGCACCATTTCGTTCTTGCCCAGCGCGATGCCCGGATGGGATTTCCTGAAATCGCCTTCAATCTGTTTCCCGGCATGGGCGGTTACTCCCTGGTGAGCCGTCGTTCAGGCATGAAACTGGCCGAGCAACTGATTTACCGGGGGGAAGCTCATACTGCGGAATGGCACGAGCAGCGAGGCCTGGTGGACGTGCTGTTTGAACCCGGGAGCAGCTATGTCTCGACGAGAACGTTTATTGACACGCTGTTGCCTAAACTGAATGGCGTCAGAGCCATGTTACGCGCGCGCCAGCGTGTGTTGACCTTGCCCCGAAGCGAATTGATGGATATCACGGAAGACTGGGTCGACGCGGCGTTCTGTCTGCAAGAGAAAGACATTGCCTACATGGAGCGTCTGGTCCTGTTGCAAAATCGCCACACGCAAGCCGCGTTGCGTAAAGCCAGTTAGTGAACAGGTTAGTCTGAAAGGGGGCATTGATTGCCCCTGTTTTGGGGATTAACGCTGGTTACGCGTTTGACGCCGCTTCAGCCAGCGCTCAAGTGCTGCGACAGGCATCGGTTTCGCAAACAGAAAACCCTGCCGTTCGTTAACGCCGTTTTTGGTCAGAAACGCATCTTCTTTGGCGCTCTCCACACCTTCCGCAATGACCTGCAAATTCAGCGCCTGAGCAACCGCCACAATGGCGCGAACCAGCGACTGTGCAACAGAGTGTTTATGCACATCACGCACGAAAACCTGATCTAATTTAATGGCATCGATAGGAAAGCGGGCCAGCTGCGATAAGGAAGAATATCCGGTGCCGAAGTCATCCAGATGGACCTGCGCGCCCAGAGCGCTGAACTGCTGGATAACCGACTGCGCCTGCTCTTCGTTTTCAATCAGGCAGCTTTCCGTCAGCTCAACGTCAATCGGGCAGTATTCGAAATTCAGGTCACGCAAAGCCTGTTTCAAATCGCTGAAAATAGTCTGATCCGCTAACTGGCGAGCGGAGATGTTAACCGCCACGCGCAGATTAATGCCCTTATCGCGCCAGAGAGCCACCTGACGCACCACATCCAGCATGACCCAACGCCCCAGCGGCACAATCAGCCCGGACTCTTCGGCGTAAGAAATGAACTCGCCGGGAGGGATCAGCCCACGTTCCGGCGACTCCCAGCGTACCAGCGCTTCCAGGCTGCGAACTTCGCCGCGCCAGGTGATCTTCGGCTGATAGTGGATAACCAGTTGGTTATTATCGAGCGCTTTTCGCAGGTTGGTATCCAGCCACAAATATTCGAAAACGCGCTGGTTCATCTCCGGGGAGAAAACGCAGAACTTGCCCCGACCGCCTTCTTTCGCGGTATACATCGCCGTATCGGCGTTACGAATCAGGCTTTCACGGTCGTTGCCATGCTGCGGCGCGAGTGAAATGCCCAAAGAGCAGCCGGTATACACTTCGATAAGCCCGATGCGGAAAGGATCGCGCAGGCGATTAAGTATGCGTGAAGCCATCGCTTCAAGGCCGCCCTGAGATGTGTTGGTCGCCAGCACGATAAACTCATCTCCGCCAAGGCGGGCGAGCGTCTGACCCTCTTCCAGACAGCTTAAAATTGACAGAGCAACAGACTGCAGGAGCTGGTCACCAAACATATGGCCGTAAGCGTCGTTAACTTTTTTAAAGTTATCGAGGTCGAGATAGACAATGCCGATCTGGTGCTCACCGCGCGTATTTATTGCTTCGGTGATCATGTCATTAATAGCATTGCGGTTCGGCAGGCCGGTGATGGTGTCGGTATTCGCCAGAACGCGCAGGCGCTCCTGGGCGCGGCGCTCTTCGGTGATGTCCGTGCCTGAACAAATCAGGAAGATTTCATTTTTACCGCTGCCGCTGTGAACGAATTTATTGCGAAATAAAAACAGGCGTTGGCCTTTGCGTGTTTTGACCCAGCGCTCCACTTCATACGAGCTGCCATTTTTGAAGAAGCCACTGATGTTACGCCGGGAGGCTGCCGCCTCGGCCGGGCTCATAAAGAGCTTAAAAACGTTTTGGCCGATGACTTCCTGCTCTTTCATCCCGGTATATTCTTCGCTCAAACGATTGAAGCGCTGAATATTGCCGTGACGATCGAGAATAACGATTACGGAGTTGGCTTCAGAAACGACCTGCTCAGCGAAAGAGAGGCCCTGCACCAGGTCGCGGGCAACAGAGCCGGTGTCGTCCCAGCAAGACGCGCTGCCTGCCCATTGTGATTTATTGATTTTGCGGCCCACCAGATGGACAGGAACGGCATTGCCGTAAAGATTGAGGCTCAGGGTAAGGCTGGAGGTGATCACCGTCATCTCGCGGATGCTGTCTGCCTGTTCTGCGCTCAGAGCAACAACCTGACGGGTGTCGGTTTCCTCACTGGCAGACAGGTGTAGCGCATTGCTGTCACCCGATAAGCGCCAGTACGGACTGGTCGTACCCAGATACCGAAACAACAGGTTAAGCTCCAGTTCCTCTGCCATGTTTTCTCCCAAACCAACTTAAGCGCGTCACGGAATCATTGTAATAATCGTTACAGCCAGGTCATCCACAGGATATAAGAGCTCAACATAGTGTATTAGCTTGTCGTCGTATACTAGTTCACGGACCTGAAAAAAGAGCACCGACCAGGCAGCTTATTGATATGCAATCCGATACACCACTTCATTGTGATCGCTTTTGATGGAATGTGGGGGAAAAGAGGAAAAAAATTGTGCTAACTATCGCATTCAGAAGGGAGTAAAGGGCGGCCGGGAATGATTAGCCGCCCTTCAGGGTTATGCCTGGAAAGGTCGCGCGATGATGCTGCGAGTTTCCATACGGACTTCAGCAATCGTTACATCGATAACCTCGGTCACTTTATAAACGGTTTCACCTTTGATTTGCACGGTGCCGTTTTCCTGGCTGCAAACCATTTCATCGCGAACGGCATGCAGGAATGGCGCGGGAATAAACGCCACTGCGCCATTGTCGACCAGACGAACACGCATCCCGCCACGGCTGATATCAATGATTTCAGCCGCAAAGCGAGTGTCGGTTCCGGCTTTGTCGTTCAGGAAGCGGGCGTACAGCCAGTCCGCCACATCACGCTCAGCCATGCGGTTCAGACGGCGACGCTCAGCCATTTGCACGGTGGATTCATCCTGCGGACGCGCCGGGGTTTCGCCCTTAATGATCGCTTTCAGCAGACGATGGTTCACCATGTCGCCGTATTTACGGATTGGCGAAGTCCAGGTGGCGTAGGCTTCAAGGCCAAGACCGAAATGCGGGCCCGGTTCAATGCTGATTTCTGCAAACGACTGGAAGCGGCGAATACGGCTATCGAGGAAGCCCGTTGGCATTGCGTCGAGCTCACGGCGCAGCTTACAGAAGCCTTCCAGCGTCAGCACTTCCTGCGGATCGACGTGAACATCATGGCTCTTCATCAGCTCAGCCAGCTGTTCGGTCTTCGCGGAATCGAAGCCGGTGTGAACGTTGTAGATCCCGAAGCCGAGCTTATCGCGAAGCACGCGAGCCGCGCAGATGTTGGCAGCGATCATGGATTCTTCCACGATGCGGTTCGCAATGCGGCGCGGTTCAGCGATGATATCCAGCACTTCGCCTTTCTCACCCAGCACGAAGCGGTAGTCAGGGCGGTCTTTGAACACCAGCGCGTGGTTGTGGCGCCATTCGCCGCGCAGCGCACAAATACGCTCCAGCAGCTTAATCTGGTTGGCAATAGCTTCACTTTGCGGCTGCCAGCTACCGTTGCCTTCCAGCCAGTCAGACACATCGTCATAGGCCAGTTTGGCTTTCGATTCGATGGTGGCGGCGAAGAATTCATTGTCGTCTTCGATGGTGCCATCTGCCGCGATAATCATGCGGCAGGCAAGGACCGGACGCACTTCATTGGCACGCAGTGAACACAAATCGTCAGAGAGTTCGCGCGGCAGCATCGGGATATTGAAGCCCGGCAGATAGTTGGTGAACGCACGAATTTTCGCCGCGTTATCCAGTTTACTGCCTTCAGCAATCCACGCAGTCGGATCGGCGATAGCGACGGTGAGATGCAGCTTGCCGTTGGCAGCCACTTCCGCATACAGCGCATCGTCCATATCTTCGGTGCTGGCGCTGTCGATGGTGACAAAGTCCAGCCCGGTCAAATCGCGGCGCTCGAGACCTTCATCCTGCATTTCAGTGGCGGTGCCTTCCGGCGCCACTTTTTCCAGGTTATGGCGAGCAAGCGTGACCCACCATGGCACGAAGTGATCGTCGCCAAAGGTGATGAATTGGGTCAGTTCAGCATAAAAACTGCGATCGCCTTTCAGCGGATGACGGCGCATCTCTGCAACAGCCCAGTCGCCGTCTTTAAAATCGTGTTCCAGGTCGCGCACAGGGCGGCACTGGATGGCATCTTTCAGCAGGGGATGATCGGGCACGATGGAGAGGCGGTCATCTTTTTTCTGTACCCGGCCGACAAAGCGCGTCAGGAAAGGCTCAACCAGCTCTTCTGGTTCAGCACTTTCTTTGCCTTTGTCGCTATGGATGGTGGCAATAATGCGGTCACCATGCATCACTTTTTTCATCTGCGGCGGCGGAATGAAATAGCTTTTCTGGGCATCGACTTCTAAAAAGCCAAAGCCTTTTTCCGTGCCTTTCACCACGCCTTCAGCGCGGGGAGTCTGGGAATGAAGTTGCTGTTTTAGCTGCGCAAGCAGCGGGTTGTCCTGAAACATAATTATGTATTTTCGTGGCCAAAAGAGCGGCTGACAGTTTTACGCGAATATCCCTGTTGCAGCAAGCGGTCTTTAAGGCTTTTACGTAACAGGTAACGCCTCGCCAAGGCCGATTTTTAGCCGATTTAGCCAGCCATTTATCCCGCTCAGGGCAAGCAGCGTAAAAGCCTGTGCCGGAGAGCGATTGTTATCGATCAAAGGGGTAAACTGCGCGGCGCTAAAACGGTCTGGCGCTTTGGTTAACAGCTGAACGGCCTGGATCACGGCGAGCGCGGCGGGGTTATTCTGGCCCCACGTCTGCAATGCGTTTTCTCCCTCCTGAATAGCCAGCAACAATGATTCATCCTGCGCGTGCTGCCAGAAGCAACTGGCGCTGCCGTTGATTCTGGCATTCAGCACGGCGACCAGCGTGGTGTAATCCGGCTCCGCATTCAGGGCATCAAGAAGATCAATTTCCAGCTTCAGCAACAGGTTATCCCACGCTAACAAAGGCAGGAGCGCATTCAACTGAAGGTTGCTGAAGTTATGGTTTTCAATGGCGGCGAGATCGGATTTCCAGTCTTGCGTTTGAGTTTCAAACAGAGAAGCAGGAGCCTCGTCCTGAACGGGCATTCCCGGTAGCCAACGAACCGGAAGGCCTAGCAATGCCTGGCCTGCTGCCATCACTCGCGCCTGATAGCCGACAAAGCCAACAATCTGTGCCATCAGCACAATATCAGGCACGCTAAGGCCCACGGCATCAAGCTGCTGGCGTGACGCAGAACAAATGACGGAAGGAGAGCCTGCTAACTGGCGAGCATACTGTGTGATTTGCGCCAGGCGGTGATTACTTTCGCGTGAAGAGTCCGGGCCCGGCAGCGGTGCCAGACGCGCGGCATAGTGGTTGCACAGCCGCTGCACGCCAAAGACCTGAGCCACCGTCAGGGCGGTACTCAAACGGTCGTAGGCGCTGAAGGTGTTCAGGCGGGTCACGGTGACGTCATTGGGAAACAGGTGGACGGCTATCTTTGAAGAGAGGTGTAACCATGGCTGACACTCGTCACTGACTTGCTCTGGCAGCGTCAAATCCAGCAGAAATCGATCGGCGACATGGGCCGCTTCAGGCACCAGAGGCAGCACATCCGCAGCCTGGTTTCTCGCTTGTGTTTCATGGTACCACTGGCTTTTGCCGTAAACGCGGCGTTGCTCCATGGGGATTCCTTCAGGGCGTCGTATCGTTTATGACTGACTATCCTGACGTAAGGCGAGGGCGGGGAAAAAGATTGATGCGTGATAACAAATAACAGAGTGGAATAACGAAGGAAAAACCGCCCCGCGAGCGCAGGGCGGTAGCAGAACTTATTTCAGTTCCAGCTCGTTCATCGCGGCGATGCTGAAACCACCGTCAACGTGAACGACTTCACCGGAGATACCGGCAGACAGGTCAGAACACAGGAACGCTGCGCTGTTGCCCACGTCTTCGATAGTGACGGTACGGCGAATCGGGGTAACCGCTTCACAGTGCGCCAGCATCTTACGGAAATCTTTGATGCCGGAAGCCGCCAGAGTACGGATTGGGCCAGCAGAGATACCGTTAACACGCACGCCTTCTGGACCCATCGCGTTCGCCATGTAGCGCACGTTAGCTTCCAGAGAAGCTTTTGCCAGACCCATTACGTTGTAGTTAGGGATAGCACGCTCAGCGCCCAGATAGGACAGAGTCAGCAGCGCAGAACCTGGGTTCAGCATGGAACGGCAAGCTTTGGCCATCGCCACGAAGCTGTAAGAGCTGATGTCGTGAGCGATTTTGAAACCTTCACGGGTTACGGCGTTAACGTAGTCGCCGTCCAGCTGATCGCCTGGTGCGAAACCGATGGAGTGCACGAAGCCGTCAAATTTCGGCCACACTTTACCCAGTTCCACGAACAGGCTATCGATGCTTTCGTCCTGAGCAACGTCACATTCCAGAACAATACTGGAACCCAGCTGCGCGGCAAACTCTTCAACACGGCCTTTCAGCTTGTCGTTCTGGTAGGTGAAGGCCAGCTCAGCGCCTTCGCGGTGCATTGCCTGAGCGATACCGTAGGCGATGGACAGTTTGCTGGCAACGCCAGTCACCAGAATGCGCTTACCGGAAAGAAAACCCATAGCTTTTAATCCTTATGTCATTGTTGTAGCGGCTGCATCAATTATAGGCAGGCCGTCGTTAAACGTCGCGATTCTAGCACAGACTCGCGGGAGAGTTAATCCGACCACTTGGGGCTATTTTTATCGGTCTTTTCGCCACGCATCCGCGGTCAGCGCTTCACCAAAATGCCCGGCAATCAGGCGTTTGGTCAGATCATGAAGCGGGGAGGCGAGAACATCGGCGGTGCTGCCACGTTCAACCACTTCGCCCTGATGCATCACTAACACCTGGTCGCTGATGTGTTTCATCATTCCCAGGTGCTGCGTTACGTAGATATACGAAATGCCTTGTTTTTCCTGCAATTCCAGCATCAGGTTAATCAGCTGAGAGCGCATCGACATATCCAGCGAGGCCAGCGCTTCATCACAGATAATCACTTTCGGGCGCAGGATCAGCGCACGAGCCAGACCCAAACGCTGTTTCTGCCCAGGCGCGAGCATATGCGGGTAATAGCTGACGTGATCCGGCAGTAGACCAACCAGCCGCAGCGTGTCGATAATCTGCTTCCTGCGGGCTTCAGGTTCTAAATCGGTGTTCAAACGCAGCGGGAAATCGAGGATCTGCGAGATACGCTGACGCGGATTCAACGAGGTGGACGGGTCCTGAAAAATCATGCGAATGCGCTGGCTGCGAAACGAGTAGTCACCAAACTCCAGCGGATGGTCGTCAATCAGCAGTTCGCCGGTGGTGGGTTCCACCATGCCCGCCAGCATTTTTGCCAGCGTTGATTTGCCGGAGCCGTTCTCGCCAATGATCGCCAGCGTCTGTTTCTCACGCAGGGTAAAGCTGAGCGGCTTAACGGCTTCCACCGTCTGGCGGTGAAACAGCCCCGTCCGGTAGCGGAACGTTTTACTCAGATTGCGAACTTCGAGCAGGGTCTCAACCATCTCACTCTTTCTCCATGTTCAGCGGAAAATGACAGGCGAACATGTGGTTCCTGGCTCCCGTCAGACGCGGTGTTTCAATGCATTTACGCTGGGCATAAGGGCAACGCGGCCCCAGACGGCAGCCAATGGGCAGCGATTCCAGCAATGGAATTGCACCCGGCATGGTATTGAGACGGCTTTTATGTGGCATCGAACGCCCAAAATCGGGGATCGCGCGAATCAACGCCTGGGTATAAGGATGATGCGGAATGGTCACCAGATCTTCGCTTGGCGCGGTTTCCACCGTTTGTCCGCAATACATCACGTTTATCTTATCCGCCCACTGGCTCAGCATTTGCAGGTCGTGGCTGATAAGCAGAATGGTGGTGTTGTTGTTCTGGTTCAGGCGCGTCAGCAGACGGAAAATTTGCGCCTGGGTGGTCGGTTCCATGGCGTTGGTCGGCTCATCGGCAATCAGCAAACGCGGCTGGTTCGCCAGCGCAATCGCAATCATCACCTTCTGGCACTCGCCGTCGGTCAGCTCGTACGGGAAGCTGCGCATCGCATCTTTATGGTCTTTAATCCCCACGCGGTGCAGCAGCTCAATCGCGCGACGTTTACGCCAGCCAAAGCGCTGCCACCAGCGGCCTTTATACGTCCAGCCGGGGATGTTTTGCATCAACTGCCGACCGATCCGCTCAGACGGATCGAGACAGGACTGTGGCTCCTGGAAAATCATCGACACGTTGTGCCCGACCAGACGACGACGCTCGCGGCCGGATAGCCGCAGCAGGTCGATATCATCAAAACGCATACGGTCGGCGGTCACGCGCCAGTTGTCTTTTGTTACGCCACAAATGGCTTTGGCAATCAGGCTCTTTCCTGAGCCAGATTCGCCCACAAGGCCGCGAATTTCACCTTCTGCCAGCGTCATGCTGACGCGGTCAACGGCTTTCACCCAGCCTTCGCTGGTGCGAAATTCAATGGTGAGGTTACGGATATCCAGTAACGGCATTATTGCACCCCCGCTTCAATGGCGCGGCGAATACCGTCGCCCAGCAGGTTAACCAGCAAAACGCTAACCATAATGGCGGCACCCGGCAGCATCACGGTCCACGGTGCGACATAGATCAGTTCCAGCGCATCGCCCAGCATCGCCCCCCATTCCGGGGAAGGGAGCTGTGCGCCGAGGTCCAGGAAGCCTAATGCGGCGATATCCAGAATCGCCATCGACAGCGCGCGTGTGATCTCGGTGACCAGCCCTGAAGCGATATTTGGCAGCACGGCAAACCAGAGAATATTCAGCGTGGTGGCCCCGTCCAGACGGGCGGCAACGACGTAATCTTTTTCCAGCTCATCGTGCACCATGCTGTAGACGGAACGCACCATACGCGGCAGCAACGCCAGCCAGACGGCAAACATCGCGTGCAGCAGATGCGGCCCGGAAAACGCCACCACAATGATCGCCAGCAGCAGGGAAGGAATAGACAGCAGGGTGTCGAGGATATGGTTCAGCACCGCCGAACGCAGGCCGCGCGTTGATCCCGCAAAGGCACCCAGCACCAGACCACACAGCGTTGCGCCAAGTGTCACCACAAACGCACCGCCGACAGTCGGAGCCGCGCCGCTCAGCAGGCGGCTAAGCACATCACGCCCTAAATCGTCAGTGCCGAGGAAGAACGAGACTTCGCCATAGCGAGACCACGAAGGCGGCAACAGTTGGTAACCCAGGAATTGCTGATCGATACCGTAAGGCGCAAACCAGGTGCCGAAGATGCACAGCAAGGCCAGCCCGAGGCAGCCGTACAGGCCAATCATCGCCGTGGTATCGCCGTAGAATTTACGCCACACGGTGCGCAGCGCCCCTGGCGGGCGCTTTTCCAGATAGACGCTATCGTAAGGCATACCATTCCTTATGTTTCAGTGGGTTAGCCATTGCACCCAAAATATCAGACAGCACGTTCACGATAATCACCAGCGCGCCAATGACCATCACGCCTGCGGAAATTGCTGCATAATCCTGTTGGCGAATGGCGTTAATCATCCAGCGCCCCAGACCTGGCCAGCTAAAGACCATTTCGGTAATCATCGCCAGCGTCAGCATCGTGGAGAACTGCAAGCCTAAACGTGGGATAACCGGCGGCAGGGCGTTATGCAGCACATGGCGACGCAAAATCGTCAGGCGCGACACACCACGTGTGGCAGCAGCTTTCACATAATTCGTGTCATACACGTCGATGGTGCTCAGACGCATCAGTCGCACCACTTCAGTGGTCGGCGCGACGGCCAGCGTCAGCACCGGCAACACCATATGGCGCAGGGCGCTCATGATCATCTCATCGCGCCATGGGGAATTCGACAGCCACGCATCAATCAGCGCAAAACCCGTGACGTTTTTGACTTCGTAGAGTAAGTCAAAACGGCCAGACACCGGGAGCCAGCCGAGCGTCAGTGAGAAAAACAGTGTGAGCAGCAGCGCCAGCCAGAATACCGGAATGGAAAAGCCGAGCAGGGCGAAGGCGCTGATCAGGTTATCCTGCCATTTAGAACGCATAATTCCCGCCAGCATCCCGACGGGAATACCGACCAGCAGCGCCAGGCCGAACGCGAGAATGCACAGCTCCATCGTGGCCGGGAACACTTCTTTAAGCTGATCGGAGATCAGTTGTCCGTTGATGCTGGAGACGCCGAAGTCCCAGTGCAACAAACCCTTAAACCAGAACAGCCAGGCGTTGCCGAGCGAAGCGCCTTGCAACGGCGCGTGCGGTGTAAAATAGCTCAGGCTGAAGCCGACAAAAGTCAGCAGAAAAAGCGTCACCAGTAACAGCAGCAGACGACGGAGGGTAAAAATGATCATGGTTTTTTCACCTCTTCCTCTTTTTCTCGTGAGACGCCCGCAAAGGAGGCGTTGCCAAACGGGCTCAGCACCAGCCCTTTAATGTCATAACGGTAAGCCTGCAAACGTAAAGAGGACGCCAGCGGAAGCACCGGCAACTCTTTGGCGAGGATCTGCTGTGCTTCATCGTAGGCATCAATGCGTGAGGCCAGTTGCTGTGAAGCCAGCGCTTTTTGCAGCACGCTGTCAAATTCGCGATTACACCAGTGAGCAAAGTTCGTTTGCGAGCCAATCGCCGCGCAGCTTAACAGCGGGCGGAAGAAGCTGTCCGGGTCGTTACTGTCTGTCGCCCAGCCGGTCAGCGTCAGATCATGGTTCATGTCCATCAGACGCGCCTCCTGGAAGCGGCCTTCAACCGGTACAATAATGACCTTCACGCCAACCTGCGCCATATCCGCCTGAATCAACTCAGCGGTCTTCAGCGGGCTAGGGTTCCACGCCTGCGAAGCGGTCGGCACCCAGAGGTGCAGCGTCATATTTTCCAGCCCCAGCGCTTTGAGCTGCTCGCGTGATTTCGCCGGATCGTATTCGGTAATTTTAGCTTCATTGTCGTAAGCCCAGGAGGCTCGCGGCAGAATTGAGGCTGCGGTTTCAGCCGTGCCGTAATAAATCGACTGCATCAGGCGCTGGTTATTGATAGCCAGCGCCAGCGCGTGACGAACAGCAGGATTGTTCATCGGCGGTTTATCGGTATTGAACGCCAGATACGCGATGTTCATACCAGGGCGCAGCGTCAGGCGCAAACGCGGATCATCACGCAAAATGGTCAACTGGCTGGCAGCAGGCCACGCCAGCACATCGCATTCGCCAGTCAGTAATTTTGATAAACGCCCGGTGCCGCCAGATCCTAAGTCGACAACCACTTGCGGCATCAATGGCTGGCCGCGCCAGAACGCAGGGTGGCGTTGCAGGCGAATGTATTGCCCGGCGCGATATTCATCAAGCTGATAAGGCCCGGTGCCGACAGGCTGGCGATCAAGCAATTCTTGCCTGTCGATTTTGCTGAGATTCGCCGCGTATTCCGCTGACATCACCGACGCATAATGAGTGGCTAAATGCCAGAGGAATGACGCATCCGGGCGCTTAAGGCGAAACTCAACGGTACGGCTGTCGAGTTTGCGCACGCTCTCAACGCTGTCGGCAAATTGCAGGCTGTCGAAATAGGGGAAGTTTGGTCCGTTGACGTTATGCCACGGGTGATCGCGGTCGAAAATACGCTCAAAGGTGAACACCACATCATCGGCATTCAATGCGCGGGTAGGTTTGAACCACGCCGTTTTCTGGAACTGAACGCCGTTGCGCAGATGGAAGCGGTAGGTAGCGCCGTTATCCAGCACTTCCCAGCTCTCAGCCAGTTCAGGCACCAGACGGTAGGTGTAAGGGTCAACATCCAGCAGGCGATCGTAAATCTGCGCCGCAAGGGTATCGACAATCAGGCCGCTGCCCGCTTTCTGCGGATTAAAGGTATTCACCTGTCCGCTGACGCAGTAGACAAATCCGCTGTCACGAATGTCGCCGTGCGGGGCCAGTGCTGGAGGCGTGGCGGCCATGGCGCTGCCACACAGTAATCCCATTGCTGCCAGTAAGGCGGATAAATTCAGGCGCATAATTTCTTCATAATTCAGACCGATCTGCAAAGTGTATCGCACTTCCCACGGCCAGGTACAAACTTCGCGACCGACCGCTGCAAAAGTCATCAATTTAGTGGGGTTAACTCCACTAGCAGCAGGGCATTGCTCTCCAGAGAATCAGTGGTTTGCCAGCTGTCCTGTAGCTGCTCGTCGCGCACGGAGAGCGTCGGCCGCGCTTTATGCCGCACCCATTGCCAGACTTCTTCATCTGGCCCGCTTTCGCAGAGATTGGCCTCAAGTAACGGGAACAGCGCCCCATTATGCTGATCGTAAAGATGGCATTTGACGCGCCACTTGCCACGGAGACCCAGGAGTTGAATGCGGTACTGCTGGCGAAAACGCTGAATAAACGTCTCTTCGCTGGAAAGCCCGGGATTAAATACCACGGTGTTGCGCAGTAAAAGCTGATAGCTACGCTGGTGGCGTAACAGCAGCACCTCTTTGTCATTCACCACTACTTCTCCGCGCAGGCGTAACCACAGCCAGAGCACCCAGAAGATGGGACGCGGCAGCCCGTGGTTATATTGCAGCGCCAGGCTTGAGGTATCCAGCTTGTCATTGGCGCGTGATTCGCCCTGCAAACCGGAGTTCAGCCAGAATCCTGCAAGCCACACATGATCGGCCAGACCGAGTAAATTCTGCATCAATAGCGCGCCGCGGAAGAACCATCCGTTAGTGGCTCGCGTGTTACCCGTCAGGGTGTTCCACGAAAGCAGCCAGATGGGCAGGGTCAGCTGCTTCTGGCGCAGTGCCGTCTGGATCTGACGTATTTTCTGCACCGGATAGTTTTCAGTCGATGCCAGCCGTGCCGGGTCCAGTTGTGCCAGGTCGAGCAATTCATTCGCGTCGGCCGGGCAGGCAATAAAATCGGCCTGAGCGATGATCGGCGAGCCCAGGACCGCTTCATCACTCTGCGGACGGCTGTTAGCCGTGAAGCGGTGCCACAGGCCAAATTTAGCCTGGGGTAAAAACGTTTTTACGAGGCTTCGCTGCGTTTGCCAGGCCGTCTCACGCGTTTCAGTTGTGGCCTGAGAAGACCAGTGCCAGACAAACTGCCAGCCGGCGATAACGTCCTGAGGAAAATGGTTCACCGATTGCTGCAGGAAACGCTCAAGTAAGTCGCAACGCGTCGTGAGCCCGGTGTGGAGTAGCACGTGCCAGCACTTTCGGGCAAGCCAGGTAAAGAGCTGATGCAGGTTATACCAGCAGGCGTAGCCTGCCGTCAGCGGATCATCCCAGCCGCTGGTAAATAAGCGGCTGCTGAGAAAGGGTTCTGCGATGTCGATCCCATAGACCGGGATTTGCTCATGCAAAGCCTCCAGCTCACGGCGAACATCTTCACGCAGCAAATCGTCCAGCTCACGTACCGTAATGATGATGCGCGTATGCCGTAAAGGGGCGGTTCGTGGCGTTAGCGATTGCAGGTCAATCACCCGTTCCTGCTGATGTGAAAGCACCAGCGATGACGGCTCCCAACCCCGTGTTTCTGGCTCATTGAGCAAGCAGAACAGTTTATCAACCGCGACAGGCGTGACATTGTCACTTATTGGCAGGCGAGGGCGGGGCACACCGGCAGCCGACTGACGCAGCTTACGGAATTCGCCCGGCGTCATCTGATGATGGCGACGGAACAGGTCGCTCATCATTCGGGTACTGGCAAACCCCTGTTCCAGCGCGATCTGATGCAATGGCTTATTGGTTGAGCGCAGCGCCTCAGCGGCCTTTTCAAGGCGCAGGCCAGTGATGTATTGCATAAAGCTGACGCCGACTTCTTTGCGAAACAGCCGTGAAAGCCAGGCTTCAGAAACAAACTCCGCCTCTGCGATTTCAGCCAGGGTGATCCGCCGGGCATAGCTGGCGTTAATCCGTTCCACCACCTGAGTAATGCGTTTGCTCCAGCCGGGGTTAGCTGCGCGTTGAGAAGGGCGGGCAGGCTGCTGGAAGCTTGAGGTAAGCAGCAGCAGGATCTCCCCCAGCCAGCGATGAGCTTCAAGTCGGTAGCGGCTTTGATGATGGATAAGCGTAACGGCCAGCAGCTGGCGCAGCAGATGGCGCAAAGCATCACACTGCGGCCACACGCCGCTGTTTTCATTGGGAATGTGATAATCGTGGGCGAAGAAGTCGCTGTACAGCCGCGTTAGCCAGGGTGCCGAGAGCGTCACCTGCAACATGACATTCGGCGCCTGCGCCGAAACCCGCCAGTGCTGATGGCGGTTAACAATGGCCAGATGATTGGCTGTTAGCGCCAGAGGCTGATCGTCGACTTCCAGCACCACGTTGCCTTCGAGTAACCACACTAGCGTCAGGCCGTGAGTATCTTCCTGGGCGAAGTGGCGAATATCCTGCACGGTGACCAAAAATTCGTTACCACTTTGATCCATTTCCCTCTCCCAATGAAGACAAATAATGACATGCTGTTTCTTGTCATAACGGAATTGTATGAAAAACAGTCATGAGGAATGCGTTACTTCACAACAAAAAGTTGCGCTTTTCCGTTATGGCATCGGCATAAACTCGACATTATCACTGTGAAGCAATAAAGGGATAACAAAAATGACACATCCAATTGTTGAAGCACTGCAGGGCACCGAAGAGCAGTTCATCGAGCTGCGCCGCCACTTTCATCAGCACCCGGAAATTGGCTTTGAAGAACACCAGACCAGCGATCAGGTGGCTCGTCTGCTCACGAAGTGGGGGTACGACGTGCATCGTGGGCTGGCCGGTACAGGGGTGGTCGGCTCGCTAAAAGTGGGAAGCGGCAGCAAGCGCCTGGGGTTACGTGCTGATATGGATGCGTTACCGATGCAGGAAAACAGTGGCAAAGCCTGGGCCAGCAGCGTGGACGGTAAATTTCACGGCTGTGGGCATGACGGGCACACCACCACGCTGCTTTACGCCGCGGAGTATCTGGCGCGTACCCGCAACTTCAGCGGCACGCTGAATCTGATTTTTCAGCCCGCGGAAGAGCTGCTTTACGGCGGGCGGGTGATGGTCGAAGACGGCCTGTTCGATAAATTCCCCTGCGATCATATTTTCGGGCTGCACAATATGCCGTCGCAAAAACTCGGCAAAATCGGCCTCCATGACGGCGCGATGATGGCTTCATCTGACACGATACACATAGAAGTGAATGGCGTGGGCGGCCACGGCGCGGTGCCGGAACATACCGTTGATGCCACGCTGGTGGCTTGTCACATCACCATTGCCTTGCAGTCGATTGTCTCGCGCAACATCACGCCATTCGAACCGGCGGTGGTCACGGTGGGCAGCATCCAGGCGGGACATGCGCCAAATATCATCAACGAAAAAGTGCTGATGAAGCTCACGGTGCGCACGTTGAATGAAAAGGTGCGCCAGACCGTGCTGCAACGCATCCACGACATTGCAGTTGCTCAGGCTGAAAGTTTCAACGCGACCGCCACTATTACCCACGTTAACGGCAGCCCGGTGCTGAAAAACGATCCGGTGGCGAATGAAATGGTACGCAACGTCGCCACGGATTTGTTTGGTCATGATGCCGTGGCAACCATCGGCTCGTTTATGGGCAGCGAAGACTTCGCCTTCATGCTCGAGAAAAACCCTAACGGATGCTACTTCACCATCGGCGCGGGCGATGAGCCGGAACGCTGCATGGTGCATAACCCCGGATATGATTTTAACGACAAGATCCTGCTCACCGGCGCGGCACTCTGGAGTGGCCTGACCGAACACTATCTGCGTTAAACCAGCCATCGAAGGAGGGCCGCACGATGAGTACAGTTCCCCTGACCGACACCCGCGCCTTTGTCGGTAATGACCGACTGCTGGCCGGGATCGTTCTAAGCGTGTTGACCTTCTGGCTGTTCGCGCAGTCGGTCATCAACGTTGTTCCCGCCATGAAAAACAGCCTTGATATCTCGCTGGAAACGCTGACGCTGGCCGTCAGCCTCAGCGCCTTGTTCAGCGGCTGCTTTGTCGTCGCCAGCGGCGGCCTTGCCGATAAGTTTGGCCGCGTGCGGCTGACGCTGACGGGCCTGGCGCTGAGCATCATTGGCAGTGGCTTGCTGGTGCTGGCGCACGGCCCGGCGCTGTTTCTGGCGGGCAGGGCGATACAGGGGCTTTCGGCGGCCTGCATCATGCCTGCGACGCTCGCGCTGATCAAAACCTGGTATGAAGGCAAAGCGCGTCAGCGTGCCATCAGCTTTTGGGTGATTGGCTCGTGGGGCGGCAGCGGTTTGTGTTCCTTCGTCGGCGGCGCGATTGCCACCGGGCTGGGCTGGCGCTGGATCTTCGTGTTCTCAATGCTGGTGGCGCTGGTCGCTTTTCTGTTGATTCGCGGTACACCGGAAAGCCGAAGTGCCAGCGCACAACAGCATAAGCTGGATGTGAGCGGGCTTATCAGTTTTGTGACGGCGCTGGTGATGCTGAATTTATTTATCAGCAAAGGCCACGGCTGGGGCTGGAGCAGTGGGCTCACGCTCTCAATGCTGGCAGGCGCAGTGCTCGCCACGTTGTGGTTCATTCGTTCAGGATTGCGCAAAGGCGACGCGGCGTTGATTGATTTCGCCCTGTTTAAAAACCGTGCCTACAGCGCGGCAGTGCTTTCAAATTTTATGCTTAACGGCAGTATCGGCACAATGATGATCACCAGCATCTGGCTACAACAGGGGCAACATTTGTCGCCGTTGCAAACCGGCATGATGACGCTGGGTTATCTGGTGACCGTGCTGGTGATGATCCGCGTTGGGGAGAAACTGCTTCAGCGCTATGGCGCACGTATACCGATGATGGTGGGGCCCGTGCTGAGCGCATTCGGTACGCTACTCATATCCTGCACCTTTCTTGAAAAAGAGCTCTACATCATCACGGTCTTCTTCAGTTTTGTGCTGTTCGGTCTGGGTCTGGGATGTTACGCCACTCCGTCGACCGATACCGCCGTCGTCAATGCGCCAGAGAACAAAGTCGGCGTCGCATCAGGCATCTACAAAATGGGCAGCTCGCTCGGCGGGGCGATGGGCATCGCCGTCACCGCGTCGCTGTACGCCCTGTTATTGCCTTATGGAATGGCAAACGCGGCACAATATGCGTTGCTGTTTAACAGTGCTGTTTGTCTCAGTGCTGTTGCGGTGAGCTGGTGGTTGCTGCCAAAGAGAAGCTAACCTTCGCCCGCAGGCCCGGTAAGGCGAAGCCGCCACCGGGCAATTTTTTAGTTCGGGAGTTTACCTGAAACCCAGCGCGGCGCTTTCAAATCCGCCGCAAACATCCACACCAGCCAGTACAACAACGCTCTCAACGTGTTCTCCGTTTTCGGCAGGAATGATTGCTGACACAACACCTCCGCCAGAGTCTGGCAATAAGCGCACAATGTTTCTGCATCGGGCTCAAAAACTGAGACAGATGTAGGCGGCGACTCAACGCTAAAACGGGCGATTAAATGGGGCGGAATGGGCTCATCAAGCGTCGGAAGCAGCAAAGCCAGACAAGCATTGAGGCGACCTAACAGCGCGAGATTTTCCGTCGTATCGTGATATTCAATCAGCGTTGACGCGAAGCGATCGCAGCAGTCAGCCACATCGGTAAAGTCAGTCGCGGCGTTAAAGGGCAGGGTGAGTCATGGTGTCAACATACTTCGCGAAATATCTCATCCCACTGTTTACCGATATGGCAACTGTGATGCGCTGATGCCAGCGTTAATTCGATGTAATTTTATATTTACTTTTAAATGAAATAGCTGATTTGTTTGTTTTTACAGTGAAATAAAAATATTGAATGAAAGGTTTTTTGTAAGGATTGTGGGCTTAAGTTACGGAGATGTCACTCAGATAGTTATCCTGCTTAGACTGTATAAAAAAGATGAATGATCCGTGCTTCGGCTTTTGCTTTTCTTTTCTGTTATTTTTGGTGTGATTTTAATGGTTATTTAGTTCCTTAAAGAAATATGGATTTAAATGAGAATTTGTTTTATCAATTTTTCCTCTATGGAAGTGCTTTAATCGATGTGAAATAGTGTTTCCGCGTTGTGTTTGTCAGCCCCTTTCAGATTTTTAAGACGCAGCTGTAATTTGTTTTACTTCAAATTACACGTGGGATTGCAAGTACGGATGCAACGTATAGTTCAATTATTAATTTAATACTCTATTTCAACCAATTCATTGAAAACAGGACTTCAAAATGAAAAAAGTTATTTCCTCAGTTGCTATTCTGGCTGCCTTGACTGCTGCTACTGCGATGAACGCGCAGGCAGCATCTACGGGCACCATTACTTTTAATGGTGAACTGACTGCTACCACGTGTGATGCAAACGTTGATGGCCAGGGCGCGGATGCACTTATCGTGCTGCCAACCATTGGAACCAACCAACTGACCACAGCAGGGGACACTGCAGGACGTACTGGCTTTAACATCAACCTCAGCAACTGTGCTGGTACCCTGCAGACTGCCTCCGCGTTTTTCCAGTCGGGCTCTTCTGTTGATCTGACCACCGGCCATCTGAAAAACGTCAGCGGTGACGCGACCAACGTTAGCCTGCAGCTGCGCGAAGAAAGTGGCTCAGAAGCTGTTATCAACGCTGGTAACACCGAGCAGGTTTCTGCGGCGACTTACTACGACATTTCCAGCGGTTCAGCGGATATGCCATATGCGGTTGAATACTACGCAGACGGTGCTACGACCGCAGGTACCGTTGTGAGTAACGTGGTTTATTCCATTCAGTATCAGTAATCTTTTCCAGGGGGCTTTGCCCCCTTTTCAGTAAAGGTTTTTCTATGTCTCGATTTTTATTCCCACTAGTCGCTTCTTTACTGTTTGCCTGCTGTTCAGCGAATGCAAGTATCGTTATTACCGGCACACGCGTGATTTATCCCTCTGACGATAAAGAAGTGAGCGTTAAAATAAGCAATAAAGGGAAATCGCCAGTATTGATACAGAGCTGGCTTGATAATGGTGTCATTGATGCAAAACCCGATCATCTCAAGGTCCCCTTTGCCCTGACGCCGCCAATCAATCGTGTTGACCCCGATAGCGGCTTTGTTGAATAAATCGAACTTTTGCTGAGTTGAAGGATCAGATCACGCATCCTCCCGATAACGAAGACCGTTCCGTGGCAAAGCAAAAGTTCAAAATTACCAACTGGCCCACCTACAACAAAGCTCTCATCAAC
>NZ_JBOFIN010000135.1:0-63796 GCF_051650185.1 Scandinavium sp.
CAAACTCGGTACGTAATGACATGGTATCTCTCGCATCCCAGGGCATAAGCGACTCCATAAACGGGTTCTTATGCCTTAGTTGTAAGTGTCTACCATGTCCCCGAACAAGTGTTCATGATGTCTCCGGACCGTACACCCAAAGGGAGAGGGGACTGAACGGTGAGCGCTGCATTTCTCCCTCTCCCTGAGGGTGTACGGTCCGGGGAGAGGGGGAAAATACCATACTGGCACTACTCTATCCGCGTCGCCCGCAGCAAAGTCTCAATCGGATATACCGCCGCAATCACCACTTCATCCTGCGTTTTCGCGGCTTCATCAAGCTGGGTCTGAATCGACGCATACTCTTTGTCATCCAGCGTGCCCTGACGCGCCACCAGATCGGTTAAGCGCAGTCCAAGCGCCGCCAGCTTATCTACCTGCAACGCCACCGGTTTGATTGCCGCCAGTTGATGATTGCCATCGGTCAGTACCAGCACGTCAGCGGTGTTGTTCTGCCAGCGGGTGAAGACGTGGCGCAGCGCATCGGCGCTTTCGTTGTCTTCCGCATCGCTCACCAGATTGTCCGCCCACTCATTGAGATGACGCACGGTGTTGCTTTCGGCCGGCAGCGCATCCGCAAAGCGGTTGAGCGGCTCAAACTGGTGATAGTTTCCGGCCTGGAACTTCAAGTGCTGACGAGTGTAATACTGCGCCGGTTCAATCGCCTGAGCCAGAACCTGCAATGGTAAGGTGTCGTTGCCGTTTGCCAGGCGCGTGAACTGCACCAGCTGCTGCGTGTGCTGTTGCAGCCCGACGGAGACCGTCGACCAGCCGTCAATGGCCTGCAAACGCTGATACATGTTGTCGGTATCGTTCACGTCTTTCGCCGACCACAGGCGCTCTGCGACCACAAACGCACGCGGCCAGAGGCGGATATCCAGCACGGGAGCGACGATATTTTCCGCCCACAGCGCGGCTTCACCGCCCATTAAATTCTTCTGCTGCTCAGCGTTCGGGAGCACCGGCGGAATGCCTTTCGGCACATCATCCAGTCGCGCCCCGGTAATCGGGTAACGCACGTTGCCCACCAGGAAATAGCCGCTCAGGCGATCGTCGTGGATGCTGACAACCGGGCTGGTTTCCCCCATCCAGGTATCAACAGTGAATGTCACCTGATCCGGCGTCAGCCATTCGATGTCGTCCACAGCGCGGCGAGATTTGCCTTTGAAATCAATAAACCCACGCCACTCCTGGTCGCCTTTCACCAGCGTGAAGGTGCCTTCAACCGGGCTGCCTTTCAGACGCGGCATGCTGAAACTCCAGCTCTGGGCGCTGTCAGCATCGCTGATGTTGTCCACGCCGTTGAGCCCCTGCGGGACAATCTCATTGCGATAGTGATAGGCCGCGCTTTGCGGCTGATCGAGATAGAAACCGGTTGAGAGGATGCCCTTGTAACCATTTTTCGCCACGTCGCCCAGCGCATCCTGCCCCTGCCAGGACTGGATCAGAATGCTTTTTGGCAGATCCGGGTGGTAAATCTCATCCCAGCCCACCATCTGGCGGTGATGCTTTTCAAGGATCAGCTCCAGCTTGCGGTTGAAATAAGCCTGCAAGGCGTGGCTGTCCGCCAGCTTGTTCTCTTGCATAAATTTCTGGATAGCCGGATTGTTTTTCCACTGGGTATCGTCAACTTCATCCCCGCCGATATGCAGATAAGGGTCCGGGAAGATGGCGGCAAGCTCACCGACAATCGCATCGGCAAAGGTATAGGTTGCCTCTTTTGTCGGATCGAGAACCGGCTTCAATACGCCCCAATGGCGCTCCATTGCATACGGCCCCGGTGCGCTCATCAGTTCAGGATAGGCCACCGCAATGGCCGAGGCATGACCCGGCATATCGATTTCCGGCACCACGCGAACCCCACGCTCAGCCGCGTAGTGAACGACATCCTTCATCTGTGCTGGCGTATAGAAAAGCCCGTCGCTGGCTAGCTGTTGCAGTTTCGGATAGCGCGTTGAGGCGAAGCGCCAGCCCTGGTCATCCGTCAAATGCCAGTGGAAGACGTTCAGCTTAGCCGCTGCCATCCCATCAATCTGGCGTTTGATATCTTCAATTGGCAGGAAATGGCGGGCGGAATCCAGCAGCACACCGCGCCACGGGAAGCGTGGGGAATCTTCAATGGTGACATAAGGAATAGCGGTGTTATCCGGCCCATTTTGAATAAGCTGAAGGAGTGTTTCGATACCGTGTAGCGCACCAAAACGAGTGTTGGCCGTCAGCTTCGCGCCATTCTCATCCACCACCAGCTTGTAGCTTTCATCGCTGTCCGGACGCGGAAGCTCGGGCACTTTTTTGGCTATCACGATATCAATGGTCGGTGTTTTCGCCGGGCCGCTTTGCGGCACCATCTCCCACCCCGTTTGCTTTGCAATGCGTCCACGAAGGCGATTAACCGCATCGCCCAGATCGTCACCGCTCAAATTGATGGTAAGTTGATTATTCAGCACCAGCGCACCTTGCGCAGAAGGCCGCTCGACCTGCGCAGGCCAGGGCATCAGAGGGAGATCGCCCTCGGGCGTTGCCAGAGCGAAGCCACTCAACAACAGTCCAGTCGTCAACAAGCTGTAGCGCACAGTTTTAAGCATCAGGGTTTCCTTTATGACGGGCCAAAAACGGCAAAGCACTCAGTTAACACTTGTGGATTAATGGGGTCAAGGGCGGGAGACGACGTGGGTCACAACTTGTTGAGATTCAGTGAAATGCCAGTTTGAAAGAGTGCAGCTCCCCCTCTCCCCTGCCCTCTCCCAAAGGGAGAGGGGGGAATTCAAATGCCATCACCGGACAGTTCCCTCTCTCTGCGGGAGAGGGTTAGGGAGAGGGGTTTGCACAATTCCTACTGCCACCCATAACGACGGGCATAGAACCCTTTCACCAGCTGAGTCAGCGTCATATACCCCACCAGAATCGCGACCAGCCATGGGAAGTAGGACAGCGGCAGCGGTTGCAGTGACAGCCAGGTTGCGAGCGGCGTAAACGGCAGCGCGATACCTACCGCCATCACCACCAGCGTCATCACAATCAGCGGCCATGCGGCACGGCTCTGGATGAACGGAATACGACGGGTGCGGATCATATGCACAATCAGCGTCTGCGACAGTAAGCCCACCACGAACCAGCCGGACTGGAACAGGGTCTGGTGTTCCGGCGTGTTGGCATGGAACACAAACCACATCAGGCAGAAGGTCAGAATATCGAAGATGGAGCTTATCGGCCCGAAGAACACCATAAAGCGCCCAAGATCGGCCGGGTTCCAGCGCTGTGGTTTCTTGATTTGCTCGTCATCGACGTTATCAAACGGGATCGCCACCTGGGATACATCATACAGCAGGTTCTGAATCAGCAAGTGCAGCGGCAACATCGGCAGGAACGGCAGGAAGGCGCTCGCCACCAGTACGCTGAAGACATTACCGAAGTTAGAACTCGCGGTCATTTTGATGTATTTCAGCATGTTGGCGAACGTACGACGCCCTTCGATCACCCCTTCTTCCAGCACCATCAGGCTTTTTTCCAGCAGAATGATGTCCGCCGCTTCACGAGCAATATCGACCGCGCCGTCCACGGAGATGCCGATATCTGCTGCGCGCAATGCCGGAGCATCGTTGATGCCATCGCCCATAAAACCGACCACATGGCCTTCGCGTTTCAGCAGGGTCACTATGCGTTCCTTGTGCATTGGCGTCAGGCGGGCAAAGAGCGTGGTGTGTTTGGCAAGCTCAGCCAGCTCATCATCGCTCATCGCGTCGATGCTGCTGCCGACAACCACCTCACCTGCATCCAGGCCAACCTCATGGCACACTTTCGCGGCCACCAGTTCGCTGTCTCCGGTGAGGATTTTCACGGTGATGCCGCTGGCTTTGAGGGCCTTCAGCGCCGGAGCCGTCGTCTCTTTCGGCGGATCAAGGAACGCGATATAGCCTTCCAGAATCAGGTCGGATTCATCAATACGCTGGTAATCCCCCGCGCGGGCTGGCAGGTATTTGGTGGCCACCGCCACCACTCGCAGCCCCTGGCGGTTGAGGTTATCCGTGACGCGCTTAATGCGACGCAGCATGGTGTCATCCAGCGGCACGATCTCACCGTTGTAGCGCACCTGGGTACAGACGTTGAGGATCTCCTGCAACGCACCTTTGCAGATCAGCTGATGCACATCGTCCTGTTCAGCCACCACCACCGACATACGGCGGCGCTCGAAGTCGAACGGAATCTCATCAATTTTCTGCCAGCGTTCAGACAGGCAGCGGGCAGGCTCTTGTTCCACGCCTTCCAGCACCGCCACATCAAGCAGGTTTTTCAGCCCGGTCTGGTAATGGCTGTTCAGCCATGCGCTGTGCAGCACGCGTTCGCTGGTTTTACCGGAAACATCGGTGTGGTTCTCCAGCACGATTTTGTCCTGGGTCAGCGTCCCGGTTTTATCGGTGCAGAGGATGTCCATCGCGCCAAAGTTCTGAATGGCGTCGAGGTGTTTCACAATCACTTTCTGTTTCGACAGTTTCACCGCTCCGCGGGCCAGGGTGGAGGTCACAATCATCGGCAGCATCTCTGGAGTCAGGCCCACGGCTACGGAGAGCGCAAACAGCGCGGCTTCCCACCAGTCACCTTTGGTGTAGCCGTTGATGATCAGCACCACCGGCGCCATCACCAGCATGAAGCGAATCAACAGCATGCTGACGCGGCTGATGCCTTTCTGGAACGCGTTAGGTTCGTTCTCTTGTTCGCTGACGCGCCCGGCGAGCTGACCAAACCAGGTGTTGCCGCCCGTCGCAAAGACAATCGCCTGCGCAGAACCGCTCACCACGTTGGTGCCCATGAAGCACAGGGTATCGGCTTCAAGCGGGTTGGTTTGCTGCGGTTCACGAGTCCGCGCCACTTTTTCTACCGGCAGCGATTCGCCAGTCAGCGACGCCTGCGCCACAAACAGATCGCGAGCCTGGAACACGCGCAGATCCGCAGGGATCATGTCGCCCGCAGAGAGTTTGACGATATCGCCCTGCACCAGTTGATCGATAGGGATCTCCAGCCAGCGGCTTTCGCCCTGCTCGTTGACCACTCGCAGCACGGTCGCGGTGTTGCTGACCATCGCTTTCAGCGCATCGGCGGCTTTGGTGGAGCGTGCTTCCTGAATGAAGTTCAGCAGCGTGGAGATAACCACCATCAGTGCTATCACGCCTGCGGCAAACAGATCCTCGGTCGAGTAAGAGATAACGCCGAGAATAGTCAGCAGCAGGTTGAACGGGTTGCGATAGCAGAGCCACAGGTGCACAAACCAGGGGGAAGGCTTCTGCGCCGGGATGACGTTTTCCCCGTGTTTTTCACGTGAATCGGCCACATCCTGCGGGTTAAGCCCTTCCGGATGGCTGTTGAACGCGCGCCAGATTTCATTTTCATCCATCGCAGCGACGTTCAGGCACTGCTTGCCGAGCGTTTCCGGGATCGGCCCGCTGGCAACTGTTTTTCCGTCCAGCAGCGGATCGCGGCTGACCAGACGATGTGGGAGGTGGCGGCTGAGCTGTGCGAGCAGCTGCCGGGTGATGTTTTTCAGCATAATAAGTCCCTCTGCGCTCGCCGTTCGGCGATCGCTGGTAACTTCCGGGCACAGAAAATCCGCACCCGAATGGCACTTTTGAGTTAAAACAGGGACATCAAAAAGGTGACGTCACTGCCTCACGGTTTACCGGCAAGGCAGTGAAAAGACTGGCTTACCGGAAAGACAAGTTGCTCCATCGAGGATGGGGAGTGGGATCAGGATCCATAACGCCTCCGGTAAGTGAAAGAAAACGCCGCGCAGTATACGCCGATAGCCTTACAATGCGTAGCGATAATGGCAGTATTCTACGCGCCGCTCTTTAAACGGCACGTATACCAGACTTTACTCATTGAACTGACGTTGAGTACGATTACGCTCTGACACATTGACCGCTTCGCTGATACGGATAAAAAGATGCAAAACCGGCTGACCATTAAAGACATTGCCCGCTTAAGCGGCGTCGGAAAATCGACGGTTTCTCGCGTCCTCAACAATGAAAGCGGCGTCAGCGACAGCACCCGTGAAAGGGTGGAAGCGGTGATGAACCAGCATGGATTCTCCCCTTCCCGCTCTGCGCGGGCGATGCGCGGTCAGAGCGATAAAGTGGTGGCAATTATCGTCACCCGCCTTGATTCGCTGTCGGAAAATCTGGCGGTACAGACCATGCTCCCGGTGTTCTACGAGCAGGGTTACGATCCGATCATGATGGAAAGCCAGTTCTCGCCAGAGAAAGTGGAAGAACATCTTGGGATGCTGCAACGCCGGAACATCGATGGCGTGGTACTGTTTGGCTTTACCGGCGTTTCACAAAGTATGCTAACGCCATGGCGGGAAACGCTGGTGATGCTGGCGCGTGATGCCAAAGGCATTGCTTCCGTCTGCTATGACGATGAAGGGGCGATCACCCTCTTAATGCAGCGCCTTTACGACAAAGGGCATCGCCATATCAGCTATCTCGGCGTGCCGCAAAGCGATGTCACCACCGGGAAACGCCGTCACGATGCTTATCTTGCCTTCTGTAAAAAGCACAAACTCGACCCGGTCGCCGCCCTGCCAGGCCTTGCGATGAAACAGGGTTATGAAGCCGTGGCCAGCGTCAAACATGAAAAGACGACGGCGTTGGTTTGCGCCACCGACACCCTCGCTATGGGTGCCAGCAAATATCTGCAGGATCAACGCATCGACAGCCTGCAACTTGCCAGCGTCGGCAACACGCCGTTGATGAAGTTTCTGCACCCGGAAATCGTGGCCGTTGATCCCGGCTACGGCGAAGCGGGTCGCCAGGCCGCGAATCAACTGATCGAGCAGATCAACGGCCGCAGCGAGCCGCAGCAGCTGGTGATCCCCGCAACTCTTGCCTGATTTCTAACCCTGCCTGAAAACGAAATAGTGTGATCTTTCCCCAACTTCGGGAACGTTCCCATTTTCCCGTAAAAGCGAAACGGATAGTCTTGCAGCCAGACAATGACACTCCCTCTCCCCTACGGTCATGAGGCTTCATGATGAGCAAAGTAAAACAACAGGATATCGATAGCCTGATAGAGCTGGTCGGCGGTCGCGACAACATCGCCACCGTCAGCCACTGCATTACCCGTCTTCGTTTCGTGTTGAACGATCCGGCGAAGGCCAGTCCGAAAGCCATTGAAGAGTTGTCGATGGTCAAAGGCTGCTTCACCAACGCCGGGCAGTTCCAGGTGGTGATTGGTACCGAAGTGGGCGATTACTACAAAGCGCTGCTGGCGAGCACAGGTCAGGCTTCTGCCGACAAAGAGCAGGCTAAACTGGCCGCGCGTCAGAACATGAAATGGCACGAGCGGATGATCTCGCATTTCGCGGAGATCTTCTTCCCGCTTCTGCCAGCGTTGATCAGCGGGGGTTTGATCCTCGGCTTCCGCAACGTCATTGGCGATGTGCCGATGAGCAACGGCCTGACGCTGGCCAAAATGTACCCCGGCCTGCAAAGCCTGTATGACTTCCTGTGGCTGATTGGCGAAGCCATCTTCTTCTATTTGCCGGTGGGTATCTGCTGGTCTGCGGTGAAGAAAATGGGCGGTACGCCGATCCTCGGTATTGTGCTGGGCGTGACGCTGGTCTCCCCGCAACTGATGAACGCCTACGAACTCGGCAGCAAAATCCCGGACGTGTGGAACTTCGGCCTGTTTACCATTGAAAAAGTGGGCTATCAGGCACAGGTTATCCCGGCGCTGCTGGCAGGCCTGATGCTGGGCTTTATTGAAACGCGTATGAAGCGCATCGTGCCGGATTACCTCTATCTGGTGATTGTGCCGGTGTGCTCGCTGATCCTCGCGGTGTTCCTCGCTCACGCCTTTATCGGCCCGTTTGGTCGCTGGATTGGCGACGGTGTGGCCTTCGCGGTTCGCCACCTGATGACCGGCAGCTTCGCTCCGATTGGCGCCGCGCTGTTCGGCTTCCTGTATGCGCCGCTGGTGATCACCGGCGTGCACCAGACCACGCTCGCTATCGACATGCAGATGATCCAGAGCATGGGCGGCACGCCAGTCTGGCCGCTGATTGCCCTGTCTAACATCGCTCAGGCTTCTGCCGTTGTCGGCATCATCATCTGTAGCCGTAAACAGAACGAACGTGAAATTTCCGTTCCGGCAGCGATTTCCGCCTTCCTCGGTGTAACCGAACCGGCGATGTACGGCATCAACCTGAAATACCGCTTCCCGATGCTGTGCGCCATGATTGGCTCCGGCCTCGCTGGCCTGCTGTGTGGCCTGAATGGCGTGATGGCAAACGGGATTGGCGTCGGCGGCCTGCCGGGCATCCTCTCCATTCAGCCAACTTACTGGCAGGTGTTTGCCCTCGCCATGGCCATCGCGATTATCGTGCCAGTCGCACTCACCACCGTGATGTATCAGCGTAAGTTCCGCCAGGGCACGCTGCAGATTGTGTAACTCTTTTTGGGGCGCCTTTGCGCCCCTTCCTCTTTTGACCAGGACAGCCTTATGAACAACCTTCCCCACTGGTGGCAAAACGGCGTTATCTACCAGATCTATCCAAAGAGTTTTCAGGACACTACCGGCAGCGGAACCGGCGATTTACGCGGCGTCACGCTGCGCCTCGACTACCTGAAAACCCTCGGTATTGATGCTATCTGGCTGACACCGTTCTACGTCTCCCCGCAGGTGGATAACGGCTATGACGTGGCAAACTACACCGCCATCGATCCGGCTTACGGCACGCTGGAGGATTTCGACGAACTGGTCGCTGAAGCCAAAGCGCGCGGCATCCGCATCGTGCTGGATATGGTGCTGAATCACACCTCCACCCAACATGCGTGGTTCCAGGCCTCGTTAAACCCGGAAAGCCCGTACCGTCATTTCTATATCTGGCGCGACGGCAAATCCGGCGAAGTGCCGAACAACTGGCGCTCGAAGTTTGGCGGCAACGCCTGGCAGTGGCACGCCGAAAGCGAACAGTACTATCTGCATCTGTTCGCCACCGAGCAGGCAGATTTGAACTGGGAAAACCCGGAAGTACGTGCCGAGCTGAAAAAAGTCTGTGAGTTCTGGGCCGATCGCGGCGTGGACGGCCTGCGCCTCGATGTCGTCAATCTGATCTCCAAAGATCAGAGCTTCCCGAGCGATCCGGTTGGCGACGGCCGCTGCTTCTATACCGATGGACCGCGCGTCCACGAATTCCTTCAGGAAATGAGCCGCGACGTGTTTGCCCCGCGCGACTTAATGACCGTCGGCGAAATGTCATCCACCACCCTGGATAACTGCCAGCAGTACGCCGCACTCGACGGCAGCGAACTGTCGATGACCTTTAACTTCCATCACCTGAAAGTGGATTATCCGAACGGTGAGAAGTGGACGCGGGCATTGCCGGATTACGTCGCCCTGAAAGCCCTGTTCAGCCACTGGCAACAAGGCATGCACAACGTCGCGTGGAACGCACTGTTCTGGTGTAACCACGACCAGCCGCGCATCGTGTCGCGCTTTGGTGATGAAGGTGAATACCGGGTTTCGGCGGCGAAGATGCTGGCGATGGTGCTGCACGGCATGCAAGGCACACCGTATATCTATCAGGGTGAAGAGATTGGCATGACCAATCCGCATTTCACGACCATCGGGGACTATCGCGATGTAGAAAGCCACAATATGTACGCTGAACTGCGTGCGCAGGGCCGCGATGCCGATGAGCTGTTGGCCATCCTCGCCAGCAAATCCCGCGATAACAGCCGCACGCCAATGCAGTGGAGCGCAGAAGCTCACGGTGGCTTCACCACAGGAAAGCCGTGGATAGCATTGGGTGACAACGCGCAGGAGATCAACGTCCAGGCCGCGCTTAACGACAAGGACTCGGTGTTTTACGCCTATCAACAGCTGATTCAGCTGCGAAAAAACGAGCCGCTGCTGACCTGGGGCAACTATCAGGATCTGCTGCCGAAGCATCCGTCGCTGTGGTGTTATCGCCGCGAATGGCAAGGGCAAACGCTGATCGTCGCGGCTAACCTCAGTCGCGACACGCAGCACTGTGAGCCGGGTGAAATGGACGGTGAATGGGAAATTGCGATGAGCAACTACCCGCAGCCTCAAAACAAACCGGGCGCGATAACGCTGCGCCCGTTTGAAGCTATTTGGTGGATACAGCGAGCGTAACATTGCCTGGCGGCGCTGCGCTTGCACAGGCCTACGGACCTTGTAGGCCCGGCAAACACAGTGCCGCCCGGCGTTTGCTTTATGCGTTAGGCAATCCTTCTACCGCCGCCGCCGCACTCTCTTTCTGCTGCGATGCGTGCTCCTCTTTCGCCTTCAGGCGATCCCAAATCCGGAAGAACGGATAGTAAATCACCAGCGAAATCGCCAGATTCACCACCTGCAATACCGTGCCGGAAACATGCCCGCCCGTTGCCAGGTAGCCGCTGATGAAAATCGGCGTGGTGAACGGCAGCGCAATCCCCGCTGGCGGCGCGACCAGCCCGGTTGCCATCGCGGTGTAGGTCACAATCACCAGGATAACCGGCGTCAGAATAAACGGCAGGAAGAAGTACGGGTTCATCACCAGCGGAATACCGAACACCATCGGTTCGCTGATGTTGAACAGCGCACCCGGTGCCGCGATTTTACCGAGCTGCTTCAGCTGCACGCTGCGGCTTCTGAACAGCATAAACAGCACCAGACCTAACAGCGCGCCCGTGCCGCCCGGAGCAATCCATAAATCGTAAAACTGCTGGGTAATGATGTGTGGGATCGGCAGGCCCTGCTGGAACGCGGTCAGGTTTTCCGCCATGTTCGAGAGCCACACGGGCTGGATGAAGACCAGCACAATGGCGTCACCGTGCAGGCCGAGCGTCCACAGAATACCAATCAGGATCACTGAGATGATCATCCCAGGCAGCGTGCCGCCAACGTGGTGCATCGGGATACCGATGATCGTCGCGATCATGCTGTTAATGTCGCCAAACGGTGAGGCTTCTACCGCCAGACGCAACGCCAGCACAACGGCAAGGACGCAAAAACCGGGGATCAGCGCGAGGAACGATTTTGCCACCGCAGGCGGTACGCCATCTGGCATGCGGATAACCAGATTGCGACCGGCGACGAAGCGATAAATCTCGGTCGAAATCAGCGAAATGACAATCGCCACAAACAGCCCCTGGCTGCCCACCATGCTCACCGGAATCACGCCTTTCACCACTTCCGCCGCGCCGTGAACCGGCGTGAACAGCGTGTTCTGCGGGATGGTCATCACGAACGCCACCAGCGACATCGCCCCGGCGGTGAGCGGGTCGAGCGTGCGGTATTTTTCCGCCAGACGATAGGCAATCCCGAAGCTCGAAATCAGCGCCATGATGTCGTAGGTCGCCTTCACCGGGTAGAGCATTTTATCGCGCCAGACGTCGCCGAACAGATGCGTCATCATCTCGGCATAGCCTGGCACCGGCAGATAGGCGAAAATCAGGAAAAACGAGCCAATCAGCATAAACGGCATGTTGAGAATGATCCCGTCACGCACCGACAGCACGTGTTTTTGCCCGGCGATTTTCAGCGCGACGGGCATGACATAGCGTTCAATCAAAGTCGTTTTTGACATGGTGAAATCCCGTCTAAAAAAGTTAGTTAAACTGCGGCAACCACTGACGATTCAGGGTTAACACTTCTTCCAGTAGCGCCTGCGCATCCGTCACGTTGCCCACCAGCGGGTTAGTGACCAGCGCCAGCAGCGCACTCTCGCGACAGCCATGAACCGCCGCTTCAATCGTTAAATGCTCAAAAGCTTTGACCTGCTGCGTCAGGCCGTTCATGGCAGGAGGC
Source organism: Scandinavium sp. (assembly GCF_051650185.1). Taxonomy (GTDB): domain Bacteria; phylum Pseudomonadota; class Gammaproteobacteria; order Enterobacterales; family Enterobacteriaceae; genus Scandinavium. The sequence continues at coordinate 11,851 of NZ_JBOFIN010000135.1, forward strand.
AACGGCCCGAAGGCCAATGGACGCGCGCCCTGCGCATCGATAATGCTGTTGGTCTCCACCACCGCGTCATCGTCCAGGCCGTGGATCGCACCGTTGTTACGGGTGTTGACCACCATCTCTTTGCCAAGGTTGTTATGAATGGCGTTGATCAGCTCAACGGCCACTTCGGAGTAATACGCACCGCCGCGGAAGCTCAGCTGTTCTGGCTTTTCATCGAGGTTCGGATCGGCGTACAGATCAAACAGCTCCTGCTCGACTTTCATCACCTGCTCGGCGCGAGTGCCTTTGCTTTTTGCCGCCTCAATCTCATCGGCCAGCATGGCAGGCGTCAGCCAGAAATAGCGGTGATACGGACACGGGATCGCCTTCAGGGCACGCAGGAAATCGGCAGGCCACGGCAGTTCTTTAATGTTGTTCATCGAAAGCGCAGTGCCGTCGCACAGCATCTCTATCACGTCAGCGGTGACGTCTTTCTCACCCTGCATGACCTTGTGGATCCAGACCATGTGATTGAGTCCGGCGAAGCGCAGGTTCAGCGTGGCCTCATCGGCATTCAGCATTTTGCCAATCATGTGCTGCATATTGATCGGCACATTACACAGCCCGATGATTTTCGCTTTGCTGTAGCGGCTGACGGCCTCGGTCACTATGCCCGCCGGATTAGTGAAGTTGAGGATAGAAGCGTCCGGGGCCAGTTCTTCCACTTTACGGGCCACCTCAAGGATCACCGGAATCGTGCGCAGCGCTTTCGCAAAACCGCCCACGCCGGTGGTTTCCTGGCCCAGCAGATTGTATTTCAGGCCTAAACGCTCGTCCTGAGCGCGCGCCGCCAGTTGCCCGACGCGCAGCTGAGTCAGGACAAACTTCGCGCCGCGAATTGCGTCGTCGAGGGTGAAATGCACGCTGACCTTCACGTGCTCCAGCCCTTTATGTTTCAGCATTCGCTCCGTCAGCGCCGCGATGATGTTGACCTTCTCACGCCCGGATTCCACGTCCACCAGCGCAAGCTCCGTGACCGGCAGCTGTTCGTAGCGCACGATGATGCCTTCAATCAGTTCCGGGGTGTAGCTACTGCCGCCGCCGATGACGGCGATTTTCAATGGTTGCATGACGACCTCATTTTCGGCACACGAAAGCCTGCGCGTGAACGCCAGCGTCACGCGGAAGTGCCTGTCAGGAGTGATGGAAAAAGTTAGTGAGCGATAAGTGCCAGCGCTTTGTCGAGCACGGCTGCGCCACGCATCAGGCCATAATCAGCCATGTCGATAACCGCCACGGCTTTGCCTTGCGGGGCGGCAATCGCGGTCAGTCGCGCCGCTTCATACTTGACCTGTGGCCCAAGCAGAACGACGTCCGCACCGGGCAACTCGCGTTCAAATTCAGCCACTGGCACCGCGTAGATATCCAGCTCCAGCGAGCGCAGCTGGGCTTCGGCTTTCATTTTGTTGACCAGCATGCTGGTTGACATCCCAGCGGCACAGCATAAGACGATACGTTGCATAACATCCCCTTGGGTGATTCGCACTACCTGTCAGATGAGTGCGACTATATTGTTAAGATTATGTAATGGAGAAGGCTATATGAAATTTATTTTCATGCATGTGATCCAGGTACACTTTCCGCGCATTATTTGTCCGCAACACAGCCATGATTCAAGCGAAAATATAGGCGTCATCACGATTAAGTGGTATAACCAGCCTTACCGATAAGTGAAAAATATTTTCAAACCGTGACATCACGCAAAGGAAAACAGCCGATGGATATCGTGGGTCAACTGCAGGATGGGATGAGACGTTTCAGCGCCCAGGAATCCCGGGTGGCGGCGTTTATTCTGGAAAACATGAGCTTTACCGCCAGCGCCTCGATTGACGAGCTGGCGGCAAAAGCGGGCGTCAGCCCGGCGACCATCACCCGCTTTGCCCGTTCGGTGGGCTGTGATGATATTCGTGACCTGCGTAAGCAGCTGGCGCAGGCCAGTGAGCGTCGCTCGACCTGGCTTCAGGAAAATAGCGCCGCGCTGCCCTCCAGCTGGCGTGACCGTTTCGATGTCATCAACCTGACGCTGGCACACCAGCTTCAGCACACCAGTGAAAGCGCGGTAGAAAAACTGAAGGCGCGGCTGCTGAGCGCCCGTGCGGTCCACTGTTTCGCGCTTGGCGATCACGATATTCCGCTGGCGACGCTGCTTCAGCACCAGCTGTTGCCGTTAGGCATCGTCATCAATTTGTGTCAGGACGGCAACCTGATGCGGATGATTGCCAGCACGCTCAGCGACGATCACGTGCTGATGGTGCTGGCCACTGGTGCCGCCGACAGCATCCTGCAAGGTGCGACGCTACAGGCGCGAATGCAGGGGGCCACCATTTTCGCCCTCACGCCGGACGGCCACGCACTCAGCAACATGGCCGCTGAAGTCCTGCCGCTTGCCCCCTCACCCCAGGCGGCGCGCTACGCGCTGTTGATGCTGGCTGACCTGCTGAACGATAACCTCATAGCGTGATCGTTTTCACAGCGTTGATCGCGCTGTGACCACCTGATTTCGTTGCTTTTTTGCACAGCCCCCGGTATCAGAAATTTCGCCTTAAGCGAAACAGCCCGTCTGCCGCGCCGTCCCATTTTTACTTTGTTCTGAATCAAAAAAATCGCAAACATGTTTGATGCAAATCACTACATATAGAACTTAGAATGCACCCCGGCCCTACATATTGTATTAATCGTCTATTCTCTCATCAATAACTGCCAAAGACTGGCGGTGAGAAGTGTGGATAAAAAGGGCCGGTACTGAAGAAAGTGTTTGGCTGACAAGCTGAATCCTCTCCGAGGTTTGCATTCCCCCTCTGTGGATAACCTGTTCTTTAAATATGGAGTGATCATGACACCGCATGTGATGAAACGAGATGGCTGTAAAGCGCCTTTCAACTCAGCACGCATCCAGGAAGCTATCCTGCGTGCGGCCAAAGCAGCGGGAGTCGATGACGCAGACTATTGCGCCACCGTCGCAGAGGCCGTCAGCCTGCAAATGCAGGGTCGCGACCGGGTTGATATCAATGAAATCCAGACCGCGGTTGAAAACCAGCTGATGTCCGGGCCGTACAAGCAGCTGGCTCGTGCCTATATCGAATACCGTCACGACCGTGACGTGCAGCGTGAAAAGCGCGGCCGCCTGAACCAGGAAATTCGCGGTCTGGTTGAGCAGACCAACTCCTCCTTGCTCAACGAGAACGCCAACAAAGACAGCAAAGTGATCCCAACCCAGCGCGACCTGCTAGCGGGTATCGTGGCGAAACACTACGCACGCCAGCATCTGCTGCCGTATGACGTGGTGCAGGCGCACGAGCGTGGGGAAATTCACTACCACGATCTCGACTATTCGCCGTTCTTCCCGATGTTCAACTGCATGTTGATCGACCTGAAAGGCATGCTGACTCAGGGCTTTAAGATGGGCAACGCGGAAATTGCGCCGCCGAAATCCATCTCAACCGCCACGGCAGTCACCGCGCAGATCATCGCCCAGGTCGCCAGCCACATTTACGGCGGCACCACCATCAACCGCATTGATGAAGTGCTGGCGCCGTTCGTCACCCTGAGCTACGAGAAGCACCGTAAAACCGCAGAAGAGTGGCAGATTCCGGATGCGGAAGGCTATGCCCACTCCCGCACCGAAAAAGAGTGCTATGACGCGTTCCAGTCGCTGGAGTATGAAGTCAACACCCTGCACACCGCCAACGGTCAGACGCCGTTCGTCACCTTCGGTTTTGGCCTCGGCACCAGCTGGGAATCGCGCATGATCCAGCAGTCGATCCTGCGTAACCGCATTGCCGGCCTGGGCAAAAACCGCAAAACCGCAGTGTTCCCGAAACTGGTGTTTGCAATCCGCGATGGTCTGAACCACAAAGTCGGCGATGCCAACTACGACATCAAACAGCTGGCGCTGGAGTGCGCGAGCAAGCGCATGTATCCCGATATCCTGAACTACGATCAGGTCGTCAAAGTTACCGGCTCGTTCAAAACCCCGATGGGCTGCCGCAGCTTCCTCGGCGTGTGGGAGAACGAGAACGGCGAAGAAGTGCATGATGGCCGTAACAACATCGGCGTGATCAGCCTCAACCTGCCGCGCATCGCGCTGGAAGCCAAAGGCGACGAAGCCGCGTTCTGGATGCTGCTGGACGAACGCCTGCAGCTGGCGCGCAAAGCGCTGATGACCCGTATCGCACGTCTTGAAGGCGTGAAAGCCCGTGTCGCCCCCATCCTCTATATGGAAGGCGCTTGCGGCGTACGTCTGAAAGCCGACGACGATGTGGCGGAAATCTTCAAAAACGGCCGCGCGTCCATTTCACTGGGCTACATCGGTATTCACGAAACCATCAACGCGCTGTTCGGCAATCAGCATATGTACGACAGCGAAGCCTTGCGTGAGAAAGGTATCGCGATTGTGCAGCGCCTGCGCGATGCGGTGGATCTGTGGAAAGAAGAAACCGGCTACGGCTTCAGCCTGTACAGCACCCCAAGTGAAAACCTGTGCGACCGCTTCTGCCGCCTTGATACCGCACAGTTCGGCCTGGTCGACGGCGTAACCGACAAAGGCTACTACACCAACAGCTTCCACCTCGACGTGGAGAAAAAGGTGAACCCGTACGACAAGATTGATTTCGAAGCGGGCTACCCGCCGATCGCCAACGGCGGCTTCATCTGCTATGGCGAATACCCGAACATTCAGCACAACCTGAAAGCGCTGGAAGACGTGTGGGATTACAGCTATCAGCACGTGCCGTATTACGGCACCAACACGCCGATCGACGAGTGCTACGAGTGCGGCTTCACCGGTGAGTTCGAGTGCACCAGCAAAGGCTTCACCTGCCCGAAATGCGGTAACCACGACGCGGCTCGCGTGTCCGTCACCCGCCGGGTGTGTGGCTATTTAGGCAGCCCGGACGCGCGTCCGTTTAACGCCGGTAAGCAGGAAGAAGTGAAGCGCCGCGTGAAGCATTTGGAGAATGGGCAGATCGGCTGATCATTTGCGTACGCTGTTAGTTTTCCCCCTCACCCTAGCCCTCTCCCTCAAGGGAGAGGGAACTGATCGAGCACATTGTTAAGGCCTTGCGCTGGTATTCTCCCTCTCCCTTAGGGAGAGGGCCGGGGTGAGGGTATCAGGTTATACGCTATGAATTATCACCAGTACTACCCTGTCGACATCGTTAACGGCCCCGGCACTCGTTGCACGCTTTTTGTTTCTGGCTGCGTCCACGAATGCCCTGGCTGCTACAACAAAAGCACCTGGCGGCTGAACTCCGGTGAGCCTTTTACCCAGGAAAGGGAAGACAGGATCATTGCCGATCTCAACGACACTCGTATCAAACGTCAGGGGCTGTCGCTGTCTGGCGGCGATCCGCTACACCCGCAGAACGTGCCGCATATTTTACGGTTGGTGAAGCGTGTCCACGCGGAATGCGAAGGAAAGGATATCTGGGTCTGGACAGGCTATAAGCTGGCTGAGCTGACCGAAGCCCAGATGGAAGTCGTTGATCTGATCAACGTGCTGATTGACGGGAAGTTCGTGCAGGATCTGAAAGATCCCGCACTTATCTGGCGAGGCAGCAGTAATCAGGTGGTGCATCACCTGCGTTGACGATCAGAAGCGGCTGACGCACTCCATCGCCACCGTTTTAAACTCACTGAAGTTTTTACAGCCGCATAGCCGCGTCATCGCCCTTTCCCGCAGGAACGTCACGAAGATATCGTAAATCGCCATCGCCTCTTCGTATTCGCTTTTGCTTATCGCCAGCAGGAAAATCACGTGGGCGGTTTCGTCACCCCAGGCAATGCCTTGCGGGGCCAGCACGGTGTAAACCACGGTTTTCTTCGCCAGCAAGCCTAAGGCGTGCGGCAGCGCGATTCCATCCCCCAACATGGTGCTGACGATGGCTTCACGCTCGGCCACGGAATCTAAAAATTCTGCATCCACAAACCCTTCGTGGCTTAGCTGCTGGCAAAGCTCGCTGAACAGCGTTTGTCTTTCCATCGGTTCGTTGATAATGCGGAAGTGCCGCGCGTCGAAATATTTTTCCAGCATCCACGGACGGGTTCTGTCGACCAGCACCAGCTTGCCGATTTGCTCAAGCTGATATTCCGTCGGGAACGGCGACATCACCACCACCGGCTTGTCTTTCTCCGCGATGCGGACCGTCGACACCACAAAATCTTCGCTGATAGCTTCCCGCTGCTCATACTCACGCAGCGTTATGGTGGCGGTCATTTCCAGCTGCGGATATTTGCGCTGTAGCACCGCTTCAATCATGCGCACCATCGCGTTACCGGCATCGCACACCAGCAGCACGCGCGGCTGGCGCTGATAGCCAATGTTGTAATGCCGCTCAAGCCCCACGCCGATGTGCAGCACCAGGAAACCAATCTCATTTTCACTGATGGTCCACGGGGTGTATTTACTCCAGCCGGACACCGCCGCCAGCGTCATATCCCAGGCCATCGGATAGTGCTGCTTGATGTTATCCAGCAGCGGATTGGGGATCATAATCTGGTAGCGCACGCGGGTGATCATGGTCCTGATGTGCGTCAGCAGGTCGGCGTGCAGCTGCTCGTCGCTCAAAAGATTGTAGTTATAGTGCGTGTTGATGAACTGCAGGATGTAATTGACCAGCGCTTCGTCGTCGTCGGCATTGATGTGGCTGGGCGCTATCTCCTGCACCTGACGCGCCGCGATATGCACCCGCAGCCAGTTCTCTTCCGAATCCGCCAGCGTTTTGCCGGTCATTTTTTCGAGCGTGGCGGCAATGTTGCGCGCCGCGTGGAACACCTTCTCGTCGACATCGTCGGCGGTAAATTCGGGCAGCGGATAACCCTCGCTGATGCGTCGTACCGCTACAGCGCAGTAGAGGCGCACAAACAGCTCGCCCTCATCGGTCAGACGAATATGCCAGCGGCTGAAAACCTCCTGCAACACTCCGGCGAGCTGTTCCGGCACGCCTGCATTCAGCGCTTCTTCGGTCAGCAGCGGATTGTTGCTGTCCTGCTGTGCCAGCTGCCACAGCAAATCGGTCAGGCAGGCGCGGATAGACATTTCGCTGCCGAACAGCTTCACGCCGTGACGAGGGCGGGTCTCGAGCGTCAGTTGATAACGCGCCAGCCACTCACGCACTTCCGCCATATCGCCCTGTAGCGTCGCGCGGCTGACAAACCATTCATCAGCCAAATCTTCGAGCTTGAGCGAAAAGGCGGAAGTCAGGAAGCGAACCATCAGATAGTGAACGCGCTCCGGCCCGGTGCGAGGGATGCGCGGCGCGCGGGGCTGAGCCTCCTGCAACGACTGAAAGAGCGCCTGATCGTCGACCCGCAGCTGATAACCATTGCCGCGACTCAGCACGAACTGCGCCCCGTGCTGGGCCAGCAAAGCATTAAGCGCAGTAATATCGGCCCGAACGGTACGTGTGGAAACGGACAACCGCTGTGCCAGCTCGTCCTGTGGCAGCGTTTCGTTTTGCAACAGAGTGAACAGTTGCGCCAGGCGTTGGTTCGGGAATCGCACTCAATATCCTCTTTGCTCAAACGGGCCAGGTCGGCCCGTATTCCTTGCAGGGTTTACGGTGATATCACCATTTGTGACGGGCTGCCTACGGCAGTATAGCCAGGTTCAAAACTCAGCTTGCCGCTCTTCGGCGCGACCTTAAAGCGGGTAATATTGTCGCTACGCTGATTCATCACATACAGCCACTGGCCTTTCGGATCCAGCGTGACGGTACGCGGGTAGTCGCCTCGGGTCCAGACATCATCCTGATGAATGAGTTCGCCGTCGGCGGATACCGTAAAGTGTGCGACGCTGTTATGCAATCGGTTGGCAACATATAACTGCTTGCCGTCATGGCTCAGCACCAGCCCGGAGGCAAAGTTGGTGCCTTTAAATTCTTTGGGCAGTGACGAGACGGTTTTGCCTTCCGTCAGCGTGCCTTTCGCGAGATCCAGCCGATAATGGGTCAGCGTGGAGGCTTCTTCGTTGATGAGCCACAGCGCATCGCCCTTTGGCGTGAAGACAAAGTGGCGCGGGCCCGCCCCTTTCGAAGAGGCATTGATAAACGGCGGATCGTTCGGCGTCAGCTTTCCGGTTTCGTCGTTGAAGTGATACTGGTAGATGCGATCCAGACCCAGATCGGTTGAGAAGACATATTTGCCCTGGCGGTCGGCAGCGATCATGTGCGCATGCGGCCCGTTATGATCGCTGATGGCAAAGCTGCCTTCTGCTGCGGCTTCAGGTTTTCCTGCACCCGCCGGGCCTTCATCCTGATGCGTATCAGACGCTTCGCCCAGCGAGCCATCAGCGTTGACCGGCAGAACCGCAATCGTGCCGCTGACGTAGTTTGCCACCAGCAGATGACGCCCGTTTGGCGTCAGGCTCAAATACACCGGCCCGGCCCCGCCAGAAGAAACCTGATTCAGTTCGGTCAACGTCCCGTCTGCGCCAATTTTCAGCGCCTGCACCAGCCCTTTTTCCGCTTCGCTGGCAACGTACAGCGTTTTGCCATCGTGAGACACCGTCAACTGCGCCGCGTTAGGGAGGGAGCTGACCAACGTTTTATCGTGAAGATCGCCAGTTTGCGGATCGATGGTGAAGCGATAAAGCCCTTCACCGTTGGGATTGTAGGTGCCAACCCAGGCGAACTGTGTCTGTGCGGTGGCGGCGGTGGCAAGTAACGAGAATGAAGCGACAAGCAGGTGACGTGCAGACAGCATGATGACTCCTTGACGGTGGTTGAACGTAAGTGCGGCCTGATGCCCTCTCCCCGCCCCTCTCCCACGGGGAGAGGGTTAGGGAGAGGGGGGAAATTAACCTACTAACTTTTTCGTCATCTCCAGCAGAGTACGCACATCCTCAGGACGCGTGTCGCCGCTGGCTTTGTCGATGATTGAGCTGTAGATATGCGGGATAACCTTCTTCACGCCCGCATCGAGGGCAATCTTCAGGATCTCGCTGTAGTTTTCCAGATCGATCCCACCGGTCGGCTCCAGCCAGAAATCGTGACGGGCGCAGGCTTCAGCGACAACCTGGTACTCATCGCGGCATTTCAGGCCGCCCATCGGGAAGTATTTGATGGAGCTACAGCCCATGTCTTTCAGCAGGGCAATGGCGGTATCAATCGGCACGATGCCATCTTGCTCTTTGCTGCTCAGCGGGCCGGTGGAGATTTTCACCATGCCCGGCGTACCGGTTGGCGAAACCAGACCGTTGACGACAGTCTCTTTCTGCCCCAGCAGCGCGCGGCTGGTTGCGACGCCGGTGAACACCTGGTTCACGTGCTGCGGCTGCACTTCGCGGGAAATCAGACTCACCATTTCAGACTGGTTCGGGTCGCCCGCGCCCAGGCCTACGGAGAGGGCGTTGTCGATGAGCTTCGCGTATTCACGCATGTCAGCCACAGCCGCTGGAACATCCGGATAGTTTTTGGAGAGCACGCCGACCAGCACATGACCTTCTGCTGCTTCATAAACCGCGCTGGCGTTGGCTTTAGAGCCTGCCAGTACGTTCAGGCACACGCGGTCACGGTAAAAGTTTGGGGTCAGTTTCATGCGTTTTTCTCCTTGTTCAGCACTTCGCCGATGCGAGCTGCCACGATATCCAGTTGCTGTGCGTTCACGCTGCGCACATCCGCCTCAATAATGCCTTCGTTAGCTTTGTAGCCACGGAAGTAAATGGCGTATTCGCCTTTCTTCAGTTCTGCGACCAGCTCACCAGTAGCGATTTTTGTTACCGCTTCATCGAACTTGATTTCGGTACGAGCGATGTCACGACCCGCCGCATCCCACACCACGCGGGCAGTCACGCCGTTGAGGTTGTTGAGCGCTGCGATAAATGGCGTCATCTTCTCCACCATCTGCGCGCCGCTTTCTTTTTCGGCCGTCAGGTAATGTTCGATGGCGCAGGTCAGGCCAAGAATGCCTTCTTTGCCGACTTTCATCGCGCGACCAATCCCGCCAGTCTGGCGCTTCACCCACTCAACATACTGGGTTTTGCCGATAACCAGACCACTGGTTGGCCCTTCGATAGCTTTCGCGCCGCTGTAAATCACCAGGTCTGCGCCAGAGCGGTAGTAGCACTGCAAATCTTCTTCAGCCGCAGCATCGACAATCAGCGGCAGGTTGTGTTTACGCGCCACCACAACGGCTTGTTCGACGCTGAGCATGCTTTTCTGCACGCAGTGGTGAGATTTGATGTAAAGGATTGCCGCAGTACGCGGGGTGATGGCCGCCGCCAGCTGATCGGCTGAACACTCGTTCGCATAGCCCGCTTCGACCAGCTTGCCGCCGCCGAGGGCAACCATGGTGCCAACCGGTGCGCCAAAGTTAACGTTGTGGCCGCGTGGCAGAACGATTTCGTTGTTCTCAATCGGGGTGACATGCAGGTTTTCCAGCAGCCAGTCGCTGTCTTTCACCAGCACACCAGCGACGGACTGTGCGATACCCGCAGAGGCGCAGGACACCACGGTCGCCCCTTCTACGTCCAGCAGCTTCGCGATGTACTCCCCGGTCTTGTTCACCAGATCTTTCATTTCGAAGTAGTGATTCATCCCGGTCAGCACCGCGTCAACCACTTCCGGACGCGGGGTGGATACGCCCAGCGCCGTCATACGGCCTGATGCGTTAATCACTTGTTTAAGCTGGTATTTCTCATAAATCGAAGGCATGTTCAGCACTCCCTTGTTCGGTCATATAGCCCCTGCCAGCACGGATGGCGGCGAGCGGCACCAGATCCTGGTCCGCCTGCAGGGCGTTGTTTTCAGCATCCACCAGCGTCACCGGCTGGTGTTTGAGCGTAAAGATGGTCAGGTCAGCGTCAAAGCCGACGGCCAGCTGGCCTTTTTGCTTAAGACGGATCGCCTCAGCCGCATTTGAGGTCACGCAGTTGATGACCTGCGGCAGCGACATGCCAATGGCGAGGAATTTCGCCATCACGCGCGCCAGTGAGTGCACCGGGCCGTTGATGCGGTTGCGGCAGTAAATATCGGAACTGATGGTGTGCGGCAGAATGCCCATCGCAATGGCCTGCTTCGCCACCTCAAAGCTAAAGCTCGCGGTGCCGTGACCGACATCCAGTTTGATGCCGCGCTTGAGCGCACCGGAAACGGACGCACGCAGCTCGCCAGCGGGCGTCAGAATGCGGTTTGGTTTGCCGTTATAGCAGTGGGTGATGATGTCGCCGGAGGTCAGCAGTTCGGTGATTTCATCCAGATTCGGCGGGTTGTTGCCGATGTGAACCATCAGCGGTAAATCGCCGTTGGCTTTCTGAATTTCCTTCGCTTTTTCCAGCGGCGTGATGCCGTTTTCACCGACCACGCTGCTGCTCATACGCGCTTTCAGACCAACGATGAAATCAGGGTGGCGCTTGATGGCCGCACTCGCAGCCTGCGCATCAATGTTCGCCATGTTCGCCAGTTCGTTCTGCGCAATCAGCCCCACGCGGGAGATGTTCAGCAGCGCATAAACGTCAGTGGCGCACGGGCGGGTGAGTTCATAGAAGGTGTCTACGTCATCGGCACCGGTACTGCCTGCATCAATCACCGTGGTGACGCCGGTCGCGATACCTACGCTGTCCGGCTCGTCGTTGTAAATCGGTGATTTCGGGTAGCAGTGGACGTGGAGGTCAATCCAGCCCGCGCTGACGTAGTGCTCGCCATTGAGGGAGACGACTTTCGTCGCCTCGCCGTTAATGTCGCCCAGGGCCGCAATTTTGCCGTCTTTAATGGCGATATCCGTTACCGTATCGTCAACCAGGCGTGCGCCCTTAAGCAGTAAATCAAACATCGCTTTCTCCTTGCTGGCTTAACCAATCGCCACCGGGAAGATGGAACCGAGGATCATTGCCCCGAGGATCGCTCCACCGGTAATAGGCTTCTGCCAGATGTAGAACAGTAACGCGCCAACCAGCGAACCAATGCCGATAGGAATGGACGCCGTCATCGCGCTGAGAATAATCAAAGGACCGAGGAAGCGGCCTGAAGCGTTACCCGCGCCCATCATCACGTCTGCACCGTAGGTGGAGTTGCTCTGATTGACCGTGAACTTACGCGCCAGAATGATGATGTAGCCAATCGCCAGGCCGATAATCAGACCCGTTGCCAGGGAAGCGGCAAAGTTAGCCACCGGGAAAACAATCCCTGCGCCCAGCAGCAACGCTGGAACGCCGAGGCCTACGCCCGTCTGAATCGCGCCGCCGATATCCAGGATCCCTACCAGAGAACCTTCAATGATTCGGGCAAACAGGAAGCTCGCGCCAAACGCCGCGACCGCACCGTAAACGCCAGTGTCGATGCCGGATTTCAGCATGGCCACGAAGGCCACTTCGTTGAAAGCACCGATGCCGTACAGGTAGTACATGTGTGTCCCGGCGAAGACGCCGGAGGAAAGCAGGCCGACAAAGATCGGGAATGACCAGTCCGCGTACCAAAAACCTTTATTCTGTTCCATCTGTTATCCCCTTATTTGCCGCTCAGCGCGTTATGCAGCAGATCCAGCCAGTTCGGCACCGTCATGTGGAAGGACTCGATCATCTTCATGTCGAAGCCACGGAAGAAGGCACTCAGAACGAACAGGGCGATAATGGCTGCCATCATGATTTTGGTGACACGGTTCCAGCCCGCGTCCTCAACGCCTTTACCAATCAGAATACCCAGTACCAGACCCGGTACGGCGTTACCCATAATCAGCTGCGCTGCGCCGCCGAAGATGGTGGCCCAGAAGCCGGATTTCTTACCGGCATCAATCGCCGCCAGCCAGAAAATCACTGGCATGATGATGTTCACCAGCAGGTTAGCCGCAGGCACCAGCACTTTGACCGCAGTGACCTGCAACGCTTCCGGTACAGCCGACGCGGTAGAGTTGAGGAACGCCACCACGACCATGCCGATAAGGCCACAGGCAATCGCCATTTTCTTCGGATCGTGCAGGGTTTCTGCGACGTTACGGTTTTTCAGCATCAGCGCTGAAGCGCCCCAGTGCGGGATGATGCGGTGATCAACGTCCTGGGTGAAGGCACCCGCCGCAACGGACGATGCCCAGGCGTTAAAGAAGAAGCCCAGACCAAAGGAGAAGTGGGAAGCCGGGTCGCCCTCACAGGAGTTGAGTTCGCCCAACGTACGAAAAGCACCCATCCCTTGCGTGGTGGGTGCATGAAACATGCGTGCTGCGCCAGCGCCCACACCGACGCCCACGAGGCCACCGATGATCAGCGATTTAAAGAGAATAATCAGGAACATGAGTCTGTCCTTTTCTAATGGTTATGTTGTCGTGACGAAATCCACTTTGTCGAGGTTTAACGCTGTCACGTTGACGGTGACATCCAGCTCCACACTGAATGTGCGACGTTCCCGGCGCAGAAAGAAAAACAGAAACGCCTCTTTCCGAACCGCCTCCTGCGCCTGAACAACAGCCACGTCCTGGGGTTCAATGCGCAGTAAGATATGCGGTGATGCTTTCATCACCGTCCCTTGTACCTGGTTGAGTGCATCGGCAAAGGCACGTGCTTTCGCCTCGCCTTTGCCCTTCACCCTCACCGTGGTGGTGAATTGTTCTTTCATACTTATTCGCCGTACTTCTTCTGCCAGGCCTGAACCAGACGCTCGCCCAGCTCTTCTTTATCCATAAAGCCAAAGCCCAGTACGTTCGCGCCTTCGTTGATGGCGGTCACGCCTTCCTCAACAGAACGCATGCCGTATTTCGCTTTGTAGCCGTGCTTGGTCTGCGCGGTAATAGCGCCTGCGCCACCACTGCCACAGAAGGAAATGCCGAAGGTTGCGCCTTCTGCTTTCATGACATCGCCAAGCTTCATATCAGCGGCAACGCCAGGTACGACTACGGCACGTCCACCCGCTTTCTCAACACCGGCAGCCACTTTCTGGCCTTTGCCCAGACGGTCGCCAATCACTACGGTAATCTGTCCCATGTTTCTCTCCTTAAAGGTTTTCTTTTGCCACTTCGAAGTGCACCGACAGCAGCCAGGCCTCTTCGTCCGGAAGGTTGCCAAACTGCGCCACCACTTCGCGGGCAAGCGTCATTGATTCGGGTGAAATTTCTTCAAACAGGCTGGCTTCCACTTCGGGCAACGGTTCACCGGTAATAGACCGATGAGCCATGGCACGGACATGTGATGTCAGCATTTGCTCCTGGACGTCGTTCGGGATGATGTCGTGACCTTTGAGCAGGCTGTACACCTGGCTCAGCATGCGTGTAGCAAGTTCTTCGGTCTGACTCCCTGCGTCGGTAATGACTGCTCCGTTGTTCACTCTTCTGACCCCGTTTGTTGCGTCTGAGTAAAAACTAACGTGGCAAGAGGGAGGTTTGTAGCGAGTTGTTTTCCACTTCAAAGTGGAAAGGCGGGCGGCAGGAGTGATCTGTCCCACAGAATTCGGCCGAATACGTCATAAATGCTGGATTAGCGTGATGAGTGTCACGGGAATGAACTGGAAAGCGGGTCGACTAAAGGGGAAATGCATTGCGAGGCAACACGTAAAACTGTGATGTCGATAAGGTTTTGTTATGCAAACTGGAAGCGAAAACGGAAGGAGTGACGAGGAAAGGGAATTTTCCTCGTCAGTGAATCAGCGCTCGCCTGGGCGACCAGGCAGCCGATTAACGGTACTTCTTGTGATAGGTGTTACGGGTGCCTGCCAAATCAAGAGCCACGCCCTGCGCTTCCTTGATTTTGCCTTCATTCGCAAGCTTGGTTGCGCCGTCAATCTGGCCAATCAGAACGTCGAAGCCATGGCGGAAATCTTTCATTTCTGCGCTGTCAGGCGCTTTGCCTTCAAGCTTCGGTGGCGTCTGCTTCTGCGCGTCCTGTGCCGCGGTGCGCATCTTCGCCAGTGCCGCTTTCATCTCGGTCGCGTCATCGGTTTTTTGCACAATCTTCAGGTTTTCGGACAGGGTGTCCATGTCTTCGCCAAGGTCGGCAAATGCCGGAGCCGCGCCCATCATCAGGGTGGAGACAGCCAGCATTGCCAGGAGGTGTTTACGCATTGCTCATATCCTTTTTTATTATTGAACAGGTGTGGCGCTCGACCGCGCCACCATGAGAACACACATTACTGACCGGCGATTTTCATCTCTGGCAGCAGCACGGAACCGCACTGAATGTTGCTGCGCGTTTCGATATCGTCGGCCACGGTCACGATATTACGCCACATCTCTTTCAGATTTCCGGCGATGGTGATTTCACTCACCGGATACTGGATTTCGCCATTTTCGACCCAGAAACCTGACGCACCACGAGAGTAATCGCCCGTGACAGCACTCACACCCTGCCCCATCAACTCAGTGACGACAAGGCCTGTATTCATCTCTTTTAGTAACTTTTCAAAGCTGAGGCCACGACCAGGAATGCGCCAGTTATGGATGCCGCCCGCATGCCCGGTACTTTTCAGCCCCAGCTTGCGTGCAGAATAGTTGGTCAGCAGCCATTGAGTCAGAATGCCGTCTTTGATGATGTCACGGCGTTCAGTGCGCACACCTTCGCTGTCAAACGGCGTGGAGGCCAGCCCTTTTAGCAGGTGCGGATGCTCTTCAATGGTCAGCCATTCCGGCAGAATTTGTTTGCCGAGCGAGTCGAGCAGGAAGGTGGATTTACGATAAACCGCGCCACCTGCAATCGCGCCCACCAGATGACCAAACAGCCCGGTCGCCACTTCATTGGCAAAAATCACCGGCGCTTTCATGGTGGAAAGCTTGCGTGGCGAAAGACGAGAAAGCGTGCGTTGTGCGCAGTCTGCGCCAACAGATTCCGGCGAGTCCAGGTCGCTCAGGGCGCGACCGATGGTGTATGCGTAATCACGTTCCATATCGCCGTTTTCTTCCGCAATGACGCTGCTGGAAAGCGAGTGACGGCTGGAGCAGTAGCTTTGCAGCATGCCGTGGCTGTTGCCGAAGACGCGAATGCCGTAGTGGCTGTTGAAGCTGCCGCCTTCGGTATTGGTGATGCGTTTGTCGGCTTTCAGCGCCGCTTGTTCCGCACGCGCCGCCAGCTCAATGGCTTCATCCGGCGTGACTTCTGCCGGATGGAACAGGTCGAGATCCGGCGCGTCAAACGCCAGCAGATCTTTTTCCGCCACGCCCGCATACGGGTCTGGCGAGGTATAGCGTGCGATATCCAGTGCAGCTTGTACGGTACGAGCCACGGCGTCCGGGCTTAAATCTGTGGTCGACGCGCTGCCTTTGCGGTTCTGGTGGTAAACCGTGATCCCCAGGGCACCGTCGCTGTTAAATTCCACGTTTTCCACTTCACCGTAGCGGGTGCTGACGCTGATCCCGGTGGTCTTCGAGACGCCAACTTCCGCACCGTCAGACTTGCCCGCAGCCAGCTCCAGCGCGGTAGAGACGGCTTTTTCTAATGCTTTACGCTGTTCTGCAACCTGTGTGATGACTTTCATCGCTAATGCCATAATGTAGAAAGGAGTTTAGTGAAGTCTAACAGAGAACCGTTTTTCAGTGCGCTTCTTAACTGATAACATGTATCTCTTTTTTTAGGAGCCTGAGATGACAAAGCAGCCCGAAGACTGGCTCGACGACGTGCCCGGTGATGACGAGAACGACGATGATGATGAAATCATCTGGGTCAGCAAAAGTGAAATTAAACGCGACGCCGAGGAGTTAAAAGATCTCGGAGCCGAAATCGTAGAACTTGGTAAGAACGCGCTGGATAAAATCCCGCTCGATGAGGATCTGCGTGCCGCCATTGAACTGGCGCAGAAGATCAAGAAAGAAGGCCGCCGCCGCCAGCTGCAGCTGATCGGCAAAATGCTGCGCCAGCGCGATGTAGACCCGATTCGCCAGGCGCTCGACAAGCTGAAGAACCGCCACAACCAACAGGTTTCATTGTTCCATAAACTGGAACAACTGCGCGATCGTCTGGTTGATGAAGGGGATGATGCCGTTGCCGACGTGCTGAAACTGTGGCCTGACGCCGATCGTCAGCAGTTACGCTCGCTTATCCGCAACGCCAAAAAAGAGAAAGAAGGCAATAAGCCGCCGAAATCTTATCGCCTGATTTTCCAGTATCTGCGCGAACTGGCAGAGAACGAAGGGTAAGTTTTGCGTCATTGCCGGGCGGCACTGCGTTGGCCCGGCCTACAAAATCAGTCGGCCCGGCTTGTAGGCCCGGTAAGGCGTTGCCGCCACCGGGCACTGTTTTACTCTACCGCTTCCGCTTTCTTCGCCAACGCATCCAGCAGTTTCTGGTGAATCCCACCGAACCCACCGTTGCTCATGACCAGAATGTGATCGCCCGGCTGGGCCGATTTCACGATCATATCCGTCAGCGTATCGACGTCAGCACTGAAATGGGCTGGCTGAATGCAGGCTTCCGCCACTTCAGCAACCTGCCATGGAATGTGCGGCGGTTGCAGCAGGAAGACTTCATCGGCGCGGCCCAGTGACGGCGCGAGGTCGTCTTTACATACGCCCATTTTCATGGTGTTCGAACGCGGTTCCAGCACCGCAAGAATGCGAGCCGTTCCGCCCACTTTGCCGCGCAGCGCCTGCAATGTGGCAAGGATCGCCGTGGGGTGATGAGCGAAATCATCATAAACAGTGACGCCGTTGGCCTCACCGCGCAGTTCCAGACGGCGACGCGCGTTCACAAACGAGCCCAGCGCTTCTGCGGCATCAGCAGGTTTAACCCCCACGTGACGCGCAGCCGCAATCGCCATCAGGCCGTTATGCATGTTGTGCTCACCCACCAGGTTCCACTTCACCTGCCCGACTTGCTCACCGTCCAGCCACACTTCCCACTCAGAGGCGTCAGTGCTGATTTTCTTCGCCTGCCAGTGGCCCTGTTCGCCCACCAGCTCCTGCTCGCTCCAGCAGCCCATCGCCAGCGTTTGCTTCAGGTTGATGTCGTTTTCAGGCGCAATAATACGACCCTGACCCGGCACGATGCGCACCAGATGGTGGAACTGCTTCTGAATAGCTTTCAGATCGTCAAAGATATCCGCGTGGTCAAACTCAAGGTTATTGAGGATCAGCGTGCGCGGGCAGTAATGCACAAACTTGGAGCGTTTGTCGAAGAAGGCGCAGTCATATTCATCGGCTTCAATCACGAAGAACGGGCTGTCACCCAGGCGCGCAGAAACCTCGAAGTTGCCCGGTACGCCGCCGATCACAAAGCCAGGTTTGTAGCCGCAGGCTTCCAGAATCCAGGTCGCCATGCCAGCGGTGGTGGTTTTGCCGTGCGTGCCCGCCACAGCCACAACCCAACGATCGCGCAGCACGAAATCATGCAGCCACTGCGGGCCGGACATGAACGGAATGTTTTTTTCCAGCACCGCTTCAACACACGGATTCCCGCGAGTCATGGCGTTACCGATGATCACCAGGTCTGGCTGCGGCTCAAGCTGGCTCGCGTCATAACCCTGAATCAAATCAATACCCTGCTCTTCAAGCAGCGTGCTCATCGGCGGATACACGTTGGCGTCCGAACCGGTCACTTCGTGGCCAAGGGAACGAGCCAGCATAGCCAGTCCGCCCATAAAAGTGCCACAAATACCCAAAATATGAATGCGCATACGTCACTGTTCCTCTTTCATCAGCCGCGTATTTTACCCTCTTGTGGGAGGAGTGAGAAACGCATTTCGGTTAATTCCGTACTTTGCTGGCGCGATTCACCTGTACGCGATTATTTGAATATTTGTTAAGGTTGTTGGACATCAACCGCTTTACTCAACCTCACATGCAGGGAAAGTGTTATGAAAACGTTAGGTGAATTTATTGTCGAAAAGCAGCATGAGTTCTCTCACGCGACCGGTGAGCTCACGGCTTTACTGTCGGCAATAAAGCTGGGCGCCAAGATCATCCACCGCGATATCAACAAGGCCGGACTGGTCGATATCCTGGGTGCCAGCGGTGCTGAGAATATTCAGGGCGAAACCCAGCAGAAGCTGGATCTGTTCGCCAATGAAAAGCTAAAAGCAGCCCTTCGCGCACGCGACATTGTGGCGGGCATTGCTTCCGAAGAAGAAGATGAAATTGTCGTCTTTGAGGGCTGCGAGCACGCGAAATATGTGGTGCTGATGGATCCGCTGGATGGCTCGTCCAACATCGACGTTAACGTTTCTGTGGGGACGATTTTCTCTATCTACCGCCGCGTGACGCCAGTCGGTACGCCGGTCACAGAAGAAGATTTCCTCCAGCCTGGTAACCGCCAGGTCGCTGCCGGTTACGTGGTATATGGCTCTTCAACCATGCTGGTTTACACCACCGGTTGTGGCGTTCATGCCTTTACTTACGATCCTTCTCTCGGCGTATTCTGCCTGTGCCAGGAGCGCATGCGCTTCCCGGAAAAAGGCAATACTTACTCCATTAACGAAGGCAACTACATCAAATTCCCGCAGGGCGTGAAGAAGTACCTCAAGTTCTGCCAGGAAGAAGATAAGCTCACCCAGCGCCCTTATACCTCACGCTACATTGGCTCACTGGTGGCCGATTTCCACCGTAACCTGCTGAAAGGCGGGATTTACCTCTACCCAAGCACCGCCAGCCACCCGCAGGGCAAACTGCGCCTGCTGTATGAATGCAACCCAATGGCGTTCCTTGCAGAACAGGCCGGTGGCAAGGCCAGCGACGGGGAAGAACGTATTCTGGATATCGTGCCGGAAACGCTGCACCAGCGCCGTCCGTTCTTTGTCGGCACCGAACACATGGTCGATGACCTTGAGCGCTTTATGCGTGAGTTCCCGGACGCGTAATCAGGCCTGAGCGCGCCCCTCTCCCCTGCCCTCTCCCAAAGGGAGAGGGAGATAAAACAAGTACTCCTTGTTGGTGGAGAGGGAGAAAGTCAAAAACCGCACCCAACAGTTCCCTCTCCCCACGGGAGAGGGTTAGGGAGAGGGGTTCCCTCAAAACTCAAGCAGCCTGATTCTGCAATCGGAACGAAGCCATCGCCTCCATCAGCTCACGAGACTGCTCTTCCAGTGAACGCGTTGCCGCTGAAGACTGCTGCACCAGCGCCGCATTTTGCTGCGCGGTTTCATCCATCTGACTCACCGCAATATTGACCTGCTCAATCCCCCGGCTTTGCTCTTGCGAAGCGCTGGCGATTTCACGCATCAGTTTGGTCATGCGCATCACTTCGGACGCGATTTCATCCATGGTTTCCCCGGCCTGCTGTGCAAGGTCACTGCCTTCGCTGACGTGAGTCTGAGAGTCACTAATCAACGTGCGAATCTCTTTCGCGGCGTCAGCACTGCGGCTTGCCAGATTACGCACTTCACCCGCAACCACCGCAAAGCCTCGACCTTGCTCACCGGCGCGAGCGGCTTCGACAGAGGCGTTCAGCGCCAGAATATTGGTCTGAAAGGCGATGCCGTCGATGACGCTGAGAATGTCGCCGATGCGGCTGGAGCTGCCGGAGATATCGCGCATTTTCTCGATGACATAGCACACCATTTCGCTGCCGCGGTCGGCTGTATCGGACACGGTTTTAGCCAGCTGATGCGCTTGCTCTGCGTTATCGGCGTTCTGTTTCACGGTAGCGGTGATCTGCTCCATGCTGGCAGCGGTTTGCTCCAGCGAAGTCGCGGTAGATTCCGTTCGTTGCGCGAGGTTGTTGTTGCCTGCGGTCAGCTCACGGCTACCGATATCAATTTGCGAACTGGCATCGCGAACGCGCAGCACGGAATCCATCAGCGACTGGCGCATTTCGCTGATAGCCGCGTTGAGGCGAGTAATTTCGAGACTGACTGGCGGGTTGTCGCTGTGAGTCAGATTGCCCGCAGCGACTTGCTCCAGCTGGACAATCGCTTTATTCAGCGGTTTGAGCAGCATATGGCGCAGCGCCAGCCACGCCAGCACGATCGCGCCAATGGTCAGCAGCATGGCGATAAACATCAGCGTCATCACCCGATTTTTGCTCGCGTGAACGACTTTAACTTCCGCCTGGCCGCGCGCGTCGACCCAGCTCTGGAACGCCTGCATGTCGTTGTCGAACTGACGGGAAACCGGGATCAGGTGATTTTCCAGCAGATCGTAGTAGCTGTCTGCGCTTTGCTGATTCAGTGCTGCCAGCATCGGGGTAATACCTTGCTGATTGTAGGCGGCATAGCTTTTTGCCACTTTCGCCAGCAGCTGTTCCCCCTCAGGATCGTCGATGTTTGAGGCCATCACATTCGCCAGCGTCTTTTGCGCGGTGGTGACTTCACGGTTGATGGTCTGCACCGATTTCGCCGCATCATCAAGCATGCCGATTTCCATCAGACGTACAGCCTGGCCGGCTTCGTTGCGCGCGCGCAGGATAAGCGTGTAGCCCTTATTGAGCTGCACAAGCTGCTCGCCCTGGAGATGATTAATGCGTGATAAAGAGGAGGAACTTTTGGTGAGAGCGTAGATTCCGATGCCGCTGACGAGCAGCAGAAGCAGGGTCATCACGGCCAGTAGAGAAAGCAGGCCGGTACGGATTGAAAGCATTTTCAGCATGATGTCATTCCCGGTAGCAAAGTGACTTTTTGGCGTAAACAAAAAGTATCGGCGGCTACCGGAAAGACTTTAGGGTTATGAATAAATTCAGTATGTTATTGCTTTGTTATTGCCGGAGCCACGCGCGTCACCGGCGAACTCTGACGGTTCTCCCAAAGCACAGTCAGCCCACGTTGTAGGGCAATAAAGATGAACAGCAGGATGCCGATGGCGATTTTGGTCCACCAGGAACTGAGCGTGCCGTCGAAGTTGATGTAGGTCTGGATCAGCCCCTGAATGCCCACGCCAAACAGCGTGCCCAAAACAGTTCCCACGCCGCCGCTCAGCAACGTACCGCCGATGACCACCGAAGCAATCGCGTCCAGCTCAACGCCCACACCCGCCAGCGCATAACCCGCCTGGGTGTAAATCGAGAACACAATACCCGCCAGCGTCGCCAGGCCCGTTGAAAGCATGTAAATGCGGACCGTGGTGCTACGGGTGGAAATCCCCATCAGGTTAGCTGAAATCGCGCTGCCGCCGATGGCGTAAACCTGATTACCAAAGCGAGTACGGTGAGCCATAAACATCCCCGCCACGACCACCAGCAGCATCAGCACTCCCATGGCACTCAGACGCCCGCCGCCGGGGATCATCCACGCCATATCCGAAAGCTTGTCGTACAGCGGGTGGTTAATCGGAATCGACTCTTCCGAAACGAGATAGCTCACGCCGCGCAGGAAGAACATGCCCGCGAGGGTAATGATAAAAGCAGGGATTTTCAGGGCATCGATAAGCAGCCCCATAAACGCGCCGAACGCGCAGCCCATCAGCAACACCAACGGAAATGCCACCAGCGGAGACATCCCCCAGAAGCCGATCGCTTTCGCCAGGAACACGCCGGTGAAGGCGATCACCGAGCCGACTGAGAGATCGATCCCGCCGGAGAGGATCACAAAAGTCATGCCGACGGCGATAATCCCCAGAAAAGCGTTATCGGTCAGAATGTTGCAGATGACGCGAGTGGAGGCGAAGCCCGGAAACTGCGTCAGGCAGTAGAGGTAACCGAGGATAAACACCCCGAGGGTGATCATCAGCGGCAGATTACGTTTTATCATGGCCGCGCACTCCTTTCAGTAAGCTGATAAAACGCGGAGACTGGACAATCAGCACGCACATCACCACCACCGCTTTCACCACCTGATTGAGCTCCGGCTGGAACCCGGATAACAGAATCCCGGTGTTCATGCCCTGAATAATCAGCGCGCCAATCACCGACAGCAGCAGGTTGAAACGCCCACCCATCAGTGAACCGCCGCCGATCACCACCGCCAGAATCGCATCCAGCTCCAGCCATAATCCTGCGTTGTTGGCGTCCGCACCGCGAATGTCGGCGGCCACAATCACCCCGGCAATCGCCGCACAAACGCCACTCAGCACATAAGTCAGCATGACGACAATACGTGTGTTCACCCCGGCGTTTTTCGCCGCGCGGATGTTGATGCCAACGGCTTCGATAAACATCCCCAACGCCGTTTTACGCGTAAAGAGCCAGAACACGATCAACGTGACCAGGGCGATGATCACCGGCGTTGGAAACAGCAGTAGCTTGCCGCTGCCAATCCAGGCTAAAGACGGGGAATCAAAGGTGACGATCTGCCCGGAGGTGATCAGCTGCGCCACGCCTCGCCCGGCGACCATCAGGATCAGCGTCGCGACAAACGGTTGGATCTTGAGGATCGCCACCAGAATGCCGTTCCACAGCCCTGCCAGCACGCCCGTGCCTAACGCCGCCAGCAGCACAACAGGCAAACTGTGCCCGGACACAATCATTGAAGCCGCCGTGGCGCCGGAAATCGCCATCACTGCGCCCACGGACAAATCAATGCCACCGGTAGCAATCACCAGCGTCATCCCAATCGCCAGCAGCGCCACAGGTGCCGCGCGGTTAAGAATGTCGATGGGGCTGCCGAACAAGCGCCCGTCCTGTAACACCACCTGGAAAAAGTGGGGCGCGACGAGGCTGTCGACCAGCAGAACTAAAATCAACGCCGCTATTTGCGGCATCCCCGTCGGCCAGCGAAAGCGGCGTTTCGGCGGGGTGGTTTGAGGAACGGATTGTGGCATCACTGCTTACCCCTTATGCCGCAATAGCATTCATGATCGCCGGAACGGACAGCGCATCCAGCGGGATCTCTGCCACCTGTTTACGATCGCGCAGGATGATCACCCGATCGGCATAACCTACTAATTCTTCAAGCTCAGAGGAGATAACCAACAGCGCCAGGCCATCAGCGCAAAGCGTTTCGATGAGGCGAATAATTTCCGCATGCGCACCCACATCAATGCCTCGGGTCGGTTCGTCGAGGATCAGGAACTGTGGTCGAGTCAGCAGCCAGCGGGACAGCAACACTTTTTGCTGATTGCCGCCGGAAAGAAACTCAATCGGCTGTTCGGCACTCGGCGTGCGAATGCCAAGCTGGCGTATAAACCGCTCGGCAATCTCATTTTGTTCACGCCGAGGGATGGGCCGCAGCCAGCCACGCTGAGCCTGTAGCGCCAGAATGATATTCTCGCGCACCGAGGCGGCGGCGATAATCCCGTCTGTTTTCCTGTCTTCCGGGCAGAAGCCAATGCCCAGACAAGAAGCCTGATGCGGCGAGCGCAGCGTCTGCGGCTTGCCTTTGATCTCCGCGCTGCCGCTGTCTGAGGGTTTGATCCCGAAGATAACCTCTGCGGTTTCAGTACGCCCGGAACCGAGCAGCCCGGCAAGCCCCACAATTTCACCAGGTCTTACCTGCAAATCGAATGGCTCGATGACGCCTTTCTTGCCGTAACCTTTGAACGCAGCGACGGGTTTGTCGCTCAGCAACGTACGGCCTGCGCGTTGCAACGCATTGTTGTCCAGCTCGCGGCCCAGCATCATTTTGACCAGTTCTATCTGCGGCAGCGCTTTGGTTTCCCGGCAGCCGACAAAGCCGCCGTTACGCAAGACGGTGATCCTGTCGCTGACCTGATAAACCTGATCGAGAAAATGGGTAACGAAGATCAGACTGACGCCCTGATCGCGCAGCTGGCGCATCAGGGTGAAGAGCATCTCCACCTCCTGGGTGTCGAGACTCGCGGTGGGTTCATCGAGGATCAGGACTTTGGCG
Organism: Scandinavium sp.; assembly: GCF_051650185.1. GTDB lineage: Bacteria > Pseudomonadota > Gammaproteobacteria > Enterobacterales > Enterobacteriaceae > Scandinavium. The sequence continues at coordinate 36,444 of NZ_JBOFIN010000135.1, forward strand.
GAGAGATCGATGGCACGGCAGATGGCGACAATTTGCTGCATCGCCACAGAGAAGCGGTTCAGCGGCTCGCGCACGTCCAGCGAAAAGCCGTACGAGGCCATCAACTCAGTGGCACGCTTTTCCATCTCCTTACGTTGTATCAGGCCGAACCTGCGCGGCTCACGGCCGATAAACAAGTTATCCGCCACCGACATATTCGGCAGCAGGTTCACTTCCTGATACACCGTCCCAATGCCCAACTGTTGAGCATGCGCGGTGTTTTTCGGGGAGATGGGCTGGTCTTCCAGCCAGATGGTGCCGCGATCGGCGTGATAGACACCGGTCAGGGCTTTAATGAGGGTCGATTTTCCGGCGCCATTTTCGCCGAGAAGCGCCATGATTTCACCACGACGCAGGCTGAAGTCAACGTTATCCAGCGCTTTTACGCCGGGGAAAAATTTGCTCAGGCCTTCCGTGCGCAAAATGTCCTGCTTGTGGATTGCATCGGTCATTGTCAGCCCCTAAAAATCACCCTCACCCCGACCCTCTCCCTAAAAGGGAGAGGGAGAACACCCGTCCATCCCCTCTCCCCTCAGGGGAGAGGGCCAGGGTGAGGGGTCATACATCAGTAACCCATATCTTTTTTCTTATCGAGCTGCGCCTGAGCGCTGTCTTTCAGATAAAGCTGTGAGTGGGTCAGCGTCAGCTTCGGCGGCATCGTGCCGTCTTTCTTGAACTTCTCGAGTGCGTCAAAGGCCGGGCCTGCCATGTTTGGCGTCAGCTCGACGTTGGCATTCGCTTCATCGGCCAGCATCGCTTTATAGATATCCGGCACGCCGTCGATGGAGCCTGTCAGGATGTCTTTGCCCGGCTTCAGACCGGCTTCTTTGATGGCCTGAATGGCCCCGATAGCCATGTCATCGTTATGGGCGTAAACCATGCAGATGTTCTTGCCGTTGTTTTCCGCTTTGATAAAGCTCTCCATGACTTCTTTCCCTTTACTGCGGGTAAAGTCACCGGACTGAGAACGGATGATTTTGATGTTTGGCGCTTTGGCGATCGCTTCTGCAAAGCCTTTTTTACGGTCAATGGCGACGCTTGCGCCCACGGTGCCTTGCAGCTCAACCACGTTACACGGTTTGCCCGCTTCGGTTTTCACCAGCCAGTCGCCGATGAGTTTCCCTTCGAGGATATTGTCGGCGGTCACGGTGGTCATGTAGAGCGATTTGTCTTTGACGTCGATGGAACGGTCAAGCAGGAACACGGGGATCTTCGCCTGTTTAGCTTCTTTCAGCACCGGCTCCCAGCCTGTTGCCACGACTGGTGCGATGAAGATAGCGTCCACGCCCTGAGCGATAAACGAACGTACCGCTTTGATTTGGTTTTCCTGTTTTTGCTGACCATCGGCAATTTTCAGGGTGATACCGCGTTTTTCAGCTTCACTTTTCGCCACGCTGGTTTCGGCAGCACGCCAACCGGACTCCGATCCGACCTGCGAAAATCCTACGGTTAAAGGGGCAGCCATCGCCATAGACGACATAGCTGCGGAAACAGCGGAGACAAGAAGTAAGCGCTTCCACATAAGGGTATCCTCTTCGGGTTATTGTTGGTAAAAGCGACATCTGCCGAAAAACTATAGACAATGGGAAATGTAACGGGATGCGTTACATCACACTTCCAAAAAGAGAATTCACAAATTGTAAGCGCTTCCACAAACGTATCGAGGAAGCAGCTATGTTTATGGATTTTTCACCTGGTTAAAGGCTCTGAAAATCAGCGCAGACGTGGGCGGTCGCTGAAAAGAAGCGAAGACATTTACAGTGAGTTGGCTATAATACCGGGCACTTGATTGACCTACATTTTAAAGGAATCAGACATGAGCTTACTCAACGTCCCAGCGGGCAAAGAGCTGCCTGAAGATATCTACGTCGTTATCGAAATTCCGGCTAACGCAGATCCTATCAAATACGAAATCGACAAAGACACCGGTGCGCTGTTTGTAGACCGTTTCATGTCTACCGCGATGTTCTATCCGTGCAACTACGGTTACATCAACCACACTCTGTCTCTGGACGGTGACCCGGTTGACGTTCTGGTCCCAACGCCGTACCCACTGCAGCCGGGTTCTGTGATCCGCTGCCGTCCCGTTGGCGTGCTGAAAATGACCGACGAAGCCGGTGAAGATGCGAAACTGGTTGCGGTACCGCACACCAAACTGAGCAAAGAGTACGATCACATCAAAGATGTGAACGACCTGCCAGAACTGCTGAAAGCGCAGATCTCCCACTTCTTCGAGCAGTACAAAGCGCTTGAGAAAGGCAAATGGGTGAAAGTAGAAGGCTGGGACAGCGCCGCAGCAGCAAAAGCTGAAATCGTTGCTTCCTTCGAGCGCGCTCAGAAGAAATAAGACTTTTTTGTCTTTGAAAACACCGCCTCCGGGCGGTGTTTTTCATTCTAAGATAGCCATCAGCCTTGCCAGTGCGTCTTCCACAATCTCACCCGGCGCCGTTTCGATTTTTCTCGCTCCCCGGCTTTCCAGGTCGATCATCCGCACCTGATTCATCAGGACAACTCCCTGAGTTTGTGTCCCGCATCCACTTAAAGAGACGCTAAAACCGGCATCACGGGCAAAGTGTCCGCCCTGGGTTATGGGAGCCACCAGGGCCGTGCCTGTCCGGTTAAATGCACGGGTCGATAAAACAAGCGCTGGCCGGCTTTCCCCCTGCTGCTCTCTTCCGGACACTGGGTTAAAACTCACCAGGACGATGTCTCCCCGTTCAAAGCCTGGTCGTTTCACCATACCTCGTTACCCGTTGGCTTATCTTTGCCCCAGACTTCCTCTTCCGAACGCTTAGGCGCATCCAGATCGCACTGCGCGAGCAATTCCTCAAGCGTGTAACGCTTGCGGGCCACGGGCGTCAAAATCAGCTGATTGTTTTTCACTTCTGCCTCCATGCTCTGGCCTGGCACCAGGCCAAGCGCTTTCACCACGACGCCAGGAATGACCATACCGGTACTGTTTCCCCATTTTTTAATGACGATTTTCATAGCCCCTCCAGAAGTTAGACAAAGTATAACTTCTGGTGAGCTGATGTCATGTTCTACGCGCTTCTATTTTAACCTGCCAGAACAGATTTTAGATTTTGAACAAAACTGCGTGGCGATACGGAGAAGGGAGGAAAACGGGACTACGTTGCAGGAAATTCTTCTGCGTTGCTCGCAAAAAAATAACGCCACCCGAAAGTGGCGTTATTCCTGTCAGAACTGGTCTTTATCGAGCCAGTTTCCGGTGTCAATCCTGGTAAATCCTTCCACCGAGCGCTGATAGACATACATCCACGCGCTGCCATACGGTGTCTGGATCAAATGACGTGCATACTCACCGCCTTTGGTGCGCAGCGCATCAAGCTCGGCGAGCGTCGAGGCGTCGATTCGATACACTTCACCTGCTACTGTTCCTTCGCCGGGAACGGCGCCTGGATAGTGGCCCAGGCTGTAGAGCTGATAGTTATCGACGCTGTGATCGCCCAGCCACTGAGCGTTAGTCATCCAGTGGCTGTTGCCCTGTTTGCGTCGTAAACTGCCGTAAACAAATATTCGCATTGCTAAAACTCAAACTGATAGAGCAGATCAAGTGCCTGGTCTATGCCAGACACCGCTTCCAGATATAGCTTAGGCATCAGGCGATAGCGTAACGTGAGTGTGGCTAAAGAGTCAAAGATACCCACACCGTATTTCACCTGCAGACCCGGCATGATATAGCCGCTGACGACCACTTGCGAGGAATCACCTACGCCCGCGGTATCCAGCGCTAAATTGCTTACGCCAAAGGTCTCGCCGATTTTACCCACAATCTGCCCACTTTGTGCAACCCCTAGTCCGACCAGCGCCGATGTCATCGCCGCGCCATCGCTGCCTTCACTCTCAAGTCCCTGCCCACGAAGCAGGTAAGAAAGCGCCATCTGCTGCGACATTGCGGGATCGGAGAAGATTTCGGCCTTTGGTTGATCCGCCATACCGGTCACGCGAACACCGGCAATGACGTTATCTTCCGTCGCTTCCGGATTACGAATAGCTTCGATATTCAGCAGCGGCTGGTCCGGTGGGCCTGAGAAAAGTAGCACGCCTTTGCGCACAATCAGATCCTGACCGTAAGCATGGAAACGCCCTTCCGGAATGTTGATCTGCCCGTTAAGGCCCAACCCTTGTTTGTCCTGCGCTACCTTCAGGTCACCGGTTAAGCGAGCTTTGAGGCCAAACGCATCGAGGCGCACGTTGTTGCCCACGTGAATCGTCAGGTTGCTGTTGATCGGAATACCGGCCGTCTGTGGATTCACCGGTTTCAGATCTTTATCGAGCATCACTTCGTCACTGGACACGCCGACTGCACTTTCCGGCACATCGTGAACCACGATTCGCGCCCACGGCACATCCACGTTGCCATCGAGCGTGAACAGGCTCGGCGTCGCGGTAAACACCACATCAGGTGAGACGTCCAGACGCACCATCGGCGGCACAGTGATTCGCACGCGGCTGCCTTTCGCCGCCACCTGCGCACGCCAGTTATCGATTTGCGTCCAGTCCGCATTCCCGCTCAGGCTTATCTGGCCTTGCTTCGTCGCAACGACACCATCCAGCGTGGAACGGGTACCGTTGAAGTTCATCGCGATACGGCTCGGCTGCATATCAAACGGCATGAAGTTGCCATCGATATCCAGACCGCTCAGAGCGAGCAGCCCGAACAGTTGCGGGCTCAGAACGTTGCCGCCCAGACGCAGGTTGGCATTAAGCAAACCTGTCGCTTTTTCACCGCGAGAGAAAATCGGGTTAACCATTGCCAGCGAGAAGTTGCGAATGTTGACGTTGCCGCCCAGATTACGCCGCCCTTGCGGATCGGTGACTTCAACCTGCCCGTCCATCTGACCGTTATTGGTCAGTCGGATTGTCCAGCCCAACAGCGCGCGGTTGTTGTGCAAATCGGCACTCAGATTCAGCGTATCAAACGCCACCGGTAGCGGCGCATCGTTGACGGTTTGCGTCACCTTCACGTTGCGACCGCTAAGCGTCACCTTGCCCTGTGGCAGGCCTTCTTTGGTGGTATCCCAGCTCACGTCAGCATTACCGCTAAACACGCCGCTGGCCTGGGTGGCTTCCGGCATAAACGGCTTGAGCATCGCCAAATCGAAGCGATTAAGATTCACTACCGCACGCCCACTCGCGCCCGCATCAATGGTTTGCGGCACGCACAGCTCGGCGTTCGGGTTAGTCCAGCAGTGAGGGCCGACGCTGATTTTCTGCTCTTTGTTACGGTAATCAAGGGCGATAGCGCGAGAGAGCGACCACGGCCCCACTGGCGTCTGGAAGCGGGTATTGCTCAGCGTGCCTTTCCAGCGCACCTCTTTACGATCAAAGCTTCCGGCTAAATCAAGCTGACCCGATACCGGTTCGCCCTGAATTCGCAACTCCAGCTTGTGCTGCTTCTCATCGCCTTTAGCCGACAGTATTACCTGACTGATGTTAACGCCAGGCTGTGCGATGTTGTTCACGCGCACATCCAGGTTGCCACCAATCTGGTCGGTAGATTTGATGTCACCCTTAATGTCGGCCTGCGCCACGCTCAGTTCCTGCCAGCGCAGGTGGCGAGCGGTGATATCAGCCAACAGCTGCGGCGCATCGACGGTGCCGCGCACCTTCAGCAAGCCTTTCGCTGTGCCGCCAAGACCTGGCAGCGCATTGTCCAGACCCGGCGCATCGATGGTGGCATCCAGGTTCAGCTCTTTCACACCGAGCTCACCCTTCACGTCCGCGCTGTTGCGACCCAGCTCCAGATGCAGACCTGGGATTTTCCATTGCAGATAGCTGTTCCCTGACAGCTTGCCCTCAACGTTGACCTTGTTCTGCTTCACGTTGCCAGTGAGTTTCAGCTCAGGCACATCCACCTGCCAGCTGCCGCCGTACAGGCTGCCGCTGGTTTTGATGAGCCCATTCAGCTTCGCCGGCCACTCAGGAGTCTCTTTCGCGGTATTGATCCCGTCGAGGGTCAGTTCACCGCGCCAGCTGATGGCTTTCTGCCAGTCGAGCAGCGCTTTAAGCTCGGTTTTACCTTCCAGCGCCGCGATGGTCAGCTTGTCGAGATTCACCTGCAGCTCGTTACCTTTGGCATCCAGCGTGACGGTGGCTGGCGGCACGCCCTGCCCTTTTACTGCGGTGCGGAAAGAGAGGGTGTAATCGGTCATTTTGCCGCTGAGCTTCAGTTTCAGGTTATCCGCCTGGAACTGCTTTTCCCCGGTGAACGGCCAGTAAACCTGTTTACTCAGTACTTCCAGATTCAATGGCAGCCCGGCTTCCGCCAGCTGTGCCTGAGCCCGCAAATCCACATCGACAGGGCCAGACAGATTGATCCCCACGTCGAGTTGCTTCCGCACTTCGCCGCCGATCTTCATTTTGATCTTCTCACCCTTCACCGGATCGATGTTCAGGGTGCTGTTGAGGGTTAAATCAACCGGCCAGTTGTCCTGTAATTTCGCGGTCCCGGTGGCGTTGACGGTGCCCTGGCTGGAGTCGACGTCCAGTGCATCGAGCTTCATATTGCCGTCGATACTGCTGACTTTCAGCAGCAGGTTGTAGACCGTCAAATCGGTGTCGCCCGTTAACCGAAGCTGCTCACCGCGAAACTCCTCGATGTTGAGGTTCAGCGGCAAATGCACATCGGTCATTGCCGGCAGCACAGGCCTGGAGAAGAGATCTTTCATTGTTTCGCCAAGCGGTTTTTCATCCGGTTTTGGCTTGTCGATTTTCGGCTCAACCACCTGTTCCTGCGCCACTTTCGCGACTTTCGGCAAGGCAATCAGCAAGCCCTGCAGCGAGGTCGGCGTCAGGGTCAGGTTTTTCTCCTGCCAGTTCAGGCCGGAGGTGAAATCCATCACTGACACGGTGGTGTCGTCGATTTTGATATTGACGTGATTGAGTGCCACCCGGCTCAGGGTGATGGGATAAGGCGTTGAGAGGTTTAGCGGGCCGCTGTCCTCTTCTGGTGCCGGAGCAGACGGCGGCATTTTTTTACTGTCGATAGCCACGTTCACGTTGCTGAGTGAAAGATCGTTCACGCACAGGCTGCTGTTCCACAGGCATTTCGTCTCGACAGCCAGATGGAACTGCCCGGCGTCAACGGCTACGCCCGGCTGCTCATAACGCAGATTTTTAACGGTGAGATCTCTCCAGCCGCCAGTCACCTGGCCAATCGACAGGCCCGGCACCCAGCGATCTGCGGCTTTAAAGACCAGATGCAGGCCCGTTGTCGTGCCCACCAAAAAGGCCACCGCGCCCAGCAGCAGAACGATAAAGACCAGCACGCCGAGGCTAATTTTCTTCCATAAACTCATAATTCAGGCCCCAGACCGATGTAGAACTGTAAACCGTGCTCTTCTTTGTCGCCCACCGGCACCGCCAGATCAAGCTTGATCGGGCCTACAGGCGATTGCCAGCGAACGCCAACGCCCGCACCGGTTTTGAAGTCGTTATCACGGAAATCATTCACCGCTTCGCCGCTGTCGACAAACACTGCGCCCCACCACTTGCCGGTCACGTTGTACTGATATTCCAGTGAGCCGGTTGCCAGGCGCGAGGCCCCGGTGAGTTTGCCGTTAGCATCTTTCGGGGAAATCGACTGGTAGGAGTAACCACGAATGCTGCGGTCGCCCCCGGCGAAGAAGCGCAGGTCCGGCGGCACTTTGTCAAAATCGCCGGTTTCAATCCAGCCGATATTGCCGCGAACCACGAAACGGTGGCGTTCGTACAGCGTACGAATCCAGGTGTTCTGCGCCTGGGCAACGAGGAAGTCGACGTCCGAACCCCAGGCGGTGTTCGACACATCCACAGAATAACGCTGCGAATCGCCCCACGTGGGCATCAGCCCACCGCGTGAACGGGTGCGGCTCACCATCACGCCCGGATAGAGCAGCATAGTGGTGTTAGTGACGTCTGCCTGAGTAAAGTGAGAAAGGCTCCAGCGCAGGTTGATGGCGCGCTGCCAGCCGCTGGAAAGATCCCAATAGCGTGACACGCCAAGGGTGGTGGAATCCGATTCGGTATCGTTAAGATCGGTACGCTTAAAGCCGCCCTGCACGGTGTAGTACTGCTCAAGCGGGTTCTTCAGCAGCGGCATTTTGTAGGTAAAATCGAGCTGCTGTTCCGGCGCGGATAGACTGAGATCGGACGTCAGGCTATGGCCATAGGAGTTGATCCACGGCTTGTTCCACGAGGCCTTCAGACGAGGGCCGACATCCGTCGAGTAACCGACCCCGGTCTCAATGGTATTTTGGGCGCGCGGTGAAACTACGCCATCCAGCGGTAACACCTTAGTTTTACGCGCTTTATCGAACTCGGGGGCCACCACCACAGAATTAAACCAGCCCGTAGCCGACAAACGGCGGTTCAGCTCAGCCAGATCGTCAGAGGTGTAGTAGTCGCCTTCTTTGAATGGCACCAGGTTTTGCAGGTAACGGTCCTGAATTTGCGAACCCTGGAACGTCACTTTGCCAAAGCGGTAACGTTCGCCGCTGTCGTAATCGATATCCCAGAACGCCTGATGCCGTTCGAGCGATACCCCGAGCTGGCTCTTTTTGAATTCACTGTCGAAATACCCTTTGCGCAGCGAGACGCCGGTTAAGTCCTTTTTGAAGCCGTCATAATCGCTGTGATTCAGCACGGTGCCGACCGCAGGCCGCTTCTTTAGCAAATCCAGATAATCATGATCGGTGCGCGCACCGCCGCGCAAAATCACGCTGGTGCCACCAATTTTCACGGGTTCACCCGCAGTAACGTGCGCAATCAATACCTGCCGCCCTTTTTCCGGCGGCGGCTTCAGCTCAAAATCAATCCTAGGTTCGTAGTACCCCAGGGCTTTCAGCCCTTCGCGGATGGCATCATCCACGCGCGCACGGAAACGGCGATCCGGCGTGACCTCGTCGCTTTCAATCGTTGAGAGCTGAGCGCGAACGTTTTTCAGCAGCTCACCCGACAGTCCATCTACCTGCAAACGTATGTTTGCCGCACCGGCAACACCACTGACCAGCAACAGGCTGGCCCAACATAACTGGCGAATTTGTGGCACGTTATCTCCCAAATGTCCTTGTTTCCACCCTGTCAGGAAACACAAAGTCCGATCCACGACTTAACAAAAGTTCAACACTATCGGTTGAAAAAAAGACGTCTACCCCAATATTTCTTATGTTTAAATCTAGACGTATTCATTGCCTTTATTGTGTTCAAAGTGAAGCGCTGTGACAACCTTAACCCCAATTTCCTTTATCCGGAGGCTAAACCGTGAGCTTATTCGATAAAAATCACCTGGTTGCTCAATCGGAAGCGCTGCCTGGCCGCAACACGCCGATGCCTGTCGCCACATTACACGCTGTTAACAGTCATTCCATGACAAATGTCCCTGAAGGGATGGAAGTGGCGCTGTTTGCGATGGGCTGCTTTTGGGGCGTAGAGCGTCTCTTTTGGCAGGTTCCCGGCGTTTATAGTACCGCGGCGGGCTACACAGGCGGCTATACGCCAAATCCGACTTATCGTGAAGTATGCTCGGGTGAAACAGGGCATGCAGAGGCGGTACGTGTGGTCTACGACCCAAAAGTCGTCAGCTATGAGCAGTTATTGCAGGTGTTTTGGGAAAACCACGACCCGGCTCAGGGAATGCGCCAGGGCAACGATAAGGGCACACAGTATCGCTCTGCCCTTTATCCGCTGACCCCTGAACAGGAAAAAGCGGCGAAAGAGAGCCTGGCACGCTTCCAGGCTGCGATGCATGAAGCCAAAGATGACCGCGCAATCACCACTGAAATCGCCACGGCAAAACCGTTCTATTATGCAGAAGACGATCACCAGCAGTATCTGCACAAAAACCCGTACGGCTATTGCGGCATTGGCGGCATCGGCGTTTGCCTGCCTCCTCAGCTTGCCTGATTAGCTCTCCATCGCGACGCGGGCGGCATGCCGTGTCGCGTTGCTGACCGTCCCGGCGTCCTGCAATTTGCCCTGCAATAACACGTTCAGCACCGACGTGCTCTGCCGGTTCAGTTGGTTTTGCAACAGATGCACGGCTTCAACACCCAGTTCCCTACAGGGCACGATAACGCTGGTCACCGGTCTCGGCAGTTCGTTGTCCATGCGCCAGATAAAATCGGTGGTGATGAGCGAAATATCTTCCGGAACCTTCAGGCCGTGCTTTTCCAGCACTCGCTGTACGCCAAGGGTCATATGGGTGCTGCCCGGGAAGATAACTTCCGGCCAGTGTTCGCGCGGCGTACTTTCCAGCCAGTGGCTCAGTGCTTGCTCGGATTCATCCGCGGTAAAACCTTCGGTGATGATCAAATTCTGCTGCACGCTAAAGGGCACATGATAATGCCGATACGCCTCTTTAATGCCGTCCAGACGGGCATACAGCGTTTCGCGCCGTAGCGTCGTCAGGGTCAATACGCGTCGATGGCCCTGCTCGAAGACATGACGCATCGCATTAAATCCGATCGCCCGATGATCGGGAGAGACGGCATCAAGTAACCGGTCATGATCATTTGTATTAATTAACACACAAGGTTTATTCAGGGTCTGCGCGAGCTTTAATACGGTGGAATCATCAGTCCCGATGATAATTATCGCATTTATATTTTTATTATTTACTTTATCGAGAAATACTTTTATATCGGCGTGTTGTTCCTCCAGCCCACAATAGGTGAGATAGACGTCGTGAGGCTCAACCGCATCGGCTATACCACGCGTGACTTCCTGATAAAAAATATCCCCACGCGCGGTGAATGTTCTCGCCGGAGCAAACACCGCAATCCCATTAATTAACAAACGCCCGCTTGCCAGCTCATCCAGGACGCCCAGCTTTCTGGCGCAGGCCACAATAGCATCTCGCGCCTGTTCGCTGGTATATGACTTGCCGCTCAATACACGGGAAACGGTGCTCACCGAATACCCTGTTATCTCTGCAATTTGATTCATTTTCAGCTTGCCGGACATGGTGTGATCTCGCTAGCAATCAATATCTGCAAATTTTTGCAGACGCAGTAATCTGATTCTAAAACAGATTTTATTGGCGCAGACGATTTTGATAATTGGCCTGCGAGCATTCTCACAAAATCCTTTTGTTTGTCCTCTCTGCCTTTTCTATTTTCACCTGACCTCTCCTTAACTCTGAATAAGGTGCGACATGAAAAGAATCAAATTCGGCATAATGGGTGTGGGTAATATGGGCACCGTCCACGCACGCTATTTACTGGCTGGCACCGTAAAAGATGCCGTTCTGACAGCGGTTTGTGATATTGACGAAAATAAGCACGATGCCATTCGCCATGTCGTGGGTGAAAAAGTCGAGATTTTTAAAGACGCTGAAGACCTGCTGCAAAGTGGATTAATCGACGCCGTACTTATTGCAACCCCCCATTATTCCCATCCCGAACTCTCCATGCTCGCTATGCGTAGCGGCATTCACACCCTCTGTGAAAAACCGGCTGGCGTCTATACGGCACAAGTTCAGGCAATGAATGCCTGCGCACGCGAATGCGAGGTGGTGTTCGGCATCATGTATAACCAGCGCCCTAACCCGCTGTATCAGAAGGTCAAAGATCTGATCGACAGCGGTGAACTGGGCGAGATCCGTCGCTCCAACTGGATTATCACCAACTGGTATCGCTCGCAGAGTTACTACAACTCCGGCAGCTGGCGCGCCACCTGGAAAGGGGAAGGCGGCGGCGTGCTGCTCAACCAGGACCCGCATCAGCTCGATTTGTGGCAGTGGCTGGTTGGCATGCCGACACGTGTGCGTGCCTTCTGCCAGTTCGGCAAGCACCGCCAGATTGAAGTGGAGGATGAAGTCACCGCGTACGCCGAATATGCCAACGGTGCCACCGGCGTCTTTATCACCACCGTCGCTGAAACGCCGGGAACCAACCGTCTCGAAATCGCGGGTTCACGCGGCAAAGTCGTCGTGGAGGAAGGCCGTCTGCGCTACTGGCGCCTGCGTGAATCCGAAGACGAATTTAATACCCGCTGGCAAAACGGGTTTGGCGAACCGGAATGTTGGGAAATCACCCTTCCCGTCGCACCGGAATGCAGCGATCACCACGTCATTACTGCGAATTTCTGTGCCGCCGTTCTGCGCGGCGAACCGCTGATTGCTCCCGGCCTCGAAGGCATTCGCGGACTCACCCTTTCCAACGCCATGCACCTTTCAACCTGGACCGACAGCTGGGTCGAGTTGCCGTTCGATGAAGAACGCTTCAAAGCGCTGCTCGACGAACGCATTGCGGGTTCCGTGGAGAAGCAGATTGAGAGCCGTACGCTCGACGCCTCTGGCACCTGGTAAGGAGGGCTTATGTTACGTGTTGCGATCGTGGGAACAGGGAATATCTCACACAGCCATATTCAGGGATATCAGGCGATGGGCGCGCGCAGCCAGATTGTCGCGCTTGTCGATATCTACCCGGAAAAGGCCGAGGAGAAGAAAACCCGCTATGGCCTGCCTCACGCACGGGTGTACAGCAGCCACCAGCAAATGCTGGAGGAAGAACCTGATCTTGATATCGTTGATGTCTGCACGCCGCCGTATGTCCACGCGGAAATCAGCATTAACGCGCTGAATGCGGGCAAACATGTGCTGTGCGAAAAACCGATGGCGGCCTCGCTGGAAGAGTGCGACGCGATGATCGCGGCACAAAAAGCCAGCGGAAAAATGCTCTCAGTTATCGCTCAGAACCGGTTCACCGACGCCTTCTGGCGACTGAAAGCCGCCGTAGATTCCGGGCTGGCGGGGAAAATCTGCCACGCCCAGGTGGACTCCTTCTGGTGGCGCGGACACTGCTATTACGACCTGTGGTGGCGCGGCACCTGGGAAAAAGAGGGAGGCGGTTGCACGCTCAATCACGCCGTTCACCACATCGATGCCATTCAGTGGATGCTCGGTTTCCCGAGCGAGGTGGTGGCGATGATGAGCAATGTCGCCCACGACAATGCAGAAGTGGAAGACCTGAGTGCCGCCATCTTTAAATATTCCTCCGGTGCGCTGACGCAGTTGACCGCTTCCGTGGTCCATCACGGGGAAGATCAGAAAATTGTGATTCAGGGAGAGAAAGCCCGAATCTCCGCGCCCTGGGCTACATTCGCCAGCCAGTCTGCGGACAATGGTTTCCCCCAGGAAATCCATAACACCGCACTTGAAGATGAACTGGAAACTGTCTTCCGGAGCACGCCAGCGTTGCAATGGACGCTCCACAGCGGGCAAATCGACAACGTCCTCCGCGCGATTGAGCAGCAGACCGCACCGTTGGTGGATGGCTTACAGGGCAAACGCTCGCTGGAGCTGATCACCGCCATTTATAAATCTGCCCTTACCCGATCTGTCGTCACCTTACCGATAGCGGAAGACGACGCGTTTTATCGCACCGGCGGCCTGGTCGCCCTCGCCCCGCATTTTCACCAAAAATCCGCCTCAGTAGCCAACTTCAGCGAAGTGGGCGCCATTCCCCTTGGCAAAAATCTGGACTCAGGAGCCTCAGCATGAACAAAAACGACGGTATGAATTACGCCCCAACAGGAAAACCCCAGCCGGTTGTCAAACCAGGTGAATTTGTTTTTGCCGCCGCAGCCCTCGATCACGGCCATATTTACGGCATGTGCAACGGCCTGATTGAAGCCGGTGCGGATCTGAAATGGATCTGGGACCCGGACCCGGCAAAAGTAGATAAGTTTGTGCAGCAGTATCCGCAGGTGCAGGTTGCGCCGTCGCTGGAAACGCTGCTCAACGATCCGCAGGTGCAACTGATTGCTGGCGCAGGCATTCCTTCTGAGCGCTGTCCGCTGGGCTTAAAGGTGATGGCGGCAGGGAAAGATTATTTCGTCGATAAAGCGCCTCTTACTACGCTCGCCCAACTGGAAGAAGCCAAAGCGATGGTGGCGAAGACGGGGCGTAAATACGCGGTTTATTACAGCGAACGTCTGCACGTCGAAAGCGCCGTCTTCGCCGGGCAACTGGTGAAACAGGGCGCGATTGGCACGGTGATACAAACGCTCGGCACCGGGCCACACCGTGAAGGGGAAGGCCGCCCTGACTGGTTCTACGAGAAGCGCTATTTCGGCGGCATTCTCTGCGATATTGGCAGCCACCAGATTGAACAATTCCTCTATTACACCGGCAATGAAAACGCGCAAATCGTCGCGAGCCAGGTGCGCAATGTGAATCACCCGCACTACCCGGAATTTGAAGATTTCGGTGATGCCATGTTGCGCGGTGAGAACGGCGCAACCGGCTATTTCCGCTGCGACTGGTTTACCCCTGCCGGGCTGCCGACATGGGGCGATGGACGCCTGACGCTGCTCGGCACTGAAGGTTATATCGAAATTCGCAAATATATCGACCTGACTCGCGGCGAGCAGGACGTGGTGTATCTGGTGAATAACGAAGGCGAACACCGCTATCCGGTCGCGGGCAAAGTCGGTTTCCCTTACTTCGGCGAGCTGATTAAGGACTGTCTGAACCGTACAGAAAACGCCATGACGCAGGCTCATGCTTTCAAAGCAGCGGAGCTGTGCATTAAGGCACAAATGCTGGCGAACGCTCGCTGACCGGAGGCTGCCATGAGAACACTGACTGCCGCCATTGTCGGATGCGGAGCCATTCACACTTGCCATCTTGAAGCGCTGCAACAGATACCCGACGTTGTACTCCGCGCCGTTGTGGATATCGATATCGAGAAAGGGCAGCGGCTGGCTGCGGAATACGACTGCCGCTTTTATCAGAACTATCAGGAAATGCTGAACGATGTCGCCATTGATGCAGTGCATATCTGCACGCCGCACGACCAGCATAAGCCGATGATCCTTGCGGCGCTGGCTGCGGGAAAGCAGGTGTTCTGCGAAAAACCTGTCGCGATGAACGGTGCCGATATTGAGGAAATCAAGGCCGCAGAACGTCAGGCGGAAGGGCTATTAGGCGTGTGCTATCAAAACCGTCTTAACCCCACCAGCCTGGCGCTACGTCAGTTACTGGATGAAAAAGCCCTTGGACGGATGCTCAGCATTAAGGCATTTCTCACCTGGTCACGTACAGCACCTTACTACCTCAATAGCTCGTGGCGTGGGCGATTTGCTTTTGAAGGCGGCAGTTTGCTGATCAATCAGGCCATCCACACTCTGGATTTAATGCAGTGGTTTGGCGGCGGCGTCACTCGTCTGAAAGGCGTGGTGGATTGCGCCAGACTGGCGGACATCATCGAGACCGAAGATACCGCGATGGCAACGCTGGACTTCAACAATGGCGCACGCGGCCTGTTTTTCGCCAGCAATAACCACACGCTCGATGCCCCGCTTCAGCTTGATATCCACTGCGAGCACGGCGAGCTACAGCTGCGGGATAACACCCTCTGGCGCGTCGCTGGCGATAAACGGGTTATGGTTGCCAGCGACACCACACCTTACAACCACAGTAAAAGCTACTGGGGCGTCGGGCATTTTCAGGCCATCAGCCAGTTTTATGCCGCTATCCGCCAGCAGGTACGCACCGGTTTTTCAGGCATTAACGATGCCGCGCAATCCTTACAACTCGTGGAGGCTATCTACCGCTCATCACAACTACGTCAATGGGTCACGCTGACCCACTAACCCCCCTTTTGCTGTATTCCGATGGGGCGTACTGCGGTACGCCAACCTTAATCACTACCAGCATGAGAATAATAAAATGACAAAACCGACCGAACGCAAAGTGGGTTACGGCGTGGCGCTAGGCTACGGCGTCACCGACCTTTTTGGCGGAGGGGCTTTTGCCGTTATCGGCACCTGGTTACTCTTTTTCTATACCACCTACTGCGGCCTGTCTGTCCTTGAAGCAGGGTCAATCTTCGCGATTGCGAGGGTGATTGATGCCCTTCTGAGCCCGATAATGGGCTACATCACGGATAACTTTGGCAATACCTGGCTTGGGCAAAAATTTGGTCGCCGCCGTTTTTTCCTGCTGATCAGCGCGCCGCTGATGTTCCTGTATGCGCTCGTCTGGGTCACAGACATGAACTATTGGTATTACCTCGGCACCTACCTTTCCATCGAGCTGCTCTCCGCGATGGTATTAGTGCCGTGGGAAACCCTGGCGGCGGAAATGACTAACCGCTTCAGTGAACGTACTCGCCTGGCGGGTGTACGTATGATGTGCTCATCGCTGGGCGGGTTTCTGGCGGTCTCCGTGCCCGGCGTTATTATGCAGTTCACCGGCAAGGATAACTCGTTGACCTATACCCTGACGGGCAGCGTCTTTGCCGTCATTTATTTCTTCGCCGTCCTGACTACCTGGGCCTGTACCTGGGAAGCGAAAGACGTTCGTGAAGAGTATGCCTTCACGCCGGATAACAACCGCCAGTCTGGCTTACTAAATCACCTCAAATATCTGGTCATAGACCTCTTCTCTGCCTTTAAAATCAGAGCGTTTCGCCAGCACATTATTATCTACATTAGCTCTTTTACGGCGATGGATGTCTTCGGCTCAGTCTTCACCTATTTCGTGGTGTACGGGCTGGGGCGTGATGCGGCGGCCGTTTCAGGATGGCTAAGCATTGCCGCCTTTGTGTCTATTCCCGGTACCTTCGGCTTTATGATGCTGATGAACAAACTGAACATGACGCCTTCAGGCGCGCTGCGCCTGTCTTACAGCTGCATTTTTGCAGTGCTGGCGTTTCTGTTCGTGGTGTATATCAATCATATCGTGGTGCCGACGCTGCTCTTCTCAGCGGTCTTTGTAGTGTTGGGGGTGGCCCGTGCCGGCCTTTATTACATTCCGTGGAACATCTACAGCTTCATCCCGGGCGTGGATGAAATAGTCACCCGCCAGCGACGGGAAGGCATCTTTGCAGGCGTGATGGTGCTGACCCGTAAGAGCACCGTTGCGTTGGCTATCATGCTTATCGGTGTGGTGCTGCAGGAAAGTGGCTTCGTGAAAGGCGGCGGTTCGCAGCCGATTAGCGCCCTGCATGCGATCATCGGTTTGATGGTTTTCGCCACCGCGGCCCTGCTGGCCATCAGTTTCTGGATGACCTTCAGGTTCAAACTGACGCAAAAGAATCACAAAATCCTCATCAAAGAAATTGCCCGGCGCAAACTCGGTGGCAACGCTGAGGATTGCGATGATGAGACCCGCCTGGTGATTAAAGCACTCACAGGACGAGCCTGGGATGAAGTGTGGGATGCAAGCCCGGAGGGTACCCAAAAACGTGCCGCGTTAGAGCCTGGAAGTTAACCTCTGGCGAATTTACAGTCCCTTACGCTATACTGATCCCCGATATTACCGGTCCAGAATCTTCGGGCCGGTTTTTTTAAGTGTAATTCCACACTCAAAATCATCATCAACCACCCTTCCGAGGTCCTGGCGTAAACCGCCAGAAAAACTATGCTAAACAGTATATTAATCATACTCTGCCTCATCGGCATCAGTGCGTTTTTCTCGATTTCCGAGATTTCGCTGGCAGCTTCCCGCAAGATCAAACTGAAGCTACTCGCCGATGAGGGCAACGTTAATGCACAACGTGTTCTGAAAATGCAGGAAAACCCCGGTATGTTCTTTACCGTGGTGCAAATTGGGCTTAACGCCGTCGCCATTCTTGGCGGTATTGTCGGTGATGCCGCGTTTTCACCGGCCTTCCACAGTGTCTTCATTAACTACATGTCTGCCGAACTGGCCGAGCAAATCAGCTTCGCCCTGTCATTCGTCGTCGTCACCAGCCTGTTTATTCTGATTGCCGACCTGACGCCGAAACGCATCGGTATGATCGCGCCTGAAGCCGTGGCTTTACGCATCATCAACCCGATGCGCTTCTGTCTTGCCGTCTTCCGCCCGTTGGTGTGGTTCTTCAACGGCATGGCCAACATGATTTTCCGCCTGTTCAAACTGCCGATGGTGCGTAAAGACGACATCACCTCTGACGACATTTACGCGGTCGTGGAAGCCGGTGCGCTGGCGGGCGTGCTGCGTAAACAGGAACACGAGCTTATCGAAAACGTGTTTGAACTGGAATCGCGTACCGTTCCATCCTCAATGACCTCGCGTGAAAATGTTATCTGGTTCGATATCAACGAAGATGAACAGAGCCTGAAGAGCAAAGTCGCCGGGCATCCACACTCCAAGTTCCTGGTGTGTAAAGAGGATATCGACCACATCATCGGGTATGTCGATTCGAAAGACCTGCTGAACCGCGTGCTGGCGAATCAAAGCCTGCTGCTGACCAGCGGCGTGCAAATTCGCAATACGCTGATCGTGCCGGACACCCTGACGCTCTCAGAAGCGCTGGAAAGCTTCAAAACGGCGGGTGAAGACTTCGCGGTGATCATGAACGAATACGCGTTAGTGGTAGGTATCATCACCCTCAACGACGTGATGACCACCCTGATGGGCGACCTGGTCGGCCAGGGGCTGGAAGAGCAAATTGTCGCCCGTGACGAGAACTCCTGGCTTATCGACGGCGGCACGCCAATCGATGACGTCATGCGCGTGCTGGATATCGACGAGTTCCCGCAATCCGGCAACTACGAAACCATCGGCGGCTTTATGATGTTTATGCTGCGTAAGATCCCGAAACGCACCGACTTCGTGAAGTTCTCAGGCTACAAGTTCGAGGTGGTGGATATCGACAACTACCGCATCGATCAGCTGCTGGTGACCCGCATCGACAGCAAACCCACGCTGCTGGCCCCGAAACTGCCGGATGCCGAAGAGCAAAACGTGGCATAAGAACACAGGACACCCTTAGTTATCAGAGGGTGTCTGATTCCCCTACCCGCTTTGCGAAACGCTCCAGCTCCAGACTGGAGCGTTTTCAATTTCACTCCGCGATACCGCAACTTAATGGGCCGTAGGTGAACGATCCCAACGAGGGACATTACCGGAAGGAAGATCCCAATGTGAGATGTAATTTCCTTTGGTTGTTTACATCATTTAAATCAATTATTTATGGTGTAACATTGGGTTGGATTATTGACTCGATCACGGTAGGGGATGAGGGTTTTCTCACGAAACCCTATGTCTAATGTCCTCTCTGAGCGAAGAACGGCCATTGGCAATTGAGTCGTCATGGATGTTGCCAGCAGTGCCGTGCGTCAATCAATAGAGAACGAGCCCGGTCATCACCCTCTATCCTGGGCAAAGCCCAACTTCTGCCTACCAGGTTAGTCAACACATACTGAATCGCCATGGATAATCCAGACATTTCTTCAATGTTGATGGACTGACCCCGAATATGCCCCCACCCTAATCATGAATAATCGGCTTCTGACTCTGACCCCCATGCATTTTATGGTCGAATGATGAATGTTCGTCGACATGTAAGCACTGCGGCGATTGCTGAGAAGTAATTCGGCGAAGCACCGCAGGCTGGCATGATTAATGAACGCCACCTTACGAAAGCTCACCTTTATTGAATACTTATATTTAGTTAAGTTGAAAATTAGCTTTGCAAGGCTTTTGCTGACATTAATATAGAATTTCCGCGTTAAATTTTATTATGAAAGCATAAATTAAAGCAATTAGTAACCACTTGAAAATTATGGTTTTTATTGTCATCACCTCTATTTTCAGTTTTTATTGTTTTGACTATATAGGTGAATTGTTTTTCTGCAGCGCAAGCGCTTTAAAAACAAGTGCTTATACTTACTTTAGAGAGTTTTGGTTTGTTTGCTTTTGCATTTTCTTGAATTAATGCATTTAATTAACCCCCAGCTTATTTGTTGGGTACTTTTGGTTTCACTGGTTTTTTTTATTGTTCTTTAACGGTTTTTTAGTTGATGATGTCGCCTCGTGCTTTTTCGTTGTTTAGTTGTGTCTTTAATTTGAGATTTAATGACTGTTTTGACCTTGAACGTCAGCTTATGTAAGCTTCCCAACCGTAAACAGCGGTGCTTCTCTCTTCCTCTGTTTATTTGAGAATGTGCATGTCTTAATAAAAATTGAGTATCTGAATATGTAAATTATAAACGTTATTTTCTACATGAAAATAGCGCACATCTTCTCATGCTTATTAACTTGTAAAACAGGACTTACAAATGAAAAAAGTAATCACTTCTGCTGCCCTGCTGGCAGTACTGTCTGCTGCTGCAATGAGCGCACAGGCCGAATCTACCGGTACTATCACCTTTAACGGTGAACTCACTGCAACTACCTGTGACGCGAACGTTGACGGTCAGGGCGCAGACGCGACCATCGTACTGCCAACTATCGGTACTAACCAGCTGACTGCTGCCGGTGATACTGCAGGCCGTACTGGCTTCAACATCAACCTGAGCAACTGTGCCGGTACCCTGCAGACAGCTTCTGCCTTCTTCCAGGCTGGCTCTTCTGTTGACCTGCCTACTGGTCACCTGAAAAACATGACCGGTGATGCGACCAACGTTAGCCTGCAGCTGCGTGAAGAAAGTGCATCTGAGTCTGTTATCCAGGCGGGTAACTCCAACCAGACGGCTAACGCCACTTACTACGATATCTCTTCTGGTTCTGCTGATCTGCCGTACGCCGTTGAGTACTTTGCAGACGGCGCGACCACCGCGGGTACCGTTGTGAGCGACGTTGTGTACTCCATCCAGTACAAATAATGCCGTTCGGGGGAATGTGAGTTCCCCCGTTTTTCTGGAGGTTTTCCCTGTGTTTCGTCCCTTATTCGCTTTATTTACGTTGTCTCTCTGTTTCGCTGCGCAGGCCAGTATCGTGATTACGGGCACCCGTGTGGTGTATCCGTCCGATTCCCGGGAAGTTAGCGTCAAGGTCAGTAATAAAGGCCAATCGCCGGTATTAATTCAAAGCTGGATGGATAACGGCGATATAAAAGCCAAACCCGACCAAATTAAAGTCCCGTTTGTACTGACTCCCCCGATTAACCGTATCGAGCCAGGTAGCGGTCAGACGCTGCGTATTCGCTCGCTGCCCAATAATTTACCCGCCGACCGCGAGTCTATTTTCTGGCTAAACGTGCTGGAAATCCCGGCGAAGCCGAAAGACGCAGCGGCGGAAAAAAATAATTACCTGCAGGTCGCTTTCCGCAGCCGCATCAAATTCTTCTGGCGCCCGAAAGGTTTGTCCGGCAGCCCGAAAGCCGCCGCGACCGATCTGCAATGGAGCCACACAGGCCATGGCCTGCATGTCAAAAACAACTCGCCTTATTACATCTCGTTGGTGGATGTAAGCAGCGGTGGGAAAAAAGCCGACGGCAAAATGCTGACCCCGTTTGGGTCGGATGATTATGCCCTGCCGGTGAGTGCTGGTAGCCAAATTAAAGCCGGGTATGTCAATGACTACGGCGCAGTTGTACCGGTGCAGGCCACCGTTCAGTAATGCGCGCAGCGCACCTCTCAGGATGAGGATAATAAAAAAGCAATGAAAAAAAATAACGTAAAACCCGTTGCCGGCATGACCTTTCCGGGGAAACTCTCCCCACTGGTGATCGCATTATTTTACCTGGGAGGAACGGCGTACGCGGCAGGGACGCCGCCTGTTCAAACGCTGGCAAAGAATGTGGAGTTCAGCAACTTCTTCCTGCAGATGGATGACCCGAATGCGGTGGATTTGAGCCGCTACGCCAACGGGGCCAACATTACGCCAGGCATCTATGCTGCGGCAGTGCTGGTGAATGGCAACGCGGTGGGTAATGTGGATGTGGAGCTGCGTGAACGCGCGGATAAAACCATTTACCCCTGCATGACCGGGGCGCTGTTGCGTCTTATTCCGTTTCGTGAAGACCATCTGCCAGATCACTTCTATGACAAGCTGGGCCAGTGTGGCGACCTGACGGCGATTCTGCCGGAAGCGGTCACCCAGTTTGACAGTAATGAAATGCGTCTGAACATCCAACTGCCACAACTGTATGTGTCGAACAGCGCCCGCGGCTCGGTCAATCCGGCATTGTGGGATAGTGGTATTCCGGCCGCTCTTTTAGGTTACAACCTGAATGGCTACCAGAGTACCTCTGGCGGGCAGAGCAACAAATCGCTCTATGCGGGGATCAATGCCGGGCTGAACCTTGGGGCGTGGTACTTCCGTCACAACGGTAACTACAGCTGGAACGATCAAGGGCAGAAGAAATACGAGTCGATCAACACCTACCTGCAACGTGATATTCCGGTGCTGAAAGCGCGGGCTCTGATTGGTCAGGCCAACACCCGCGGAGATGTGTTCGACACCCTGCCGTTTACCGGGGTTGAGCTCGCGACAGATGAACGTATGTTACCGGACTCTCAGCGTGGTTATGCACCACAGATCCGTGGGATCGCACGCACCAATGCGAAGGTCACGGTGCGCCAGAGTGGGCAGATAATTTACCAGACCACGGTTGCTCCAGGTGAATTCCTGATTGATGACCTGTATGCCACCGGCTATGGCGGCGATCTTAATGTGACCGTAGAGGAAGCCGACGGAACGAAACGAACCTTTACCGTGCCGTATGCGGCGGTGGTTGAACAGCTGCGTCCGGGCGCAACACGCTTCGAACTGGTCGGGGGTAATTTGCGTAGCGACGTGTTGTCCCGCGATGTGGCGTTGTATCAGGGAACGGTGCGTCACGGCATCAGCAATATGGTGACGGGTTACGGCGGCTTGCAGATCAGCCAGAACTACTACGCGTTGCTAGGCGGCCTGGCGATGGGCACCGGGCTTGGGGCGTTCTCCTTTGATGTCACACAGGCGAGGATGCACCTGCCGAATGAGAAGATCCCGGCGAGTGCGGGCCAGAGTTACCGTCTGAGCTACAGCAAGAGCATTTCTGAGACCCAAAGTAACCTGTCAGTGGCGGCATATCGCTTCTCAACCAGCGGTTTTATGGATTTCATGACCGCGCAACAAACCCGCGATGCAGTGGAACATGGTTACGACCAGAACAACATTTGGCGACCACGTAATCGCTACAGCGTGACGATGAGCCAGGGCTTGCCGGATGGGTGGGGCCAGTTATACCTGAACGGATCGGTACAGGATTACTGGAACAAGGGTGGCTCAGACAAGCAGTATCAGTTTGGTTACAACAATAGCTACGGCAGCATCAGTTATGGGATTTCCGCGGGACGAACCTACAGCATCAACGGCACGGAAGATAACTACCTGCTAACAGTGAGCATGCCACTAGGTCGCTCAGACAGTTCGTACCGACCACAGCTCTCAATGCAGTTAAACCACGACAGCAACGGACGTACCGGTGAACAGGCAACAGTTTCCGGTACTGGCGGTGATGAGCATCAGTTCAGCTACAGCGCAACCGCGATGAACAGTAACCAGGGCGTGGGTACCTCCGGCGCGCTGAACGCGCAGTACCGCACACCGTACAGTGACCTGAGCGCAGGCTGGAGCGGCGGTCGCGATTATCACAGTGAATTTGCGGGTGCCAGCGGCACGATTGTCGCGCACAGCGGCGGTGTAACGCTTACTCCGTACACCTCTGATACCTATGCATTGATTGAAGCGAAAGGCGCGACAGGTGCATCAGTCTCCGGTTATCCGGGCGTACATATTGACCACTTCGGTTACGCGCTGGTGCCGTACCTCGATCCGTACCAGATGAATGACATCACCCTTGATCCGAAAGGCGCAGCGGACGATGTGGAAATGGCCTCAACCGAGAAGAAAGTCGCGCCGTATTACGGGGCGGTCGTGAAAGTGAAATATGGCACCAAAACCGGTTCACCTGTGATGGTGAACGCCACGCTGAACGGTCAGCCGGTGCCATTCGGAGCCGAAGTGCTGGACGAAAACGGCCAGAGCATCGGCAGCGCCGGACAGGGCGGTCAAGTCTATGCCCGCGTTGAGAAAGATCAGGGTGTGCTGACCGTTCGCTGGGGGCAGGCCGATGCGCAAAGTTGCCGTATTCACTACCACCTGATGCCGGTGAGCGACGACCAGAAAGGTAAAGCAGTACAAACCTTCACCTCAGTCTGTGAGCAGCAGGGCAGCAGTGAAGAGAGTGGGCATAAGCTGTTGGCGATGCAGGACGAGATTAATAATGAGGGTGTGTAGTCATTACTACCACCACCCAAATAGATTTCAATATATTAAAGATCCTGATGTATTAATCAGGCTTCTCTCGGGGGAGGAACTAAGATGGGTAAAAATACAAGACATCAGAAGTCTGGCGGGTCGAAATGTGTGAAACTAATGATGTTGATAGCAAATCTTACGGCTGCTTTATTTTGTTACAATGCTCATGCAGTGGTGAATTGTTCATCAAATTATTCATCTCTAACCAGAAGCTTATCAACAACATTGAATATTACTCAAACTTATGCACCCGATGATTTGCCTGTAGGAAGTGTTATCTATCACGCAAAAATTCCACAATCAATACCTGTTACAATAAAATGTAACGCAGGGAGTTATTCTATGGGGAGTTTTATCTCTGCGCTTAGTTACGGCCATTTTGACCAAGAAAAAATAATGTCCACTCCTTATGGGACAGGGACAGTCTTCGCGACAAATATTGCAGGGATAGGCGCTGCAATTGTAATTTCTCATCCAGGACAATCTGATTACCATCTGGTCGGAAATAATGATGCCAGTTTACCCTGGCTGGACTTTACACAAACGAACCCAACTATAAAACTCCAGATAGATTTCTTGCTCATTAAAACTGGGTCAGTACCCTCCGATGCCGTTTTTACTGGTGCAGATTTTCCCCAGCTTGATTGGTTAATTAACACCAGGCCTGAAGACAATTATAATCTTACAGGTTTAGGTCGTCTTACATATTTTTTTAATGGATCGATACACTTTATTTCCCAGACGTGCACAACGCCAGATTTAACAGTCAATATGGGGTCGTATAATAATGAGGAGATATTTACCGCGATAGGAGATCATACGCCATGGGTTGACTCTTCCATCGAGTTGAAAAATTGCCCGAAGTTTTCTGGGTATTTTACAACAAATTCTTTTCAGACCATAAATGATAGCACATCTGATGATGCGGGGACTAATAGCAACCAGAGCGATACAGTTACTCCGAGTGGGGGAAGCAGAGAATTAAATATGTTGACCGTATCATTAGCTCCGACAACCTCTGTGTCAAATGGGATTATTAGTTTAACCAGTCTGGAAAACAGCGCAACGGGTGTTGGCTTGCAGTTAGGTTATACCCCAGGCAATGTCGATTCTGTAGCAACATCTCCGAGCAAACTCTGGAAATCAGGTGATATATGGAGTGTGGCGGCACCGACGGATGGACGCTCAACGGTAAAAATCCCCCTTGCGGCACGTTATTATCAAAAAGATACCACGGTGACGCCTGGGCATGCGAACGCCCAAGTTGTTTTCAATATTAACTATAAATAAAACTAATACTTGAGGATGCGATGAATAAATTAATAACAGCATCGGTCTTATTTTGTTGTGTTTATTCAGCAACAATTCTGGCCTCAAGCCAAGGTACGATATCATATATTGGTGATATTACGGGCGGAACTTGTGATGTCACGGTGAATGGTGAGAGTGCAGATGCCACGGTGACGCTGGTCACCGTCACTGCTGACGATTTAAATGAGAAAAAAGAAACCGGAAAAACGCCGTTCCATTTTGTCTTTTCCCACTGTGCTGGGACATTAAAGTATGTACAACCCTATTTTGAAACCGGCTCGACTGTCGATACCGCTAATTACTATCTGAAAAATGTCGGCGGAACGGCAACGGGTGTCGAGCTTATTTTGAGAACGCCAGGCGGCAACCAGATTAAACCAGGTACAGATGCGCAGGCGGGTGGCACTAAATGGCAGTTTGGTACTGATGTGACATCGAGCAGCTACTCAGTTTCATATATTACGAATGGTTCTGCGGTTGCGGGAACGGTTTCCAGCAGTGTCGTTTACCATCTTGATTATTACTAAATCAGGCGTTTAATAAACGGTTCATCAAATTAAAGAATAAATGAGGACATAATGAAAAAGTTACTGACAGCATCAATGCTGATCTTAAGTGCGCATGCTGCAAATGCTCTGGCAGTCGAAAATGGAACAATCTCTTACGAAGGCCTCGTCACCGGTGGAACCTGTGATGTCACGGTTAACGGCGGAACTGCCGATGGCACCGTCACATTGGTTACCGTCACCGCCGATGATTTAAATGCGAAAAAAGAGGCCGGGAAAACCCCGTTCCACTTTGTTTTCTCGCATTGTGCGGGCACGTTGAAATATGTGCGACCTTATTTTGAAACCGGCTCAACGGTCGATTCCTCTAACGCGTATTTGAAAAATGTGGGCGGCACGGCGACGGGTGTTGATTTCATTCTGCGAAGCCCTGATGGCAACCAGATTAAACCGGGTACCGCAACACAAGGCAGTGGCTTCCAGTGGACGTCCGGAGCCGATCTCACCTCAGATGATTACACCGTTTCCTATATCACCGATTCGACGATTGGTCCTGCTATCGCAGGAACGGTAGACAGCAGCGTTATCTATCACCTCGAGTATTACTAAATCATGTGCTGAGCAGAGGTAACCGCTGCGGAGGACTGCTGGCAGGCGTGTCGGATGAAGAGCAGATATCAGGTTGAACGAATGAAAAAAGAGATGGAGCTAAAGTTGCTGAGGGTGATCCATACCCTCGTCATGTCAGGTACGGTGACTGAAACGGCCCGGCGGCTGAAACAAAGCCCGGGCAATATAAGCTACCAGCTCGGCAAGGCGCGTGAGTTCACCGGCAAGCCTCTTTTCACCCGAACACGTGAGGGAATGAAACCGGAACCTGCAGCCTTGCAGCTAAGCCGACACTATCTCCAGTTAACCAATGAGAGCCATCCGACTCGTGCTGTAAAACCGCACAGAGAAAGGCAGAATCTGAAGATTAATACCCTTTCACTGGTTGAAATGCTGTTCGCAGTAAACGTGCTGGGGGATAACGCTTATCACCCGGCCTGGCGTTTTGTTTTTAATTCCTACATTACCAACGCAGAAGAACGCCTGAGGCAACTGAAGAACCATACTGTGGATATCGATATTGGCAACAAGATACCCGTCGACAGATCGATAAGTGCAGTGAAGTTGTTCACCTCAGGCGCTTCTGTGTTGGTCGGGAAACATCATCGGGTCCATAAAACCCCTTTCAGTATTGAAGAGTGGGAAAACTCACCGCATGTAGTTTGGACTGCGGCATCAGATTTTTACAGCAGGACGATCGATGGAGCTGCGCAAATAGAACAGTTGGTGAAGTCCCGTAAAGCAGATGTAGTATCGGGAAGTATGGGCTTTGTTGAATAAATCGAACTTTTGCTGAGTTGAAGGATCAGATCACGCATCCTCCCGATAACGAAGACCGTTCCGTGGCAAAGCAAAAGTTCAAAATTACCAACTGGCCCACCTACAACAAAGCTCTCATCAAC
>NZ_JBOFIN010000136.1:0-8166 GCF_051650185.1 Scandinavium sp.
AGGGCTTCCTGACGGAATTCAGGCGAGTGCTGTTTACGGATCTTTTTGATGGTTGATGCTGGTTTTGTCATGTGAGCTACCTCTGGTTGAGAGTTTACTCACTTAGTCGCGTGTCCACTATTCGCGGGTAGGATCAGAACAAAGTTCGTCGACAGAATAGTCGCCTGGTTGCAATATCGACACAACCTCGTGGCAGGGTAAATGTTCATAGGGGGAAGCATCCATCCGGATTGTGGATGTTGCCCATGCTATGTTTTTACTCACATTTTTGTTTAATTCTGAGCCTGTATAGATTTTAAATTCGATGTCGTGTAATGCCCAAAACAGATGCTCGATTTCTAACTTTTCAGCAACCCGAAGTGAAGGAATGCCGTCGGGTTTTACTGCAAATGCTTTGTATTTTATATCCCCATTAGCATTTTTAATCGTCAGAAGAAAATCGGTTGTCATGACATGCAGCGCTACAGGGCCTTTTATGCCTTTGATTGTTGGATGTTTTACCCCAATGTGGTTGGCAATCCGTTCTGTGAGGGTAAGGGGTAAGAGGGGAAATTGCTCACGAATATCAACCACCGATTCATTAAATTCGGCCTGGTAGAAAAAATCACTTTCTATAGAAGACATGAAGTGGTGTTTGCGCATGGTTTTCAGGCCAAAAATCACAGAGCGATTACCGTAAGATGGTACATCCTGGACCCTTAGCCAGGGCTGGTAATCCTGTAGATGCCCTAATCCAACCCCCTGACCTAGAGCCTGTTCGTAATTCTGGTAGGAGTTAAATTTTCTTCCTCTGCTCATGATAAATGTGCCACTAAATGCCCCGTCGTATGCTGAATTCAGTTAACTTAACCTAAATTTAAGTATACAACTTTAATGTCATTTTTCGAGCCTAGAGTTACAACTTTAACGTTTAATGTACAACTTTATTGTCACACCACAACTCCTTCGTGTTTGTCTTCAGTTGTGATACGCTAACATTCAAACTAACTTTTAGTAAGTACGTACAAAAAGGTAAGTATTAAAATGACGAATCCAACCCTGAGTGAGCAACTGCGTGATGGCAATTTGTTTGCTGAGCAGTGTCCCTCCCGCGACGTGCTTAAACATGTGACCAGCCGCTGGGGCGTGCTGATCCTCGTGGCTCTGCGTGATGGCACGCACCGTTTCAGCGATCTACGCCGAAAAATGGGCGGCGTGAGTGAGAAGATGCTCGCGCAATCGTTACAGGCACTGGAGCAGGATGGCTTTGTCGACCGGGTTTCTTACCCCGTGGTGCCGCCTCATGTGGAATATAGCCTGACGCCGCTGGGTGTGCAGGTGAGTGAGAAAGTAGAGGCGCTGGCAGACTGGATTGAACTGAATCTGCCTCAGGTAATGGCGAACTGGAACGAGCGGGCGGCATAAGTGGCCCGGCTGATTTGTAGGCCGGGCAAGCGTCAGAGCCGCCCGGCATTGAGGTTACTTCGACAAATCGACCTGATACACCGCGAAACCAATCTCGTCGGTGCCCACCTGTTTCATTGGATACTGTGCTTTCTCTTTGATAAAAGCGGCTGCTTTTTCAGAAGGTGAGGTTTCAAATCGGATATCCAGCGGCGTGGCGGAATGGATCGGCGCCAGACGCCAGTTGTTATCCGCTGCCGGGTGGATTTCACCGCTCTTCTTCGACTCAGCACCAATCCACGCTGCCAGCACCGAACGGTTCTCATCCGGGGAAGCGAAGGCGATATGGCTGTCACCTGTGCCTGCAAACTTCCCGCCGTAGGCGCGGTAATTGTTGGTTGCCACCAGGAAGGTCGCTTTCGGATCGATCGGTTTGCCCTCAAACGTCAGATTTTTAATGCGTTCTGAGTCAGGGTGCAGACGCTGACACTCCCCGTCATAACGGGCAGGTTGAGTCACATCAATCTGGTACTTCACGCCATCAATCACATCGAAGTTATAAGTGCGGAAGTCGTTCCAGTTGATAAGCGACTGCGGTTTGCTGCGGGTCGGATCAATCTGGTTAAACTGCCCGGCAGAGCACTCCAGCCACTCTTTCACCTCTTTGCCCGTGACTTTCATCACCACCAGCGTATTCGGGTACAGATAAAGGTCAGCGGCGTTGCGGAAGGTCAGCTGGCCTTTCTCGACTTCGGTGTAGCTCGCCGGATCGTTTTTACGTCCACCAGCTTTAAAAGGCGCTGCGGCAGAGAGCACCGGCAGTTTCGCCAGATCCGGATCGCCCTGAATAAAGTGCTCCACGTAGGCTTTCTGCGCCATATTGACGACCTGAACAGTAGGATCGTCCTGAACCAGCGACAAATAGCTGTACATGTTGTCCGAAGATTTACCAATCGGCTTGCTGACAAAGGCGCGAGTGGCATCATGATCGGCTTTCAGCACATCAACCAGCTTGCTGTCTTCTGCGGCGAGGGATTTCTTCGCCACCGGATCGTAAATCGGACGCGCTTCGGCCTTCGCCTGTGTTACCTGCCATTTGCCGCTGTCGTTGTTTAACACCAAATCGACCACCCCAAGATGATCGCCCCACATGCCCGGCATCACCGCAGGCACGCCGTTCAGCAAGCCTTTCCCGATATCTGCGCCTTTGATGCTGGCGAAGTCTTTTGACGGGAACACGGCATGAGCGTGGCCGAACATGATGGCGTCCACGCCCGGCACCTGGCTCAGGTAGTAAACAGAGTTCTCCGCCATCGCGTGATAAGGGTCTGCCGACAAGCCTGAGTGTGCGATGACGACGACCACATCCGCCCCTTTTTCACGCATTTCCGGCACATACTTGCGCGCGGTTTCGGTGATGTCGTTAACGGTGACTTTCCCGCTGAGGTTGGCTTTATCCCAGGTCATGATTTGCGGCGGCACAAAACCGATGTAGCCAATGTTGAGCGTCTGCGTTTTGCCGTCCTGATCGGTAACCTGAGTGTCTTTAATCAGATAAGGGGTGAAAAGCGGCTTCTTGGTCTTAACATCGATGATGTTGGCGTTAACGTACGGGAACTTCGCACCATTGAGGGCTTTGTGAAGATACTCGAGGCCGTAGTTGAACTCGTGATTGCCGAGGTTGCCCACCGCGTAGTCGAGTGTGTTCATCGCTTTGTAAACCGGATGCACATCTCCCATTTTTAAGCCTTTAGCGGCCATATAATCGCCAAGTGGGCTTCCCTGAATCACGTCGCCGTTGTCGACCAGCACGCTGTTTTTGACTTCACCGCGTGCGGCATTAATCAGGCTGGCGGTGCGCACCAGGCCAAATTTTTCCGTCGCGCTGTCTTTGTAGTAGTCAAAATCCATCATGTTGCTGTGCAGGTCAGTGGTTTCCATGACTCGCAGCTCCACCGTCGCGGCCTGCACGCTGGCGGCAATCAGCGTGGCAAGGAGCGTTGCGCTAAACTTAATCATCAGAGCGGTCCTTTTATTGATCAGGGGCACAAAAGCCAAAAGGGTATACATCCTGTTGCTTTCAGAAGTGTGAAGGTTGCCAGAAAAAAGTGTCAGGAACCGGGCAACGCTTCACAGATAGCGCAATTCAATGCGATGGGATATAACTAAAACAACGAGTTAACACCACTGTAATGAAACCGAGGTGGAAAATGCTGGAACATGTATGTCAGCTTGCACGGAACGCAGGTGAGGCCATTATGCAGGTCTACGATGGCGCGAAGCCGATGGACGTGGTCAGTAAAGCCGATGATTCTCCGGTGACGGCGGCGGATATCGCCGCGCACAACGTCATTGTCGAAGGGCTAAGTGAGCTTACGCCGGATATCCCTGTGCTGTCGGAAGAAGACCCGCCAGGCTGGGACATTCGCCAGCACTGGCAACGTTACTGGCTGGTGGACCCACTGGATGGCACTAAAGAGTTCATCAAGCGTAACGGTGAGTTCACCGTCAATATCGCGCTGATTGAAAAAGGAAAGCCTGTGCTTGGCGTGGTGTATGCCCCGGTGATGAAAGTTATGTACAGCGCTGCGGAAGGGAAAGCGTGGAAAGAAGAGTGCGGCGTGCGCAAACAGATTCAGGTGCGCGACGCGCGCCCGCCGCTGGTGGTGATCAGCCGCTCACATTCGGACGATGAGCTCAAGGAATACCTTCAGCAGCTTGGGGAACACCAGACCACGTCGATTGGCTCATCGCTCAAATTCTGCCTGGTGGCAGAAGGGCAGGCGCAGCTTTATCCGCGCTTCGGGCCAACCAACGTGTGGGACACCGCAGCAGGCCACGCAGTTGCTATGGCTGCCGGGGCGCATGTTCACGACTGGCAAGGTAAAACGCTGGATTACACCCCGCGTGAATCGTTCCTGAACCCCGGCTTCAGAGTCTCGCTCTACTGACCGAGCAACTTATGCAGCAGGGCAATCACCTGCTGCACCTCTTCCTGCGTGAGTGCGCCATCTTTCGCCCACTCGACGCGACCGCTTTTATCCAGCACCACAATCGCGGAACTCTTTTCTTCGAGCTGCCAGGCCTGGCGTACCAGCCCATTGCTGTCCACGATAAACTGCGACCACGGGTAGAGCTTTTTATTGCTCTCGATGCTGCTGCGCACAAACATTCCGGACCCCGGAATCGCATCATCGGTGTTGACGATGGTGGTGGTCTGGTACTGGTCATGGGGGAATTTTGCGGCCTTGATCGCTTCAATCAGCGTTGCGTTTTTCTCTTTAGCAGATGTACGCCCGGCAATATGTTGTACAACTCTCACTTTGCCAGGCAGCTGCGAGCTATTCCAGTTTTTATAGCTAAACTCATCATTATCAAGAATGAGTTCGCCACGGTCGGTGATGCCCACAGGCGACACGCGTTGACCGTTTTCAAAATTATGTGCAGAGGCCATCAGTGGCATTAGCAGGCATGAAATCGCCATCAGCTTACGTAAAGTCATGGTGTTTCCTTATTTTATGCAGGTGATCCGACCACTTAGGTGTCAGCATTAATCATAAGTGCGAATGATGATGTTTTCCCGCAATCGCAATGCCAGTTTGCGGGTGAACGCACATAACCGCGAGAAAATGAAGGTTTATACTGCTTTCATCGTAGTTCTGAAACGATAATTCTTAAAAATTGTCATCAAACGGTAAATATACTTATACAGACTGGGTGCCCCGGTCGATATGGACTATAGTTTTAGTGCATTAATTTTGCGCCCCGGAACGCGGAGCCGATTGTGGAGCCGTAAGGGCGTGATACTCAGCAGGAGATAAAAATGAAAATTTTCCAAAAGTACAACCCGCTTCAGGTGGCGAAGTACGTGAAGATCCTGTTTCGTGGACGGTTGTACATCAAGGACGTGGGCGCTTTTGAATTTGATAAGGGCAAAATCCTTATCCCGAAAGTGAAGGACAAGCAGCACCTTTCGGTGATGTCCGAGATCAACCGTCAGGTTACGCGTCTGCAGACAGAGATGGCGTAATCAACCAACGTGCTATGCAGTAAGCAGTAAAAAAACGGCTCCCGTGATAAGGAGCCGTTAGTGTTTCTGGGGCGAGGTGAGCGCTGAGGCATAAGAAACCGCTATTGGACAAAGCGATAACCCACTGTTTGTATGTTGCTAATATATAACAAGTAAACGGGTAATCTGATGTTCACGATCAAAACCGACGATCTCTCTCATCCTGCCGTTCAGGCGTTAGTGGCTTACCATCTTTCCGGCATGCTGGAGCAATCTCCACCAGAAAGTAGCCACGCTTTGGATGTGCAAAACCTGCGCGATCCGGCCGTGACCTTTTGGTCGGTGTGGGAAGGGGAGCAGCTCGCAGGAATGGGGGCGCTGAAACTGCTTGATGAAAAACACGGCGAGCTGAAATCCATGCGCACCGCACCAGATTTTTTGCGACGTGGAGTAGCGAATCTGATTGTGCAGCATATCCTGCAAACCGCGCATGCCCGATGCCTGCAACGTCTGAGTTTAGAAACAGGAACTCAGCCCGGGTTTGCCGCTTGCCATCAGCTTTACAGCAAGCACGGTTTCGTTGACTGCGAGCCGTTTGCTGACTATCAGCCCGATCCCAACAGCCGGTTTATGACTTTGGTATTGCGGGGTGAAAATGAAGCATTGTGACGTGTTCAGTATTTAACAAATGAACGCTGAGTTTCTTTAGTGGGATTCTGGATGTCGGTTTTGTGCCAGGAGCGGAAGTTGAAGCCCGCAAAAGCTTAAAGGCAATACCATCCGGAACGCCGTGCCATCGCACGGCGTTCAGGCTCACCCTTCGACTAACTGATGAGCCAGGCGATTATGTTGCTCGATAATGAGCGGCACATCAGCCGTCGTCACTCGACCATTTTCAACTACGATTCGACCATTGATAATATTGTAAGCCACTTTACCCGGGTTACAGAACACGAGTGCTGAAACCGGATCGTGCTGCGCCCCCGCCAGACCAATACCATCAAGACTGAACACCGCGATATCCGCCATCATCCCAGGAGCCAGCATACCGATGTCATCACGATTGAGGTTTTTCGCCCCACCAAGCGTCGCGATCTCCAGAGCTTCACGGGCAGTCAGCGCTTGCGGACCAAATCCGACACGCTGTAACAGCAGCGCCTGACGCACTTCGGCCATCATGTCAGAGCTGTCATTCGAGGCTGAGCCATCTACACCAAGCCCAACGTGCATCCCGGCATCCAGCATATGACGAACGGGCGCAATGCCCGATCCCAGACGCATGTTTGAACATGGGCAGTGCGCAATCCCCGTTCCCGTTCGTGCAAACAGCTTCATGCCGTAGTCATCGAGCTTCACGCAGTGTGCATGCCACACGTCATGTCCGACCCACTCCAGATCCTCCACGTATTGCGCGGGAGTTTTGTTGAAAGTCTTTTTGCTGTACTCGATATCGCTGACGTTTTCCGCCAGATGGGTATGCAGCGAGACGCCGTAAACACGCGCCAGTTTAGCGGAATCGCGCATCAGCCCTTCACTGACCGAGAACGGGGAGCACGGTGCGACCACAACGCGGATCATCGCCCCGCGTTCAGCATCGTGGAACTGCTCAATAACGCGCTGGGTATCTTTGAGGATGAACTTTTCGTCCTCAACAATCGAATCTGGCGGCAAACCGCCCTGTTTTTTGCCGACACTCATGCTGCCGCGACAGGCATGAAAACGCATCCCCATTTCCTGAGCTGCTTCAATGCTGTGATCCAGTTTGATGCCATTAGGATAAACATATTGATGATCGCTGGAGGTGGTACAACCTGAAAGCATCAGTTCCGCCATGGCGGTTTTGGTCGCCACTTTCATCATTTCAGGGGTTAGTTTTTCCCAGACAGGATACAGTGCGCTCAGCCAGGTAAAGAGTTCCCCATTCTGTGCCGCTGGCACCACACGAGTCAGACTCTGATACATATGGTGGTGGGTATTAATCAGGCCAGGAATGACAATATGGCCTTTCAGATCGATAATCCTGTCCGCCGTTTGTGGTACGTCCTTTTCCGAACCAACAGCAATAATGGTATTACCCTTAATAAAGATGCAGCCTTTTTTAATTTCACGCTTATCTTTGTCCATGGTCACGACCATGTCGGCATTTTTCAGCAACAGCGTTTTACCGGCTGCTGGAATAGCACTGACATTTTGACTGGCGGTAACAGAGGAGAGTAGCTTTCCTTTGGCTGTGGCGGGTAACGTGGTGAGTAAGGGGGCAAGCAGCGGTGCTTTAACGAGCAAGCGACGTAGCTGGTCGGGTTCTTGATCCTTCATCATGGCTCCTGATTTACAATGAATGACAGACAATTCATCCCTATGGTAATTCAGTGCATTCAACTCAATATGAGTAATGAATGGAATAGCTATTTTTGCATATTAAAAAAACGGCTACTTGAGTTATTTGCATTTGCCTCGGCTTTGGCTGACGTTATAGTGATGGGCTGGCCTGCCTCCGGGATTAGATACAAACCTCAGTTAGTAATGTCGTTTGGTTGACTGGGGGACTATCGTTGACAATAAGCGGTTTGGCCGGACTCTGGAATTCATCAAACTGGTGCAGGGTTAGCGTGACTATAACTGCTCTAAGACTATCCCGGCTTTGTTGAATAAATCAGATTTCGGGTAAGTCTCCCCGAAGCAGGTTGTGTTTTCAGGCAATACGCACGCTTTCTGGCATACCTGCTTTCGTCATTTTGTTCAGCGCTCGCACCATGGCCATTGCCTCCGCAACC
>NZ_JBOFIN010000137.1:0-65590 GCF_051650185.1 Scandinavium sp.
ACATGCAGACCCCGCACATTCTTATCGTTGAAGACGAGTTGGTAACACGCAACACGTTAAAAAGTATTTTCGAAGCAGAAGGTTACGATGTGTTCGAAGCCACCGATGGCGCGGAAATGCATCAGATCCTGTCTGAAAATGATGTCAATCTGGTCATCATGGATATCAATCTGCCGGGTAAAAACGGCCTTCTGCTGGCGCGTGAACTGCGTGAGCAAGCCAACGTTGCCCTGATGTTCCTCACCGGTCGTGATAACGAAGTCGACAAAATTCTCGGTCTGGAAATCGGCGCGGATGATTATATCACCAAGCCTTTCAACCCGCGTGAACTGACTATCCGTGCACGCAACCTGCTCTCGCGCACCATGAATCTCGGCACCGTGAGCGAAGAACGTCGCAGCGTAGAAAGCTACAAGTTCAACGGCTGGGAGCTGGACATTAACAGCCGCTCTCTGATTAGCCCGAACGGCGAACAGTACAAGCTGCCGCGCAGTGAATTCCGCGCGATGCTGCACTTCTGCGAAAACCCGGGCAAAATCCAGTCCCGTGCAGAACTGCTGAAGAAAATGACCGGCCGTGAGCTGAAGCCACACGACCGTACGGTTGACGTGACCATCCGTCGCATTCGTAAGCATTTCGAATCGACTCCGGATACCCCGGAAATCATCGCTACTATTCACGGCGAAGGTTACCGTTTCTGCGGTGAGCTGCAGGAATAATTCCTCCGCTCAGCATAAAAAACGGCGCGTCGCGCCGTTTTTTTTCGCCCTTACTCTTTCCACGGCATGACAGGCACCGCGCTAATCGCGTTCTTCGGTGAGCCATCAACAACCTTATCTGAGTATGTCAGATAGACCAACGCATTGCGTTTCGCATCATAAAAACGGACAACCTGCAGCTTCTTGAAAACCAATGACGTTCTTTTCTGGAAAACGACATCGCCCTGGGTTTTGCCATTTTTAATCTTATCGCTAAGCTCGATTGCGCCAACCTGCTGACAAGAAATAGCCGCATCCGAAGTATCTTCCGCGAGCCCTAGCCCACCTTTGATCCCACCTGTTTTTGCCCGACTGATATAGCAGGTCACATTCTTCACATCCGGATCGTCAAACGCTTCAACCACAATCTTGTGATCCGGACCGATCATCTTGAAAACAGTATCCACTGAACCGATCTGCTCTGCATGAGCAACTCCGCCGACCACTGTCAGTAAAAACCCTGCAATTAACTTCTTGTATTTCATATTGTTACCATTTTTAAAAATGACGCTACGTGATTATTCAGCATCTTAAGAGAAAAGGTTTAAAGATCACAGCTTTACAAAATTAGAATCCAAAACTCGGCCAAAAACGCACGTTAGAACAAAAAAAACACTGAATGCTAAAACATCAAAAAATGTTATTATCCGCTACCCTAGTTACAGGCACCTGCGTAAAGGATGAGGACATTATATGGATCAGGCTGGGATAATTCGCGATCTGCTTAGCTGGCTTGAGGGGCATCTCGATCAACCGTTATCACTGGATAATGTTGCGGCAAAAGCGGGCTATTCCAAGTGGCATCTGCAAAGGATGTTCAAGGATGTTACCGGCCACGCTATCGGCGCCTATATCCGCGCACGTCGTCTGTCAAAATCTGCGGTTGCACTGCGTCTAACTTCGCGTCCCATCCTCGATATTGCACTGCAATACCGTTTCGATTCTCAGCAAACCTTTACCCGCGCATTTAAAAAACAGTTCAACCTGACGCCTGCACTCTATCGCCGTTCACCGGACTGGAGCTCCTTCGGGATGCGTCCGCCACTGCGCCTGGGCGAATTCACCATGCCGAAATATGAGTTTATCACGCTGCCAGAAACTCACCTGATCGGCGTAACGCAAAGCTATACCTGCAAGCTGGAAGAGATTTCTCAATTCCGTCAGCAGATGCGCGTGCAGTTCTGGCGTGAATTCCTCGGCAATGCGCCGTCAATTCCACCGATGCTTTACGGTTTGCATGAACCACGGCCAAGTCTTGAAAGAGATGACGAGCAGGAAGTGCTTTATACCACGGCATTAACGCCTGAGATGGCCAATGGTCATCTGCAGGATGCTCATCCGGTGAAACTGGAGGGCGGTGAATACGTGATGTTTACCTATGAAGGACTGGGGACCGGCTTACAGGAATTCATTCTGACCGTCTACGGCACCTGCATGCCAATGCTGAGCCTGACCCGTCGTAAGGGCCAGGATATTGAGCGTTTCTTCCCACAGCAAGACGCGATGAATCAGGAACCGCCTATTCAGTTGCGCTGCGAGTACCTGATCCCGATTCGTCGTTAACGCTGCAGTTCATCCAACGCAGGGGCGTCCAGATGCGTGACGTCACCTGCCGTCTCCACGATCCAGCCGGGAGCCAGCCACGGGCTTTGCTGATAATCCACTCGCGAAATCGAACAGTTGCGCAGACGCAGACGACGCTCAGCGTAAGCTGGCAAGCCAAGGATTGTACTCACCAGACAGCCCAGCGCCATGCCATGGCTCACCAATAATGGGCGGCTACCTTCCGGCAATTCCAGACAATCTTTCAGAGCCGCGTTCATACGATCGCCCAATTCCTGCATCGACTCGCCTTCAGGAATTCGTCCGTCCTCGGTGCCGTTGACCAGCGTGCGACGCCAGCCCTCTTCTTCTGCGGTCAGCGAATCAATCAGGCGACGTTCCAGAACGCCCATGTCGAGTTCACGCAAACGTGGATCGTAGGTCACACCACACCCGCAGGCCTCAGCGATGAGCTCCGCAGTACGACGAGTACGGCCAAGATCGCTTGAGATGATATGGGTGATGCCCAACTCTTTGACACGCTCTCCCACTTGACGGGCTTGTTGCTCACCTTTATCGGTCAGCGGGCTGTCGGACTGGCCCTGAATACGTCGCTCGGCGTTCCACTGCGTCTCACCGTGGCGAACAAGGTATACCTGTAACATGCTAATTATCCGTTATACTGCGATGATGATTTTCTGTTGTAAGTGTACTGATTATGCACAATGTTGTCTCAGCCACCACCAATCCCGCCAAAATTAAGGCTATTCTGCAGGCTTTTAACGAGATCTTCGGCGAAGGATCCTGCCATATTGATGCCGTTTCCGTCGAGAGCGGCGTGCCCGAACAACCCTTTGGAAATGAGGAAACGCGCGCTGGCGCACGGAATCGGGTAAAAAATGCCCGACTGGCCCGACCTGATGCTGACTTTTGGGTCGCCATTGAAGCCGGCATTGATGACGGCAGCACGTTTAGCTGGGTCGTGATTGAAACTCGCGAGCAGCGAGGAGAAGCCCGCTCCGCCACCTTACCTTTACCCGCAGCAATCCTCGAACGCGTGCGTGCAGGTGATGCACTCGGTCCGGTGATGTCTGAATACACGGGTATCGACGAAATCGGGCGTAAAGAAGGGGCTATCGGCGTGTTCACTGCGGGTAAACTCACCCGCAGCAGTGTGTATCATCAGGCTGTGATTCTGGCATTAAGCCCGTTCCACAATGCAGCCTATTTGTGAGTCTCTGGCAGCGTCAGTTCAAGCCACTGGCGCAGTTCGGCAGGCGCTGATTTCAGGCTGTTCGAGCCACGAGTGATAGTGGCAATACCCGCGCCGAGCTCACTTTTCAGCTCGCGCTGGCTCATTTCCCCACGCAGTAACTCTTCAATGATCCTCACACGGGTACCCAGCGCCTCGCGCTCGTCCGGCGTCATCATCAGGTTCAGCAGCGGCAGGTGCAGATCCGCTTCAAAGGCCTGGCGCATCAGTTCCACGAAGCGAAGCCACTCCTGGTTGCGCTGTTCCGCATTCGCGGCTGAATAAGGGGATTGTTGAGTCATGTTACGCCACCATGTTGAGGCGGACGGCACAGGGCCATCCGCCGGATGTACTCTTTAGCGAGTACAAGCATAACATACTTACTGAAGATCAGTAACGTTGCTTCCACTCATCGTCCGTCAGGATCTGCGACTTCTCACCCATGAAATAGCGGTAGTAAGCGTCGTACGCCAGCACGTTTTTCACATAGCCTCGGGTTTCAGAGAATGGAATACTTTCGACAAAGGCTGCGGCATCAATGCGCCCTGCGCTGTTGCCCTGCCAGGTTCTGACCCGGCCCGGCCCGGCGTTATAGGCTGCGGAAGCGTAGATGCGGTTATTGCCAAACTGCTGATAGACATACTGCAAATAGCTGGTGCCGATGTTGATGTTGGTCTCCGGATCCAACAGCTGATTCGATCCGCTGTAACCCGGAATATTGAACATCTTCACGGTATGTGTCGCCGTGCCCGGCATTATCTGCATCAGACCCGTTGCGCCTACGGGCGAGCGCACTTTTGGATTCCATGCACTCTCCTGGCGGGCAATCGCCATTGCGTAGCTTTTGCTGATCCCTTTATCGCTGGTATAGCGGGTAAACAGATCCTTGTAGGCCAGCGGGAAACGCTCTTCAAGGTTGTCCCAGAGCTTACCGGCAATGGTCGCCTGGACGCTCAAATCCCACCAGCCTTCGTCAAAGGCATACTTCGCCAGTTGGCCCTGTTCATTACGGGTGCGGCTGGCCACCAGATTTGCCCACTCGCTGCGCGCGGTATTATCCTGATTCCAGTACATTAACTCACGCACACGTGCCATTTCCGGGCCGCTGACCAGCAGAGGTGCAACCGTGCCCTCGGGCTTCTCGACGCGAATCGGATAATCTTCGCCAAGACGCTGGGCAGCCACCATCGGGTAAAAACCGCGCTGTTGCATCAGCGAATGCAGAATGTCTTTTGCTTCCTGATCGCGGCCACGCTCCATCAGCAGATCGGCCTGCCAGTAGCGCCACTCGTCTTTGTCTTTCGCTTCCATTGGCAAGCGAGCAAGCCAGGTGTTCAGCCCACGGCGATCGCCATTACCAATTGCCATACGAATGCGACGCTCCACCAGCGAGGTAGACTGAGAACGCATGATGGCATCATCGCGCCAGCGAGCCTGCTCGTCGGTAATATCCGTGCCCATCAGACGCCAGGCCACAATATCTCGCAGCTCCTGCGTTTGATCCTCATTCAGCTTCTGCGCCTGCACCAATGAAGGGATCATCAGGCGTGCGTTTTCTGCATCCTGACGCGCCACGCTGGCGAAGGCTACCGCTGCCATCTGGCGGGTAAAATCGGTCGCGCTCGTGCTTTGAGCAAAGGTCAGCACGCTGTTGGGATTGTTTGCAAGACTGACCACAGCAGAGGCAATGGTTTGATAATCTGCAGGCATCTGGTTCGCCAGCGACGACACCAGACTGGTATTGCCCGCTTTCATCGCCAGGCGGATTCGTTCGAGATAAGCCAGAGGATCCTGCGCGCCAGAGGTGCGCCACGCAGTGAATAAATTGCCGCAGGCATTGGGCTGATTTTTACCGGTGAGCCAGAGATCTTTCGCGCCATCCCAGGCTTCCTGAGTCTGCCCCACGCTGTACTTCGCATAATAGTAATTACACTGCGCTTCGGTAGTGGTTGGTTTTTCCGGGCTAAACGCCAACAGGCCACGCCAGTCCTCCCGACGAGCCAGTTCGTTCACAAAGCGGTTTCTCAACGTGCGGGCCGCAGGTAACGTCGGATTGGCCTGCACAAAAGTGCTCACGCTGACAGCAGGCTCATTCATCAGGTCGTCAGTTAACTGGCGATACTCGAGATAAGGATAAAGCGGGTAGTCTTTCAGCGTCGGCATCAGGCTGTCGACCACATCCATCTGGTGATTATCCCAGGCCTGTTTAATCTGGGCATAGCGGCTACGTTGTTCATCCAGCGAATCGGCATGCACCGCGCTGCTGACTGTCAGCAAAGCAACGCCAGCAGCCAGAAGACGCCACGTCACGGGTTTAGCTTTTTCCACAAGCGCTCCTCTCAAAATTGTGTCAATGCAGCATCATGCCGTCTCAAAAAGCTGTGTCCGGTAATTCTTCTATCTCGCAGAGTTACCGGACGCAGCCTCTCTTTATGCTAATCAGACAACCAAAATCGCGCCACGTTTCGAACACTTTTTTCCCGGAACTGTTATCGCCAACGCTTGCTGGGATTAGCGTCTGAAAAAGGCTACACTTCGCCTTTACTCCATCATCAAAATAAAAGAGGCGAAGTCCAACGTGGCTCAATTCGTTTATACCATGCATCGCGTCGGCAAGGTGGTTCCGCCGAAGCGTCATATTCTGAAAAACATCTCGCTGAGCTTCTTCCCTGGCGCAAAAATCGGGGTTCTGGGCCTGAACGGTGCCGGTAAATCTACCCTTCTGCGCATCATGGCCGGTATCGATACCGACATCGAAGGTGAAGCTCGCCCGCAGCCAGGGACCAAAATTGGCTACCTGCCGCAGGAACCTCAGCTTAACCCGGAACATACCGTTCGCGAATCCGTTGAAGAAGCCGTTTCAGAAGTGGTTAACGCCCTGAAAGGCCTCGAAGAAGTGTATGCGCTGTATGCCGAGCCAGATGCCGATTTCGACAAGCTGGCCGCTCAGCAGGGCAAATACGAAGAGATCATCCAGGCGCACGACGGTCATAACCTGAACGTGCAGCTGGAGCGTGCAGCCGATGCACTGCGTCTGCCGGACTGGGATGCAAAAATCGCCAATCTTTCCGGTGGTGAACGCCGCCGTGTCGCGCTGTGCCGCCTGCTGCTGGAAAAACCAGACATGCTGCTGCTCGACGAACCGACGAACCACCTGGATGCAGAATCCGTTGCGTGGCTGGAACGCTTCCTGCACGACTTCGAAGGCACCGTGGTGGCGATTACCCACGACCGTTACTTCCTCGATAACGTAGCGGGCTGGATCCTCGAACTGGACCGCGGCGAAGGCATTCCATGGGAAGGCAACTACTCCTCCT
Source organism: Scandinavium sp. (assembly GCF_051650185.1). Classification (GTDB taxonomy): domain Bacteria; phylum Pseudomonadota; class Gammaproteobacteria; order Enterobacterales; family Enterobacteriaceae; genus Scandinavium. The sequence continues at coordinate 6,870 of NZ_JBOFIN010000137.1, forward strand.
GGCTGGAACAGAAAGATCAGCGTCTGGCGCAGGAAGCGTCTCAGGAAGCCGCTCGTCGCAAATCTATCGAGAAAGAGCTGGAATGGGTGCGTCAGGGTGCGAAAGGCCGTCAGTCCAAGGGCAAAGCCCGTCTGGCACGCTTTGAAGAACTCAACAACACCGAATACCAGAAACGTAACGAAACCAACGAACTGTTTATTCCACCTGGAGCACGTCTGGGGGATAAAGTGCTTGAAGTCAGCAACCTGCGCAAATCCTACGGCGATCGCCTGCTGATTGAAGACCTGACCTTCTCCGTGCCGAAAGGGGCGATTGTCGGCATCATCGGCCCGAACGGTGCGGGTAAATCCACCCTGTTCCGCATGATGTCCGGTCAGGAACAGCCTGACAGTGGCAGCATCACGCTGGGTGAAACGGTCAAACTGGCTTCCGTGGATCAGTTCCGCGATTCCATGGACAACAGCAAAACCGTTTGGGAAGAAGTGTCCGGCGGTCTGGATATCATGAAGATTGGCAACACCGAGATGCCAAGCCGTGCTTACGTCGGTCGCTTTAACTTCAAAGGTACCGACCAGGGTAAACGCGTAGGCGAGCTGTCCGGTGGTGAGCGCGGCCGTCTGCATCTGGCGAAACTGCTGCAGGTTGGCGGCAACGTCCTTCTGCTCGATGAACCGACCAACGACCTGGATATCGAAACCCTGCGCGCCCTGGAAAACGCCCTGCTGGAATTCCCGGGCTGCGCCATGGTTATCTCGCACGACCGTTGGTTCCTTGACCGTATCGCCACGCACATTCTGGATTATCAGGATGAAGGCAAAGTGGAGTTCTTCGAAGGGAACTTCACCGAATACGAAGAGTACAAGAAACGCACCCTCGGCGCAGACGCGCTGGAGCCGAAGCGTATCAAGTACAAGCGTATTGCCAAGTAAGTAAAAAGCCCGGCAACTTGCCGGGCCTGATTGATCAAAAGCCGGTTCTTCCGGCTTTTTTATTTTATTGCCCGGCGGCGCTGCGCTTGCCAGGCCTACCGATCCGCAGAGTGTCGTAGGCCGGCGTCAGGCGTAGCCGCCACCCGGCATTCGTTTCGATACTGCTTGTTTACCCCTGCTCACCCATCATCTGCTTCACCAGCTCAACGCAGCGCAGGAAGCGGGCATCGTAGTCCGACTCTTCCACATGAACAAATTCAATGTTGTTCTCATGGAGCATCACTTCCAGCATCGTCTGGAACTCTTTTCTGTCTACCGAGCTGCCGAGGCTACGTAAGCCATCAGCGACCCACGGCGTGTTGTTTTCCAGCAGGATAACCAGATCAAAGCGATACTCGTCGATCAGAGCCTGCACGAACGGATGCTCACGCCCTTCGTACTTCTTGCAGAACGCCTGGGTGGTGACGAAATCGGTATCAATGAACGCCACCTTATTCGCATATTTCACCGCAAAATCAATGTACTGAGCATGACCCAGTGCGATTTTGTCGTAATCCGAATACTGCAACGCCATCTCATCCCCCCCGAGATGGGAGAAGACGTAATCCCGGCCGTACTCCCACGCACTGGTGGTGTTGAAGATATTGGCAAGCTTGTTCACCAGCGTTGATTTGCCGCTGGATTCACCGCCCAGGATCGCCACAGTACGTACGAAGAACGGTTTGACCTCAGTCGGAATGTATTCCCAGTAGCGGGACGGGTTCTCACGAATTTGTGCGCCGCTGATATTCATAAACGTGCGCTGAGGATCGATAAGCACCGTTTCGATACCCAAATGCTGGCGGAACTGCGGCGCATCAGCCTCTTCGGAGGTGTAAATCCAGTTAGGCTGAATCCCCTTCTCTTCCATAAACGCATTGATACCGTTGCTCCACACGTCCCAACCGTGCGGATACGGCTCCATGCCTTCTTCATTAAAAGCATGAATACGGATGTTTTTCTGGTATTTGAAGGTTTGCAGCAACCAGCGCAGACGATCGGACACCGTCGGCTGTTGCGACATGGCGCTGTCTTCAAACAGCGCGCGGTCACGCGTATCGTCGTAACCCATGATGATATGCAGTTCATCAACCTGACTACAGGCACGCTGGATCAGATAGATATGCCCGGTATGCAGCGGGTAAAACTTACCGAACACCACACCGACGTTTTTCTGCTGGCGAGGAAACTCCAGCCCTAGAAAACGGTGCAACGCTTCTAATTTCTGCGCGCTCGGACTTTTGATTTTGGCATTCAGCAACTGGCTCAGATAGCCCTTGGTCATCCCGCTGGCGTCCGCCACCTGCTGCAAGGTGCAGCCTTTCTGACGGATAGCGGTTTTGATGTAATCGAATGATGACAAAGGAGCCTCCTGCCTGATGGGTCTGCCCGGCGCTTGCCGGGCCTACAAAAACGTAGGGCGGGTAAGCGCCAGCGCCACCCGCCAAAAAGAGATAACGTTATGATTATAAGTCGTCAAAGACATTTAATGCATCGGAAAGCTTCTTAACGCCGAAAACCTTCATGCCGTCCGGCAGTTTCTTCGGCACGTTCGCCGCCGGAACAATGGCTCGCTTAAAGCCGTGTTTCGCCGCTTCCGAGATACGCTCCTGGCCGCTCGGCACCGGGCGAATCTCCCCGGCGAGCCCCACTTCACCAAACACCACTAAATCCTGCGGCAAAGCACGATTTCGCAAGCTGGACACCATCGCCAGCAGCAAGGCCAGATCCGCACTGGTTTCAGCCACCTTCACGCCGCCCACCACGTTCACGAAGACGTCCTGATCCGCCATCTGCAAACCGCCATGGCGATGCAGCACCGCCAGCAGGATAGCCAGACGGTTTTGCTCCAGCCCGACAGCCACGCGGCGTGGGTTAGACATCATCGATTGATCGACTAAGGCCTGAATCTCAACCAGCAGCGGGCGCGTGCCTTCCCAGACCACCATCACCGAACTGCCCGGCGTGATTTCATCGCCACGACTCAGGAAAATGGCAGAAGGGTTACTCACTTCGCGCAGGCCCTGCTCTGTCATGGCAAAGACGCCAAGCTCATTCACCGCACCGAAACGGTTCTTATGGCTGCGCAACGTACGGAAACGGGAATCCGCGTCGCCATCCAGCATCACCGAACAGTCAATGCAGTGTTCCAGTACCTTTGGACCCGCGAGAGAACCGTCTTTGGTGACGTGGCCGACCATGATGATCGCCACACCGCGCGTTTTCGCAAAGCGGGTGAGATAAGCCGCGGATTCACGCACCTGAGCCACGCTGCCAGGCGAAGACTGCACGTCCGCCATGTGCATCACCTGAATGGAGTCGATAACCATCAGCTTCGGCTGCTCTTCTTCGGCAATCGCGCAGATTTGCTCGATGCCCGTTTCAGAAAGCATATTCAGGTTCGTGGCTGGCAAACCAAGACGGTGAGCGCGCATCGCAACCTGCTGCAACGACTCTTCGCCGGTGACGTACAGGGTTTTCATCTGTTCGCTAAGCTTGCACAGCGTTTGCAGCAGCAGCGTTGATTTACCCGCACCCGGGTTGCCGCCAATCAGGATGGCACTTCCCGGCACTACGCCGCCGCCGAGTACGCGGTCGAACTCTTTAAATCCGGTAGAAAAACGCGGCAGCTCTTCGAGGCTTATCTCAGACAGTTTCTGTACTCTCGAGACGCCCGCGCTGCCAGCATAACCACTCAGACGCTCATTTCGAGCCACAACAGGTGATGCGGCGATGCGCATTTCAGTAATCGTGTTCCAGGCATGACAGGCACTACATTGCCCCTGCCAGCGCGGGTAATCCGCGCCACACTCGTTACAGACAAACGCGCGTTTTGGTGCTTTCGCCACATTAACCTCTTATTACTTTTGATTCAGGCTGCCAGACAGGATGCAGAATACGCCCATCAGGTCAGCATGCCGAATGGTGACTTCCGTCTGCTCATTCACTTTAGGTTTGGCATGGTAAGCGATCCCCAGTCCGGCGGCTTTGATCATCGGCAGATCGTTGGCGCCATCGCCAATTGCCACGGTCTGGGCCGCTGGAATGTCATAGGTTTCCGCGAGCCGCTTCAGGGTGCTGGCCTTGTATTTCGCATCGACGATATCGCCGATAACGTTGCCCGTCAGCACGCCGTCACGGATTTCAAGTTCATTTGCCACAGCGGCAGTCAAACGCAACTTATCCCGCAGGTACTCAGCAAAGAAAGTGAAGCCACCTGAAGCAATGGCCACTTTCCAGCCCAGCGTTTCGAGCTTTAACACCAGTGAAGTCAGGCCCGGCATTAACGGCAACGTATCGCGAACCTCGCGCAGAATGTTGGCATCCGCCCCTTTCAGGGTCGCCACACGCTGGCGCAGGCTGGCGGTGAAATCGAGTTCGCCGCGCATCGCACGCTCTGTGACTTCAGACACCAGTTCCCCGGTACCCGCGAGCTTTGCGATTTCATCAATGCATTCAATCTGGATAGCCGTAGAATCCATATCCATCACCAGCAGCCCAGGCGTGCGCAGGTGGGGGATTTTGCCAAGCGGCGCAACGTCCAGAGCGGCATCATGTGCCAGACGGGTGGCACGCGGCGTCAGCGACCCCGCAAGGCGGATAACCTGATAATCCTCAACGCACCAGGCAGCAACAATCACCATGGCCGCGCCCAGCTTATGCTGATAATCGGTCAGGCGTTGTTTATCGAGGTGGCGGCCATACAGCAGCCAACCGCTGCGTCCGGCGTGGTAATCCAGCGGCATCACTTCATCACCACTGAGTGACAGCGGCAATCCTGGCCACAGGGAAACATCGTCGGGCAAATCGCACCAGGTCAAACTGTTCGGCATTACAGCTCCAGTAATCCAGATTCTCGGCAGGAAAATAACGCATGAGGCTACCTTGTATCCAGCGCTTCTGGCAACATTAAGCTGCAAATTTTCAAAGGTGGAATATGGTTCGCGCAAAACTGAAATTTCGGCTGCATCGCGCCGTGATCGTTCTAATCTGTCTTGCCCTGCTGGTCGCCCTGATGCAGGGTGCCTCCTGGTTCAGTCAAAACCACCAGCGGCAGAGAAATCCACAGATGGAAGAGCTGGCTCGCTCACTGGCCCATCAGGTGACACTGAACCTCGCCCCCTACATGCGTTCAGAAACGCCTGATGAGAAAAAGATTAATCAATTGCTTCAGCAGCTCACCACCAACAGCCGCTTGCTGGATGCCAGCGTCTACGATGAACAGGGCGATTTGATTACCCACGCGGGCGAAAGTGTCGACGTCCGTGACAGGCTGGCACTGGACGGCAAAAAAGCCGGCGGCTATTTCAATCAGCAACTGGTGGAACCTATACAGGGGAAGAATGAACCTCTGGGCTATCTGCGCCTGACGCTGGACACCCACACGCTGCCGACAGAAGCCAAACAGGTGGATAACACCACGAATATTCTGCGCCTTATGTTGTTACTTTCGCTGGCAATCGGCGTCGTGCTGACGCGTACCCTCCTGCAAGGCAAGCGTACGCGCTGGCAGCAATCACCCTTCCTGCTGACCGCCAATAAATCGGTGCCAGAAGAGGATGAAGGCGAGAAGCAGGATAAGTGATAAATTAAGTGAATCATTCAGGAAAGGAAATCTGTTATGTCGACGCTGCGTCTGCTTATCTCTGATTCATACGATCCGTGGTTCAATCTGGCGGTGGAGGAGTGTATTTTCCGCCAGATGCCAGCCACACAACGGGTACTTTTTCTCTGGCGTAACGCCGATACGGTAGTCATTGGCCGCGCGCAAAATCCGTGGAAAGAGTGCAACACCCGTCGCATGGAAGAAGATAATGTACGCCTTGCCCGGCGCAGCAGCGGCGGCGGTGCGGTATTCCACGATCTGGGCAATACCTGCTTTACCTTTATGGCAGGCAAGCCCGAGTACGACAAAACCATTTCAACCGCAATTGTGCTGCAGGCGCTGAACTCCCTGGGTGTCACCGCTGAGGCGTCTGGTCGTAACGATCTGGTGGTCAAAACCCCGGAAGGCGATCGCAAAGTGTCCGGATCAGCTTATCGCGAAACCAAAGATCGTGGCTTCCACCATGGCACTTTACTGCTGAATGCCGATCTGAGTCGTCTGGCTAATTATCTGAATCCTGATAAGAAAAAGCTTCAGGCGAAGGGGATTACCTCCGTGCGCGGTCGCGTGGCGAATCTTACCGAGTTGCTGCCAGGTATCACCCACCAGCAAATCTGCGAGGCCATTACCGAAGCGTTTTTTGCCCACTACGGCGAAAAACCAGAGGCGGAAGTGATCTCCCCGGATAACACGCCTGACTTGCCGAACTTTGCCGAAACCTTTGCCCGGCAGAGTAGCTGGGAGTGGAATTTCGGTCAGGCTCCGGCGTTTTCCCATCTGCTGGATGAGCGCTTTACCTGGGGTGGCGTTGAGCTGCACTTCGACGTTGAGAAAGGCCACATCACCCGCACGCAGGTGTTCACCGATAGCCTGAATCCTGCCCCACTGGAAGCCCTTGCCGCTCGCCTTCAGGGCTGCATTTACCGTGCCGATGTCCTGCAACAAGAGTGCGATGCACTGTTGACGGATTTTCCCGATCAGGAAAAAGAGCTAAAAGAACTTTCCGCGTGGATAGCTCAGGCCGTTCGGTGATCAGGCAAGCCGGTCAATAACCGGCTTCACGGCCAATAATTCCTTTTGCATCGCTTTCGCTATCTGCCTGAACGCGGCGCTGATTCTGGCATCGTCTGCAACCTGCTGCCAGAAAAGTGTGGCCTGTTCAAAGGCAAACATCCATGCCCCGCGACTGACTGACGGCTCAATCTTCAGCGCCAGGCTCTCCTCCCGCATGGCCCCGGCGCTGGTTGGCGCAAAGGCCATCGGCAACATGTCATACACCGGCGTTAATAAAAGCGGTGCGTCAGAAAGATAAAACGACAGGTTCCCCGCGTGCATGTCGCTGTTGGCGATGAGTCGCCCGAACGCCCAGACTTTTTCCACGCTCTGCGCGGTTTCAGGAGTGACTTGTTTTTGCTTCTCAAGCCCGGCAACAGTTTGCGGCCACTGGCTGGTTGAGGGGCCGAATTCACTTTGCACCGCTTCAAGTGAGACCAGAGCCCGACGACCAACGACCCCCTCACAGTCAAAACGGCGAGATTCGAGAAATACCTGTCCAGCCTCGCTACGCAACACCTGCGCCTGACTGGCGGCTATTCCGGCATTCCTCAGGACATCAAGCGCAACGGATTCCGCTATCAGCAAATCAGCCCATCGCCGGGTGACAGCACCTGGCTGAGGGGCCGTGAATTTCACCAGCATTTGCACGGGCTGCGAATCACGTTGTGCAAGGCAGGTAAATTTTGGCTGCTCGCCGCCCGCAGAAGACCCTGCCACTTCACCCGCCAGCGCATCCCGGGCAAGTTCAGCATAGGCCTGAAGTTTCCCCTCTTCAGGAATGGGCGTCGGCTCCGCGGCTTGCAGCCATTGCTGGTAACCCGTTTCCCCTATCAGCCATCCGCCCTGATTTTCGCCGCTGAAAAGCGAGAGAGCAAAAAGGATATCGTCCTCCTGCCATAAACGAATATCTTCGGGCAATGCCAGTTGAGCCGCGAGCCTGCGACCCCAGGCACGGCCAATAAACCCCTGCGGGCGCAGATCGCTGAGATACCAGGGCAGCCCGGAAAACCACTGCCATTCGCCATTATTCAGCGCCACCAGACAGCTCCCGCGCGGCCAGCAAGGGGTTAACACACCAAACGTCCACGCCTTGCCTGCGTCATCAACCTGCCATAAAGGAAATTCGTTGATGCCTCGCACTGGGCGGCGAAGCGCATAACGTGTGGCGCGCGCACGGCCAAACTGCACCACGTGTTCTTCAGCGGCGGCCTGGCGTGAAAACGTCGCCTGACTGATGTTCAGGTGGTTTCTGAGCTCAGGGGCGGAGCGTGGGCCTTGCAATAACAGATCGGTGAATGCGCTCATCAGTGAATAGATTCATGAATAGATACTTGAATACATTTATAGCGCTATTTTGCTGAACAACAAAGAAACATAGAGGGGAAAGAAGAGAAGGATGAATAGATACTTTTGAGAAAACCGGGCAGTCAGCGCCGCCCGGTTGAGCACAACACTTACTCTTTATCGCCCAGCAGAACGGATTCCAGCGCGATTTTGATCATGTCGTTGAAGGTGGTCTGGCGCTCAGCGGCAGTGGTCTGCTCGTGAGTACGGATGTGGTCAGACACGGTGCAGATGGTCAGCGCTTTAGCGCCAAACTCAGCGGCCACGCCGTAGATACCCGCGGCTTCCATTTCCACACCCAGAATGCCGTACTTCTCCATCACGTCGAACATTTCACCGCCGTCCGGGGAGTAGAACAGGTCTGCGGAGAAAATATTGCCGACGCGAGCGTCTACGCCCAGCGCTTTCGCCGCATCAACGGCGTTACGCACCATGCCGAAGTCTGCGATAGCAGCAAAGTCGTGATCCTTGAAACGCATGCGGTTTACTTTGGAATCGGTGCAGGCACCCATGCCGATAACCACGTCACGCAGTTTCACGTCCATACGCACAGCGCCACAGGAGCCTACGCGGATGATTTTCTTCACGCCAAAGTCAGTGATCAGCTCTTTGGTGTAGATGGAGCAGGATGGGATACCCATGCCGTGGCCCATAACGGAGATCTTGCGGCCTTTATAGGTGCCGGTGAAACCCAGCATGCCGCGCACGTTGTTCACTTCACGGACGTCTTCGAGGAAAGTTTCTGCGATATGCTTCGCACGCAGCGGATCGCCCGGCATCAGTACGACGTCTGCGAAATCACCCATTTCTGCGTTAATGTGTGGGGTTGCCATCTTAAGTTCCTTTTTATTCGTTGTTCTTGCCGGGTGGCGGCTTGCGCCTGACCCGGCCTACAAAACCGCTGGCCCGGCAAGCAAAGCGCCGCCGGGCACTGTCATCAGAACATGGCTTTGCCATATTCCATGTCAGAGGTACCAAAATACTTCGCCAGCGTCTGACCGATATCCGCGAAGGTTTCACGGTGGCCAAGCGAGCCCGCTTTCACTTTCGGGCCGTACACCAGCACCGGAATGTGCTCACGGGTGTGGTCGGTACCGGTCCAGGTTGGGTCACAGCCGTGGTCTGCGGTGAGGATAATGATGTCATCTTCACCCACCAGCTCCAGCAGTTCTGGCAAGCGGCGGTCGAACAGCTCAAGACCCGCCGCATAGCCTGCGACATCGCGGCGGTGACCCCAGGAGGAGTCGAAATCGACGAAGTTAGTGAAGACGATGGTGTTGTCACCCGCTTCCTTCATCTCTTTCACGGTGGCATCAAACAGCGCATCCAGACCCGTTGCTTTCACTTTTTTGGTGATACCGCAGTTAGCGTAGATGTCCGCGATTTTACCCACGGAAACCACGTGACCGCCCTTCTCATCAACCAGTTTTTGCAGCACGGTTGGTGCTGGCGGCTCAACGGCCAGGTCGTGACGGTTACCGGTACGCTCAAAGCTGCCTGCTTTGTCGCCGATGAACGGACGCGCAATCACGCGGCCAATGTTATAGCCACCTTCGGTCAGCTCTTCGCGCGCGATTTCGCACAGCTCATACAGCTTATCCAGACCGTAAGTGCCTTCATGGCAGGCAATCTGGAACACGGAGTCAGCGGAGGTGTAGAAAATCGGCTTGCCGGTTTTCATGTGCTCTTCGCCCAGTTCGTCCAGAATGACAGTGCCAGAGGAGTGACAGTTACCCAGATAACCCGGCAGGTTGGCGCGTTTCACCAGCTTATCGAGCAGCTCCTGCGGGAAGCTGTTGTGATGCTCCGGGAAGTAACCCCAGTCGAACAGCACAGGTACACCGGCGATTTCCCAGTGTCCGGACGGGGTATCTTTGCCGGAAGAGAGTTCATGTGCCCACGCATACGCGCCAGTCACTTCCGCGTTGCCGTCCATACCCGCAGCAACCTTACCAGTCGAACCTTCGTGAGCTTTCACGAGGCCCAGACGAGTCAGATTTGGCAGGGTCAGCGGGCCTTTACGACCTTTATCCGCTTCCCCTTTTGCACAGGCTTCAGCGATATGGCCCATGGTGTCAGCGCCCACGTCGCCAAAGCGTTCTGCGTCTTCAGTAGCACCGATGCCGAAGGAGTCCAGCACCATAATAAATGCACGTTTCATATTGTTCTCCGTACCTTGTGCTCTCTATTAAAAAGCGATCAGATCAGTATACTGCTATTCGGTGATTCGACGATAGACCGTTGGTGTTTCTTTCGGCGCGGCTTCGTTCAGTTTAATTGCCGCTTTCACGGCAATCGCTGCTTCCTGCCAGCTGGCTTCGTCTTTTGCGTGGATCACCGCCAGCGGACGTTGACCGTCAACGCTGTCGCCCAGACGCGTCATATCGGTAAAGCCAACGCTATAGTCGAGCGCATCAGAGGCCTGACGACGACCGCCGCCCATTGCCACCACGGCCATACCCAGTGCGCGAGTGTCCATCGCGGAAACATATCCTTCCGTATCGGCGTAAACGGCTTTGCTGAGCATCGCGGTCGGCAGGTATTTCGCGTAGTTTTCGACGAAATCCGTTGGCCCTTTCTGAGCCGCCACCATGCGGCCAAAGATTTCCGCCGCTTTACCGTTATCCAGCACCGCCTGCAATTTCGCACGCGCTTCGGCTTCGTCTTTCGCCAGGCGACCGGAAATCAGCATTTCCACACACAGCGCCATGGTCACGTCGAACAGACGCGGATTGCGGTATTCGCCCGTCAGGAACTGCACGGCTTCGCGCACTTCAACCGCGTTCCCTGCGCTGGACGCCAACACCTGGTTCATATCAGTCAGCAGCGCCGTAGTCCGCACGCCAGCGCCGTTAGAAACGCCAACGATAGCTTCAGCCAGCGCTTCAGAGAGTTCGTAAGTCGGCATGAATGCGCCGCTACCGACTTTCACGTCCATCACCAGCGCGTCCAGCCCTTCCGCCAGCTTTTTGGCGAGGATAGAGCCGGTGATCAGCGGTATGGAGTCCACTGTTGCGGTGATGTCGCGAGTGGCATAAAAACGTTTATCCGCTGGCGCGAGCGAGCTGGTCTGCCCAATTATCGCCACACCAACGTCTTTAATGATTTCGCGGAAACGGTTGTCGTCCGGGAAGATGTCGAAGCCCGGAATGGACTCCAGTTTGTCGAGCGTACCGCCAGTGTGACCAAGGCCACGACCGGAGATCATCGGAATATACCCGCCACAAGCTGCAACCATGGGGCCGAGCATCAGTGAAGTCACGTCGCCCACGCCGCCCGTCGAATGTTTATCAACAATCGGGCCGTTGAGGTTCAGGCTTTTCCAGTCGAGCACGGTCCCGGAATCCCGCATCGCCATGGTCAGCGAGACGCGCTCCGGCATACTCATATCATGGAAGAAAATGGTCATCGCCAGGGCGGCAATCTGCCCTTCGGACACGGTGTTATCACGAATGCCGTTGATAAAGAAACGGATCTCTTCATCGCTCAGCGCGTGACCATCGCGTTTTTTACGAATAATTTCTTGTGCGAGAAACACGGTAACCCCCAGGGGAAAAAGGAGAAGGCTATCAACAGGCCGGATGAGGCGTCGCCGCCATCCGGCACTAAAACAATTTGCCGGGTGGCGCTACGCTAACCCGGCCTACAAATGGCGTAACTTAGTAGCTGCTTGCACTCTTGCCGTCGCCGTGACCCAGCGCTTTCAGCAGGCTTGCCAGCAGGCTGGATGCGCCGAAGCGATAGTGACGAGCGTCAGCCCAGTCGGCACCAAACAGTTCATCGGCAATGGCGAGGAATGCCTGAGCATCTTCAGCTGTACGCACGCCGCCTGCCGGTTTAAAACCAACAGTTTTGGACACGCCCATATCGCGAATCACTTCCATCATGATGCGAGCACTTTCCGGGGTCGCGTTCACTGGCACTTTACCGGTAGAGGTTTTGATGAAGTCTGCGCCTGCTTTGATAGAAATTTCAGAAGCTTTGCGAATCAAAGCTTCTTCTTTCAGCTCACCGGTTTCGATGATCACTTTCAGCAGCACGTTTGCTGCTGCGCAAGCATCTTTACAGGCTTTAACCAGATCGAAACCGACCTGCTCGTTACCAGCAATCAGCGCACGGTAAGGGAACACCACGTCAACTTCGTCCGCGCCATAAGCGATAGCCGCTTTGGTTTCTGCCAGCGCAATCTCGATGTCGTCATTGCCGTGTGGGAAGTTGGTGACGGTTGCAATACGCACATCCGGCGTGCCCTGTGCTTTCAGGGTCTTACGCGCAATCGGAATGAAACGCGGGTAAATGCAGATGGCTGCGGTGTTACCCACCGGGGTTTTCGCCTGATGGCACAGTGCGATCACTTTCGCGTCAGTGTCATCGTCGTTCAGGGTGGTCAGGTCCATCAGTTTTAACGCGCGCAGGCTGCTTGCCGTTAACTCAGTCATGTTATCTCCGGTGTTGAATGTTTACCTTGCGGGTCTGTGACTATTTTAACACCGACCCACGGCTACACTTCGATCCTCATCACAGTTAATGAAACATGCATGCATATTTGCATCACCATAATGAGAGTTAAATCACTCTTTATCACAGTGCGGGCGGGATGGGATCAAAAGCCCCACCGCTGCTTTTCTCTACAATGCCCTCATCGCCAACGCGTCTGAGGATCTTCTATGTCTGACTCATTTGAACAACGTTGCCAGAACATTGTGACAAGCCAAACCTTAAGCCCGGAACAAAAACGTCATTTCCTGGCCCTTGAAGCTGAAAATGCTCTGCCCTACCCGGCCTTAACGCAAAGTGCTCAAGCGGCGCTGGATGAAGGCGTCATTTGCGATATGTTTGAAGGACATGCGCCTTTCAAGCCTCGCTATGTCTTACCCGACTACGCGCGCTTCCTGGCTCACGGCTCGCAGTGGCTGGAGCTTGAAGGCGCAAAAGATCTGGATGACGCGCTCTCGCTGCTGACGATCCTTTTCCACCATGTCCCTTCCGTCACCTCGATGCCGGTGTATCTGGGCCATCTGGATCAGATCCTTTCGCCGTATGTTAAAATTCTAACACAAGAAGAAATCGATATCCGCATAAAACGTTTCTGGCGCTATCTCGACAGAGTCCTGCCAGACGCCTTTACCCATGTGAATATCGGCCCGCTGGATACGCCAGTAACACGAGCCATTTTACGTGCCGATGCCGAACTCAAGCAGGTTGCACCAAACCTGACCTTTATCTACGATCCCGAACTTACGCCGGAAGATCTGCTGCTGGAGGTGAGTAAAAACATCTGCGAATGCAGCAAACCGCACATCGCTAACGGACCGGTGAATGATAAAATTTTCACAAAAAACCACTACGGTATTGTCAGCTGTTACAACTCGCTGCCGCTGGCCGGAGGTGGCAGCACGCTGGTGCGCCTCAATCTGAAAGAAGTGGCAAAACGCAGCGCCTCAACGGAAGACTTCTTTAACGTCCAGCTTCCACACTTTTGTCGCCAGCAAATCAGCATTATTGATGCGCGCTGTTCGTTCCTCTATGAACAATCACACTTCTTTGAGAATAGCTTCCTGGTGACGGAAGGGCTTATGGATCCGCAGCGTTTTGCGCCAATGTTCGGCATTTATGCCCTCGCAGAAGCCGTGAATGAGCTGTGTGAGAAAACAAACAGCGCGGCGCGCTACGGGAATGATGAGGAAGCGAATACCCTCGGCTGGCGCATCAGTGCCTGGCTTGCAGCGTTCGTCGAAAACACCCCAGTGAAATATGGCTGGCAGCAGCGCGCGTTGCTGCATGCTCAATCCGGGATCAGCTCCGACAGCGGTACTACGCCGGGCGCGCGCATTCCTTACGGCAGCGAACCCGACCCGGTCAACCACTTGCTCACCGTTGCGCCCCACCATGCGTATTACTCCTCCGGCATCAGCGATATTTTAACGCTCGATGAAACAATTAAACGCAATCCACAGGCTGTCATGCAGCTGTGCCTCGGCGCTTTTGCATCAGGGATGCGCGAGTTTTCCGCCAACGTCAGCGGCAACGATCTGATTCGCGTCACGGGGTACATGGTGCGGTTATCCGATCTGGAAAAATATCGCGCAGAAGGTTCGCGAACCAATACCACCTGGCTTGGCGAAGAAGCAGCACGCAACACCCGCATTCTGGAACGTCAGCCAAGAGTAGTGAGCCATGAGCAGCAGATGCGCTTTAGTCAGTAAGGTTATCCCCTTCTCCTGCGTCGACGGCCCCGGTAGCCGTCTGGCGCTGTTCTTGCAGGGCTGTAATCTGCGCTGTAAAAACTGCCACAACCCGTGGACGATGGGGCGCTGCAACGACTGCGGAGAATGCGCAGTACATTGCCTGCACGACGCCCTTACGTTTCAGGCGGGTCGGGTTTACTGGCAGGAAGCGAACTGCCAGCAGTGCGATACCTGCCAGAAAATGTGTCCGCAGTCCGCCACGCCGATGGCGCAAACCCTGTCGGTGGAAGATGTCCTGAAACAGATTTCACGCGCAGCACCGTTTATCGAAGGCATTACCGTCAGCGGCGGTGAAGCCACCACTCAGTTGCCGTTTATCTGCGAACTCTTTGCCGAGCTGAAAGCCACGCCTGCGTTGCGCCATCTCACCTGCCTGGTGGACAGCAATGGTGAGCTTGGGATAAACGGTTGGGAAAAACTTAAACCGCTGTGTGACGGCGTGATGGTGGATTTGAAAGCCTGGGAAGACGGCACGCACCTGGCGCTGACCGGGCGAGGAAACGGACGAATCAAAGAAAGCATCCGCTGGCTGGCAAAACAGGATCTGCTGGCTGAATTGCGCCTGTTGGTGATCCCGGATCACACCGATTATCTGCGCTTTATAGAGCCGTTAAGCCTGTTTATTCGGGAACTGGGGGAACTGCCGATACGGCTGAACGCGTTTCATGCTCACGGCGTGTATGGTGAAGCGAAGGGATGGCGTAGCGCCTGCGCCGAGGACGTAGAGCCTCTGGCACAGGCGCTGAATGCGCGGGGGATAAGCAACGTTATCCTCCCGGCACTTTACTTATAGCGCAAGGAACACGCCGGCGATGGTGGCGCTCATCAGGTTTGAGAGCGTCCCTGCCGCCACCGCTTTCAGGCCGAGCTGAGCGATATCGTGACGACGGTTCGGTGCCATGCTGCCCAGGCCGCCAATCAGAATGGCAATGGACGACAGGTTGGCAAAGCCACACAGTGCGAAGGAGATGATCGCTTTGGTGTGAGCCGAAATCACCTGCAGACCCGCAGCGGCGACCACCGCGTCCTCTTTCAGGTATTCACCAAAGTTCATGTACGCCACGAATTCGTTAATGATCAGCTTCTGACCAATAAACGAACCAGCCACCATCGCTTCACTCCATGGCACGCCAATCACCCACGCCAACGGAGAGAACACCCAACCGAGGATCAGTTGCATAGAGAGCTGTGGATAATCGAACCAGCCGCCGATACCGGACAGAATGCCGTTCAGCAACGCAATCAACGCCACAAACGCCAGCAGCATGGCACCCACGTTCAGCGCCAGTTGCATCCCGGAAGCAGCACCAGAAGCCGCCGCATCCAGCACGTTGGAAGGCCTGTCGATATCCGGGTTCTGTTTTTCCAGATCCGGGGAATCGCTTGGGGTTTCTGTTTCTGGCAGGATGATTTTCGCAAACAGCAAGCCACCCGGTGCCGCCATAAACGACGCTGCAATCAGGTATTCCAGCGGAACGCCCATCTGGGCATAACCCGCCAGGACAGAACCCGCGACAGACGCCAGACCACCGCACATGACTGCAAACAGTTCAGAACGCGTCATGGTGGCAATATAAGGACGCACCACCAATGGCGCTTCCGTTTGACCAACGAAAATGTTCGCGGTGGCAGACAGTGATTCCGTACGGGACGTTTTCAGCACTGCACGCAGACCGCCACCCAGAAGACGGATAACAAACTGCATGATGCCGAGGTAGTAGAGCACGGCGATCAGTGAGGAGAAGAAGACAATAACTGGCAGAACACGCAGCGCGAAGATAAAGCCGCCGCCGCCAAAGACTTCGAACATTTTGTCGGAAACCAGGCCGCCAAACAGGAAGCTGATCCCTTCGTTACCATAGGCGATAACGTTTGCGACACCTTCCGACATAGCCAGCAGAACCTGGCGACCCGCGGGAACGTAAAGAATCAATGCGCCGATACCGATCTGAATCAGCCAGGCACCGATAACGGTACGCAGGTTGATGGCACGGCGATTACTCGACAGCAGCACGGCGATGGCAAGCAGCACCACCATGCCAATCAGGCCCATAAGGATTTGCATACAGAGTCCCTGTGTATTGAAAGTGATAAAAGAGGAGACGAATTCAAGCCCGGCGATTATAACGATCCGTCACTATTCTGTGTGTACGCGTCACACGTTTCAGGCAATAAAATGAATGCAATAATAAATTATGAGATATACGTCACTGAAATTAGCGCCAATTATAACCTCGCAAATAGTTTCAATGCGTTATCAGCAAGCGTTTCGGCAATTTCATCTGGAGATTCGGAACGTAGCTCACACAGGCACTCAAAAACACGAGCGGCTTGTTCCGGACGATTTGGCTGCCCCTGAAAACCATTAAGCGGCATATCTGGTGCATCAGTTTCCAGAAGCAATGTAGAAAGTGGCAACTGCGCCATAACATCGCGGGTTTTGCTGGCGCGCGGATAAGTAATCGTGCCGCCTACACCGATGCGGTACCCCAACTGAACGAAGCGTTCAGCCTGTTGAAGGCTGCCTGAAAATCCGTGAACAACGCCCGTTCGCGGGAGATTGTGGCGTTTAAGCAACATCGCCAGTTTGTCGTGCGTACGACGTGAATGAAGGATGACCGGCAGATCAAAGCGTTTCGCCAGTTTGAATTGCTCTTCGAGGAAACAGACCTGGCGGTCAAACTGAGGCTCGTCACGGTAAAGATCGAGGCCGATTTCACCGATGGCCACCAGCTTTTCCGGCTTTGTTGCGATCTGCGCTGCCAGCAGCTCAAGGCTCCTTTCCGTGTGTTTTTCAACGACCACAGGATGAAGCCCAAGCGCGGCATAGAGAGGCGAGTATTTCGCTGCCAGCGAAAGCACACGCTCAAAACTTGACGCTTCGGTCGCAGGCACGATGATTTTTTCCACACCCGCCGCTGCCGCCTTTGCCAGACTGCCTTCGACATCATCAACAAACGGGGGAAAATCAAAATGACAATGGGTGTCGATAAACTGGAAACTCACGTTACACCTCAGGGCTGTTAAAATACTTCTTTAAAGAATATCAAGTATAGGATCCTGAGGCGACGTCTTTCTTTTTCCCTTATAAAACAAGAAAAGAACAGATATTCTTTTAATTTCAATTTCATTAAATATGAGTATTCAAAAAATTAAATTCAATCTAATTACCCAACCCAAAGACAGTAACGCCCTGGTTTTAAAATAGATAACAATTTAAAATTAAATTCATTAGAGTAAATTCTATATTTTTCAATAAGTAAAATCAATACACTGAAATTGCATGATTGTTCAATTATTGACGCACAAAGAAATTTAATTAATCATCCGCCTCCTAAAGTGAATTCGGAAAATATTTACGACTGCTTCGTCATAGATGCATTTCGATGTTCACGCTGTAGGTACACTCTCAAGTATCAAATCAAATGGAATGGTTATATTCATGAAGAATAAAATTTTAGCAGTAGCGGTTACCGCAATTCTGGCAGGTGCAAGCATCAATGTTGCTCAGGCAGCAGGCTCTGAAACCACGGTTTCTGGTGGCGTTGTTAACTTCAATGGCTCTGTCGTTGATGCAGCCTGTGCTGTGAATGCTGACTCCATCAACCAGACCGTACAGATGGGCCAGGTTCGTCTGAAGCGTATGGATTCAGAAGGTGCGACCTCCGGTACAAAAGTGCCGTTCAACATCATCCTTCAGGATTGTGAGTCTTCTGTCAGCTCTCAGGTTGCTGTGATCTTCAAGGGCACCACTGACGCCACTGTGCTAACTGCGCTGGCAAACACCGCAGGCCAGGGTGCCGCGCAGCAAGTTGCGCTGCAGCTGTACGATCAGGCAGGTGCTGAGCTGACGCCAAATGTTGAACAGACCACACCTTTCACGCTTCACGACGGTGTGAACAACCTGAACTTTAGCGTTGACTATGTCGCAACAGGTACTGCGGCTACCGCAGGTACAGTAAGCGGCACCACCACGTTCGACCTGCATTACCAGTAAGAAATTATGCAGCCCCTTCAGGAAAAGTCTGAGGGGCTGCATCTCAGGCATACGTTTATTGCAAAAGGATCGTGCGATGCGTGTCAGTTCTGCACTCTTCACCCTGGTTACTGTTGTCGGCAGCTGCGCGTTGTCAGCCTACAGCCCGGCAGGACTGGCTAACAAAGAAGTCTGGATCGCGGGTGGAAGACTCAATTTTCACGGTGGCGTGGCTGATGCTGCTTGTGCCGTAGACGCAGCCAGCGCGAATCAAACCGTCCAGATGGGGCAGGTGCGCAAAGAAGCCTTTCACAGTATTGGCGACTGGCAGACCCCCACCGATTTTCAAATCAAGCTTGAAGATTGCAGTACCAGCGTCAGTAAAAATGCCGCGGTCATGTTTACCGGACTCACTGACGGTAAAGATCCTCAGGTTTTTCAGGTCAGCGCAACAACAAATGCAGCCCAGGGTATCGGGATTGGCATCTTTGATTCGACGGGTTCGCTCGTTGTTCCTAATTCGACTCCTTTGAGAAGCACAAGACTTCTTGATGGAGAAACCGTCTTGCACTACAGCGCTAAATATCGGTCCACGGACCTCGTTGTGAAGCCTGGCATTGTGCAAACAGAAGTGTGGTTTAATATTTTATATCAATAGATTAGCCACATTCTATTCGGATTCATCTCTCTTAAAAACTGAATATTTTGTAGGCTACTATGAAGACTTTGACTAATACCGCACATCGCTGTTTCAATATCACACTCGCAGCAGCCGCCCTCATGCTCTCCGTGCAAGCCGCACACGCAGGCGGCATTGCCCTCGGCGCAACCCGAGTGATTTATATGCAGGGTGAGAAGCAGGCCACCCTCCCTATCATTAACTCCACCGATAAAGGGACGTTCCTCATTCAGTCCTGGGTAACCAAAGCGGATGAAACCAAGTCGACAGACTTTGTGCTGACGCCACCGCTGTTCGTCATTCATCCCAAAAAAGAAAATACCTTACGGATAATGTACACCGGCCCACAGCTTGCGACGGACAAAGAGAGCCTGTTTTACCTGAATGTGAAGGCGATCCCTTCTGTCGACAAGAGCCAGCTGCAGGGCAACACCCTGCAAATTGCGACTCAGAGCGTCATCAAGCTCTTCGTTCGCCCGAAAAATTTACCGACGCCGGCCATCGATGCGCCGAAAGCCCTGACCTGCAGCGTCAGTGGTAACAATCTGGTGATCAAAAACGCCTCTCCTTACCACGTAACGATGGTGAACCTGTATGTCGGGGGCCAGAGAGTCCATAACACCATGGTGCCACCAAAAGGAAAGGCACAGACCACTATTCCTGGCGGGAAAACGGGCACCGTGACGTTTGAATCGGTGAATGATTTCGGCGCAAATACACCAAAACAGACCTGTACCCAGTAGCGGGTGATATTAATGGGTAAGGGTTGAATAGATAACAATGTCTACGAATCGATTATTCTGTCCTGCGAGGCTATTTCGACTCACGCCTCTGGCAATGCTGGTCAGCCTTTTTCCACTGGAGGGGCTGGCTGAGAACTATTTCAACCCGGCCTTCTTATCCGCAGATCCGGATGCCGTGGCTGATTTATCGCATTTTGAAAGCGACAGCCAGGCGCCGGGCGTTTACCGCGTGGATATCTATCTGAATGAGAAGTTTCTCGACTCTCGCGATATCCTTTTTAAAGCCAGAGAAAAAAACGCAGACACCACGGAGAACGCGAAGGCCACAACCGGCGATGGTACCGGCCTTTATCCGTGCCTGAAAATCAAGTCGCTGGAAGCGGCTGGCGTTAACGTTTCCGCCATCGAATCCTTTAAGGGTAAACAGCACGATGAGTGCGTGAATATCGAAGAGTATATTCCTGCCGCGCAGTCCAGTTTAAACTTTGAACAATTACGCCTTGATCTCAGTATCCCCCAGGCCGCCTTAGCGAACCAGATTCGTGGCTATATCCCACCTGAACGCTGGGACAATGGGATCAATGCGTTATTGCTTAATTACCAGTTCACCGGCTCAAACAGCCACAAGCGTACCGAAGAGGGAAAAGGCACTGATACCAGCTATTTTCTTAACCTTAACAGCGGGCTAAATCTTGGCCCCTGGCGCTTACGCGATACCTCTACCTTCAGCTACAACAAAGAGAACGGGCGCAGCGAAAAGGACTGGGAACACATCAGCACCTACGTTGAGCGAGCGATTATTCCATTCAGAAGCACGCTGGTTGTAGGCGACACCTATACCAACTCTGATATTTTTGACGGAATGACCATCCGCGGAGCGAAGCTGGAAACAGATGAAAACATGCTTCCGGACAGCCAGCGCGGCTTTGCCCCGACCGTGCGCGGCATCGCTAAAACCAACGCCCAGGTCACCATCAAGCAGAACGGCTACACCATTTACCAAAGCTATGTGCCGCCCGGCGCTTTTGAAATTAATGACCTTTACGCCACCTCTTCCAGTGGTGACCTTGTCGTTGAAGTCAAAGAGAACGATGGCAGCACCAATAGCTATACCGTGCCCTACTCTTCCGTGCCTTTATTACAGCGTGAAGGGCATGTGAAATATTCCGTCGTCGGTGGACGCTATCGCAGCAGCAGCGATCAGCAGGATGACGTCGACCTGGCGCAGTTCACCCTCATCTGGGGCTTACCTCACGGCATTACCACCTATGGTGGCGCCCAGATGACCAAAAACTACCGCTCGCTGGCGCTCGGACTGGGTTTTAACCTGGGTAGCTACGGTGCCGTTTCCGCCGATATTACCCAGGCCCACAGCACCCTGATGGATGACACTGAACACCGCGGACAGTCTTTGCGTTTCCTGTACGCGAAATCCCTGAATGAGGTAGGCACAAACATCCAGCTGCTGGGCTATCGTTACTCGACAAAGGGCTACTACAGCCTTGCAGAAACCACCTATCGTCATATGTCGGGATATACCGTCGATACGCAGGATGGTCCGGAAGAGTATGAACCCTCGTGGACGGACTATTACAACCTTTACTACAACAAACGCGGCAAGATTGAAGCGAACCTTTCGCAGCAGCTGCATGAATATGGATCGCTGTATCTGACGGCCAGCCGCCAGAGCTACTGGAACACTGACGAAACCAATACCCTGGTGCAGATGGGCTACAGCGGCTCGATCGGTTCGGTCAACTATAACCTGAGCTACAACTACAACAAGTCACCGGGTTCAGAGGATAAAGACCAGATCTTCGCGCTCAATTTCTCCCTGCCGTTAAGCCAGTGGCTGTCGCCGGGCGGCGGGACAACGATGTCTCAACATAATATGTACGCGACGATGAACACCAGCACTGACGCGCATGGCAACATGTCTCAGAGTGCCGGTCTGGGCGGTACACTGCTTGACGATAACAACCTCGATTACAGCATTCAGCAGGGCTACAGCAACCATGGTGGTGCGCTGAATGGCTCGGCCAACATGAGCTACAAAGGCACCTATAACCAGGCAAACGTGGGTTACAGCTATAGCGATCACGGCGATTATCAACAGGTTAACTATGGCCTGTCAGGCGGTATTGTCGCCCACCGCCATGGTGTGACCTTCAGCCAACCGCTGGGTGATACCAACGTGCTGATTGCAGCGCCTGGCGCTTCGGATGTGCATATTGATGGCAATAACGGCCTTCGCACCGACTGGCGTGGCTACGCCATAGTGCCTTACGCCACCAACTACCGCATGAACCGCATGTCGATTGATACCAATACGCTTAAGAATAATGTTGATATCGAGGATTCGGTGGCGACCGTCGTGCCAACCAAAGGCGCGCTGGTGTTAGCGGAATTTAAGGCACATGTCGGTATTCGTGCACTCATTTCGCTGATGCGCAACGGGCGTCCTGTGCCGTTTGGCGCGACCGTCTCTCGCGATGACGAAGGCAGCAGCAGTCTTGTGGGTGACGACGGTCAGGTCTATCTCACCGCGCTGGCGCCGAAAGGAAAACTCATGGCTCAGTGGGGAGAAGGCAGCGAGTCGCAGTGCGAATTCGACTACGTACTGCCCGCCGATGCTGAAGAGCAATTGATGACCAAACTGACGGGGGAGTGCAAGTGAGAAACCCGGCCCTCAAATTCGTGCTCGCCCTGAGCTTAATCGGCGGTGCCCTCAGCACCGCTTATGCGGACGATCTTCCTTACAACTTATTAATCTCCGGGACGATCATTCCCCAGACCTGCGATGTAGAAAGTGACAGCCAGAGTCAGACGGTCACCATTGGCGATTTTTCTCCGTCTGATTTTCCAGGCGTTGGCAGCGTGAGTACCGCTAAAGATTTTCAAATCAAGCTGACCGGCTGCACAGCGGGCATTACGGGCGCAAAAGTGGCCTTTACCGGCAATGCCGATGCGACTGATCCGACCCTGCTGGCCTTAAGCGATACCGGCAGCACCGGCAGTATGGCAACTGGCATCGGCGTTCAGATCCTCGACAGTAGCCAAAAGGTTATTCCGATAAACAATGCTGATTCGGATGTCTATGCCCTCCAGGAGGGCGACAACCAGCTCAACTTTGCCCTGCGCTACAAGTCAACGGCCGCCACAGTCACCAGCGGTGAGGCAACTGCGGTGATGTATTTCGACCTCAACTATCAATAAGGACTGACGATGAACCTGAAAGCGCTTTTATTGGTAGCCATCAGCGGATGTCTCTCACTTTCCGCGACTGCTCACGCAGCAGGTGGAACCATCAATGTAGCGGGCCATATTCTCGACAACACGTGCGTTGTCGCCGTTGACTCAGAAAACATTACCGTCAAACTCGGCGACGTGGCGAGCAAAGACCTCAGCGAAGCAGGGAAGACATCCTTGCCACAGGCCTTCACCATCAATCTGGAAAAGTGCGGCGGTTCGGCCAGTAACGTCAGCGTGTCGTTCGAAGGTACGCCGGATGCCAACAATACCGATTTGCTGGCCATCGCTGCCGGAGCGGGTAACGCCAGCGGGATCGGGATCGCTCTCTACGATCAAAGCAACAGCCTCATTCCAATCAATACCGTGGGAGAAAGCACCAAACTGATCCCCGATCAGGCAACCGTGGCGCTACTGTTTTACGCCAACTTTATGGCTAACGGCCAGCCGGTGATCGCAGGTACTGCCACGGCCTCAGCGACGTTTACCCTTCATTATGCGTAATTTCTGCCTCTGTCTGCTTTTGCTTTGCTTCACGCTCTCCAGCCGCGCGGGTATCGTGATTGGCGGCACCCGCTTTATCTATCAGGAAGGCCAGCCCAGCCTTGGCGTAACGCTGCGTAATACCAGCACTCGTCCATGGCTGGTGAATACCCATATCTACACCAACGGGCAGTGGGCTGGCACCATCGCGCCGATGGCAAAGCAGAATCCGTTAACATTTAGCGCTATCCCTCCGCTGTTTACCCTCCGGTCCGGCGGGGAAAATGCGTTACGCATCATTCAGGTGGATCCGAATTTGCCCAAAGACAGGGAATCGCTCTTTACTCTGAGCATTGCGGCGATCCCCTCCGGCCACAGCGACGGGAATTCAGTTCAGATGGCCGTGCGCTCGGGCCTGAAGCTGATTTACCGCCCCTCAGGTCTGAAGGGAAAGGGGGAAAAAGCCTGGCAGCAGCTGAAATGGACGCAGGCCGGGAAAGCACTCCAGGTCGCCAATCCAACTCCCTACTACGTCACCCTCTTTAATCTGAAAATCAATGGCAAGATACAGCCTGATGCCGGGGTGGTTGCGCCTTTTAGTCAGCGTAAAGTGGAAGGTTGCGCACAAAGTGCAGGGTGCCAGATCCAATGGCAAACCCTGAACGACTACGGCAAAGTGATGCCCGCCGTCACCGCCTCCCTGGGCCGTGGGTGACAGCATGACGATGTCCACTTACTCCCCGCATTTCACAACTACGCGCGCAGGGGCAAGTTTTTTGTTTGTGCTGGGAATGGCGATTTATTGGCTGATCGTCATGCATCTCCCGCTGAGCAATGTCGGGGGGAGAGGCGTTCAGCTTCCGCTCAACAGCCTGAGCTGGGCCAGTATTCTGTCGCTGATTGCCCTTTTCTGGGTCTTCCCTTCCTCTTGTTCCAGAGCCACTTTTCCTGTCCCGGCGATGCTCGTCGGTTCAGTGCTGCTCACCCTGCCTCTGCTGTGGTCGCCCACGCGCGAAATGCGGCTGAATGGCGCAACGGCCATCGCCGGACTCTGGGGAGGATGTTTATTTATCCTGACTCTGCTGCGTTGCTCGCTGTCAGGAAAATCCCGCCATCTTTTACTCACTTGTATGGCGCTGGCCGGGATGATTCAGGGCAGCCTGGTGCTGATGGAATTGTACGGCCGCCCGGAGTGGCTCCCGGCAGTCTGGCAAACCTTCATTGCAAAGTATGGTCGTGGTGGCGTGGGCGTGTTCCAGCAGGTCAATGTCACCAGCAGTTTTTTAGCGATGGCACTGACCGTTGCCATGCTGCAACTCACCAACCGTGAAGCCCGCCTGACGCATCCTCGCTTCGAAAAAGCGCGGCAGACAGTGCTCGGTGCGGCGGTGACATTCCTCACCATGATCCTTGTGCTGCTCTATTCCCGCACGGGCTGGCTGGCCTGTGCAGTCGTGGCGGCTGGCATGATCTTTCTGGTGCTTCGCTCGCCGTTTCGCCATCAGGCACACAACGGCAAATTACTTTGCCTGCTGCTGGTAGCGGGCGGGGTGGCCGGGCTGCTGCTGCTCAATATGTCGGTCACCCGGGCGCTTGAGCTGCATGAGGGTTCTAACCTTCAGCGGATCCTCACCTTACGAAACACGCTGACGTTAAGCCTTCAGCATCCGTTTATCGGTCATGGGGCTGGCAGCTATGAAGGCCTGTATCAGAACTGGCTGGCGGCGTTACCTGGTGGAAATCCCGGTAAGGAAATCATGGCCCATCCGCACAATGAGCTGTTGTATCAGTTCTTTGAGGGAGGCTTTGTCGCCTTAGCCGGGGCAATTATCTGGTTCTGTCTGTGGTTGCGCCAGGGGTTCAAAGTCGGCAATTTACAGCAGGCCGGAGCCTGGCTTGCGATGGTACCCGTTCTGCTGCATACCCAGCTTGAGTTTCCGCTCTACTACTCGGTTCCGCACTGGCTCACGCTGTTGCTGCTTTTCCGCTTATCGCTGCGTGAAGAAGAACTTACACAACCCACCAGTAAACATTCCGCAGCAAGTCTGATCATGCATGGTGCGATGGCCAGCATTGCCATCGCCGGTGCTGCCCTGGCCGCCCTGACCTTCCACGCTAATCAGGTGATGGATTTACTGGAGGACCAGAAGCTCGCTACGCCTCAGGTCATCAGAACATTGTCTGTTCCCTGGGCTGCCCGCCTGCGCTATCACCACGACCTGGATTTACTGACGCTGATGGAATTCCGGCAAAAGCAGGATCGGCAGGCTCTGGAGACTTTCACGCAAAACAATGCCTTATGGCTGAGCGTCCATGCGGATGCCGATATGTATCAAAACCAGATAGCCGTGCTGGCTTTCCTGCAACGGCGCGATCAAGCCAAAGCCTGGAAGGAAAAAGCCCGACGCACTTTCCCGTGGGATGAGCGCTTTCAGTAAACCGCCCATGATGACTTTAACGTTTAACAAAAGCTGCACTCTTATGATGAGAAGATTAATCAACTTAACACTTTCACTGCTGTGCCTGGTCGGCCTGTTATCGGGCGTAGCCCAGGCTGATACTGGCCCCTGTAACCCGGAAGGGGGGACGGTTTCAGCCAGTTATGACTACGGTAACAACACCATTACCGAACCTGATCAAAATGCCGTTGGTACCATCATCCCAGCTATTGTGCTTCAGGCTCCGAGTGGCTCGATTAACATCGTCTGTAGCTGCACGGGTGGGCCTTATCAGTGGTTATGGCTTTGGGGAGATACCACTTTACCCCTTGAAGAGACCATCAATGGGCTCAACTACTTTGGCGTGCCTGGTAATGAATATCTTCAGGTCGCACTGGAGTCCAATACCAGCGGAGGGACCTACTACTCCTTCCCCTTTGATGGCAAACACAACTACTCCGCTACCAAAGCGTACAAATGCGGTGCTAGTAACGCAATTGCAATCGGCAGTACGCACACAGGCAGCATGCTGCGCGTCACGCTGAGAATTAAGAAGTCCTTTATCGGCAGCTCTTATCTGGCCAGTACTTATGTAGGCTCCACCTACTGGACCATCGGCGATGTAGCCGCCCCGAGCCATGGCTCTATTGCCGCAGTAGATATGTACATCTCAGGCAGCGTCACTGTGCCACAAAACTGTACGGTAAACGC
The DNA here is from genome assembly GCF_051650185.1 of Scandinavium sp. Lineage (GTDB taxonomy): Bacteria > Pseudomonadota > Gammaproteobacteria > Enterobacterales > Enterobacteriaceae > Scandinavium. Next base: position 33,371 of record NZ_JBOFIN010000137.1, read on the forward strand.
AGGTACGCAGATTGTTGTTCCTCTGGGCGATATTTTCAGTGGCGATTTCACCACTGCGGGGGATAAGGCCAAAAACTATACGCCTAAGACCTTTAACGTGCCGGTGGAGTGCAACAGCGTGAATGCTTATGCGCAATTGTCGCTCAGGGTGCAGGGCACGCCATCTTCGTCTCAACCCCAGGCTCTTGAGACCGGGAATCCGGATGTTGGTATTGTGATAGCAGACAGCGATGGCAAAGTGTTAGCGCCTAACGACGCCACCACCAGCACGCATTTTACGCTCGATGCATCCAGTAAAGCCAACGTATCGCTGCAAACCTACCCGATTAGCACCACGGGTAAAGCACCGGGCGAAGGCACATTTTCCTCTCTTGCACTGCTGCGCGTCGATTTCGACTGATTGCCCTGCGGCGTGGCAGTTCGCCTGTCACGCCAGCCCTTCGTTATCAAAATTCGCATCGTTTGCCTGCGGCGCGTTGACCAGTGCAGCCGCAGTAACATCGTTGGCAACCGCTGCCGGAGGCACCACCACCGGCGCTGGTGTAGCAACTCGTGGCCTGAAGCGCCGCAGCGGAGGCTTGTCGGCGAGCATTTTTCCCATCGTTGCCAGGAAGTAGCGCCCGCACTGCCTTCCTACGTTGTAATCCTCCAGCAGCGCCGGAAGGCGACTGCCCAACGCCATGCTGTTGAGCGGCTTCGGCGGATAAATTTCAAGGATGCGAATTTTGCCCGGCGGCTTCTCAATGAACTGCTGAATGGCGTGATAGGTCTGCTCATGATGCTGCACCAGATTCACAAATGGCTGCAGGCTGCTTTCCCCAAGCCAGCGCTCCATCCGCTTGAACCACTGCGGCGTGTAATACATTTGCGACGGCACCGTGCGGATCACCACCACCGTTTTGGCACCGCGCTTCACCGCTTCCTGCACGGGGATCGCATCGCTCACGCCGCCGTCCAGCCAGTTCACCCCATCAAGCGTTACGCCTGGCCGATAGAAACCCGGGATCGCACTGGAAGCACGAATCTGATCCATCCAGGTTTCACGAGTAGGAGAGAAGTAGCCTGGCGAGTAGTCGTCTGCTCTTGAAGCACACATCAAGAATGCTTTTCCCGCATCGAACTGGCGAGCCGCCACATCCATCGCCAGGGGCATTTTGCTGGCGGTCGCTTCGACCAGCCAGTCGAGATCGATAAGGTTGCCGCCGCGCACAAAGCGCATCGGGTCAAAGAATTCGCGAGACGTGGTGTAACGGGTGATCACTTTCCGGGCGTAGCCAGGCTGGTTGCACACATACGCGGAGAGGTTTTGCGCCCCGGCAGACGTGCCGAGAAAAAGGTCGAAAGGGTTAAATCGCGCGCGCATGAATTCGTCCAGCACGCCTGCTGTGAAGATGCCACGTTGCCCGCCGCCCTCACACACCAGCGCAATTTCGCCGGGTTTGAAAGGTTTGACGGCAAGCGGCGCAATATTGCCGAGCGTAACCGGAATTCGCTGTCCCACACTGCTTTCCCGTTTTTGATTGTTCTGTTACTTCACCTTAACGCAGATAAGGATTGTCTTAAACAGATAAAGCCAGCCCATTGGGCTGGCTTTTGTTACGAAAATTTAACGTTGCTATGGACGCCGGCGTCCCATAAACAGGCTGATCAGGAACAGAATGATACCGACGATAAAGACGATTTTGGCAGCGCCCGCGGCCGTACCCGCAAGACCACCAAAGCCCAGCGCGGCGGCAATTAACGCGATAACCAGAAAGATAATGCCCCAACGAAACATACGATTCTCCTTTACCATAGTTAATGTCGACCGCTTTGATGAACGCTCAGGCACTCAAAACGACAGACTCGTGCCCCCGGCAAACTGCCGGGGAAGTATGTCTCTACAGACTTATTTCACTTTGAGGTCGTTCTTCACACTTTTTACGCCATCAACAGCTTTGGCGATGCTTTCAGCACGGGTGCTCTGCGCTGAGGAATCGACCGTTCCCGAAAGCTGAACCACACCGTCGGTGGTTTCGACTTTCACTTTACGGGAAGGCACGATGTCGTCGGCCAGCAGTTTGGCCTTGATTTCACTGGTGGTTGCGGTGTCGCCCGCATACCCCTGCATACTTTGGTTTTTGCTGTCACGGACGTGCAGTTTGTCGCTGACGGAGGCCACGCCTTCCACGCCTTTCGCGACGCTAACGGCTTGCTCTGCCTGAGCCTGGCTTTCAACAAACCCGCTCAGGGTGACCACTTTGTCGTCGGTTTTCACCGAAATGTCCGTGCTTTTGATGGAGTCATGATCGACCAGCGCCGCTTTCACTTTAGCGGTAATGCTGCTGTCATCCATAAAGCCGCCAACCTTGTTCATCGAACTGTCGATTTTCTGGCCCGCGCTGTCAGCCGCAGATTGCGTTTTATCCATGGTGGATTCCGCCAGAGCAGAGCCGCTCATCAGTGCCGTACCCAGCATCACAGCCAGCAGCGTTTTGGACATGTTTTGGCTTGTCATTATCATCGATTCCTGTGGTTTGCTCAGAATTTGAGCTCAGGCGATCTTCATGATCGCATTGCTGTAGGGGTGAAAATCACCGCAAACGTACAGTTCTTAATATCGTGATGGACAAATACAGTGGGTTAATTCGCCATGTAGCACTTATTTATTAGCCAATTAAGCCAACAAACTTGTCATCACTTTGTTAAATATAGCCAACAATTTTGAGGCTGCCCGGCCAGACGGTTAAAAAGTGGCCTTTTACGGCAGGAATGGGCTCATTTAAGAACTTTCTGCAACGGAATCAACAGGCAGGAGAAAAGCGAGAGCACGGCGCAGGCCGTGCTCTGAGGAGGGATTAGTGCTCGCGGGTTTTGCGGAACTGAACGTCAGGGTAACGTTCCTGAGTCAGATTGAGGTTAACCATGGTTGGCGCGATATACGTCAGGTTATCGCCGCCATCCAGCGCCAGCTGGATTTCGTTCTTGCGCTTGAATTCCTCGAACTTCTTCACATCTGAGCTTTCAACCCAACGTGCGGTCGCCACGTTAACGGATTCGTAGATAGCCTCAACGTTGTACTCGCTCTTCAGGCGCGCAACGACCACGTCGAACTGCAGTACCCCGACCGCACCCACGATCAGATCGTTGTTGGCGATGGGACGGAAGACCTGCACAGCCCCTTCTTCTGACAGCTGAACCAGACCTTTCAGCAGCTGTTTCTGCTTCAGTGGATCTTTCAGACGAATGCGGCGGAACAGTTCTGGCGCGAAGTTCGGGATACCGGTGAACTTCATCATTTCACCCTGGGTGAAGGTGTCGCCAATCTGAATCGTACCGTGGTTATGCAGACCGATGATGTCGCCCGGGTAGGCTTCTTCCACGTGCGAACGGTCGCCCGCCATAAAGGTCAGCGCGTCGGAAATCACGACATCTTTGCCGATACGCACCTGGCGCAGCTTCATGCCTTTCTCATATTTCCCGGACACCACACGCATAAACGCCACGCGGTCGCGGTGTTTCGGGTCCATGTTGGCCTGGATCTTAAAGACGAAACCGGTGAATTTCTCATCCTTCGCTTCGACCAGACGAGTGTCTGTGTTACGTGGCATTGGCGCAGGAGCCCATTCCACCAGACCGTCGAGCATATGGTCTACGCCGAAGTTACCCAGCGCGGTACCGAAGAAGACCGGGGTAATTTCACCGGCCAGGAACAGCTCTTGATCGAACTCGTTGGACGCGCCCTGCACCAGTTCAAGCTCATCACGCAGCTGCTGCGCCAGATCTTCGCCAACGGCGGCGTCGAGATCCGGGTTGTTCAGCCCCTTAACGATGCGGACTTCCTGGATGGTGTGACCTTTACCGGTCTGATAAAGATAGGTTTCATCTTTATAGAGGTGGTACACGCCCTTGAACAGCTTGCCACAGCCAATCGGCCAGGTGATTGGCGCACAGCCAATTTTCAGTTCACGCTCAACTTCATCCAGCACTTCCATTGGATCGCGGATATCACGGTCGAGTTTGTTCATGAACGTCAGGATCGGCGTATCGCGCAGACGGGTGACTTCCATCAACTTACGGGTACGATCCTCAACGCCTTTCGCGGCATCGATAACCATCAGACAGCAGTCAACCGCCGTCAGGGTACGATAGGTATCTTCCGAGAAGTCTTCGTGGCCCGGGGTGTCCAGCAGGTTCACCAGGCAGTCGCGATATGGGAACTGCATCACCGAGGTGGTGATGGAGATCCCACGCTGTTTTTCCATCTCCATCCAGTCAGATTTCGCATGCTGGCTTGAGCCACGGCCTTTAACCGTACCGGCGGTCTGGATAGCCTGTCCGAACAGCAACACCTTTTCGGTGATGGTCGTTTTACCGGCATCCGGGTGAGAGATGATGGCAAAAGTGCGGCGTTTCGCCACCTCTTGCAGATAAGGAGACAACGTCATAGTCAGTTCTTCTTAAGTAAACGCGGCACTAAGCCACGCATGTTGAATACGAAAATGCGGCTATTTTACCCGTACGGGAGGGGCTGACAATCAATGTTTACACAGGAGTTGCTCCAGCTCGCCAAGCGACGTTACGGTCCAGGTGGGGTTGATGTGCTCTGGCAGTACCTGCTGATGCGCATTCAGCCAGCAGGTTGAAAGCCCTGCATTCATGCCACCCAGAATGTCAGAAGCGGCCGTGTCGCCCACCATCAGCACGCGCGAACGATCCGGATGACCGGCCTGTTCCAGCGCGTAATCAAAAATGCGCGAGTCCGGTTTTGCCACGCCCACTTCTTCAGAAATGATCAGCAAATCAAAATGTTCACGAAGCCCGGTGCGTTCAAGACGGATTTGCTGCAACGAGGTAAATCCGTTGGTGATGATCCCCATCTTCACCTTGCCCTGAAGCGCATTGAGCAGCGAAACGGCACCGGGTAAGGGCGCACAAATCTCTGCCATCGCATTCATGAATGCGTCATTCAGATCGCCGGGTTTGACGTTCAGACGCGCAGCCCAGCTCTCAAAACGCTGATACTGAAGCTGTAAAGACGTGATGGCACCATTCTGGTAATCGACCCACAGAGGCTTGTTCACGGCCTGATAGTCCTGGAAATCTTCCGCGGTGAACGTCACGCTATAGTCGAGAAACATCCGCTGTAAGCCGCTGAAAGCATCGAAGGTAAACAGCGTTTCATCGGCATCAAAGAAAATCCAGTCCCACATCTTCATCGTAAACCCTTGTCTTACATACTGATTGGCAGTGCCATTATGATGGCGTCTTCACGTCCTTCCGCGGTCGGATAGTAGTTACGTCGAATCGTCGCCTCGTTGAAGCCTAAGCTTTCATACAGTGCGATGGCGGCAACGTTCGATGCCCGGACTTCCAGCCACAGCGTGACAACGCCGCGTTTTTCTACCTCGTCAATCACCTGTTCCAGCAGTTCACGGCCTAAGCCACGGCGCTGATACGCCGGATCGACCGCTATGTTGAACAGGGTTGCTTCGTCGAGCACGATTTGCGTGATGGCGAAAGCCGCCATGTCACCGTCGACCGTCAGTTGCAGGTTGAGATAACGCTCCCCTTGATTACTGGCGAGCGTCTGTTCGCTCCAGGGAAAAGCATGGGCGCGCTGTTCAATTTGCCAGGCGCGCGGTAAATCAGTCTGACTGAGGGAAGAAATCGTGTTCATGTGCGCAAATTTGTTGCCAGAGCGCAGCGCGGGCTGCGGCACTGGACTGGAGTTGTTCGAAGGCCGGACTGTCGATGTGCGCGCCTTCCAGCGCCACGGGGTCGTTGTCACCTAAGCGCCAGGTGTTGCAACGCCCGCCCTGCGGCAGCATTGCAACCCTTTCCGGCGTAAGCTGAAGAACCTGATCCGGCGTCACCGCCAAAGCACGGAGAATATCTCCGACCAGCGGTTCGGTCAGTGACGGCAGCGTTTCGGCGACCATCACCAGACGAATATGCTCAGGCAGAGAGATAGCGATTTCGCCCTGCAACACCGCGGGGCGACGCAATGCCCACTGGGTAATGCCCAGTTGCTGTAGTTGCCAGTCTCGTCGGGATGTCATCGCGGGTTTCTCCTGTCTGTCAGGCGCGGAAATATAGCAAATTCGGCGAAGTTGCGCCAATAAAGCAGGGAGGCAGTCGTGCAGTAAATGTGTATAATCTTGCCCGTCATTAACTAAGGATCCCTCTTTATGTCTGCTTTATCTCCGGCAAGTGAAGTCTTGCTGCGTCACAGTGATGATTTCGAACAAAGCCGTATTCTGTTTGCCGGTGATCTGCAGGATGACCTGCCCGCTCGTCTGGACTGCGCATTTAGCCGCGCCCACACCCAGCAATACCACCACTGGCAAGTGCTTAGCCGCCAGATGGGTGAAAACGTTCGTTTCAGCCTGACCGCTGAAGCGGCGGACGTTGCCGATTGCGATACGCTGATTTACTACTGGCCGAAAAACAAGCCGGAAGCGCTGTATCAGCTGACCAATATTTTGTCTCTGATGCCTGTCGGGACAGACATTTTTGTGGTCGGTGAAAACCGCAGCGGCGTACGTAGCGCTGAGCAAATGCTCGCGGAATACGCGCCCCTGAACAAAATCGACAGCGCTCGCCGCTGTGGTCTGTATCACGGACGTCTGGAAAAACAGCCTGAATTTAACCCGGAAAAAGCCTGGGGCGGATATCAGCTCGACGGTCTGACCGTGAAAACCCTGCCGGGCGTGTTTAGCCGGGATGGCCTGGATGTCGGCAGCCAGCTGCTGCTGTCCACGCTGACGCCACACACCAAAGGCAAAGTGCTGGATGTTGGCTGCGGCGCAGGCGTGCTCGCCACCGTGCTGGCAAGCCACTCGCCGAAAGTTCGCCTGACGCTGTGCGACGTGAGCGCACCAGCCGTTGAAGCCAGCCGCGCCACTCTGGCTGCCAATGGTTTCGAAGGCGAAGTTTTTGCCAGCAACGTCTTCTCCGACGTCACCGGCCGCTTCGATATAATTATCTCAAACCCGCCGTTCCATGACGGGTTGCAGACCAGTCTGGAAGCCACACAGCAGCTGATTCGTGGTGCAGTGCGCCATCTGAACAGCGGCGGTGAACTGCGCATTGTCGCCAACGCCTTTTTGCCTTATCCGAAAGTGCTGGATGAGATTTTTGGCTTCCACGAAGTGATTGCCCAAACCGGCCGCTTCAAAGTCTATCGCACCGTCATGACCCGTCAGGCGAAAAAGTAGTCGTCCTGAAACGCCCGCAGGCCTTGCGCCCGGGCGTTTTGCTTTTCCTGCGGTTCAGCGCCCACTTTTGCAACAATTAAAAAAAGCAGGGCAATTAACTGTTGACGAAAGTGCGAAAACCACTAGAATGCGCCTCCGTAGTAGAGATTCTTTCAAGAGTCGATGGTATGCGAAGGTGGCGGAATTGGTAGACGCGCTAGCTTCAGGTGTTAGTGTCCTTAGGATGTGGGGGTTCGAGTCCCCCCCCTCGCACCAACTACTACAAAGATATTGCTCACACTGGGCGACGGTGGCGGAATTGGTAGACGCGCTAGCTTCAGGTGTTAGTGTCCTTACGGACGTGGGGGTTCAAGTCCCCCCCCTCGCACCAAAGAGGGCAATATCACGATAAGATTTCTGTGCGAAGGTGGCGGAATTGGTAGACGCGCTAGCTTCAGGTGTTAGTGTCCTTAGGATGTGGGGGTTCGAGTCCCCCCCCTCGCACCAGTCTCTTATCCCTCTCCTCTCTTCTCGTTTTGCCTTTACTACCCCATCAGTTTCAAATTCATTATCACCAGCATCATTCCACCAATCAGCGCGAACGCCGATGGCAGCAGCACGAAATGGCGTAATTGTCGGTGCCAAATCATGATGCAGGTCAGCAGTAAACCCAGAACAATAAGCCCTTTCCAGGTCTCGACAGAAAGACCTGCAAACCCCAGAAGTGTCAACACACCGCCAGGGATCAACACGCCCCACCCACTGCCTAACGCTCGCTGCAACATGGTTTCATCTCTTAAACTGATAATGATAACCAATATCATATGATAATTTTTATCATTTGCAAGTTCAGGTGAGAGAGCCTTTCACTCTTTACTTTCACGCGAGTGACAGCCCTGGCTGAAGGTGATAAATTGCAAGAATAATCCGAATAGATTAGTGTTTCTGAACAATAGTTCGCGCGACTCGTTCCCGTGCGAAGTTTGTCATTTCTGTAGGCTAGTGTTTCTGTAATCCCACAATAATTAATGATTTCCTGACATGACAGCACAATCCTGGCGTTCGTTGCGTATTAAAAAATATCAATTTTCATTACGCCTGTTTTTATTTCTTAATTTAACATCATCGCTCTTTTCTATGGTCAGCCCCGTGTATCACGTGGCTGCCGTGACACTCCCTTTGCTCACCATCACCTTTGGTAGCGCAGGTTTGCTCCTGAGCCATTGGGTCTGGAGTGAAAAGAAAATCAATATTCCGGTTATCTCGATCCTGTTTGGCTGTTTATGGGCCTGGCATATCGCCATTAAATCACCGCTGATGCATCAGCCTAATTTCAGCTATTTGGTGATTGCCTTATTAAGCGTGCTGTTTGTCGGTGCGATTGCTTTTTCTAATAATATCATCGCGTTCACATTACACTCTTTGCCGGTTTTAGTGGTTTGCCTGTTTCTCGGCGATGGCGATCAGTGGGTCCGCATGGTCTATTGCTTTGCCTTGCCGGTTATTGGGATCAGCATTCAGAGCATTATCCAGAAGCGCAACGACAACTTTGCTCAGGGGCTGATGTTCCGACTGCTGGAAGAAAAGCAGACGCTGAATGACCTGAGTATGCTCGACCCGCTGACCGGGCTGTACAACCGCCGCGGCCTGCAAAACCGTCTTGATACCCTGCTCTCGCTGGATGCCAGCGGACATTACGTCCTGCTGCTTGATATCGACTACTTCAAAGCCTACAACGATCATTATGGCCACATGATGGGAGACCAGGCGCTGATTCAGGTTTCAGCGGCAATCCGCGATGCCGTGCGTTCCAGAGACATTGTGACCCGCTACGGTGGCGAAGAATTTATGGTATTGCTCACCTCAACAACCGCAGAAGCCGCATTGCAAACCGCTGAGCGTATCCGCCAGCGCGTGTACGATCTTAAAATCCCACACATGTTCAACCACAGCGTAGCCACCAATGTCACCGTCAGCATTGGGCTTGCTCCGTTGTTCGGGGAAGAGGTGGAGGCGGCGCTCGAACAGGCTGATAAAGCGCTTTATGAAGCCAAGCATCTGGGGCGTAACAATATCCTCACCAGCGAAGCCTTAACCAGGCGTTGAAAACCTGCCGGAAAACGTAAAAACAGTTGCGATTGCTGTCGCCTATAGCTAGGATTGGCAATCATTATCATTTAGATTTGTATCCAATCGCAGCCATGGCTTATCGTTCCGCCCCTTTCAGTGAAGAGATCATCTGGCGTGCACCGCTCATTGAGCCGGGGCCGACGCTCGCTGACACTCTGCGCGATAAAGTGGCCGAGCATCGCCCACACCTGCTCGACTTTATGCGGTTCAGCGAAACGCCTCCGCACAGCAGTATGACGCTCTCAACGTGGAGCCAGTCCGCTGAACTCACTTCCCTGCTGGCGACCTATTCCGACCATATTTACCGCAACAACCTGACGCAGGCACGTGAGAATAAACCTCTGCTTTCGTTGTGGGCGCAATGGTATTTCGGCCTGCAGGTTCCCGCGCTGATGCTTTCGTTGCTGACGGAAGAACGCGCACTCGATCTCTCCCCGCACCATTTTCACGTCGAGTTTCACGAAACGGGTCGTGCGGCCTGCTTCTGGGTCGATGTGCAGGAAGATCGTGCCCTCACTCAGGCCTCCTCCATTGAGCGAATGGAACGACTGGTGACGCAAGCCCTGATGCCGGTCGTCACCACGCTTGAAGCGACTGGTGATATTCACGGGAAGCTTATCTGGAGCAACACGGGCTATCTGATTAACTGGTACCTGGGTGAAATGAAAGCATTACTGGGTGATGAGCAGGTCAGTGCCTTACGCGAACATTTGTTCTTCGCGAAACACTTGTCTGATGGCCAGGACAACCCACTCTGGCGAACTGTCGTCATGCGTGAAGGCGTGTTAGTCCGTCGCACCTGCTGCCAGCGCTACCGCTTGCCAGAAGTGCAACAGTGCGGTGACTGCACTTTAAAATAAGCACTTCAGAATACAAAAAGCCCCGGCAGCATCACGCTTACCGGGGCTTTTTTGTTTTGCTTCAGTTATGCAGCCTGACTCGCTTCCTCAGCGGCGCGCTGCGCTTCTTCTTCTTCCTGTGCCAGCAGCTGTTTCTCGTACACCTTGAAGAACGGGTAGTAGATGATGGCGGACACACAAGCCAGCAGCACCACCAGAATGACCGCACGGAAATCCCAGCCCAGAGCCCACGCCGCACCGACTGGCGCTGGCGCAGTCCATGGCACGACGGAGATCACGCGGCCAATCAAATCAAGCTTCATTGCCGCCCAGGCAAGCGTAGCGTTAACCATTGGGGCCAGCAGGAACGGAATAAAGAACACCGGGTTCATCACGATCGGCGTACCGAAGATAACCGGTTCGTTGATGTTAAAGATGCTTGGCACCACGCCCAGACGACCAATCGAACGCAGGTGGGCGGACTTACTGCGCAGGTAGCAGAACACCAGCCCCATGGTGGCACCAGAACCGCCGATAACAATAAAGAAGGTCCAGAAGGCCTCCATAAAGATGTGCGGCAGCGGAGCACTTTGCGCCAGCGCCGTCTGGTTCAGACCCAGGTTGGTCAGCCAGAACATCTGCAGCATTCCGGAGACAATTGCCGCGCCATGGATACCCGCAAACCACAGCAGGTGACCAATCAGCACCGCCAGCAGGATAGCCGGCAGGGAATCTGCCGCAGAAACCAGCGGTTTAAACAGTGACATGATGGCCTGAGGGATCAGCATATCGAACTGGCTCTGGATAAACAGACTCAGTGGATAGAGCGTTAACACCACCACCAGCACCGGGATCAGCAGATCGAAGGAGTTTTTGATCATCGGCGGAACCTGATCGGGCAGGCGAATACCGATGTTACGCACCTTCAGGAAACGCATCATCTCTACGCAATAGATAGCCACCAGGATTGCGGTAAAGATCCCCGTGCCGCCCAGGCTATGAACCGGCAGAGTGCCATCCGTTTTCGGTGCGGCGACCAGCAGGAAAGCCATGATCGACAGCATCGCGCTCATGAAGGGATCGATCTGAGCGCTTTTCTCGTAGTGTTTGCCGAGGTTATAGGCAATGGCCGCACAGATATAGATGGACATAATACCCATCGTCATATCGAACGGCGTCAGAATACGGCCTTCAAACTGCTTCGCCATATCCAGCCAGGCACGCGCGAAGCCCCAGGTCGTGTCCGGGGAAAATGGCGGATAAGCAAACACCAGCAGGAACGACCCCACAATCATGAACGGCATTGCGGAGATAAAGCCATCACGAATAGCCATGACGTGACGCTGGGATGAAATGCGTCCAGCAACGGGGCTAACGTAGTTTTCTACAAAACGGAATATCAAGTTAAACGCGGCATGGTTAGCAGACATAGCAGCTCTCCTGACAGGCTATAGACGTAAGCACAACGACGGTTAGTGTGCCGCGATGCGCAATCCTGAACTGTGAGTTCACTACCACGCCGGGAAGTCGTCCCGAGTTGCAGTTTTTAGAGTGACATTTCATACACGGCTCTTATTTTTTTATCGATACAGAGGAAGTTACGCTCTCAGTATTAATCGCCCGAACACCGTTCTGCAACCGGTTACTGTAACCGGTTGCAGTGAATGTGAAGAGGATCGAGAAATCGATGAAAGAGTGGGATGACTCATACTCTTATTTACAGCATGAAGAGGTTGTGCCAGATTTATTTCGTTTATGTCAGGAGAGAGCTATGAGTCTGCAATCCGTGCGGGAGTTTTTCGCCGACCGCGCCCCCGATATCGAAATTATAGAGCTTAATCAGAGTACTGCGACCGTCGCCCTTGCCGCCGCCGCCCATAATGTTCTGCCGGGGCAAATCGCCAAAACGCTGTCCCTCAAAGTGAAAGATGAAGTGATTTTGGTGGTCGCCAAAGGCGACGCACGCCTCGACAATAAAAAGCTGAAAACCGCGTTCGGGGCGAAAGCTCGTATGCTAAGCAGCGACGAAGTGGTGACATGGACAGGGCATCCTGTCGGTGGCGTCTGCCCTTTCGGCCTGGAAAATCCGCTGACTGTCTATTGCGATATTTCCCTAAAGGATTTCCCGGAGGTATTGCCTGCCGCAGGCGCGACGCATAGCGCTGTTCGCCTCTCCCCTGACAGACTCGCGGAATTGGCCGAGGCGACCTGGATTGACGTTTGCCTTTAGAGCCTTGTGACTAAAGGGTTATGAAGTGGCAGATAACGAAGAATATCTGCCGCACACAGCAAACCGGTATCGTTATTGACCCCCAGTTTCGCCATCGCATTAAACTTATGCGTGCGAATGGTTTTGGTGCTCCTCTCCATTTGCACGGCGATTTCAGGGATTGACAGCCCTCTTCCCATATAGTGAAGCAGCATCCGCTCCGTCGGGCTCAGGCACATCACCCGCCCAATCAAAGCGGAGGCATTCTGCTGCGGGGTACGCTCCAGCAGCACCGTTAACTGGCTGAGCAGCTCATCAACGTCCATCGTTTTCGCCAGCACGCAGTGAAGTAAAACCGGCGACAAATGCTGAATCAGCCTCGCCTGACGCTCATCCTCCGCCAGCAATATTCGGGCGGTGCCGGGTTCTGTTTTCGCCAGGTGCGCCAGGAACTCGATACACGCCTGCCGGGAACCACGCGTATCTGCCACAGAATAAATCACGACCGCATAGAAGGGGTGAGCCCCCTGGGCGAACCACTGGTCGCTATCACTGAATGAATACAACCGGCAGGAATACGCCGTACCGTGACGCAGCAACTGCTGAAACCCGATGATCGTCATCGCACAGTTATCTATCACAGCGACATGCTTGTCGTCTGAGGACTTATCCATTGCGCTGGTTCCCCCCCTGCAGGAAGAAGGTTAAGTTCCTTCATACCCTGGGCCGTGCAGAACCAGGCATACAACTCTGAATTTCCCCGCAGGGCCAGACGCCGCATCGCGCTGTTCTTTTGGGCGCTTATCGTTTTGTTGCTCTTTCCAAGCAGGACAGCACTCTGATTGACGGTCCAGCCTTGCGCCAACAGGCGGAGGACCTGGCGTTCGGAGCGGGTCAAGGCGATCGACGTTTCTTCACCTGTGCTTGCCGAAAATGAGGCAGGAAACAGAAGGCTGGTGCTGATACTTTCTCTTTGTTTCCCTTTGCTGCGGATGGCATATATCAGATCAGAGACAGATTCCGCATCGGACAACAGCGTACTTTCCGGGCGCAATAAGTATTCAATCGCTAACGGGTACAACGCCTGATTAACCATATATATCCAGCGGGTTTTCTTATAGCGATTCATTAGCGCCGAATACTTCTCACAAAGTGCTTTTCCCTGTGAATACTCCGCAGGCAAATCAATTATTATCAGATTTGTGTTATCCAGTTGAAATAGCGTCAGCTCATCGATTTTCCGGTGGACCATCACCTTATACTCAGGAAAATTTTCCTTCAGGATGGTGGTCATACCTGACTGGTAAACAGGCAACCGGCTTATTATGACACAGGACTTCCGGCCTACCGCACGCATAACACCTCCCTTGCACTATGCTGGATGGTTATTGAAACAATCGGAACTTATTAATCACGCATTGAATTATTTCTGGCATTGTTTATTTAATCTATTCAGAAAACGGAAATATCCCTTTTAGGATCGAGTCAACGCCGAAGAGAATAAGGAATATTCACAGTACCATACAATAAATAAACACGCCATCACCCATACCTGAGGGAAGAACACGTAATAACCGCACTTATTATTTTATTATCTACAATATTATTTTTTCATATTTTCCCTGAATATTTTTGGTGAGACACCCGCATAGCGCCTGAAGAAACGGGAGAAATACGTTGCATCACTAAATCCCAAATAATCAGAGAGTTGAGTAACCGTCATGCTGGTGTATTGCAGGCTGCGTTTCGCTTCCAGCATTAATCGTTGATGTAACACGTTCAATGCACTGCAATCATAAAATTCGTGGCACAAATAGTTGAGATGAGTCACAGACAGCCCCACAGCCTGTGCGTAATCAGACAAAGGAAGATGTTCGCGATAGTGGCTTTCAATCTGGCGGGCAAACTGCCGCATAACTGAACGCCTGCGCTCTGCTTTATCCTCAACGGGCAAAGCGCCCTGAACCTGACGATTCAGCCAGACCAGAAGCGCGCTCAGCATCGCATGTAACATCAGTTCACGCGCATCGTTGTCCTGCTGATACTCATCCAGCAGCGTCGAAAAAAGCGTGCGAATGTGCATACGGGAGTGTTTCACCGCGATGCAATGTGGTCGACTGAGCACGGCCATCTGGCGGCCAAACTCGGCTTCAAAGCGGGTTAACAGGGGTAGCGCCAGAGAAAGCACATAGCCTTGCGTGCCTGGCGAAAAGCGGAAACCGTGGACACACAGCGAAGGGACAACCTGAATACTGGCCTCGGTGACCACGGTTTTTTCGCCCTCGACCTCAATCTCAGCCTGCCCTTTATGCAGATAGAGAATTTGTACCAGCTCCGCATGCTGATGCACGCGGATATGCCACTCATAGAGGCTGCTGCGCTGGTGAATGGACTCACAATGCAGCAATTCAGGCGTTGGCCAGCCCATCTGCTCGCCATAAAGCTTAAAAACAGGAACGATATTGTGCTGCGCCATAACTCTCCTGCGCGGTTAGCGGACGGTCTCGTAGGGCAGACCGACATAGTTTTCGGCAATGGTCGTCAGCCCTGCTCGCGAACCAAGATAGTAGCGACGATCGGCCTCCTGCATTTTTCGGTCAAACGGACTCTTGTCATGAAAATCATGCAGCAGGTGCGTCATGAACCAGCTAAACCGTTCACCTTTCCAGACGCGATTCAATGCATAGCTGGAATAGCTCGCCAGCAAATCTTCGCGCCCGTGATGGTAAAACTGGCACAGCACGCGCCATAAATAGTTCACATCTGACGCCGCCAGATTCAGCCCTTTTGCGCCCGTTGGCGGCACGATATGCGCCGCGTCACCGACCAGGAACAGCCTGCCATATTGCATTGGCTCAACCACATAGCTGCGCAATGGGGCGATGCTTTTTTCAAGCGAGTGACCAGTCACTAACTTACTCGCCAGATCCTCTGGCAGGCGGCATTTTAACTCCTGCCAGAAACGTTCATCGCTCCAGGCCTCCACGCTTTCGCTCAGCGGCACCTGCAAATAGTAGCGACTCCTGGTTAGCGAGCGCTGACTACAAAGGACGAACCCGCGCTCGTGATGGGCGTAAATCAGCTCAGGATTGACCGGAGGCGTATCCGACAACAATCCCAGCCAGCCAAACGGCCAGACGCTTTCGTATTCCCGCAGGACGGATTTCGGGATGCTTTGCCGCGCTACCCCGTGAAAACCGTCGCAGCCCGCGATAAAGTCACACTCCAGCCGACAAACTTCGCCTTCTTTTTCAAAGGTCACAGATGGCTTGTCCGTTTTCATGTCGTGCAGCTCAACGTTGCTCACGCCATAGATGATCTGCGCTCCGCTGCTGGCACGCGCTTCCATCAGATCACGGGTCACTTCAGTCTGTCCGTAAACCATCACGCTCTTGCCTTCCGTCAGCTCGCTCAGCGGGACGGGAATGCGCACGCCATCAAACAAAAACTCCACGCCGTGATGCACCAGCCCTTCCGCATCCATCCTTTTAGCGACACCGGCCTGACGCAGTAAATCGACGGTTCCACTTTCCAGAATCCCCGCACGAATGCGACCCAAAACATACTCGGGTGTCTGGCGTTCGAGGATAACGGTAGCAATCCCCGCGTTATGCAACAGTTGCCCTAACAACAGTCCTGACGGGCCCGCGCCGATAATGGCAACCTGAGTTTTCATGATGGCTTCGCTCCAGAATGGTTAATTATTTGTTTGTTTTATGTTTCCATAAAGTGTCTTCATGCATTTTTGATAAGCAGAGCGTGAAAAAGAAGGGCATAAAAAGAGCAAAACCTGCACTTTTCAACGATCTTGCGAAAGTGTGCGGCAGTTCAAAAAACAGCCACTCGTGCAATTTCCTATCCGTCGGTTGTTTGATCTCGCCGGGCCATGGCTGGCGCGGGCTTCAGGTACAACGGTGTTTTAAACACAGTTATCGGGGATTTGCGGGAAGTGAGGGAAGCAGAACAAGCCATACAACGAAAAGTGACGCGGCTGTGTGTTCAGTGCGCGTTGCTGTTGTTGCAGCACGGCGCAGAAAGCGCCCTGGTGGATGAACTCTCCACGCGTCTGGGTTTAGCGCTCGGCATGGACAGCGTCGAAAGTGCCATCTCCTCAAACGCCATCGTGCTCACGACGCTGCATCAGGGCGAATGCCTGACCACAACGCGGAAAAACAACGATCGCGGCATCAACATGCATGTGGTCACTGAAGTGCAGCACATCGTGATCATGGCTGAACATAAGTTGCTGGATGCCCATGATGTTGAAAAACGCTTCTCGCAAATAAAACCCCTGCGCTACCCGCGCTGGCTGGTTGTCACGCTGGTTGGCCTGTCGTGTGCGTGTTTCTGCAAACTCAATAACGGCGGCTGGGATGGCGCGTTTGTCACTCTCTGCGCCAGCACGCTGGCGATGTATATTCGCCAGATCCTGACGCATCGCTCAATGCATCCACAAATTAACTTCTGTATCACGGCCTTTGTGGCAACGACCGTTTCAGGCCTGATGCTACGCCTGCCCAACTTTGAACAAACCTCAACCGTGGCGATGGCCGCCAGCGTGCTGTTGCTGGTACCTGGTTTTCCGCTGATTAACGCCGTCGCCGATATGTTCAAAGGCCATATCAATACCGGCCTGGCTCGCTGGGCGATAGCCAGTTTGCTGACGCTCGCGACCTGCATTGGCGTCGTGATGGCCATGACGTTATGGGGGTTACGAGGATGGGCGTAATACACTTCTTCCTGGCGCTGATTCAGGACGCGGTTCTGTCAGCCATTCCTGCCGTCGGCTTCGCCATGGTATTTAACGTGCCACAGCGCGCTTTGCCATGGTGTGCATTGCTGGGCGCCATCGGTCACAGCTCAAGAATGGCCATGATGATGGCGGGCATGAACATCGAATGGGCGACGTTTATCGCCTCTCTGCTGGTAGGCAGCATTGGCATTCAGTGGTCGCGCTGGTATCTGGCGCATCCGAAAATCTTCACGGTTGCCGCCGTTATCCCCATGTTTCCGGGAATTTCGGCCTATACCGCCATGATTTCAGCCGTAAAAATCAGTCACCTCGGCTACAGCGAAGCGCTGATGGTCACGCTGCTGGAGAATTTCCTGAAAGCCACCTCGATCGTGGGCGCGCTTTCTGTCGGCCTGTCGATCCCCGGTTTATGGCTCTACCGCAAGCGCCCTCGCGTCTGACTCCGCCCGGCAGAGCCTCTGCCGGGAATCTCCTCCCGCGACGCACTCTGTGCTACTATCAGGCCATGTTCTGCCTGTCCCGTTTTATTGAGTAACTGCCATGTCTTCCAGAGTCTTAACGTCCAGTGTTATCGGCATTGATGCGCTCCTGCGCGATCCCGAGGGTGTGCTAAAAAACGCCGATAACGGTGCTATCGCGGTATTCGCCAACAACGCCCCGGCGTTTTATGCGCTGACCCCTGAACGTCTGGAACAGCTGCTGGCGCTGGAAGCAAATCTGGCTCGCCCAGGCAGTGACGTCATGCTCGACGGGCAATTCTTTGAGGAACCCGTGGCCACGCCGATTGCCGTGCCGATGGGTAAATTTCCGATGTATGCCGACTGGCGGCCTGATGAAGATTTTCAGCGCATGGCAGCACTCTGGGGTATCGCCCTGACCCAGCCCGTCACGCCAGAAGAACTGGCCGCGTTTACGGCGTACTGGCAGGCGGAAGGCAAAGTGTTCCATCACGTTCAGTGGCAGCAGAAACTGGCGCGAAGCGTGCAGATGGGGCGTGCGAGTAACGGCGGGCAGCCAAGACGCGACCTGAATTCGCTTTCCGAGCCAGACAGTCAAATTCCGCCGGGATTCCGAGGTTAACGATGAAAAATGTTGCTTCACTGATGCAGCGTCTGCAAAAAATGATGCCGAAACATGTCGAACCGGCATTCAAAACGGGTGAAGAACTGCTGGCCTGGCAAAAGGAGCAAGGAAAACTGCGATCCGAATCGCTCGAACGTGAAAACAGAGCGATGAAAATGCAGCGCACGTTTAACCGCTCCGGCATTCGCCCGCTGCATCAAAACTGCTCATTTGATAACTATCGCGTTGAAAGCGACGGTCAAATGAATGCCCTGTCCAAAGCGCGCCAGTATGTCGAAGAGTTCGACGGCAACATCGCGAGCTTTATCTTCTCCGGTAAACCGGGTACCGGCAAAAACCATCTGGCCGCCGCCATCTGTAATGAGTTACTGCTGCGCGGGAAGTCCGTGCTGATCATCACCGTGGCCGACATCATGTCCGCCATGAAGGACACCTTCAGCAACCGCGAAACCAGCGAAGAACAGCTGCTGAACGATCTGAGCAATGTTGATCTGTTGGTGATCGACGAGATCGGCGTGCAAACCGAATCCCGCTATGAAAAAGTGATCATCAACCAGATCGTCGATCGGCGCTCGTCCTCCAAACGCCCGACTGGGATGCTGACCAACAGTAATATGGACGAAATGAACAAACTGCTCGGCGAGCGCGTCATGGATCGTATGCGTCTGGGCAACAGCCTGTGGGTGATTTTCAACTGGGACAGTTACCGTAGCCGCGTGACCGGCAAAGAGTATTAAGACGATTCCGACCGCGCACAGCGTTATACTGAGCGGGTTTCGTTCAACAGAGTCGATCTCATGAAAACAGCTAAACACCTTCTTTGCACAACGGCGCTGACCAGCGCCCTGCTTTCCACCAGCGTCTTTGCCGTGTCGCTCACCGACACGCTCTCCAGCGCGGCAAGCCAGCTTAGCGGCCAGAGCGGAAGCACTCAGGGCGGCCCTTCGCTCTCTTCCCTGACCAGCCTGCTCGGCAACAGCCAGTCGTTAAGCGCGGACAACATGAACAACGCCGCCGGGATCCTGCAATACTGCGCTAAGCAGAAGCTGGCTTCCGCAACGGACGCCGAAAACGTCAAAAATCAGGTGCTGGGCAAGCTCGGCCTCGATACCCCGACTGAACAGAAAGCGGATACCAACTATATGGACGGTATTCAGGGCCTGCTCAATGCGCAAAACGGTCAGCAGCTTAATCTGACCACGCTGGGCGACTCCGAGTCAGGAAAACAAGTGAAAACCAAGGCTTGCGATCTGGTCATGAAACAAGGCCTTAATTTCCTCTCCTGATCCCCCGCAAAGACCCGCCCACCGGGGCTGTGAGCGGGTCAAAAAACACTCACTTTCAATACAATTCTGAAACACAGCACATTTTTTTGACGCTACAATTGCAGCAATATTGCACTGCAATTACAGTGTACGGTCGAAAAATGAATCGCTGGTCAACGGATGGCCAGAGTAACTGAGGATGTGCTGTGTCCGAGCTTGTTTCTATCGCTCTGTTTCTCGCTTCTGTGGTGATCTACGCATGGAAAGCGGGCCGAAACACCTGGTGGTTCGCCTCCACCCTGACGGTGCTCGGCCTATTTGTGGTTCTGAACCTGACGCTCTACGCCAGCGATTATTTCACCGGTGACGGCATTAATGACGCCGTGCTCTACACCCTGACCAACAGCCTGACCGGTGCGGGTGTCAGCAAATACATTCTTCCCGGGGTGGGCCTTGTGCTGGCGCTGGTGCTGGTTTTTGGTGGCCTGGGTTGGGTCTTGCGTCGCCGTCGCCATCATCCTCATCATTTCGGCTACAGCGTGCTGGCGCTGGTGCTGGCGCTGGCGTCCGTGGATGCCAGCCCGGCATTCCGCCAGATAACGGAGCTGGTCAAATCCCAGTCTCGCGATGGCGATCCTGATTTTGCCGCCTATTACAAAGAGCCGTCGAAGACTATCCCGAACCCCAAACTCAACCTGGTGTATATCTACGGCGAAAGTCTGGAACGCACCTATTTTGATAACGAGGCGTTCCCCAACCTCACGCCAGAACTGGGCAAACTGAAAAACGAAAGTATCGATTTCAGCCACACCATGCAGCTGCCGGGCACCGATTACACCATCGCGGGCATGGTCGCCTCACAGTGCGGCATCCCGCTGTTTGCGCCATTCGAAGGTAACGCCTCCGCGTCGGTGTCGAGCTTCTTCCCGCAGAATATCTGCCTGGGCGATATCCTGAAAAACTCCGGCTACCAGAACTACTTCGTGCAGGGCGCAAACCTGCGCTTTGCCGGAAAAGATGTGTTCCTGAAATCCCACGGCTTCGACAATTTGTACGGTTCCGAAGAGCTAAAGACCACCGTAGCAGACCCAACCTACCGTAACGACTGGGGTTTCTACGACGATACCGTGCTCGATGAAGTGTGGAAAAAATACGAGGATCTGTCGAAATCCGGCCAGCGTTTCTCGCTGTTCACCTTAACCGTGGACACGCACCACCCTGATGGCTTTGTCTCACGCACCTGCGACCGTAAAAAGTATGAAATCGACGGCAAGGTTAACCAGTCATTCAGCGCCGTCACCTGTAGCCAGGAACACGTTGCTGCGCTTATCGAAAAAATCAAAGCCTCGCCATATTTCAAAAACACGGTGATCGTGGTCTCTTCCGATCATCTGGCGATGAAAAACACCGCCTGGGACTATCTCAACAAACAGGATCGCAGCAACCTGTTCTTCGTGATCCGTGGCGATAAGCCGCAGCAGGAAGTGATGGCCACCAAGCGCAGCACCATGGATAACGGCGCGACGGTGCTCGATATTCTCGGCGGCGACAACTACATCGGCCTTGGCCGAAGCAGCCTTTCCGGGCAGTCGCTGGCGGAGATCTTCCTCAATATGAAAGAGAAAGTGCTGGCGTGGAAACCCGACATCATTCGTCTGTGGAACTTCCCGAAAACCATCAAGGACTTCACCATCGACGAGCAGAAAAACATGATTGCGTTTTCCGGCTCGCACTTCCGCCTGCCGCTGCTGCTGCGTGTTTCCGACAACCGCGTCGAACCACTGCCGGAAAGCGAATACTCCGCGCCACTGCGCTATCAGCTGGCAGATTTCGCCCCTCGCGACAACTTCATGTGGATTGACCGTTGCTACAAGATGGGCCAGCTGTGGGAGCCGGAACTGGCGCTCTCCACGGACTGGTGTGTCTCTCAGGGCCAGCTTGGCGGGCAGCAAACCGTTCAGCACGTCGATAAAGCGCAATGGAAAGGCAAAGCCGCCTTTAAAGACACGATTATCGACATGGAACGCTATAAAGGTAATGTCGACACGCTGAAAGTGGTGGATAACGATATCCGCTACAAAGCCGACAGCTTTATTTTCAACGTCGCGGGCGCGCCAGAAGAGGTGAAGCAGTTCAGCGGGATTTCACGTCCTGAAAACTGGGGGCGCTGGTCGAATGCGCAGCTCGGGAACGAAGTGAAAATCGAATACAAAGCGCCGCTGCCACCGAAGTTCGATCTGGTGATCACCGCGAAAGCCTTTGGCCCGAACGCGAATAAACCGATCCCGGTTCGCGTCGGTAATAGCGAGCAGACGCTGACGCTGAGCAACGATATCAGCACCACCACGCTGCATTTTGATAACCCAACCGGCAGTAACCTGCTGACCATCGCACCACCGGACCCGCAATCCACCAACGAAGGCAATATTCTCGGCCACTCGCCGCGCCAGCTGGGGATTGGGATGGTGGAAATTAAAGTGGTGAAATCGGAAGGGTAAATCGGAATAACATCAGGATTTATAGGATGTTGTAGGCCCGGCAAGCGCCGCCGGGCATATTAGTCAGACGTCAGAACGTTTCCCAGTTATCGCCGTTGTCCGTCACCGCCGCTTTACGCAGTGTGGCTGGAGCCTGAGAAGACGTTTTAACACTAGCCTGTTCACGCTTCGCCGCCAGCTGTGATTGCTGAATGCGGAACACCGCAACGGCCTGCGTCAGGCGGCTGGCTTGTTCTTCCAGCGCGGCGGCAGCAGAAGCAGACTCTTCCACCAGCGAGGCGTTCTGCTGAGTCACACGGTCCATTTCAGCCACTGCGAGACCAACCTGGTCGATACCGCGGCTCTGCTCGTCAGACGCAGAAGCAATCTCACCCATGATGTCAGTCACGCGAGTCACCGCGTTCACGATCTCATCCATGGTTTCGCCCGCGCTTTCAACCAGCGTAGAACCCACTTCAACACGGCTTACGGAATCTTCAATCAGACTCTTGATCTCACGTGCCGCCTGAGCACTGCGCTGTGCAAGGTTACGCACCTCGCCCGCAACCACAGCAAATCCACGGCCCTGCTCACCTGCACGCGCGGCTTCAACTGCGGCGTTCAGTGCCAGAATATTGGTCTGGAAAGCAATGCCGTCGATAACGCTGATAATGTCGGCAATTTTCTGCGAACTGCCCGCGATATCACGCATGGTCTGCACCACGTTATCGACCACTTTGCCGCCCTTCTGAGCGGTTTCTGAAGCGCTCAGCGCCAGATGGCTGGCCTGGCGGGCGTTCTCGGCGTTCTGTTTCACCGTCGCCGTCAGCTCTTCCATGCTCGCAGCGGTTTCTTCCAGAGAAGCCGCCTGCTGTTCGGTACGGGAAGAGAGATCGTTGTTACCCATCGCGATTTCGCTGGCGCCGCTGTAAATGGCATCCGCGCCGTTACGCACTTCGCCCACGGTACGCACCAGCTCGCCCTGCATGTGGCGCAGAGAATCCGCCAGCTGGCCCATCTCATTGCTGCCCTGCACGTCGATCGGCTTGAGCAGATCGCCGCCTGCAATATGACGAATGCTTTCGATCACGCGATTCAGCGGGCCGATCAGCGCCTTGTGGATCCCCACCCAGACGCCAACGATCACCACCAGCACCGCCAGCAGAACGCTGGTCAGCACCCAGATCGCCTGATTGTAAGAACTGCTGTTATCCGCCACAGCAACTTCATATAGATGATCGTTTTGCTGGAAGTAGCTCACGTACGCTTTCTCAAACCCATCCTGATAGCTCTGCGTTGGCTGATCGAAGAAATCGTTGATCTTGCCCGCGCCCAGCAGCTGGATAAGCTCCGCCAGCGCACCATGGTAGATGTCGTAGTTGCGCTTGATGTCCAACGCCGCCGCTTCGCTCTGACGAGGATCGCGCGGCTGTGCTTCATACTCCGCCCAGCGCTTCTCGGCATCGTCCAGCGATTTGCTGGCAATCTGCATCAGCTCAGCCACGGTAGCCCCGCTGCCAATGTGGTTCTGATCCATCATGTAACGGATCCCGGCGCGGTTGAGGGTATTTCGGGTTTGCAGGAGTGAAACCCAGCTGCCATTCAGCGTGGATTGCTGTTGGCGAATGGTTTGCAGAACGGTGAAGTTTTCTTTGTCGTGCTTCAGCGCGTTAAAGAACAAGCCGCCGGATGTCAGTTGTAAAAGGCCAAATAAGACCAAAACCAGCACGAGGCTGGTGACAATTTTAATACGGTTTAACATTTTTTCTCTTTCCAGTGGGAAGTTAACAGTTATTCGGCCTGAAAAGAGAAAACTTTAAGGAAAAACATGCTGCTTTGAGCAGGTCAGATCATTGCATCCTCTGGAAGCCAACCCCCTGCCGGGCAAACCACAGTGTGATGGTCATCACATTTCTTTGTTTGTCAGCCACTTAGTCAAACCACTCACCGCCTCCTGCGACCACTCACCACTCCATACAACCACTCACTCAGATCCCACCCACCGCGCGCGCGAAGGTCTGGCACGATCGCCGCAGCATCAAAACCAATACCTCGATTAAGCATTCGCATCTTTTTATTCATTCTAAAAAAAACCGGGTTTTCACTATGGATATGAAAAAACTTCTCAAACATGTGCCCTGGGCCATCGTCGGGATCATCGGGGCATTTTGCCTGTCGGTGGTTGCGCTGCGTCGCGGGGAGCACATCAGCGCCCTGTGGATCGTCGTCGCGTCCGTGTCGGTCTATCTGGTGGCGTATCGCTACTACAGTCTCTACATCGCCCAGAAGGTGATGAAACTTGACGAGACCCGCGCAACGCCGGCGGTGATCAACAACGATGGCCTGAACTACGTGCCGACCAACCGCTACGTGCTGTTCGGCCACCACTTTGCCGCTATCGCAGGGGCAGGCCCGCTGGTTGGCCCGGTGCTTGCGGCACAGATGGGTTATCTGCCGGGCACACTGTGGTTGCTGGCAGGTGTGGTGCTGGCGGGGGCGGTACAGGACTTTATGGTGCTGTTTATCTCCTCGCGCCGTAACGGTTCTTCCCTTGGCGAAATGGTGAAAGAAGAGATGGGCCGCGTGCCCGGCTCCATCGCGCTGTTTGGCTGCTTCCTGATCATGATAATCATCCTGGCGGTGCTGGCGCTGATCGTGGTGAAAGCCCTGGCCGAAAGCCCGTGGGGCGTGTTCACCGTCTGCTCAACCGTGCCGATTGCGCTGTTCATGGGCATCTACATGCGCTTCCTTCGCCCAGGCCGCGTGGGTGAAGTGTCCGTTATCGGGATTGTGCTGCTGGTCGCTTCTATCTGGTTCGGTGGCGTCATCGCTCACGACCCTTACTGGGGCCCGGCGCTGACCTTCAAAGACACCACCATCACCTTCGCGCTGATTGGCTACGCGTTTGTTTCTGCACTGCTGCCAGTGTGGCTGATTCTGGCTCCGCGTGATTACCTCGCGACCTTCCTGAAAATCGGCGTGATTGTTGGTCTGGCACTCGGCATCGTTATCCTTAACCCGGAACTGAAAATGCCTGCGGTCACGCAGTACATCGACGGCACCGGCCCGCTGTGGAAAGGCGCGATGTTCCCGTTCCTGTTTATCACCATCGCCTGTGGTGCGGTTTCCGGCTTCCATGCGCTGATCTCTTCCGGCACCACGCCGAAGCTGCTGGCGAATGAAAAGGATGCGCGTCTGATTGGTTATGGCGCGATGCTGATGGAATCCTTCGTGGCGATCATGGCCCTGGTGGCCGCGTCCATCATCGAACCGGGTCTGTATTTTGCGATGAACACCCCGCCAGCAGGCCTCGGCATCACCATGCCAAACCTGCACGAAATGGGCGGTGAAAACGCAGCGATGATCATGGCTCAGCTGAAAGATGCCAGCATTCACGCCGCGGCCACCGTCAGCTCCTGGGGCTTCGTGATTTCGCCTGAGCAAATCATGCAGACCGCGAAAGACATCGGCGAACCGTCCGTTCTGAACCGTGCCGGTGGCGCGCCAACGCTCGCAGTCGGTATCGCGCACGTGTTCCACAAAGTGCTGCCGTGGGCGGACATGGGCTTCTGGTATCACTTCGGTATTCTGTTCGAAGCGCTGTTCATCCTGACGGCACTCGACGCCGGTACCCGTGCGGGCCGCTTCATGTTGCAGGACTTGCTCGGTAACTTCGTACCATTCCTGAAGAAAACCGACTCCTTCATCGCGGGCGTTGCTGGCACCGCGGGCTGTGTGGGCCTGTGGGGTTATCTGCTGTATCAGGGCGTTGTCGACCCACTCGGCGGCGTGAAGAGCCTGTGGCCGCTGTTCGGGATCTCTAACCAGATGCTGGCGGCCGTCGCGCTGGTGCTCGGTACCGTGGTGCTGGTGAAAATGAAGCGCACCAAATACATCTGGGTGACCGTGGTACCTGCTCTGTGGCTGCTGCTGTGCACCACCTGGGCGCTTGGCCTGAAGCTGTTCAGCGCCAACCCACAGCTGGAAGGCTTCTTCTTTATGGCTAACCAGTACAAAGACAAAATTGCCGCCGGTGGCGCAGACTTGACCGCACAACAGATTGCTAACATGAACCATATCGTGGTGAACAACTACACCAACGCGGGTCTGAGCATTCTGTTCCTGGTGGTGGTCTACAGCATCATCTTCTACGGCATCAAAACCTGGATGAAGGCTCGCAGCATCGAGGCACGTACCGATAAAGAAACACCTTATGTACCAGTGCCAGAAGGTGGCGTGAAGACTTCTTCGCATCATTAAAATCATGGCGGGTGGCGCAACGCTTACCCGCCCTACCCATCCCCGTAGGCCCGGTAAGCGTAGCGCCACCGGGCATTTACTTATAAGGATGAACAATGTTTGGTAACTTAGGCGAAGCCAAAAAATACCTGGGTCAGGCGGCAAAGATGCTGATTGGCATCCCGGACTACGACAACTATGTCGAGCACATGAAAACCACTCATCCGGACAAGCCGTACATGACCTACAACGAATTCTTCCGCGAGCGACAAGAAGCGCGCTACGGCGGCAGTGGAGAAGGCGGCATGCGCTGCTGTTAAAGGAGAGAGTATGACCCCGATTGCAGTCACCCTTCTGACCGGATTCCTCGGCGCCGGCAAAACCACCCTGCTGCGCCACATTCTCAACGAGCAGCACGGGTATAAAATCGCCGTCATCGAAAACGAATTCGGCGAAGTCTCCATCGACTCAGAGCTGATTGGCGACCGGGCCACGCAGATCAAAACCCTGACCAACGGCTGCATCTGCTGTAGTCGATCCAACGAACTGGAAGACGCCCTGCTGGATCTGCTCGACAGCCGCGATCGCGGTGACATCGAGTTCGACAGACTGGTCATCGAATGTACCGGCATGGCCGATCCCGGCCCGATCGTACAAACCTTTTTCTCCCATGAGATCCTCTGCGAACGCTACCTGCTCGACGGCGTGATCGCCCTGGTCGATGCCGTTCATGCCGACGATCAGATGAATCAGTTCACTCTCGCGCAATCCCAGGTGGGCTATGCGGACCGCATCCTGCTGACCAAAACCGACGTGGTGGGCGACAGCGAAAAACTGCGTGAACGCCTGAGCCGCATCAACGCCCGCGCACCTGTTTATACTGTCACTCATGGCGATATCGAACTGGCGCAGCTGTTCAACACCAACGGGTTTATGCTGGAAGAGAACGTCGTGCAACCGAAGCCACGCTTTCACTTTATGGGCGATAAGCAGAACGACATTGCTTCGATCGTCGTCGAGCTGGATTACCCGGTCGATATCAGCGACGTATCACGAGTTATGGAAAACCTGCTGCTGTCGTTTGCCGACAAACTGCTGCGCTACAAAGGGATGCTGTGGATTGACGGTGAGCCCAACCGCCTGCTGTTCCAGGGCGTGCAGCGCCTCTACAGCGCCGACTGGGACCGTCCATGGGGCGATGAAGTCCCGCACAGCGTGCTGGTGTTTATTGGCGTGCAACTGCCTGAAGAAGAGATTCGCTCGGCGTTTGCGGGGTTGAAGAAAGTTTAGTTGTTAACTCCCTCTCCCTTTGGGAGAGGGCCGGGGAGAGGGGATCAGACCGCACGATTCTTACATCAAAGCCTCAGGCAACGTCACCACCCAAAGCTCGCTCTGCGACTCCGGCTTTTCCAGCGGCTTGATTTCAATCGACGTCGCCACCGCCTGATCGTCCACGGTCAATTTCCCTTGATCGTTAACCCGATAATCTTTCAGCTTTTTCCCTTCTATCGGATCGTTCAGCTTCGTCTTCACGCCGAAGTCATTATCGTTCGCCACCGCCAGGGTTTTGCTGTCGATCAGCGCCAGCCCTTCTGCTTTTTCCTGCTGCCAGCCAAGCTTACGCAGATCGACAGCCAGGGTTTTGGCCGCTAACTGGATCCCGCGCTTCGCCAGCTGATCCGCTGTATCAAACTCAGGATATTCGCCAGGTTTATCAAAGGCCGCCAGATCGCTCGCTTTGCTGAGATCAACCTTGTAGATGTTATTGCTCATCACGTCATTCTTATCGCCGCCCTGCTCAATCAGCAGAATGTGGTCGTTATCCAGCGCCACGATGTCGCCGATTTTGGCATCGCTGTTTTTGCTGTAGACGTCATCAATCGGATAGCCATACATCGCCGTTTTTCCCGTCGCCGGATCGAAACTCACCAGGCGTGTAAAGACAGCCTTTTTCTTACTCTTGCCATCGATATCCAGCGTGCTCTGCACCGCCGCGATAATACGGCCATCCGGCATACGCGTAACGCCTTCAAAACCACGGTTCGGCTGACGCCACTTGATGATATTCGGCAAACCGCCCGCGATAGATTTCTCGCCCTCCTCAGCCTGAGGGCCATGCATCGCGAGGATCTTGCCTTTGTTGTCGATATGAATCAGGAACGGGCCGTACTCATCACACAGCCAATAACCACCCATCCCGTCCGGCGTAATACCTTCGGTATCCAGCCCGCGATTATCACCGTTCAGTTTTTGCAGCGTATCGCTCAGCGCGACTTCGTTGGTGGAGCCAATCACGCCGCTCTGCAACGGCAGGCCGTTGATCGGGCCTTTGTCATCATGCAAAGCACGCACGTCCGTCGCCTGCGCTTTGCCATTTTCCACACGAATGGAAAGCAGCTGCGGCGCAAATTCCGGCGTCACGAAAATCTTGGCTTCCTGCTTACCGACATTCGGCGCATCAGCATTCGGGCCACGATCCGTCACCGTCGCAAACGTCAGCGCATCACCCTGCTTGCCAGTAAACAGCAATCCAGAGCCGATACCCACCGGCAGGCCGTTGGGAAAAGCAGAAGAAAAAGCGCCCTGGTAATCGATATGTGACCCTTCCGGGAAGCTAACCACATAACGTTCGGCAGTGGGTTCAGCGGCCAGGGCAGGAAGAGAGAAAGCGGAGAGCAAAGCCAGAGGTATAAGTTTGATTTTCATTATTTCGTCCCTTTTTATGAGTGTGTAATACCCTAAAAAAGGGAGATGACAGAAAGATGAACAGAGAAAAAATATTGGCACCATCCCCCACAAAAACCAACCCACTCCATCTGTTCTATATTTCTATCAGGCCACAACCAACAGGATTTCCCATGGATCAGACGGCGCAGGCAGCGGAGAGCAATACGGAGCAGAAAGCGCCCGGCACGGTGTGGCTGGCGGGGGGCGCGCTTGGCGTGGTGTTTGGCGATATTGGCACCAGCCCTTTGTATACCCTGAAAACGGTGATCCTGCTGACCGGCAGCAGCCCAACGCCGTCGCTGATCCTCGGCTTACTCTCCCTGATTATCTGGACGCTGATCCTTGTCACCTCGGTGAAATACGCGGCGTTTGCCATGCGGTTTGATAACCGTGGTGAGGGCGGGATCATGGCGCTGATGTCGCAGCTACAGCACTTACGTAAAGGCCGTGTGTTGATCATCTTTGCCGGGCTTTTGGGTGCGGCGCTGATTTATGGTGATGGCGCGATCACACCTGCGATCTCTGTGCTTTCCGCGCTTGAGGGGCTGAACATCGTCTTCCCGGAAGCGCATCATCTGGTGCTGCCGGCTGCGGTCACCATTCTCGTTGCGCTGTTCGCCATTCAGCCTTTTGGCACGGCGAAAATAGGCAAAGTCTTTGGCCCGATTATGACGCTGTGGTTCGTGGTCATTGCCGCGCTGGGCGTCTGGGGCATTCTTCAGCATCCGTCGGTCTTACTGGCGATCAATCCCTGGTACGGCTTCCATTTTCTGCTTTCCAACGGGCTGGTGAGCTTTTTAGTGCTGGGCGGGGTGTTTCTCTGCGTGACGGGTGCGGAAGCGCTGTATGCCGACATGGGGCATTTCGGCAAAAAGCCTATCTGGCTGGCGTGGTACGGCATGGTGTTCCCTGCCCTGGTGCTGAACTATGCCGGGCAATCGGCGCTGCTGCTCTCTGGCGCGGAGATCTCGCACAACATCTTTTTCCGCCTTTGCCCACCTGCGATGCAAATCTCCTTAGTCATTCTCGCCACGCTCGCCACCATTATCGCCAGTCAGGCCATCATCACTGGCGCGTTCTCGATGACGCGCCAGACCATCCAGCTTGGCTGGTTGCCGCACTTGCGCATCAGGCAAACTGCGGCGGATAACTACGGCCAGATTTATATCGGCATGGTCAACTGGCTGTTGATGGTGGCGACGGTGTTCCTGGCCGTTTTCTTCAAATCTTCCGACAACTTAGCGGCGGCGTATGGCATCGCGGTGTCGCTGACCATGCTGATGACCTCCGGCCTGCTGTATGTGGCGATGCGCCAGATTTGGCACTGGAGCAGGCTCACCAGCGCACTGGTCGCCCTGCTGTTCCTCGTGATTGATACCAGCTTCCTGATAGCCAACCTGATCAAAGTGCTGGACGGCGGCTACATTCCGCTGCTGTTGGCGGCAATGATCTGCACGGTGATGATCGTCTGGCATCGCGGGATCAACGCCACACTCGATGCCATCAACGAAAAAGAGATGCCGCTCGAAACTTTCTTTAACAAGCTGCGCGATAACAACATTCCCCGCGTGCCCGGTTCGGCGGTGTTCTTGACGCGTTCCAAAAACGGCGTGCCACCGGTGATGCGCTGGCATGTCGCGCGTAATCGCTCGTTGCAGGAGAACGTCCTGACGCTGACCATCTCCGTGCTTAACGTCCCGCGAATCACTCACGTAAACCGTCTGGTGGTAACCAGAGTGGCACCGAATTACTGGCGTGCCGTCGCGTATTACGGCTTTATGGAACGCCCGAACATTCCGGCGCTGCAAAGCGAAATCACCAGCCGTCACTGCCCGTTTGAACTGGAAGATGCCACCTATTATCTCGGCCATGAAACCATTGTCGGGCGCGAGAACGGACAGGGCATCGCCAAATGGCAACGCAGCTGTTTTGCCTTTATGGCGCGTAACTGCACCCACGCGACGCACTATTATCATCTTCCTGCCGACCAGGTGGTGGAAATCAGCCGTCGGGTGGCGATTTAGTGGCGTTTTTTGCATTCACGCGCCGTCGCGCTCTATGCTTAGGCCATGGACAAAATAGCTGAACTCAAACGCGCCAAACTGCTGGCGCTCTCACTGCTGCTGATTGCCGCAGCCATTTTTATCACCACCCTGTTCCTGCCGCCTGCGCCATGGGTCGGGGCGCTGAAGGCCATTTCGGAAGCGGCGATGGTCGGTGCGCTGGCCGACTGGTTTGCGGTGGTGGCGCTGTTTCGTCGCGTGCCATTGCCCTTTATCTCTCGCCACACGGCGATCATTCCGCGCAATAAAGACCGGATTGGCGACAACCTCGGCCAGTTCGTGCAGGAAAAATTTCTCGATACTCAGTCGCTGGTAAACCTTATCCAGAAGCACGAACCGGCGCTGATGATCGGCAACTGGTTCAGCCAGCCCGACAACGCGCAGCGCGTGGGACAGCACTTAATCAAAGTGATGAGCGGTTTTCTGGAGCTGACCGACGACTCGCGTATTCAGGGCTTGCTCAAACGCGCGGTGCATAAGGCGATTGATAAAGTTGACCTGACGGGCACCAGCGCGCTGATGCTGGAAAGCATGACCAAAAACAACCGGCATCAAAAGCTGCTGGATGCGCTGATTGCCCAGTTGATTGCGCTGCTCCAACGCGAAAGCAGCCGCGAGTTTATCGCCCGGCAAATCATTCACTGGCTGGAGAAAGAGCATCCGCTGAAAGCGAAAGTGTTGCCCACTGAGTGGCTGGGTGAGCACAGCGCAGAGCTGGTGACCGAAGCCGTGAATACGCTGCTCGATGACGTCAGCCACGACAGCGCGCATCAGGTGCGCCAGGCCTTTGACCGCGCGGTGCTGAAGCTTATTGATAATCTGAAAGCTGATCCGGAAATGGCCGCCAAAGCCGAAAATATTAAGCGCTACCTGAAAAACGATGAGACCTTTAACCGCTATCTGGGCGAGATGTGGGCCGACCTGCGTCAGTGGCTGAAAGAGGATCTTAGCGCGCAAGACTCCCGCGTGCAGAAGCGCATTGCCGAAGCCGGATTATGGCTGGGTGAAACGCTGGTGAACGATGAAGCGCTGCGAAGCTCTCTCAACGGCCATCTGGAACAGGCAGCACGCCGGGTTGCGCCTGAGTTCGCCACCTTCCTGACGCGCCACATCAGCGACTGATCCTACCCGCGAATAGTGGACACGCGACTAAGTGAGTAAACTCTCAACCAGAGGTAGCTCACATGACAAAACCAGCATCAACCATCAAAAAGATCCGTAAACAGCACTCGCCTGAATTCCGTCAGGAAGCCCTGA